>JAJXUI010000015.1 GCA_021782995.1 Pseudomonadota bacterium | reverse complement strand
CGGTTTACAGGAATTGCCTACAAGGATGAACCTGCAGTAATGGGAATGCTGCTAACCAATGAAAATGACATTACACACCATTTCGGAAATGCATTATTGCCCGATAAGGACGTTCCATTTCATACCCGGCTTTATATGGACCAAGCAAGGGAGTTTGCATTACAGCATGATTTATCACCGGATAAAACCTGGAGATCATGGGAGCCTGGCGAATCCAAGCTGTTCCTGAATGATCTTGAGCACCGATTTAATATGGCAATGATTTCGCATTTGAGGGGGTTGGGTGTGCGAGTGCCCATAGCCACTACCAGCAGCTGGGGGCACAACCCGCTGTACTCACTCCCGGCCTTGACTGATGGCGACATCATTGACGTACATTCATACGGGCGAGTGAATGAATTGCGAAAAAATCCAGAATCGGAAGATTCCATGCTCAACTGGATCGATATGGGGCAGGTATCAGGAAAGCCGGTTTCTGTAACCGAGTGGAACGTCGAGCCCTTCCCTGTTGCAGACAGGCATGCAAGCCCGTTGTATGTAGCAAGTGCTGCCAGATTGCAGGGTTGGGATGCCGTGATGCTATATGCTTATGCGCAATCCCCCCTGAATGATGCAAGCAAGCCTTCTAACTGGCATGCCTATAATGATCCTTCACTCATTTCAACACTTCCTGCCGCTGCGCTCTTATATCGGCAGGGGCATGTCAAGGAATCAGATACGACTTATGCATTTTCCCCGGATGCGGCCCAGTTGATGTACCAGAATGTTTCAGCTGAAAACTGTACTGCTGCGCGCACAGCGGCGGAGAGGGGAAAGCTGGAAATTGTCATGCCTGTGATACATGAATTGCCCTGACTGCACAGCGGAGAAATTCCGGCAGGCGCGAAGTCATTTAACAGTTGCAATCAAACCCGTTTGCCTGAGCATGCCAATGAAGCTGTATCCGATACAGGGGAAATCTGGAGAAACTGGAGTAAGGGTGTTGCTACGGTCAACACGCCGCGCTCTCAAGTGGCGATGGGTGAAATAGGTGGGATGCATATAGTTCTCAAGGATGCAACGTTCGATATTTCCACCCGCAATGCCACCATTGCTGTGCAAAGCCTGGATAATCATCCGATCAACTCATCATCGAACTTGATGATTTCTTTAGGCGCCAATGCAGTACCGAATGGCAATCAGCTGCCCTTCAGGTCCGAGCCTGTACTGGGCCGCATTTCAATTCATGCACATATGGGAATGTCATTGTATGTAAATGGCAAGAAAGCCTCCGGGCCTGAAGCCGGCTACAAGGATGGTAGGTATGTCATCACGCTGGATCCATCAATGAATACCTCTTGGATTATGATGAGATGATGCGGGCTGTCTGATTCATAGTACCTAGGTAGCAGGTTGGGAAAATGGGAGGTAGGTAAAATGAAAAAACATTTTCCTGCAAATTAAACGCCTGCTATATGTTTGCCAGTTCAGCCTTGTTTGGACCTGTCTGAAACAATAGTATCTCTCAAGGAAGTAAATTGAGCCTCCCTCACAGTTTTGAAAATTGCCTGGTGTTTCCCGCTGATAATGGTTTTTGCTCTGGACAGGAACAAAGGATCGTTCTGGAAGCCGAAGTGGAGAAGTGGACTTCCTTATCTGATGAAAAATCACATACGTTGGCTGTGGCATGTTTCCTGATTCTTTTGCATAGACACACGAACCAGGCTTCGGTTTGTGTTGGTCGATGGAGCCATGATACCGGGCTGCAGCCTGCAGCTTATGAATTTGAAGGCAATGTGGATGTTGAAGAGATTATCGCAGCGCTAAGCCAGAACCCTCTGCATGAAAGATACCAGATTGATGAGGACAGGCGAGTGCCGACAATGATTTGCTTCGGCGATCGCACAGCATGTGATGAAATATGCAGGCAAGCCAGTCTGGCGATATCCTGGGAAAATGTGGCCTCTTCGATTTCCGTACGCCTGGCATTTGATGGAAAATTATTCCTGGCAAGCCGCATGCAGGAATTCCTGGACCAGTATCTTTTGCTTGCAAACCAGGTGTTTGCTTCACCTCAAGGCAGTATTTCAGGTTATAGCCTCGTGACTAGATTGGGTAAGCAGATATTGCCCGACCCAAGTGAAGAAATTATTGCGCCGCGCTATCCGCTGCTGAGCGAAGTCTTTTTAGCTGTTTCCGCCTCTAGCCCGGACGATACTGCAGTGACTGTTGGCGGTAAAAACTGGACTTACGCACAGCTGGAGCAAAGTTCGGCAAAGCTTGCCGGATATCTATGCAGTACAGGCATTCAGCGCGGAAATGTGGTGGCCGTTTCCGGGCCGCGAAGCTTTGGTGTGGTCAGCACCATTCTGGGGGTGTTCCGCAGCGGCGCTACATTACTGACGATTGATCCAAAATTGCCGCTGGAGAGACAGGTCGTGATACTGCAGCAGGCCGGAGCAAAGACGCTGGTGCGAGTAGGTGAGCCGTGCAGCATTGATGCCAGTGTTGAATCGGTCATTCCGGTTGATCCGGACTCCGGCCAGGTGATCGGCGGGGAATTGGTTGCGCTGGGAGATATTCAATTGCCTGTGCTCGATCCTGCTGCTGCTGCGTACATATTCTTCACTTCGGGAAGCACGGGTATCCCGAAGGGGGTGGTGGGATCCCATCGGGGACTCGCTCACTTTCTGGATTGGCAACGAAAAACATTCGGCATCGGGCCGGGCGACAGGGCGGCACAAATAACGACATTGTCGTTCGACATGGTTTTGCGTGACATGTTCCTGGCCCTGACCAGTGGTGCAACTTTATGCATCCCTCAGGAATCGGATGTGCTGGATCCAAAGGCGATTCTGAACTGGATGGCTTCAGAACGCATCAGCATCCTGCATGTTGTACCTTCTCTCTTGCGCGCTTGGATTAACAATGCGCCTTCTGGACTCCTGTTGCCTGACTTGCGGCGAGTTTTTCTTGCGGGTGAGCCGCTTACAGAAGCATTGATCCTGAGTTTCCGTGCGGCATTTGGGGATAAGGCATTATTGACCAATTTTTACGGCCCCACCGAGACGACGCTGATTAAATGTTTCCATCCGGTTATACAGGTAGAGGCCGGCTTGCAGCCAATTGGCAGGCCGCAACCGGAAACGCAGATTCTGATACTGAATCGCAGCGGGAAACTTTGCGGTGTGAATGAAATTGGTGAGATTGCGATTCGTACGCCATTCAGGACGCTGGGTTACCTGAATGCACCTGAGGCGACGGCAAAGGTATTTGTAGCCAATCCATTTCGTTCTGACGCAGATGACTTGCTTTATCTGACTGGTGATAGTGGTTGTTATCGCACGGATGGTTTGCTGACCATGCGCGGGCGGATGGATGACCAGGTGAAAATCCGTGGCATGCGGGTTGAGCCGGCGGAAATCGAGGCAGCTATAGGCAGGTGTCCCGGGGTAAGGGAGGCAGCCGTGGTGGCCCGTGAAAACAGTAATGGCATCAAATATCTGACGGGTTACATTGTGCCTGAGCATGGCGGGAGGGTGCCTGCCGCCGAGGCGCCGATAACCCGGGTACGCGAGTTTTTGCTGGGGAAATTGCCCGAAAACATGGTGCCGTCCGAGTTTGTGGTTCTCGATTCATTACCGCTGTTGCCAAATGGAAAAGTTGACAAGAAGGCGCTGAAGTCGATTGAATCATCATCAGGCATACAGGTAAATTCCAGAGTGGACATGAAGGATGGGCCAAAGACCAGCCGCGAAGCTGAGTTGCTGGAAATCTGGAAAAGTGTCCTGGGTCACGATCGTGTAAGTGTACATGACAGCTTTGTGGAACTGGGTGGAGATTCCCTGACCGCAATCAGTGCGCTTGTCCGGATGCAGCGCCTTGGCATAGCAGACAGCTATGCAAGGGGCATATTCCAGGGGTGGTCTATCCGGCAGATTGCTGATATGTCGGATGGCCTCGGTGATCAGGCGGCAACGCTTGCCATGCAACCCAGGGTCAGGACAAATTTGTTTGTAAATGTGTTGCGTGGCATCCTCGTTGTTATCCTGGTGACGGGGCACTGGTTTGAAGGGTTGCTTAATCGCCTTCCTGCATCATTGCATGGCTTGCAGGAGATTCTGATGCCCCTGTTTAATGTGGCAACACCGGGATTTGCCATCCTGTTTGGTTTGTCGCTGGGTTACATTTATTTCCCTCGATATCTGACCGACCGGAAACAATGCGTGCGCGCCCTGTACTGGGGAGCATTGCTGGTATTCGCCGGGGTGCTGCTGAGGGGCGGAATTTCCAACAGTACAGATTTGCTGAGCGGGAAGCCGTTTGATAGCACTCAGTTCTTCAATAATTTTTACAGTGCAATCCTTTACTATGCCCTGGCGTTGCTGTCTGTTCCGCTCTGGTTCAGGTTACTGGCGTCGGCCAGCAAGGTTTACAGAAGAATTCTGCTGATGATGGCAGCCTCTTACTTCCTTTACCATGGCGCTTTATGGTTATTCCTGGCCCATGAACAGCATGGATTCATCCAGCTTTGCAGGTTGATGCTGGTTGCCAAATTCAATTATTTCAATATGTCGATGGGTGCACTGGGGGGGGTTGCAGCAGGAATCTATCTTTATCGCTGGTCATTGAAAAAATTGCCATTGCAAGAATTGGCTGGCCGACTGGCAGGTGCGGGAGTTGCTGCTGTGGCTGTCGGCCTGGTATTGCTGTATGGAGAAACGGGTGGTTTCCACGCATTGCATGATGCAGCCATCATGCCTGTATGGAAGTGGATTTTCTATGCTGGCACGCTGTTACTTTCTGCATCGTTGCTAAGCAGGGTGTTAACTCTGTATGAGCATATCAGCCGGCATCTGCGCATCAGTATCAATACAATTGGTGTACTGGGGCAGATCTCATTGCCAGTATTCGTTTTTCACAATATGGTGCTGGAAGTAAAGGCCTTGCTGATTTTCTGGGGTATGAACAGTACGCTCGCATTAGTCCTGCCGCTACTTGTGTTTCTTGCTGGCTGCGCCTGGGTAATGCTCAGGCTGTACGATCTGTACTACGGTGAGATCGGTAGCCGCCAAAATGCGCTCATGACGGCAGAAGCGCTGTTATGAACCATTTTCTCGGAATACTGGGAGGGATGGGGCCTTTGGCTACGGCAGATTTCCTGCGGAAAATTGTTGAACATACGCCAGCCAGTAATGATCAGGAGCATTTGCCGGTATTGTTGTATGGTGACTGCACTACGCCGGATCGAACGGCAAGCATAATTGGTGAAGGTGTATCCCCACTGCCATACATGCTCAAGGGAGTCAGCTTTCTCTGTCAGGCGGGCGTCGGTGCCATCTGTATTCCCTGTAACAGTACGCATTACTGGTATGAGCAGATTGAAGCCGCATCGAGTGTTCCTGTTCTGCATATTGCAAAGGCCAGTGTGGCACATCTGCAGAAGGTAAATCCGGAAGCAAGAACCATCGGCGTGATGTCTACACTGGGAACATATCGAGCCGGTATCTATACGGAACCTCTGCTCAGGATGGGATATGAAGTTGTCTCTCCAACCAAGGAAGAATTTGATACGCTGGTTACACCAGGAATATCCATGGTCAAGGCAAACAGGATAAATGAAGCCGAAACGCTGTTTCAAATTTCTGCCAACCGATTGCTGGAGCGTGGCGCTCAGGCAATCATTCTGGGTTGTACCGAAATTCCACTGGGAATGCAGCAGCCATGCCATCTTGCTCCAGAAATATATGTAGACTCTACTGATGCTCTTGCATATTCGGCAATTGATTTTATCAAGCATGTAAAATGAGATTCTTATCAAAATATGCTGGAATTCCTCTAGGAATGCTGCTTCCTGTCGTTTTGAAAGCTGATGTAAAGAGGTCGATGGCATGATGTATATGTCAGGAATAGGAAGATTTTGGGGGTGCGCAGTTCGTCCTGGTGATACACAGGAAGCAGGCGATTTGGTCCCGGGTGGTTTCATGCTGTCTGCAGGAGTTGCCCACTGCCTGCAGCCGCTTGATTGTTCTAAATCTGGCAAATTCTTTGAATCGCAAACTGAAAATGCCGGTCCCGAAAACAGGCGGAAATATCAATTTGCTGCCGGGCGGAAATGTGCAGCAGAATTGCTGGCAGGCCTGGGAGCATTCAATGTGCAGGTTGGGGTGAATGCAGATCGCTCTCCTGTGTGGCCTGCCGGGTTTGTCGGCTCAATCACCCATACCGATTCGATGCTCGGTGTGGCTGTGGCTGCTGCCAGTGAGTTGCGAGGGTTGGGCATTGATATTGAGAAGGTCGTCTCACTGAAAGCTGCCCGCGAGATTGAGCGGGTATGCCTCGGCCGGAAGGAAATGCAGTTGCGCAAAGGGAGGGGCATTGAGCGTTGTCTGTATGCTTCGCTTTGTTTCTCAGCCAAGGAGTCACTTTACAAATGCCTTTATCCTTTGGTGAATCAGTACTTTCATTATACAGATGCTGCGGTAACAGACATTGATCCCGATACAGGCAAGTTGTGTTTGGAGTTGTTGACGGACTTGTCCGGTGAATTCAGTGCCGGCTTGGTGCTGGAGGGGCGATACCGGTTTGATGGTATGCAGGTGTATACATCATTCGAATTGCCAGCCTTGACTCAATATTGTTGAGCTGATTGTCGCATGGCTATGGATTCGGCATTGCATGGCCGACTAAAGCAGTTATCCTTGAAAATATTGCCGGACTTTTGTATTGCCCAGGGAAAATTATCCTGCAGTATCAGTAGTAATATGAGTTAGCACCTATTTCAGCCTTGTTCAGTACGGTTCCTACCAGATTTTCTGCCGGTAGCAGGTGAAGGCTGTCATCAATTTCCTGTTTGGTGGACATTCCATTCGCCACGACCAGTAAAGTGCAGTCAATTTGTGGGAGCAGTGCAATGGAATCATCTGTTGCCAGCAGCGGGGGCAAGTCGAAGATGATGATGCGAGATTCATACCGCGAACGCAATTCCTTGATGAGGTCGGAAATCTTCTTGGTTGACAGGGTTTCAGATGAGTTCCGGATTGGGTTCTTTGTCGGCAAGACAACCAGTCTTGGCATTCCGGGGTTGATCAGGACCTGGGGTAGGGAAAGATTCCCGTCAAGGTAATCATTCAGGGAATGCTCCATAGGCAAGCCAAGATAAGTGCCAATTTTAGGCCGCCGGAGATCAAAATCCACCAGCATGGCTGTCCGGTTGGGTTGTTGTGCGATACTCATGGCCAGATTGATGGAAAGGAGTGTTTTGCCTGACTCGGGGGTTGGTGAAGTAATGGCAAGGGTTTTCCAGCCTTTTTCCTCCATTTTCTGCAGAACAAGTGTGCGTAGCAGATCAAAGTGCATGCTCATGGCATCCTGCTTGTTATGTGCCACGATGCGATTCTTCTTCAGGATAGCCTCATCCAGAGTGATGACTTGCGAATGTGTATAGTTGATATTGTCGATGTCCGTATCACCCTGTGAGTGTCCCCATGCGTTCTGCGGAACTGGATCTCGATATGTAGTGGATTTCAGCCTGTCATTCCTGGGGTAATGGCTACGATCTTTTTCTATGGCCTGTTTGATGCGTTCCATGTTGGCTCCTGTTGCTGCGATTTGCTTGGCAGCTCAAATATTTGTCGTGAAATGGAGAGATGCCAGAGCAATGCCGGTCAGGAAGATCCCTCCAATCAACGATCCTGTCAGGTTTTTGAATGAGATACGACGCTTGACTCCCTCTTCCGGGCTGTTGAGGATCGGGATGACAGCCAGTGGCCTCTGGCCGATCGCATGTGTCAAGGCAGCAACGCCGCGTATGCGCTTATCAGCAGTCTCCAGTAACATTACCAGTCCGCCAGCAGCAAACAGCGCCAGGAAAAATCCGCCTATCACGAATTTGATGCGATTTGGCTTGAATGGTTTGGCAGGCATCACGGGGGGTTCGAGTACAGAGAAACTGCCAGATTTGTTTTCACTTTCCAGATTTTCTGCGATTTTCGCATTCATGCGCTTGCTGCGAAATTCTTCAAATTTCTTTTTGGCAATATCTCTGTCACGTACCAGCACTTCGAGACCTTGCTCAACCTTGGGCGTGAGGATCATGGCATTTTCATTCTCCTGGATTTTCTGCTGCAGTCCTTTCTTCTGTTCATAAAGTGAGCTCAGCCTGACTTTGTCAGATTCGATCTTCGATTTGATGCGGTATGCTTCGACGTTGAGAGGGCCTTCCTCGCCTCCAGGGGATGATTCCATTGCCTTGATACGGCGTTTCAGACGCTGGATATCAGGATGGTTTTCCTTGTAGATGGCGGAGAGGCGTGTCAGTTCTGCCTGCAGTGCGGGCAGCGAATCGGTTTGGCTGGCATCTGGTGCGGCGCGTCTGGTTGCTGTCAGCTCGACGTCCAGCGCGCGTAACTCCTCATTTATGCTGCGTATGTCACGTTCAACTTCATGCATATCGTTTTCCGCACGAGACAGCATGGTCATGCGAAGCGTGAGCTGTTCTGGCAGTGCATTGCGGTTCTTGAGCTTGAATTCGGATATCAGTTGTTCCTGCTTGTCGAGTTCACTTTTCAGCTTGTCGGATTCCTGTGTAAGGAATTCGGTTGTTTCAGTTGCACCTTCTGTCCTGAGCTTTGAGTTCCAGTCGATAAATTGCGTCATCAAGTCGCGGGTGACGTTAAATGCGATCTCGGGTTTCTGGTCTTCAAAGGACAGCATAAATGCGGTTGTCTGCTGACCAAGCCGGTTGGTGCGCACGACGCTGTTGGGACCTTCGGTATCGATGATGACACGGTTTCGCAAATTGTCTATCATCTCGGATGATGGGGGCTTTCCTTTTAAGTCATTGAATAAATTATATTTATTTGCAAGCACTTGCAGGTTTTCGCGGGTCAGGATGCGCAGCTTGATGCTGCTGATCTGTTCATCCAGATGGCTGCGGATTGTCGTGGCAGGAATGATCGTATCGGAGAGCTCCTGTGATTCGACAAGAATGGTACCGGTAGCGCGATAGGTGGGTGGCAAAACAAATGCGGTGACTATGGCAATCAGCAGTACACCACTGAAAATGGCGGCAAGCAGTTTGATGCGCCGCCTCAAGATGTAAATGTAGTCAGTCAGGGTCAGTTCATATTCATTGGACATGTCGCGTGGTCTTTCAGAAGTCCGGGCGTGTGTAAGTAAGTGTAATGCCTGTCAGGTTGGAGTAAGCCGTTCCGGTCGAGCTATTTTCCAGGATATTGTGCGTCAAATAGGTTCGTAATTGCCAATTCTGAGCCAGCTGGTTCATGATCCAGATCCCACCCGTCTTGCGTGTTCCCTCGGCACTGGCAATTGTGATGCTGGAAGCAGACTGGCTACGCTGCCATGAAATATCAATGCCAGTGCTGTTCCGCTCGCTCAAATCGTATCTCCAGTTTGCTGCAGCCTGATTGACAATGGCATATCCCCCCAGGCCGCTTGGAGAGATGCGCCGGCTTGCGGAAACATTCCATGCTGACTGAATCATTGCATATTGTACTGCCAGGGAGCCCTGTGTGATTATCTGGTCATTGCCTGCATCTGCCCGACCCACCTCGGCAGATCCCGAAAGCTGCTCACTGGTAGCCAGATTAACGCCAATGGCAGCACTTTGCAGGCGGCTGAAATCCTGGGTATTGTCTGGCATGTAATCGCTGTAGAGCAGCCTGGCATATGGTGCAGTCTGCTCATTCAAGTCGTGATGTATGAGTGCTGAGGCGGATCGGCTCAGGTAGTTGATAAAGTTGCCGTTTCGATAGAATACACTTTCTTGCGCGGCATCTGCGATGAATCCGGTGCGCTCACTGAGTGCTTTAGTCCATTTGACTCCGGTCATGCGGGATGCGCGCACGCTGGATGCGGTGCCTTGTGCAGTGGCTTCGGCGCCGTTGACTTCGCGAGTGGATACCTCGCTGTAACGTATATTGATTCCCATTTCATCATTTTCCCCCTGGTGTAGCCACTCCAGGAATGCGGCAGGGTTGTCCCGGTCAGGATTAACTTGCTGGTTGGTGGTGCGGACAGCCAGGAGTGAAAGTCCTGCCCGGTATTCGTCATTATCGAAGTGACCAGTCAGGCTATAGCCGGGCTCGAGCAGTACTCGCCTGATATCCGCAGCTGCGTTAGATGTCAGCGCAGGATTGCTTTCATATTCTCCCGTCATTCTGATCGTCGCTCCCTGCTGCCATGCGGCAAAGGCAAAGCCTGGCAAGAGTGCGGCAAGTGCAATTGTGCTCCCAAGCCGGGCAATGCGGGCATTTATACAGGAGGTGGGTTGCATGAATTTATCTCTGAGCGCGGTTATCTTTAGGGGACCACCAGGGTATCACCTGCTTGCAGCAGGAAATTCGTATCCATGTTTTTTCCTGAAATGATGTCCTTATAATTGACGTTCAATATCTCCTGGCCTTTGTCGCTTGTGCGTACCAGCTTGATTCCGTTTTCGTCCGCAAAGCGGTCAAATCCGCCAGAGAGGCTGATAGCCTGCAGGACGGAAATAGGCCCATTGACGATCAGTGCGCCGGGATGCATCACTTTCCCCGTAACAAAGGCCCGATGGCCGTCGATGCCGACAATGACAACGGTTACGATGGGGTCAGGGTAGTATTCCTTGAGCTTCTGGATCATTTTCCTTTCGACATCCGGTGTGCTCAAGCCGGATACGACGATGCGGCCAATTAATGGAAATGTAATGCTGCCATCAGGTAGCACGAGCACTTGGCGTTGCAAGGCTTCTTCCCTCCAGACGGAAATCATCATGGTATCGCCGGGACGCAGGCGGTAAATATCGCTCGTCTCGCTGGCCAAGACCAGGCCACTGGAAATCAGGCATAACAGGGACATCAAAATCAGTAACAGTTTTCGCATGGCATGTTTCCTTTCTGCTGTGGCAGGAGAGATGATTTTTCAATTTGGTCATTCGCTGGCATGATTTTCTGGCTTGTAGTGTCACATGTCACTGTTTTATATATAAATGAATAAATGAATAAATGAATAAATGAATAAATGAATAAATGAATAAATGAATAAATGAATAAATGAATAAATGAATAATATTTTGCAAATTATGGCACGGAGCGCAGTGCATCTTTCTGTTCGCGTCCGTCAATGTTTCCGACCAGCCAGTGCCTGTCCTGTTGCTTCATGGCCAACAGCAAATCTGACAGGAATTGCTGCTGGATGTTGAAAGAATAAGTGATATTTCTGGATATGCTGGATACACGAAATAGCAGGCCATCGGGAATTCTGCCTGTCAAACCATAACCTATTGCCGTGATTTTTTGCTCCAGCCAGCCACGGGTGAGGGAGTCGCCAATCCTGATCCAGTATGTAATGGGTTCATTGCGTACTCCCTGTTTCGCCACCAGGTGCATGGCGGGTATGCTGCCTATTGCGGTGACCAGCCGTGACTTGCTGATATCGCTGATGGAGAAACCGCTTGCGGTATAGCAGATTTCCGGGCGGTGCACGTGTAGGTCGGTGCTCTGGTTGCTGCCATAGGCAATTGAAAGCATGATGCGGTTGCCGGTTTTGTCGACATAAGTCCGCGCAAGGGCCTGGTCGTAAATCTTGCCATCGGCTCCCAGAGCATCGGGGTTGATCAGGTGCATCTGGGATAGCCTGTCAATTTTCCATCCTGCAAATGCAAGTGGAATGATCTTTTCCAGGTCAGGCTGCTTCCTGTGCAACGAGTCTGCCATGTGAGGTATTAGAACGATGCTCATCAGGGCGGATAGCACCATCATGATACCCATCAGAATGATTGCAGGGGCCGGCTTGGGCATGGTTTCAATCAGCTTTCCTTAAGTCTGAGCCGCGCAGTTTCACAATATATTGCAGCAGTCTGTCAACGCCCATGATCAGCAATAATGCACTCAGAAACAGTAGCACTCCGGCAAACACATGCAGAAATCCTTGTCCGGCTGCTTCACCCAGATAATATGTCACTAAAGTGAGCGCCAGGACGCGGATGATATTGGCGATGAATGAAATCGGTATGATCATGCAAGCCAGTGTCAGGTTCCTGAACAGCGAAGAATGTTTTACAACGTTGAGGTAGAACAGACCCATCGCTTCGAGCGTCAGCAACGTTTGCAGGCCGGCACAGGCATCCGCAACCAGCAGCTGGTATTGCCCGATCTGCAGGATCACACCGCTGCGGGCAACAGGGTATCCAGCCCAGTAAAGGAGGTTTTCTGCGATATATGAAACCGCCATTTTCATGGGCATGGTCAGCTTGATGACGATGGTGCCAGGCAGTGGAATCATGAATAACAGGAAAAACAGGGGAAACCACAAGATGCCGAGTGCGCGCCAGCCAAACTGCACCAGCAGGATACCTGTCAGTAACGGGATGATGGAGCCCAGCTCGAACTGGATGATGTTCTGTGAGCGGCCGATGACATACAGCGCGAGTCCTGCGATAAACAGGCTCCCGCCTGCAGCGGATGCGCCAAAGCTGCTGCCCTGTCTGAGTTGGTGCCAGCGTCGGTAAATCAGCCAAATGGACAGGAAAAAAATGATGGGGCCGTGTGATTGTGCTTCCGTCGCCCAGAGGCTGATGAACAGCCTGTAAAAGGTAGGTATGTACAGGGCCAGCAACCCCAGGATGACCGGCCACCATACTGGCAGTGCAGACTCGAAAAATGATTTGCTGGATATATGTTGTTCCATTATGCGATAGATTATTGCCGGTTCAGTTCGCTTTGGACGTAGGTGTGTGCAAATACTCTATCTTTGCCTGGGTGCGCAATCGTGCAATTTCGGCTTCCGCAAGTTGCCCGCTGTGCAACTTTTGCAGATGGCGCCGTATCATCGGGGAGGCATCCTCAAAGGTAAGTGGGGCAGGTTGGGTGCTGATGATGTAGTTGATCAAGCCATGATTTGCTTCCTGGTACATGAATATCTGACCCTTTTCCAGCTTGCTCATTCTGGCTGAAAATGATTCTGGAAAATCTGTGGTGGTCATGCGGATACTGGTATCGGAATAGGTGAGCTGATGCCGGTTGAGCCAGCCGATGGTAGTTGCCAGGGAATGTGCATCGGACAAAGTGGCTTTCAGCTCGTCTGTCATGGCATTGGCGGGGAGTACCAGTTGCCGGATGTCGAATTGCCGGCGTTCAGCGAACATTCCCGGGTGCTTGTTGAAATAGTTCCTGATTTCCTCGTCACCAGGCTCGGGTTGGTTGCCGGCAAGATGCTTGAGGTAAGCCTTTTCAAGTATCTGCTCCTTTGCCCTTTCCATTTCCAGCGTGACGTCCGGTGAACGGTTGAGGCGGATTTTCATGGCTTCCTCTGTGAGCAGCTTCCGGTCTATCAGCTTGTCCAGCACCATTTTGCTGATCGTGTCCTTGCTGGACTGGTCAAGATTGACATGGGACAGCTCGTCATTGAATTGCAGGATGGTGATTTCATCGCCGTTAACCCGTGCGAGTGTCTGGACGGTCTTGCCTTCCCCGTTACATCCAGCTGCCAGCATGCAAAATAAAAGACAGATGGCATGTCTGGCATGTTGCACGGAACTGGCCAGGGTGCAATGGTGTGAACGGCGCGTGCTTCGATAATCCATGCGGGGAAATTCCTTTCTGGTTTCAGGGGGGCTTGACTGGCTGCAAGGGCAGGATGGCGGCTGCTGCATTGCTGGAGGTGCACAGTGTGGCATCAGTATGCATTGTCCTTGTGCAATACCACCCAGATGGTACGGAAGATGATCAGGGTATCGAACCAAAGCGACCAGTTCTGCAGATATTCAAGGTCATAAGCAATCCTTGCCTGCATTTTTTCCAGGGCCTCGGTTTCCCCGCGTAGTCCGTTCACCTGTGCCCAGCCGGTGATGCCTGGCTTTACCTTGTGCCGCAGCATGTAGCCCTTGATCAACTTGCGATAGAGCTCATTGTGGGCAACCGCATGTGGACGCGGGCCGACGATGCTCATGCGGCCCTGAAGCACATTGATGAACTGCGGAAGTTCATCCAGGGAAGATTTCCGGAGGAAGGCGCCGATCCGGGTTATCCGCGGGTCATTCCGTTTTGCCTGGTCTACTTTGTCACCATCTTCGCTGACCGTCATGGAACGGAATTTGTATACGATGATTTCCTCGCCATTCAGCCCGTATCGTCTCTGCTTGAAGATCACCGGTCCAGGTGATGTAGCCTTGACGGCAATTGCGATCAGCAGCATCAATGGTGAAAACAGGAACAGTGCAATCAGGGAAAATGCAAAATCGCTGGCAAGCTTGACTACATTGTCCACGCCCATGAAAGGAGATTCGCAAATACCGATCACGGGAATATCCCCTACATGATCGAAACGCGCCTGCATCAGGTCAAAAAGATAGACATCGGGCAAGAAGTAGATCGAGGCTGTCGTGTCATGCAGGTCATCCAGCAGTGCGCGGATGCGCGGTTGTGCTGCCATCGGCAGGCTGATGAAGATCATCTGGATATTGTGCTTGCGCACATAGGCAGCCACATCAGCCACGCCGCCAAGTATCGATGAAGCCGGGATCGGGCTGCGGGATTCATTCCGGTCTTCAAAGAAACCTTTGACCTCCATGAGCAAATACGGGAATTCACGGATGCGATTGGCTATGTTCAGACCCATCTCATTGGCGCCTACTATCACTACTGGACGTACCTCACCCTTTTTCCGGACGTCGGAAGCAATTTTCTGCACGACCATATGGCTGAGTATCAGGACGAGCGGAGTGATCAGGAACCAGGTGTAGATGACCTCTTCGGAATAACGATAGGCCAGTTTGGTAGCGAACCCAAGGAATATCAGGATGCCCACCACCAGCCCCCAGCCCAGCAGGGTGTCGACAATATATTTCAATAACTTGCCATTGCGCCATGAGCGATGGATGCCGGTTTGCTCAAACACGTAGGAAGAAACGAAAAATGTAATGATCATCAGGACCAGGTAATAACCGGTGAAGGCTTCCCGATATACCCATGAAATCAGGATAAGTGATCCCCAGATCAGGAATGGATCAAGCATGCGCTTGAAGAATGAAACTACCGGAATATCGTAAGTGCTCATCGGATATGCGTTCTATTGCCAGTGGAAACGGCCTGTATCAGGCCTGTGTTCCCTGAATGCGTAGCTCATTTAATTCCTTGAGATGTTGCGATGACTGCGTCTGGCCGAGAATGGAGCGCCACCTGCCTAATGTCCGGGTAAAGCTTGCCCGTTCATGCAGAAACACATTTTAATGTTTCTGCATGCCTCAGTAGTTGAAAGCAGGAATGCTTGCTGTGTGAAATGTCAGGGCGCTTCTTTTCTGCGACGCAGTGTCATGGCAATCAGGCCAAGCCCGGCAAGGATCATTGCATAAGTGTTCGGCTCGGGGACTGGGGATGCAATCGGTGTATAGGCGGAATCGTCCGTTTGCGCATAGTTGTCATCTTCGTCGTCATGATGTCCTCCCGTGCCGTATGACTCTTCTGCTTTCCGGTTTTCTGGGTAGAGGCTGCCTTCATTGACCTTGCGCTTGATTTTGTCCAGGTCGTAGTGACGATTGATGCGAACATCGCGAGCACTGCCTGAAGAAGTTTCAGAGGCAAAGCCGCCACTTGCAAACTCAAGGGAGGTTTTAAGGGCAGCCTTATCCAGCAGGCGAGGCTCCGCACGTTTTCCGCTTTCCATGCCGGAATCGATGCCAATGGTGCCGATGTGGGTGCCTGACGCGTTGTTAGCATAGCCTGGCGTGCCGTCAATATTGCCAAAGTCATACACTGCAGCATTGGCCATACCGTAAAAGCCTGCAAAGCAAGCAACCATTACAAGACGTGAAAATCTGTTTGGGTACATTTTGACCTCCGAAAAATTTTATCTGCCAACTGCCAAAGTCATTCAGGTTCGCTTGTCACTTGCCTGATGCCTGATGTTTGTCCTAAACCCTTAAATTTGCGGCACAGTCCGTTGCGGAAAACACGGTTTCATTTCTGCGTTACTATAGTGTCCGGGAGGGGCTTGCACCATTGTACTGAAGGGCATGCTTAATAAAATCAATGAATTATGGTTTGCTGTGGATAAGGGCAGTTGACTCGCGCGGGATTGCGCGGTCAATCCTTGTGTCTGCGATTTTTACATTGCCACGCGTCGAAATTTGCTCACGGATTGTTGTGAAAACTGCGGTCCGAATTGGCGATCCAATACGTTACTGGTGGTCAGGCTGCTGTCGGATGCAAGTACCAGGGCAAGATTCAGGCGATCGCTGACGCCCATTTTCTGGAATATTTCGGTCAGGTGGGCTTTAACGGTGCGTTCAGTAATGTTGCATGCAGTTGCAATCTCTTTGTTGCATTCTCCCTTGCCGACGCGAACAGCAATGTCATATTCGCGTTGAGTAAGTTTGCTCAGCAGGTTCCATGTGGCGCGGCTTGCGCTGCTTTTCTGTGCAGATGAGTTGCCGAGCTCGTCGATCAGGCG
The DNA here is from genome assembly GCA_021782995.1 of Pseudomonadota bacterium. Lineage (GTDB taxonomy): Bacteria > Pseudomonadota > Gammaproteobacteria > Burkholderiales > Gallionellaceae > 39-52-133. Next base: position 45,496 of record JAJXUI010000015.1, on the reverse strand, counting down.
GCTGGTAAGTGCGCGAGGCACCCACAATTCTCCTTTCATCACTGCATCAACCATCTGATTGAGCGTTTCTTTGCCGGTGTCATAGCTGCAATAGCCGCGCATTCCAGCCTTCAGCAGCTCCCATTGGGTATCTTCGGAGATGTTTTTGCCAAGAATGATGATCTTGGTTTCGGTGGACAGGCGCTTCAGGCTGATGACACTATATGAACCGCCGAGTCCGAAAATTTCATAGTCAAGCAGTAGGATGCCGGGCTTCTGGCGGGCGATTTCTTCGCTTAAAGCATTGATCTTGTTGCTGAGCAGCTTGTCTTTGATATGCACGATGTTAACAAAGCCATTCATGCCCTGTTTCCATGCGGCCAGTCTTTCCTGATCGGAACTGGCGAGTATCAGATTCTTCATGATTATACGACTCCCTGTTTTTATATTTTCACTAGCTTGTGCTATAAACGCATGAATCACCGAAGACATGCTGCTATTTTACTGATGCAATTCCGGTGAGCTGCCCGTGATGAAATAGTACGCAAGCAGGAAGTAGTCATCATGTAGCAAATCAACCTTTTTGCTAGGCAAATGACGCTACGTGACGCGTTTGAAATATAGTATAAATGTCATGGTTTGGAGCTATATCCAATCACAAGCGATTCAGGTGGGCTATTACTTATTTAAAATAACATATTGAATATTCTGTAAAAATGAATTCCCCTGAACTTTCGCCAAGATTATCCCCTTCCATACCGAACGGATCGATTGATGTCAGGATGATTGCTGCAATCCGGTGCATCCTTGCATTTTCTGCATTGGTCATCGTATATATCGATCCGACCCAGCCAGCCATATTTTCAGCGCTGACTTATACCTCGCTGGTCTTCTATACTTTATGGAGTTGCGTCCTGGCAATTATCGCCTTTCGCCGCGATCCATCTGCGCCGCCTCCACGCGACACGCACTGGGGCGACATGCTGTTTTGCGCTTATCTGGTGACGCTGACACATGGTACAAACAGCCTGTTCTTCACTTATTTCATTTTTGCCATCCTGTCTGCCTCTTTTTCCCGGGGAACACAGGAGGGCCTTCTGGTAACCGGAGCCGCTGTTTTCCTGTTCATACTTGCCAGCATCTGGTTTGAGCCGGATGCCAAATTCGGCTTAGACCAGTCGCTGGTGCGCCCCTTATACCTGATAACACTGGGTTACATGATTTCCTACTGGGGCGGGCATGAGATCCTGCAGCGCAGGCGCATGTGGCTGTTTCAGGAAATCAACAGTCCAATCGATCAGCGCCTGGGGTATGGTCATGCGATTACGGTCAATCTTGAAAGGATTTTGCAGTTTTATGATGCAAAGGCCTGCATGCTGATTCTCAAGCCCCCCGGACAACCGCAGAAATATCTTTCGTTCTATATTCCGCAATCGCAACAGGCTGCACAGCAGCAAGCAGGTGAGGCTGACAGCTTGCCACCCAATGCAATCAATGAGGATGTGGCAAAAATACTGCTGAATCTTCCAGTAAACTATGCGGGCTTGCATGATACATCGCCCGCATTCTGGAGGCGGCTTTTTCCGGTAAAGGCAGCACTTGAAGAGGCACATGTTGCTGAACTGGGCCAGCTTGAGAACCTGCTGGATACCCAGAAATTCCTGACTGTGCCATACAGCCAGCAGGATGGCACGACAGGGCGCTTTTTCCTGATACCCCACAAGCGGAAAATCAGGCAGGGGGAAGTTCATTTCATCAGGCAGCTGCTGGCATCGATATCCCATATAGTGGAGAACATCCAGTTGATGGATGAGCTGGTGAGGACGTCTGCAAAACATGAGCGCTTCAAGATTTCACTGGATATACACGATACGACAATTCAGCCCTATATCGGGTTGAAACTGGGTCTGGATGCACTGAATCGGCAGGCTGGCAGCAACAATCCGCTGAGCAAGGATATCAGTGAATTGCTCAACATGACCGAAGCGACCATTCAGGATTTGCGGCGCTATGTCACCAAACTGCGTGAGGACAAGACACACGCGGCAGACTCACTGCTGCAGGCGGTGGGAGAGCAGGTAGAGCGTTTCAAGCGCTTTTACGGGATCGAGGTCAGGCTGACATGTGATACTGGATTGCAGCTTGACTCGAGGCTGGCGGAAGCTGCCCAGCAGATATTTGCCGAAGGGTTAAGCAATATACTCAAGCACACCAGTGCCAAGAGTGCATTCCTGTCGATTCATTGCGACCAGCACAACCTGCTCCTCGAAATCGGCAATGAAAATACTGCACAGACAAGCAAGCAGCCTGCATTTACGCCAGGATCCATCAATGCTCGTGCATTGTCCCTGGGTGGAGCGAGTTTCGTCAAATCGGATGCTCAAGGGTATACTGTCGTCAATGTAAGCCTGCCGATGTAAGGGATTTAATATTTAACTCATGGAAATACAGGGTAAACCGATCAGAATCATGCTTATCGATGATCATCGCAGTGTACTGTGGGGTCTTGAGAAGCTGATAGAGAGTGAAAAGCCGAAAATGGAAGTGATCGGCACGGCGACCTGTTCCGTCGATGCGGTAAAACTGCTGCAGGCCGTTTCTCCGGATGTCATCATGATAGACCTGGATCTGAACGGCGAGAACGGAGTTGACCTGATTCCAGAGCTTTCCCGCTTGTCCTCGGCGAAAATACTGGTGCTCACAGGCACCCGGGATGTGGCAATGCGTGATCGTGCCATGTTGGCCGGAGCGCGCGGGGTAGTTGAGAAAGGCGATACCGCAGAAACCATCCTGCGTGCGATCGAAATGATATACAACGGCGAAATATGGCTGGACCGTTCATCGACCAGCCGGATATTCAATGAAATCTCGCGCAAGAAGAGTGAAGCAGAAAATCCGGAACAGAAGAAAATTGCCTCACTTACCCGCAAAGAACGAATGACCGCAGCAGAAATTGGCCGGGATGCCACTGCCACGACCAGGACAATTGCCGCCCGACTTTGCATCAGTGAAAACACATTGCGCAACCACCTGACCTCCATTTATTCCAAGCTGGAATTGTCCAGCAGGCTTGAACTGTATGTTTATGTCAACAAGCACGGCCTGATCCAGGGAGAGGATCGATAGGCTGGATGCCTGAGTTGTGGCGTTGCAGCGCTGCCCGGATGGAATGCGAAAATCTGATGAATCCATATAAACTTGACCAGAATGGCATCTGCCGGATGCTGTGTTCCGTGCGTAATATTGCGGTTGTGGGCTTGTCCCCCAATCCTGAGCGCCCCAGTTTCCGTGTGGCGCAAGGCATGCAGGCGCTAGGCTACCGCATCATTCCGGTACGTCCGAAAGTCACAGCAGTCCTCGGCGAACGGGCCTATGCAGATCTTGCCAGTGTGCCAGAACCAATTGATCTGGTGGATGTATTTCGTGCAGGCGAGCATGTGCCGGCCATTGTGGATGAGTGTATCCGGCTGGGTGTGAAAAACCTGTGGCTGCAGGATGGCGTGATACACGAGGAAGCTGCACAGAAGGCAAGAAGTGCCGGGATCAATGTAGTGATGGACATGTGCCTGTGGCGCGATGGCCAGGCATGCGGACGGTGCGTGGCCTGATGGGCAATCACATCCATCGCTGCGGCTGGGCTGGTGAAGATACGCTGTATCAGGACTATCACGACGAAGAATGGGGCGTGCCGCTGCATGATGAGCAGCGTTTGTTCGAATTCCTGCTGCTGGAAGGGGCACAGGCTGGACTGAGCTGGATCACCATCCTGCGCAAGCGCGAAGCCTATCGCAAGGCATTTGACCAGTTTGATCCCCGCAAGGTGGCGCACTATGGTGAAGATAAACTGGCTGCATTGTTGCAGGATGCCGGCATTGTGCGAAACCGACTAAAAATACAGTCGGCAGTGAACAATGCACAGAAATTTCTTGAGGTACAGGCTGCTTTTGGCAGTTTTGACGACTACATATGGCGTTTTGTGGAAGGAAAACCGGTGCAGAATCGCTGGCGTAACTTGGCGGAAATTCCCGCCAGCACGCCAGTTTCGGATGCGATGAGCAAGGATTTGAAGCGGCGAGGCTTCAAGTTTGTTGGCTCAACCATCTGCTATGCCTTCATGCAGGCCACCGGTATGGTGAATGACCATACAACCGATTGTTTCAGGTATAAACAACTCAAATGATAAAACTCAAATTCACAAAGATGCATGGTGCGGGCAACGATTTTGTCGTGATCGACGGTGTGCGCCAGCAGGTTTATCTCGCTCCGGAGCAGCTGCGATTCCTCGCCGATCGCCATTTTGGCGTAGGCTGTGACCAGATCCTGCTGGTAGAGCGTTCACAGAACGACGAAGCGGATTTTCGATATCGCATCTTCAATGCCGATGGCGGTGAAGTGGAGCAGTGCGGAAACGGCGCGCGCTGCTTTGTGCGCTTTGTGCATGATCACAAACTGACCGCCAGGCGTGAAATCATCGTCGAAACGAAGAGCGGTTTGATTTCTCCGCGTCTGGAAGAAGATGGCCGGGTAACGGTCAATATGGGCGAGCCGATATTCGAACCAGCGCGCATCCCTTTCGAAAGCGACAGTCATGCGGTGATCCAGTCACTGGAAGTTGCTGGTCAGAGCCTGCAGATTACCGCAGTGTCGATGGGCAATCCCCATGCGGTACAGGTGGTTGAGGATGTGGAAAAGGCCGATGTTGCCATGCTGGGACCATTGATCGAGAGCCATCCGAGGTTTCCACGGCGCGTCAATGCCGGTTTCATGCAGGTGGTGGACCGTGGTCATATCCGCCTGCGTGTATACGAGCGGGGATCGGGTGAAACCCTGTCCTGTGGTACCGGAGCCTGTGCTGCAGCCGTCAGTGGCATGCAGCGCGGACTGCTCGACAGCACAGTGCAGGTTGCTACCCATGGCGGCGTACTGACCATAAGCTGGGAGGGTCAGGGCAGGCCGGTGATGATGACCGGGCCGGCGATGAGCGTATTTGAAGGCGAGATCAATTTATGAAGGTACTGGCATGAGCCTGAAGGCAGACAATATTGCAGAATTCCTGCAGCAGAACCCCGAATTTTTCAATGAACATGCCGAAATCCTCGCGGATATCAGGTTGCCGCATCCACATGGCGGGCGGACAATCTCCTTGTCGGAGCGGCAGATGCTGGTGATGCGCGAGCGCAACAAGGAGCTGGAGAAAAAACTGCATGACCTGATGCTGCTTGCACATGAAAACGATGGTGTTCAGGACAAGGTCCACCTGTATGCACTTGCGTTGCTGGGGACTCATGATCAGGCTACGCTGAAGGAGGTCGCAACGCGCAGTTTGTGTGAAATATTTGCAGTGCCACATGCGGTTCTTCGCCTGTGGAATGAAGATCCGCCCAGTGCAGAGCTGATTGCCTTTGCCGACCAGCATGTAAGCCCGGTGTGCTCGCACCAGGCGATACATGAAACAAAGGGCTGGTTCGGTGAGTTGGCGGATCACCTGCATTCGTATGCATTCCTGCCGTTGCATGATGGTGTGCAAAGCATCGGCATGCTGGTGATGGCGAGTGAAGATGCGCAGCGCTTTTACCCGGAAATGGGGACGGTGTTCCTGCAGCGTATCGCTGAAATGCTGAGCCGCGCAGTGCTCTCCAGCCAGCAACATGCCTGAGCCTGCAGTCAACGCCCAGTCACAGCAATGGCTGGCTGGCTACCTTGCCTGGTTGCAGACGGAAAAGCAATACTCTCCGTTGACAATTTCAAATTATGCGCGTGACCTGCGCCGGTTGTTCAGTGAGGCAGGTGATGCGCCATTATGCAGCCTTAAAATCCATCAGATCCGCCGCTTTGTTGCACAGCTGCACGGCGGGGGACTTGGGGGGAAATCGCTGGCGCGCATGCTTTCCGCATGGCGGGGTTTTTATGCGTGGCTGATACGGCAGAAGTATTGCACCGACAATCCATGCGTGGGACTGCGTGCACCAAAATCTCCGCGCCCACTACCGCATACCCTGTCACCCGATGAAGCCGTGCGCATGGTCGAGATTCCGGTGGTGGAAGGGGGAATGGCAGTGCGCGACCGGGCGATGTTCGAGTTGCTGTATTCCTCAGGCCTGCGTCTGGCAGAGCTGGTGAGTGTCGATTTGCAGGATATCGACCTGCATGAGGCACTGGTACGGGTCACGGGCAAAGGCAGCAAGACACGCATCGTGCCGGTAGGCAGCCATGCATTGAAGGCGATCCGGGAATGGCTGAAGGTGCGGGCTGCGCTGGTTGATGCTGAAGAACAGGCCTTGTTTGTAAACCAGAAGGGTAAGCGGGTAGGTGCGCGCAATATCCAGCTGCGCATGAAGGCGTGGGCGGTGAAGCAGGACATCGGCAGCAATGTGCATCCGCACCAGCTGCGCCACTCGTTTGCTTCTCATGTGTTGCAGTCCAGCGGAGATTTGCGTGCGGTACAGGAGATGCTAGGCCACGCCAGCATCTCCACCACACAAGTATATACCCACCTCGATTTCCAGTATCTGGCAAAGATTTACGACAGCGCGCACCCGCGTGCGAAGAAAAAACCATGAGTGGAAAAATTAAATATAATCAAAATAATAGAAAAAATGCTCGGCGTAATGAAACAGTCGCAGTCGTTTTGCCGCAAGTCGCATTTGCGGGCCCAAAATTGCTGTTGCAGGCAGGGCGCGAAAAGTCGTTGCTGCGCCGGCATCCCTGGATATTCTCGGGTGCGGTTGGAGAAATTTCAGGCAATCCGCAAAGCGGTGATACGGTGCAGGTGTGTGATGCATCAGGTGGTTTCCTCGCCTGGGCTGCGTATAACCCTGATTCACAAATTTGTGCGCGGGTGTGGAGCTGGCAGGCTGATGAAAAAATCGATGCAGCGTTTTTCCGGCGCAAAATTACGCAGGCTATACAAGCGCGGCAGGCGCTCAAGCTGGCAGAGCACAGCGATGGCATGCGCGTGGTGCATGGCGAGTCGGATGGCCTGCCCGGATTCATTGTCGACCAGTATCGTGATGTGCTGGTAGTGCAGCTGGGCAGTGCCGGGGTGGAAAAATGGCGCGAGGAAATTACAAATGCGTTGCAGGAGCTGTGCAAACCGGCATGCATCTACGAGCGTTCCGATTCGGATGGGCGTGAGCTGGAAGGCCTGCCGGTGCGCAATGGGGTCTTGCGTGGAGCATTGCCGCAAAAACTGCACATCACCGAAAACGGCGTGAAGATCGCGGTGGATATCGCCACGGGACAGAAAACCGGTTTCTATCTTGACCAGCGCGACAATCGCGCACTGGTAGGCGAACTCTCAAGGAACCGGGAAGTGCTGAATTGTTTCTGTTATACCGGCGGCTTCTCGCTGTATGCATTGCGTGGTGGTGCAAAATCCGTACTGTCTATTGATGCGTCGGAGGAAGCACTCGCCACCGCGCAGCAAAACATGCAACTGAACGGTTTCGATGAAACGCAAGCTGAGTGGCAATGCGCTGACGTGTTCGCCGCACTGCGCAAGCTGCGCGACCAGAACCGGAAATTCGACCTGATCATCCTCGATCCGCCCAAGTTTGCACCGACTGCAGCCTTTGCCGAGAAGGCAGCACGCGGCTACAAGGATATCAATCTGCTGGGTTTCAAGCTGCTGAGGCCAGGCGGCATCCTCGCCACCTATTCGTGCTCAGGTGGCATCAGCGATGAACTGTTCCAGAAGATAATCGCTGGCGCAGCACTCGATGCCGGCGTCGACGCGCAGATCGTACGCAAGGTGCATGCGGCGGCGGATCACCCGGTATTGCTGAGTTTTCCAGAAGGCTCTTACTTAAAAGGGCTGGTTGTGAGGGTTGTAAACTAGTTGGTAGAAATACTGATATTAGTGGAATTGAAAATATTTACACTAAAAGTTTCGATATTTCTTTATAGAATCTAAGTAATACAAAATTTTTTACCTCAATTGGGGGTGTGCTTTATGCCAACATTCGATACTGACGATATTAAATTACGCCTAGAAGTAGTAAAAATGACTCAGAGCAGCATGCAACAACTTATGACTTTAAGTGCTGGGGGGTTAGCTATGTATTTTAGTTTTATTGAAAAAACTACATTTATTCAATCTATAGGGAATTGGGGAGTAATGGCAGTAGTTTCTTGGGTTATTTCATTAACAAGTTCAGCTATGGGCCATTGGTTTTATAGCAAATTGTTTAATTCATCATTTGAAGTATATGCATTAAATACAAGGACAGCTTCATTGCTTGAGGATATGGATAGAATCACTCATGAAGAATTGAATGAGAACAAAAACAAATCAAATATTGATGCGAAAAAAGTTAAAGAAGAAATAATAGATATATCTAACAAAGCAAACTCATATTTTTATACTTTCAGAGATATTCAGAAAAAATTAAACCTATTTGTGAATGTTTCACTTATTGCATTTATTTTTGGTTTCATATTGCTTTTGGTGGCATATGCAAAAACTATTTTATGTGTTTGATATTATCCATTTGGCTTGAAAAAAGAAATTTTTTGTCGGGCTCGCTGCCCACGACGGCTTTGGCTTAATATCCGCAGACCAATTACAATTGGCACCTGATAAAACCGTTCTGATTTTATGACCCAAGCCCTCTCCATCCACAACCTCACCAAGGTTTACAAAAATGGCGTCACTGCACTGCATGGCATCGATCTTGAAGTCGGGCAGGGAGATTTCTTTGCCTTGCTGGGGCCGAATGGCGCCGGCAAATCCACCACCATCGGCATCATTTCCTCGCTGGTGAATAAAACTTCCGGCACGGTGAAAATTTTCGGCCATGATCTGGATAAAGAACTTGCTGCGGCAAAATCCTGTATTGGCCTGGTGCCGCAGGAATTCAATTTCAACCAGTTCGAGCCGTTGATGGACATCATGATGAATCAGGCGGGTTACTACGGTATCCCGCGGCGACTGGCGGTTGAACGCAGCGAGCTTTACCTGATGCAGCTTGGGCTGTGGGAAAAGCGCCTGCAGGTGGCGCGTGATCTTTCCGGTGGCATGAAGCGCAGGCTGATGATTGCGCGCGCACTTGTGCATGAACCTAGATTGCTGATCCTCGACGAACCCACTGCAGGGGTGGATATCGAAATCCGCCAGTCGATGTGGGCATTCCTGCGTGAGTTGAACGCACAGGGCACCACCATCATCCTGACCACGCATTACCTGGAAGAGGCGGAGCAGCTGTGCCGGAATATCGCGATCATCGACAATGGCCGCATCGTGGAAAACACCAGCATGAAATCGCTGTTAAGCCGCATGGATAGCCATACGCTATTGCTCGACCTTGCGCATCCCTTGCAACATATGCCACTGCTGCCGGGATTTTCCGGCAGGCTGCTGGATGACCATACGCTGGAGGTGGTGGTATCGCGCGAGGCCAGCGTCAGCGAACTGTTCGCCAGACTGGCGTTGCAGCAGATCGTAGTCACCAGCCTGCGCAACAAGTCCAACCGCCTGGAGGAGCTGTTCATCCGCCTGACCGGGAACAGGGAGGTGGCAGCATGAATGTGCGTGCGCAATGGATCGCATTCAATGCCATCCTTTGGAAGGAAATCCTGCGCTTTTCGCGCATCTGGGTGCAGACCATCCTGCCGCCGATGATCACCACGCTGTTGTACTACGTGATCTTCGGCAAATTGATTGGCAAGCAGATCGGCGAGGTCAGCGGGTTTGCCTATATCGATTACATCGTGCCCGGCCTGATCCTGATGGCGGTGATCACCAACTCCTATGGCAATGTGGTTGCATCTTTCTATAGTTCGAAATTCCAGCGCAGCATCGAGGAGATGCTGGTGTCGCCGTTGCCGAATTACCTGATCGTGCTGGGTTTTGTCGGCGGCGGGGTGGCGCGCGGCATTGCGGTGAGCATTGCCGTGATGACTGTCACGGTACTGTTTACCAGCATCGCGTTCCACAGCATCTGGATCGTCATTTCCGTGCTGCTGTTGACCAGTGTCCTGTTTTCGCTGGGCGGGCTGATCAATGCGATATATGCGAAAAGTTTTGATGACATCACGGTGGTCCCGACTTTTGTATTGACGCCGCTGACCTATCTGGGCGGCGTGTTTTACAGTGTGCAGATGCTGCCGCCATTCTGGCAGAAGTTGTCACTTGCGAACCCCATCCTGTATATGGTGAATGCTTTCCGTTATGGGCTGCTGGGTGTGTCGGATGTCAATGTCGGTACGGCGTTTGCTGCGATCTTCCTGTTTATTGCAGCGCTTGCCTGGTTTGCCTTGTATTTGCTGGGTCGCGGTCATGGGGTGCGCAGCTGAATGAAACGAGCGGGAAATAAATCCGTTATTTCTCGTTTTATTCTGCTGGCAGCCGGTCTTACCGTTATCTGTTCTGCCAGGGCCGTATTAGCGGATGTTGTGTTGACGGTACCTGCCGCATCCCAGCCGATAGCCGCTGGAACCCAGGCAGATAAGGATGCTGGCGCGGTTGCAATGCCTGTCCCGGTAGCGGCGTCGCAGCCGGACGCTGCGCAAACCGTGACTTCCGATTCTGAACCTGCGTTGCTGGAATCGATAGATGAACCGCGTGAGTATCTGTCCAACAAGATTGTCGAGCTCGGCAAGAATGTCGACCATTTTTTTGGTGATCCGCGGTATTTCCAGGAAAACAACAAGAGCGTTGTGCAGGTCGAGTTCAACCAGACCTATGATGAGGGTGGCAACTACCAGAACCGGCTGGAAGGGAAGGCAAAATTTGATTTGCCCGCGTCCCAGCATCGCTTCCGGCTGGTGCTTGAATCCAACCCTGCGCAAAATACGCAAAATGAAATCCGCAAGGACGTGACACCATTGTCCAAGCAGCCATCAAACAAACCCGAACAGCTGTCTGCAGCATTGCGTTACGAAAAGCCGGAGCAGGATAGATTCCATTACAGCGCGGAATCGGGGGCGGAACTGAAATTTCCGATAGATCCTTTCATCAAGACGCGCGGCAGTTATTCCATACCATTTGAAGACTGGCATCTGAAGCTGGCGGAAACCGTGTTCTGGTTCAGTTCCATCGGCTTGGGAGAAACCTCGCAGCTGGATCTGGAGCATCAGCTGGGCCCGCCCGTGCTGTTTCGTGCTACCAGCACCGCTACCTGTTATGAATCACCGCAGAATTGCGACTTGCGAGAGGATCTGACCGTTTCCCATACCCTGAGTGATCGTGCCGCGATCCAGTATCAGATCAGCGTTCTGGGCGTGAGTGAACCCAAGTTGACGGAAACCAATTATGTGCTGCAGACACGCTATCGCTACCGTTTGCACAAGGAATGGGTGTTTTTTGAAATCAATCCGCAGATCAGCTTTCCGAAAACAGACTCTTTCCATCTGAATACAATCCTGTTTGTCAAACTGGAAATGCTGTTTGGGGCGACAAATTGAATTACAGGAACCTGCTGACAGCCTGCTCGCTCCACGCCCATAATTTTTTCGCCAGTGCCTCATCGTTGACGGTTGCCAATGGGGCGCTGCTACGGCAATCGTCGTAATATTTTCCGCTGCTACCTGTTACATCCGGCGAACTGGCCAGGTATATGGAAGTGAGTGCACCGCTTTGCCGGCTGGCGCCTTGCATGTCAAAGCCGGCATGCAACAACTTGGTGTCGATCACGCCGGGATGCAGGCTGTTCGATGACAGCCAGGGTTCGCGCCGCGCCAGTTCCATGGCGAACAAGGCGTTTGCCAGTTTAGAGTTGGCGTAGGCTTGGTAGGCATCGAAACGCCGCTCGCCATTCAGGTTGTCAAACTCGATACGACCACTCATGTGGGCAACCGAGCTCACGGTCACCACGCGTGCTTCGGCGGATTTTTTCAAAAGTGGCAGCAATAACAAGGTAAGCAGGAAATGCGCGAGGTGATTCACCGCCAGGGTCATTTCAAGGCCATCCACGATCAGCTTGCGCTGGTTCATGTATACGCCTGCATTGTTGATCAGTACATCCAGATGCGTCAGTCGCAAGCGTAGTTCATTGGCCATTTCTGCCACCTGGACGAGATCGGAAAGGTCTGCATGCAAGGTATGCAATTCGGCTTGTGGCACTAGTTTCTGCACGGTATCGAGCGCTTGCTGTGCACGTGCAGCATTCCTGCCATGCATCAACAACGCATGACCCTGCCGTGCAAGTTGTATTGCAGTCTCCAGGCCGATGCCGTCGGTAGCGCCGGTGACCAGTATCAGGCTCATAAATTATCCGAGGATCTCAAATCCGTTAAATTGGCCCTTGGCCGGTGTCATTTCAACACGCTCCACCCTGGCACGTTCAGGTCCGTGGTGTGCCCATTGCACTATACGGTCGATAGCAGAAGGGGCGCCTTGCACCATGGCTTCCACAGTGCCATCGCGCTTGTTCCTGACCCAGCCACAAATGCCGAGGTGGTGTGCTGCCTGGCGCATACTGTCACGGTAAAATACGCCTTGTACTTTGCCGTGTATTACAAGATGCAATGTCGATGTTTCAGAACTTAAGGTGTTCATGAGATATGATAATATAATCAGTATATTACAACTTGCATTCTTTATTATGGATGGAACGGCGCAGCTGCTTTCCCGCGGATGTGGCGCATAAGCTGTAAAGTAACCGCAAATTGGCTAGAATGCCATCGCCATTAAAAACAATATTGCAATGCCACATTGCCTGGGGGAAATCATGAATTCTGGAAACCGCGCCCGTTTCGCGCGCCGCTGCATCGTGTTTGCCGGCTTCCTCTCACTGTCCGGGCAGTTGCTGGCGAACGACGAAATCGCCACAGAGCAGGCTTTCCTGGAAGATTTTCCCGTCGTGCTTTCTGCTTCACGCCTGGCTCAGCCTTTGTCCGAAGCACCTAATGCGATGACCGTGATAGACCGGCAGATGATCAAGGCTTCCGGTTCGCGCAGTATTACCGACTTGTTTAAGCTCGTGCCCGGTATGTATGTCAGTTATTTTACCGGCAATTTGCCCATCGTTTCCTATCATGGTACGACCGATGATGCGGCGCGGCGCATGCAGGTGCTGGTGGATGGCCGTGCCATTCACATGCCGCCTGCCAGCGCGGTGATGTGGGTTGACCTGCCGCTGCAGATCCAGGATATCGAGCGGATCGAGGTGATCCGCGGGCCTGCAGCGGCATCGTATGGCGACAATTCCACGCAAGGCGTGATCAACATCATCACGCGTGATGCCTCCTCGCAGAATGGTTTCAGTGCCAGCGCCACCCAGGGTAATGGCGGCATCAATGACGGCTATGCGGCATATGGTGCAAGCAGTGACTTGCTGGATTACCGCATCAGCATGGGTTACCACAGCGATGATGGGTATGACCCTAACAGCAAGCTCACCACAACAGGGAATGACACGCTGAACAACGACAGTCATTTCACCCGCCTCTTCAACCTGCGTGCCAATTACCATCCGACCGCGCGTGACAGTTTCGACTTTCAGCTGGGCTATACCAGTGGCAGGCGTGGCGATGGCAGCAACAAGAGCGGTGATGTGAATTTCCCGCATGACCAGTTCCATCATGAAAACTTCAACCAGATAGACTGGCTGCACAGCCTGGATGGCGGCAGCGAAATCAAGCTTGCGTACTATCATATCTACCAGGATGTATTGAACTCGCTGGAGCCTTCGGTGCAGCTGAGTGACAATTATATCAATACACGTGACAGTATCGAGCTGCAGCATACACTGCAGACATCAGCAGGTAATCGCCTGGTATGGGGGGCATCCGCGCGGCATGATTGGACAAATGCACCGAGTCGCTTCCTGAGTCAGCAAACGGCGGATCTGAGTACGTTCTTTGCACATGACGAATGGCGCATCACCAATGCCTGGATATTGAATGTGGGTGCGTTGCAGGAATATACCAGCCTCGGCCAAGGCAGCCTGTCACCGCGAGCCGCCATCATCTACAAACTAACTGACAAGCAGACATTGCGCGCCGGTGTTTCAAGGGCCTGGCGCAATCCGTCGCTTTATGAAGAAAACGGCAATTACCATTTCCCGGCACCGATCAACCAGACGATCTATCAGGCTACAGGTGGCTTGCGGCCTGAAAGCGTGGTGTCGCACGAAATTGGATACCTCGGCGAGTTCCCCAACATCGGCACTTCCATTGATGTTCGGCTGTATTATGATCAGCTGAGCGACATCATTTTCGAATATCACGCTTCCGGCCAGCCTATCACGGTTTTCAACATGTTCGATGCGGAGCAGCAGGGTCTGGAAATCACCAGCAAACATCAGTGGGGTGATCGCAATACACTCACTTTCAATTACTCCTATCAACTTGCAAAAAGCGATTACATTAATTCCTACACAGCCTCTTCCTCTGCAGGTTATGACGGTACGGCTTTTAACGATGGCATACCGCGCAACTTGATCAGTGCGCTGTATTCAAAGACATTTCAGCAAGACTGGCAGCTGGGTATGGGTTATTACCAGCAAGACTCCATGTTAACGGTGGATCGCAGCTGGTATGACAGGCAAGGATTCACCCGGCGCTGGGATATGAGATTCGCCAAAGGTTTCAGGATGGGTAAGGATGGCTCAAATGCCGAGCTGGCAATGGTTATCCAGGGGGTAACTGATGAGCACTATGTAGACTATCTGGTAGAAAACCAGTTCAATCAGCGGGTGTTTTTCACGGCTTCCTATCGATACTAGACTGAAGCTTTGCCTGACAATCCGGGTTCCCGGGCAATCCGGACATCCGCGTGATAAAATTGACTTCGAAGCCAGCCAGACAGTCGCCGCGTGCATCTGCACGGGGAGGAAAGTCCGGGCTCCACAGAGCAGGATGCCGGTTAACGGCCGGACGCCGTGAGGCGATGGAAAGTGCCACAGAAAATATTCCGCCCGTTTGCGCAAGTAGGCGGGTAAGGGTGAAATGGCGAGGTAAGAGCTCACCGCGCGGGTGGCAACATCCGTGGCAGGGTAAACCCCATCCGGAGCAAGACCAAATAAGCAGGCAATGACGTGGCTCGCGTCGCTTGCGGGTAGGTTGCTTGAGCGTCAGGTAACGAAACGCCTAGAGGAATGACTGTCCATGACAGAACCCGGCTTACCGGCTGACTTCACCCGATTTTGATTGAAAAAATAAGCCGATTCTGTTTTTTTCTTGCGATACTTCTCATTAGCATATCAATCTCACAAACAACATTAGCTTGTTTGTGCAATTCATTATTTATTAAAGATAAATGCCTTACTTGAAGTAATTGCGCTAACTCCTTGTCGCACAAAGAAAAATCCATGTTTTCTTCTTGACTGACCGTATATTTTTCAATATAGTGGGGAAGAGTGGGTAAAAGTGGATTTTTGTGGGAATTTAGGGCGAATAACTGCACATGTTTCAAGGGGCGACACAACTCAATCTGGATAGCAAAGGCAGGTTGGGCATCCCGGCCAGGCACCGGGATGCCCTGCTTGCGCATTGTGCTGGCCAGCTGGTGCTGACCGCCGATGCCGATGGTTGCCTGTTGATCTATCCGCAGCCTGAGTGGGAGCCGATACGCGACAGGCTGCTGAAGATGTCTGCGCTGGATCCGCGTATCCGCGCTTTACAGCGCAGGCTGGTCGGTTATGCCGAAGAGCTGGAGATGGATGCGGCCGGGCGGGTGCTGGTTTCGCCTGCGTTGCGCGCCTATGCGGCATTGGACAAGAAGGTGATGTTGATCGGACAGGGCAACAAGTTCGAGTTGTGGGATGAGGCGAAGTGGCAGGCGCAACAGGAAACGGAACTGTCGTTTGCCAACGGTGAACTGCCGAAAGAACTGGAGGGTTTCACCCTGTGAGTGCGGAAATGTCGCACGTCACGGTATTGCTGAATGAAGCTGTTGATGCGTTGCAGATCAAGCCGGATGGCATGTATGTGGATGGCACCTTCGGTCGCGGCGGGCATAGCAGGCTGATTTTGCAAAGGCTGGGCAAGCATGGCCGCCTGATTGCGCTGGACAAGGATCCGGTGGCAATCGAAGCCGGCAGCAAGATCGAAGATGAGCGTTTCAGGCTGGTGCATAGCGGGTTTGAAAATTTGTCCGGTGTGTTGCGTGGGCTGGAGGTGGATAAGGTGGATGGCATCCTGCTGGATCTGGGAGTGTCGTCACCGCAACTTGATGAAGCGGAGCGTGGATTCAGTTTCCGTTTTGATGCGCCGCTCGACATGCGCATGGATACAAGCCGGGGTCAGACTGCTGCAGAGTGGCTGGCCGAGGTGGACGAAAAGTTACTGGGGGAGGTGATACATGAGTATGGTGAAGAACGGTTTGCTAAGCAGATTGCAAGGACGCTTGTTGCGGCGCGAAAGGAACAGGCAATTCTCACCACGCGGCAGCTCGGCGAAGTGGTCGCAAAGGCAGTCCGTACTCGTGAGCCCGGGAAAAATCCGGCGACACGCACCTTTCAGGCTGTTCGGATTTATATCAACCGCGAGCTCGAGGAGCTCGAAGCAGTATTGCCGCAGTGCGTCGGGCTACTGAAGTCGGGGGGCAGGCTGGCGGTGATCAGTTTTCATTCACTGGAAGACAGGATGGTGAAGCATTTCATGCGAGATATGGCGCAGGGTGCAAAAGTACCTAAAGGGCTGCCGATACGGGCGGCAGACATGCCGCAGGGCAGGCTGAAGCTGGTGGGCAAAGCGATCAAGCCGGGGGAAGAAGAGGTTGCACGGAATCCTCGTTCACGCAGTGCCGTGCTGCGAGTGGCGGAGCGATCCGGGGTCATGGAGGGTGGTGGTGGCTAGGCTGAATGCGATCCTGCTGTTACTGGCCATCGCATGCGCGTTAGGTGTTGTGACCTCGCAACACAAGGCGCGCAAGTTGTTTGTGGAGCTGCAAAAAGAGCAGGAACTGGCGCGGCTGATGGAAGTGGAATGGGGGCAGTTGCAGCTGGAGCAGAGTACATGGGCGATGCCGTCGAGGGTGGAGGCGATCGCCAGCAGGCAATTGCAGATGCAATTGCCGAAGAGTGACAGGATACAGTTCGTCAGGGTGCCAGTTGCAGGTAAAAACTGACAAAAACGGGGCAGGAGGTATTGGCAAAACCAATATATCGATCAGGAAACATGAACTACGCGGGTAATCTGAAAACTACAGGGCAAATCGAGCTGCCGAGATGGCGGGCAAGATTCCTCTTCGGCATTCTGATGCTGATCCTGTTTCTGCTGTTTGTTCGCGCGGTTTATCTGCAGGCCATACATACGGATTTCCTGCGCCATGAGGGTGATGCACGCTATGCCCGGGTAATCGATATCAGCGCACACCGCGGCAAGATTACCGACCGGAATGGTGAGCCACTCGCCATCAGTACAGAAGTGCAGTCGGTATGGGCCAGCCCTGCCGAAGTTTCGGTGACATCGAAACAGATTGCCCGGCTATCCCAGTTGCTGGGTGTAAGTGCGGCTGAACTCAAGACCAGGTTAACTGACACTTCCCGTGATTTCATCTATCTCAAGCGTCAGATGCCACCGGACCAGGCGAAAAAAGTACTGGATCTTGGCATAGAAGGCATCGCCTTGCGCCGGGAGTATCGCAGGTATTACCCGGGTGCAGAGGTGACTGCGCAGGTAGTGGGTTTTACCAATATTGATGATAACGGACAGGAAGGTATCGAGTATGGCTGGCAATCCGTGCTGGGTGGGAAGAATGGCAGCCAGCGTGTGATCAAGGACAGGCGCGGCCAGATCGTGGAGGATGTGGCAAGCATCCGCGTGCCGAAACCCGGCAAGGACCTTGCGCTCAGCCTGGACAGCAAAATCCAGTTTGCAGCGTTCCGCGAGATCAGGAATGCAGTCGAGCAGCATCATGCGAAATGGGGGGCTGCGGTAGTGCTCGATGCCAAGACCGGTGAAGTGCTGGCGCTGGCCAACTGGCCCAGTTACAACCCTAACAATCGTGAAAAGCCGGTGCCGGAGGCCATGCGCAACCATGCAGTGGCCGACATGTTTGAACCAGGTTCAACGATGAAGCCATTCACCATCGCTTCTGCGCTGGAAGCCGGCAAGATCAGACAGGACACGCGCATTGACACTCAGAACGGTGTGATGGAGATCAATGGCCGCAAGATACACGACACGCATCCGGAAAGCATGCTCACTGTGACTCAGGTCATCCAGAAGTCGAGCAATGTGGGTGCAGCCAAAATCGCACTCATGATGCCCCCGAAAGTTTTCTGGCAAAGCCTGAATGATGCAGGCTTTGGCGAAGCTACTGGCAGCAGGTTTCCTGGGGAGGCGAGCGGAAAATTGCGTGATTACAAGACTTGGCGGCCCATTGAGCAGGCGACCATGTCATATGGCAATGGTATATCAGTCAACCTGTTGCAGCTGGCACGTGCTTACACCGTATTTGCAAATGATGGTGAGCTGAAGCCGGTCACATTCCAGAAGCAGGAGGTGCCGGTGCTGGGACCCACGGTGTTCTCTGCAGCGACTACGCAAGCTGTGCGCAGCATGATGGAAACCGTAGTGAAACCGGGTGGGACTGCACCACTGGCGCAGGTTGTCGGGTATCGCGTCGCCGGCAAAACAGGCACAGCCCACAAATTGGAAAACGGCAAGTATGTAGATAAATATATTGCGTCGTTTGTCGGCCTGGCACCTGCCAGCAATCCGCGACTGATCGTGGCGGTGATGGTGAATGAGCCGGCCGGGCGCGATTACTATGGCGGTCAGGTGGCTGCACCCGTGTTCAGCAATATCGTGACATCTGCATTGCGTCAGCTGAATGTGCCGAATGATGCGCCGTTGAATAACGTCATCCAGCCTGCCGGTGACATCATCAGGGAGGATACATGAACAGCACCTTCCGTCCCGGATTGCTTGCTGCACTGGGTGTGAAAATTACGCGCCTGGTCACGGACAGTCGTCTGGTGAATCAGGGTGATACCTTTGTTGCCTATCCCGGCGGGCAGGCCGACGGCAGACAGTTCATCGCGCAGGCAATTGCGCAAGGTGCCAATGCAGTGCTGTGGGAAGCGCAGCATTTCAAGTGGCAAGCGAACTGGCATATCCCGAATCTCGGAATTTTTAATCTGCGTGAACAGGCGGGAGCCATCGCGTCGCATGTGTACGGAAATCCATCGGAAAAACTGTGGGTGGTCGGCGTGACCGGGACCAACGGCAAAACTTCGTGCAGTCACTGGATTGCACAATCAATGAGTGCTATGGGCAGAAAATGCGCGCTGATCGGCACGCTTGGAAACGGCTTTCCTCCCGAGCTGCAGCCCACCCTGAATACCACGCCGGATGCGATCCGCGTACATGGCTTGCTGGATGTTTTCGTGCAGCAGCAAGCACAGGCAGCAGCAATGGAGGTGTCCTCACATGCGCTGGAGCAGGGGCGCGTGAACGGCATCGGATTCGATGTGGCGCTATTGACCAATCTCAGCCGAGATCATCTTGATTATCACGGGAGCATGGAAAGTTATGCGGCTGCAAAAAGAAAGCTGTTCAACTGGCACCAGCTCAAATATGCGGTGCTGAACCTGGATGACGCATTTGGCAGTGAACTGGCCGCGCAATTGCAGGATCAGGAGGTTGAGGTCATCGGGTATGGCCTGACACAGGCAGCGCTGGAGCTGGCTGAACAAAGAGGATTGCGCATGGTGTTTGGTGATGGGCTGAAGCTCGATGCGCAGGGTTGCCGCATGAAGGTGCACGCCTCCTGGGGGCGCGGGGAGTTGAAGAGCAACCTGCTGGGCCGTTTCAATGCCGAGAATCTGCTGGGCACACTGGCGGTGCTGTTGGTCAGCGGCATTGCGCTGACTGACGCATTGCACGAAATGGGACAGCGCCAGCCGGTTGCCGGGCGCATGCAGCGTGCCGGTGGCGCAGGACAGCCTGCCATTGTGGTGGACTATGCGCATACACCGGATGCACTGGAGAAAGTCCTGTTGACCCTGCGCGAACTGACGGTTGTATCCGGTGGCAAGTTGATATGCGTGTTCGGGTGCGGCGGAGACCGGGATCGCGGCAAGCGGCCAATGATGGGTACGGTGTCTTCCAGGGTTGCGGATATCAGCATCGTGACCAGCGATAATCCGCGCAGTGAATCGCCACATGAGATCATCAGGGAGATAGAGGCAGGCATGCACGGGGAATATCAGGTGGTGGAAGATCGTGCGCTGGCAATCGCGCGCGCCATCGCGCTGGCGCGTGCGCAGGATACAGTGCTGATTGCCGGGAAAGGACATGAAGATTACCAGGAAATACGTGGCGTGAAACATCCCTTCAGTGACATGGAGGTGGCACGTAACAGCCTGCAAGGGTGGTTGGGTGGAGGGCTGGCGTAATGGCGATGGAAGCAATGATGAGTCTGTCGCAGGTTGAACAGGTACTCGGTGGCGAGCTGGTCGGTCTGGATGCCGGATTCAGTGCCGTGTCTACCGACAGCCGCACGATTGCAAAAGGTGACTTGTTTGTCGCCCTGCAGGGCGACACGTTTGACGGCAGCCAGTTTGTGTCGCTGGCAGCAGAAAAGGGTGCGGCAGCGGCGTTGGTGAACAGTGGCAGCTATCACGGAGAAACCCTGCCCTGCCCGGTGGTGCTGGTAAAGGATACCCGAATGGCGCTGGGTAAATTGGCCAGTTACTGGCGTGACCAGTTTGCGATTCCGCTGGTGGCGATTACCGGCAGTAACGGCAAGACCACGGTCAAGGAAATGCTCGGTTCCATCCTGAACAAGGCAGCAGGCGGTGAGGAGGCGGTGCTGATCACGCAAGGCAACTTCAACAACGACATCGGCATGCCCTTGACATTGTTGCGGTTGCGCAAGCATCACCGATTTGCAGTGATTGAAATGGGCATGAATCATGCCGGCGAGATCGATTACCTGACCCGTCTTGCGCATCCGGATGTGGCGGTGATCAACAATTCGGGCACCGCGCATATCGCTAACCTGGGTTCGGTGCAGGCGATTGCACAAGCCAAAGGCGAAATTTTTGCCGGACTGGGCAAGGATGGCATAGCAGTGATCAATGCCGATGAGCAGTTTGCGCCTGTGTGGCGCGTGCTGGCCGGCAGCCGCAAGCAAGTGGAGTTTGCGCTGGAGGCGCAGGCGGCTGTAAAGGGTAAATACCAGCTGCTAGACGCTTTTGAATTGATTGAGGTGGATACACCGCTGGGCAGTTTCAGTGCGCGGTTGCAGGTGCCGGGAGTGCATAACGTACGCAATGCGCTGGCGGCAGCGGCAGCAGCAGTTGCATTGCAGATAGATCCTGCAGAAATTGCTGCCGGACTTGACGCATTTGGCGGCGTGAAAGGCAGGCTGCAGCGCAAGCAGGGATTGAATGGCGCCAGGGTGATAGACGACACCTATAACGCCAATCCTTCGTCTTTGCAGGCGGCGATGGAGGTGCTGGTGCAACAGCCGGGCAAGAAGGTGCTGGTGATGGGCGACATGGGCGAGCTTGGCATCGAGGCTTCGAAGATGCATGCGGAAATGGGCGCACTGGCGAAGCAGATGAAGATAGACGAGCTGTATGCGTTGGGCGAACTCAGCAGCTTTGCAGTGAAGGAGTTTGGCGCGGGTGCCCGGCATTTTGACAGTATCGAAGAATTGCTGGTTGCATTGCAGCCAGCACTGAGCAAGGAATGTACGGTGCTGGTGAAAGGCTCCCGTTTCATGAAGATGGAGCGGGTAGTGAAAGAAATTACGACAGACAAATAAATAAGGTATATGGGAGAAATATGTTACTGGCATTGACACAATGGTTGGGGGAGGGTATCCGGACATTCAACGTGTTCGAATACATTACGCTGCGCGCGGTGCTCGCAGCGATGACGGCATTGTTCATTACCTTCATGCTGGGGCCGGCGATGATACGCAAGCTTACTGCATACAAAATCGGCCAGTCGGTGCGTACCGATGGACCGCAGACCCACCTCGCAAAAGCGGGCACTCCGACAATGGGTGGCGCGTTGATCCTGGTGTCTGTTGCGATCACCACCTTGCTGTGGGGTGACCTGCATAACCAGTATGTGTGGCTGGTGCTGATATCCACACTGGGGTTTGGTGCGATTGGCTGGGTGGATGACTACAGGAAGGTCGTATACCGCAATCCGAAGGGACTGTCGGCCAAGGCCAAGATGTTCTGGCAGTCGGTTATCGCATTGATCGTGGCCGGTTACCTGTGGACACATGCCACTACGCCTGCCCATACAGAACTGATCGTGCCATTCTTCAAGCAGGTGGCAATTCCGATGGGCGCATTCACATTCATTGTCGTCAGCTATCTGGTCATCGTCGGCAGCAGCAATGCAGTGAACCTGACCGATGGCCTGGATGGTCTGGCGATCATGCCGGTAGTGATGGTAAGCAGCGCGCTGGCAATCTTTGCGTATGTGGCGGGACATCTGGTGTTTTCCAAATATCTGGGCATCCCGTATATCCGCGGTGCGGGTGAGCTGGCCGTGTTCTGTGCGGCAATTGCCGGTTCGGGGCTGGCGTTCCTCTGGTTCAACGCATATCCAGCCGAGGTGTTCATGGGGGATGTAGGTGCGCTGGCGCTGGGCGCTGCACTGGGAACCGTAGCGATGATCGTGCGCCAGGAACTGGTGCTGTTCGTGATGGGGGGCGTTTTTGTGGTCGAGGCGGTATCGGTGATGCTGCAAGTGTCCTGGTTCAAGTATACAAAAAGAAAATTTGGAGAAGGAAAACGTATTTTGCTGATGGCGCCGTTGCACCATCACTTTGAGCAGAAGGGCTGGAAAGAAACACAGGTGGTCGTCAGGTTCTGGATCATCACCATGTTGCTGGTATTGACCGGACTGGCGACTTTAAAGCTGAGGTAAGCAGGCATAACTGACAAGGAGCATGCTGTGACAAACCTGAAAGGAAAATCGGTGCTGGTGCTTGGTCTGGGAGAGACCGGGCTGTCGCTTGTCCGCTGGATATCCTTGCAGGGCGCAAAACTTCGCGTTGCCGATAGCCGCAATCATCCTCCTTCCATTGAGGTATTGCAGCGTGAATTTCCCGGGGTTGAAGTGCGATGTGGTGTGTTCCGCAGTGATCTGCTGGATGGTGTCGAGCTGATTGCGATCAGCCCCGGCGTGCCGGTGCGCGAATCGATCGTGCAGAAGGCGCTGGAGCGCGAAATCCCGGTAGTGGGGGATATCGAGCTGTTTGCGCAAACCATTCCGGAGAAAAAGCGGCCCAAAGTGATAGCAATCACTGGCAGCAATGGCAAGACCACGGTTACCAGCATGGTGGGTGCAATGTGCCGTGAAGCTGGCAAGGATGCGGTGGTGGCCGGCAATATTTCGCCTGCCGTGCTGGATGTGCTGGCCGAGCGCAAGGGCAAGCATCCGGATGTATGGGTGCTCGAGCTTTCCAGTTTCCAGCTGGAGACCACGTATTCGCTTAGCGCCGATGCTGCTTCCGTGCTCAACATCAGCGAAGACCACATGGATCGTTATGAGGATATGGGGGATTACATTGCTGCCAAGGCGCGCATCTTCCGCAGCAGCGGCGAGGGTGGCGGTGTGCAGGTATTGAATCGTGATGATCCCGAGTCGCTTGCAATGGCGTTGCGCGAACGCAGCTGCGTCACTTTTGGGGTGAAGGATGTGCCGGCTAATGATAGCGACTGGGGGGTGGAGGTCGAGGGTGGCGATGTGTGGCTGCTGCATGGCCGCACACGGATCATGAAGGCATCCGAACTGCAGCTGAATGGCCTGCACAATGTCGCCAACGCGCTCGCTGCGCTGGCGCTGTGTACGGCAATTGATCTGCCCATGGCAAAGCTGGTGGATGCCCTGAAGAAATTCAGGGGATTGCCACACAGGGTGGAAATGGTGGATGAGATCAACGATGTTGTGTACTACGATGATTCGAAGGGTACCAATGTCGGTGCGACGGTTGCCGCACTGGTGGGCCTGGGGCGCAAGGCGGTTGTGATCCTCGGCGGTGATGGCAAGGGGCAGGATTTTGCGCCGCTGGAACCGGCGGTGACGGAGCATGCCCGCGCGGTTGTGCTGATCGGCAGGGACGCCAATTTGATCGCAGATGCGCTGGAAAAATGCGACGTGCCGAAACTCTATGCAAAAGACATGGAAGAAGCCGTGGTGCTTGCAGCTGAGCAGGCGCATTCAGGCGATGCGGTGCTGATGTCGCCCGCCTGTGCCAGCTTCGACATGTTCCGCAATTATGTGCATCGTGCCGAAGTTTTCATTGCTGCGGTGCATGAACTGAAAACGGGGATGTCATGATGAGCGCATTCCTCAAGCTGTTTGCAGCACAGCCGGCACATCGCGCTGCGGCAGGCAAGCTGCAGACTGCGGAATATGACAATGTGCTGGTATGGGTGGTAATAGCCTTGCTGTCATTCGGTCTGGTAATGGTGTATTCGTCTTCCATTGCAACCGCGGAAGCATCGAAGGCAACCGGGTACCAGCAGACCTATTTCCTGTTGCGACATGGCATGTACATCCTGCTGGGACTTGTCGCCGGTGCGATGGTTTTCCAGATGCCCAGCAAGATATGGCAACAGCTGGCGCCATGGCTGTTCATTGCGGGGGTGATATTGCTGGCGCTGGTGCTGATTCCAGGCGTAGGCAAGGAAGTGAACGGCAGCCGTCGCTGGCTGTCATTGTTCATCATCAACCTGCAGCCATCTGAATTGATGAAGATGTTTGTGGTGCTGTATGCGGCGGATTACACGGTGCGCAAGGGTGTGGTGAAAAACAGTTTCACCAAGGCCTTCGTTCCGATGTTTTTCGTGATGCTTGTGGTGGGCGTATTGCTGCTGAGCGAACCGGACATGGGGGCGTTTGTGGTGATCTGTGCGATAGCGATGAGCACCCTGTGGCTGGGGGGCTACAAGCTGAAAGTGTTTGCGGCACTGTCGATGGCACTGCCGGCGGCATTTACAGCCCTGATCATTTTTTCGCCATATCGCATCAAGCGTGTGACCAGCTTCATGGATCCGTGGGCTGACCCCTTCGGTACCGGTTACCAGCTGAGCCATGCGTTGATTGCACTGGGTCGGGGTGAGGTATTTGGCGTTGGGCTGGGGGCGAGCGTGGAAAAACTTTTCTACCTGCCGGAAGCGCACACTGATTTCCTGTTGTCGGTAATCGGCGAAGAAATGGGTTTGGTGGGGGTCACGGCAGTCATCGTGCTGTTCGGCTGGTTGATCGTAAGGGCATTTGCGATCGGCCGCCAGGCCGCAATGCTGGATCGCCTGTTTGCCGCACTGGTGGCTCAGGGTATTGCTGCGTGGATTGGCATCCAGGCGATGATCAACATCGGCGTAAACATGGGCATATTGCCTACTAAAGGTTTGACGTTGCCACTGATGAGTTTTGGCGGAAGCGGCATCGTGGTGAACTGCGTTGCGATTGCAATATTGCTGAGGATAGATTGGGAAAATCGCCGATTGATGCGAGGACAGACGATATGAAGTCTCAATGGGTGATTGCGGTGCAGGCAAACTGTCGAATGAATGTGAATCACGCTGTTGATTTTGTGGCTGGAACAGGCTGTGCGGAATTTATATAAGATATTGAATATATTAAATAATTTATTATGAGCAGAACGATCATGATCATGGCGGGCGGTACGGGTGGGCATATCTACCCGGGGCTGGCTGTCGCCGATGTTCTGAAAAATGAAGGCTGGAAGGTGATCTGGCTGGGTGCTCCAAACAGCATGGAAGCCGAACTGGTGAGCAGGCATGGATATGACATCGCGCTGGTGCGGTTTGGCGGGTTGCGTGGCAAGGGTTTGCTGCGCAAGCTCATGCTGCCATTCAATTTGCTGATTGCAATATGGCAGAGTGCAGTGGCGATGTTCCGTCATCGGCCGGATGTGGTGCTGGGCATGGGGGGCTACATCACTTTCCCGGGTGGCGTGGTGGCAGTGTTGTTAGGAAAGCCGCTGGTCATTCACGAGCAGAATTCGATCGCCGGGTTGAGCAACAGGGTTCTGGCCAAGATTGCCTCTCGGGTGATGTGTGGCTTCCCGAATGCGATCCAGGGGGGCACTTGGTGTGGCAATCCGGTGCGCGCGGCAATATCCGCATTGCCCGATCCGCAGGAAAGGTATGACGCGCGCAACGGCGTGATGAATGTGCTGGTGGTGGGGGGCAGCCTTGGTGCGCAGGCACTGAACGAGATGTTGCCGCAGGCCTTGTTCTGCCTGCCGCAGGAAAACGAGCCTCAGGTGGTGCACCAGACTGGCAAGAAACAGTATGAGGATGTGAAGGAATTGTATGAATCGGCCGGCATTCCGGCAGAAATCAGGCCTTTCCTGGATGATATGGCGCATTACTACGCCTGGGCGGATCTTGTGATCTGCCGTGCGGGTGCTTTGACCATTGCGGAGCTGGCTGCGGCAGGTGTGGCCAGCATCCTCATACCCTATCCCTACGCGGTAGATGACCACCAGACGGCAAATGCAAAATTCCTGAGCGAAGCGGGCGCTGCCGTGCTGCTGCCACAGGAGGCGCTGGCGCCGCGGCGGCTGGCCGACATCATTGAGGGTATCTCCCGGGAGAAAGCATTGCAGATGGCATTTTGTGCACGCAAGCTGGCGCAGCCGGATGCAGCAATTAAAGTGGCAGGCGTATGCAAGGAATTGGCGAAATGAAAGTACAGGCTGAATGAAACACAAGATCAAACATATCCATTTTGTCGGTATCGGTGGTTCGGGGATGAATGGCATCGCCGAGGTGCTGCTCAACCAGGGTTATCAGGTCAGCGGCTCTGACCTTGCCGACAGTGCAGCTACCCAGCGCCTGAAAAACCTGGGGGCAAAAGTGTATGTCGGTCATGCGGAGGGCAACCTGACCGATGCGGATGCAGTGGTGGTATCTACGGCAGTGAAGGCAGACAATCCGGAGGTGGTCGCGGCTCGTGCGCGCAAGATTCCGATCGTGCCGCGCGCAATGATGCTGGCCGAGCTGATGCGGTTGAAGCAGGGCATTGCAATTGCCGGTACGCACGGCAAAACAACGACAACCAGCCTGACGGCGAGCGTGCTTGCCAAAGGCGGGGTAGACCCGACCTATGTCATTGGAGGCAGGCTGAACAGCAGCGGTACCAATGCTCAGCTGGGGCAGGGCGACTATCTGGTAGCGGAAGCGGACGAGTCGGACGCCTCATTCCTGCACCTGCATCCCATCCTTGCGGTGGTAACCAATATCGATGCCGACCACATGGAAACCTATGGTCATGATTTCAGCAAGCTGCAGCAGGCATTTGTTGATTTCATCGAGCTGCTGCCATTCTGGGGGCGTGCGATGCTGTGCGTGGATGACCCTAATATTCGCGCCATCATGCCGCGCATCTCCAAGCCGATTACCACCTATGGTTTTTCCGAAGATGCTCAGGTACGTGCAGTCAATGTGCAGCACAGTGAAGGCAGGATGAAATTCACGGCACTTTGCCGTCATAACAGTGTGCCGATTGATCTTGAGGTGACGCTGAACCTGGCCGGCATGCATAACGTGCTGAATGCACTGGCGGCCATATCAGTCGCACTGGAAGTGGGGATTGATGAAAAAGCCATCGTGGCGGCACTGGCAGAATTCCAGGGTGTCGGTCGTCGCATGCAGCGCTATGGAGAAATTCCGCTTGCAAATGGCGAAAGCTTTACCCTGCTGGACGACTACGGACATCACCCGGTGGAAATGGCGGCCACGCTGTCAGCAGTACGCGGCGCATTTCCCGGAAGACGCCTGGTACTGGCGTTCCAGCCACACCGTTATTCACGCACGCGTGACCTGTTTGAGGACTTCGTGAAAATTCTTGGCACGGTCGATGCTTTGTTGCTGGCAGAAGTGTATGCGGCAGGTGAAACGCCAGTTGTGGCAGCAGATGGACGTGCGCTGATGCGCGCGCTGCGCGTGGCAGGCCATACCGAAACGGTGTTTGTGGAAGATATCCGTGAAATGCCGCAGAGCATCATGAATATCGCGAAAGCGGGCGATGTGGTGATCACGATGGGCGCAGGTTCGATTGGCGTGGTGGGCAACCTGGTGAAAGCCCTGGCGGGTGCAAAGTAAATGGGTAGGCAACTTAAATCTGCATGAACATGAGTGAAGGCAAACATCTCAATGCACAGGAACTGCGCGGCACCTTGACCGTGCGGGCGCCTATGCACCGTCATACCAGCTGGCGTGCGGGTGGCGTAGCGGCAGGCTTGTACCAGCCTGTGGATTTGGCTGACCTGCAGGTATTCATGCACAAGCTGCCGCAGGATGCACCACTCTATGTCGTGGGCCTGGGCAGCAACTTGCTGGTGCGTGATGGCGGTTTGCGTGGCACGGTGTTGCTGATGCACGCTGCACTGAACGAGATGCGCCTGGAAGCCGGTGGCATGATCTATGCGCAAGCGGGTATACCCGGTGCGAAACTGGCTCGCTATGCGGCGAAACATGACTTGCGTGGCGGGGAGTTTTTTGCAGGGATTCCCGGTACGGTAGGCGGCATGCTGGCAATGAATGCCGGCTGCTATGGCGGGGAAACCTGGAATGTCGTACAGCGTGTGCAGACGATGGATCGACAGGGCGTATTGCATGAGCGTATGCCAGAAGAATATGAAATTGCCTATCGTCATGTGAAGCGAAAAGTGGAGCATGCGGATATTCCTGGCGAGTTGTTTGTGGGAGCCTGGCTGAAATTGCAGCCGGGTGACGGCGAGACTTCGCGTCAGGAAATCAGGGAGCTTTTGGGCAAGCGTATCGCTACTCAGCCGCTAAACATGCCGAATGCCGGTTCTGTGTTCCGCAATCCGCCGGGCGACCATGCTGCCCGCTTGATAGAAAGTTGCGGGCTGAAGGGCAAGACCATAGGCGGGGCGCAGGTGTCGCTGAAACATGCGAATTTCATCGTCAACCTCGGCGAGGCGACAGCAAAGGATATAGAAAGCCTGATTTTTGAAGTACAGGCGGAAGTGAAACAGAAAACGGGTGTGGAGTTGCACCCGGAAGTGCGAATTGTGGGTGAAGCATGATGAGTAGCAAAGTGGACAGGAAAGATCCGAAATCTTTTGGTAAGGTGGCCGTGTTGTTTGGCGGAAAATCTGCCGAACGTGAAGTATCGCTGAAAAGCGGTAGCGCGGTATTGGCAGCATTGCGGCGCAGCGGCGTGGATGCACATGCCTTTGATCCGGCAAAGCAGGACCTGCACGAACTGAAAGCGCAGAAATTCGATCGCGTATTCATCGCGCTGCATGGACGTTATGGCGAAGATGGTACCGTGCAGGGTGCGCTGGAACTGATGGGTCTGCCCTATACCGGAAGCGGGGTAATGGCGAGTGCATTGGGCATGGACAAATTCCGCAGCAAGCTGGTATGGCAGGCTGCAGGATTGCCAGTGCCCGAATTCATGCTGATTGATCGTGGCAGTGACTGGAACGCAGTAGTGAGCAAGCTGGGGCTGCCTTTGTTTGTGAAGCCGGCGAATGAAGGATCCAGTGTCGGCATAAGCAAAGTGAAAAGTGTGGGCGAGCTGCCCGCAGCTTATGCAGAAGCTGCAAGGCATGACACGTTGGTGATTGCAGAAAAATTCATCGGCGGTGGTGAATACACTGCAGGCATTCTTGGTAACGAGGCATTGCCGACCATACGCATTATTCCGGCCAATGAGTTTTATGATTATGAGGCGAAGTACCTGAGCGATGATACCCAGTACCTCTGTCCGAGCGACTTGGCACCAGACAAGGAAGCAGAAATGCGTGAACTTGCATTGCGGGGGTTCGTGGCGCTGGGTGGTCAAGGCTGGGGGCGCGTGGATTTCCTGCGCGATGTGGATGGGACGCTGTATTTGCTGGAAGCGAACACATCGCCTGGCATGACTGACCATAGCCTGGTGCCGATGGCGGCGCGGGCAACAGGTCGCAGTTTCGATCAGCTGGTGCTGGAAGTCCTGGAGCTGGCGCATGTGGGATAGGCCGCATCTGCAGCGCCTTTTCACCATTGCCTTGCTGGCATGCAGCACAGTGCTGGTGATATATGGCGTGATGCATTATGTGTTGCAGCTGCCGGCATTTCGTTTGCGAACAGTACAGCTCGCCAGTGTGCCGCAGCATGTGGATGTGAAGCAGGTGGACCGCGTAATCCGGCAGACGGTGGGGGGCAGCTTCTTTACGGTGGATCTGGTAAAGACGCGCAAGGTGTTCGAGCAGCTGCCCTGGGTGAGAAAAGTGGGCGTGCGCAGGATTTTCCCGTGGGGACTTGAAGTTGCACTGGAAGAACACAAACCGCTGGCGCACTGGAACGATACGCAGTTGGTGAATACTTATGGTGAGGTATTCGATGGCCAGGTGAATGAAGCATTGCCGCAATTTTATGGGGAGCCGGATACGTCGGCCCAGGTGGCAGAAATGTATGAGGATTGCAGCAAGCAGCTGTCGTCAGTGAACCAGAAGATCGCGAAGATCAGCCTGTCGCCCCGGTTTTCGTGGGAGCTGCAGCTGGAAAGCGGCATGACACTGGAGCTTGGGCGTGATCAGGTGCAGCAACGTCTGGCAAGGTTTGTTGCAGTATATCCGTACAGTATTGCGCAGCTGGCAGACAGGGTAAAGCGTGTGGACATGCGCTATCGAAACGGGTTTGCGGTGAGTGAAGTCACAGAGGCAGCTATGAACAGAAACAGGAAAACGGTAAGCAGGGGATAGCGGCATGGCGATGAAGATCAACAGGGATGCCAAAAACATCATAGTCGGGCTGGATATCGGCACATCGAAGATCGTGACGATCGTCGGCGAAATCATGCCGGAAGGCACGCTGGAAGTCATCGGTGTCGGCATGAATGAGTCATCCGGCATGAAAAAGGGCATGGTCGTCAATATCGATGCCACGGTGGATGCCATCCGCCGCTCGCTGGAAACAGCAGAGCTGATGGCGGACTGCAAGATCACCAGTGTGGTCACCGGCATTGCCGGCAGCCATATCAAGGGTACCAACGGCAAGGGCATGGTGAAGATCAAGGACAAGGAAGTCACGCAGTTCGACATCGACCGCGTGGTGGAAACCGCAAGTTCGTTGAGCTTGCCCAGTGACCAGCAGACGCTGCACATCCTGGAGCAGGAATTCACCATCGACGGCCAGGAAGGCATCAAGAAGCCGCTGGGCATGAGCGGCATGAAACTGGAAGTGGAAGTGCATATCGTCATCGGTGCAGTGGCTGCGGTTCAGAACATCCTGAAATGCGTGCATCGCAGCGGGCTGGAAGTGAGCGAGATGATCCTGCAGCCGCTGGCGTCAAGCAAGGCCGTGCTGGCAGATGACGAAAAGGAGCTGGGCGTATGCCTGATCGATATCGGTGGCGGCACTACCGATATCGCGATCTTCACCGGTGGCGCAATCCGTCATACTGCGGTGATCCCGATTGCCGGTGACCAGATCACCAATGACATTGCGATGGCGTTGCGCACACCCACCAAGGATGCGGAAGACATCAAGATCAAGTACGGTTGCGCCCTGCGCCAGCTGGCCACCGATGCGCCGATCGAGGTGCCGGGCGTGGGCGAGCGCGGCTCGCGCATGCTGTCGCGGCAGACGCTGGCCGAAGTGATCGAGCCGCGGGTGGAAGAGCTGTATTCTCTGGTGCAGGCTGAACTGCGGCGCAGTGGTTTCGAGGATCTGCTGTCTTCCGGCATCGTCATTACCGGCGGCAGCGCGGCGATGCAGGGCATGGTGGAACTGGGCGAAGAAATCTTCCATATGCCGGTGCGTCTGGGTGTGCCGCGCTATGTGGGTGGATTGGCCGATGTGGTGAAAACGCCGCGGTACGCAACCGCCATCGGCTTGCTGCAATACGGGCTCGATCAGCAGCAGCGTGACAGCGTGGCAAGGATGCAGTCAGCTTCGCTGGGAGATGTGCTGGCAAGAATGAAGGCGTGGGTGCAGAAGAATTTCTGAAGCAATGGAAGTTGATTTTATTTGGGTTATTGAAATTGTTTGAACGGGGAGAAGACTATGTTTGAAATCATGGATGAGCAGACTCAGGGTGCACAGATCAAGGTGATCGGAGTGGGTGGTTGTGGCGGCAATGCAATCAACCACATGATCGAGCAGAATGTGCAAGGTGTGGAATTTATCGCAATCAATACCGATGCACAGGCCTTGCGCAGCAACAAGGCCGTCAATCAGCTGCAGATCGGCCGCAGCCTGACCAAAGGACTTGGCGCGGGCGCCAAGCCTGAAGTGGGAAAGGCTGCCGCACTGGAAGACCGCGACCGCATCGCAGAACTGCTGAATGGCGTGGACATGGTGTTCATCACCGCCGGCATGGGCGGCGGTACGGGTACCGGTGCAGCCCCGGTGGTAGCGCAAGTGGCTAAGGAGCTGGGCATCCTGGTGGTGGCCGTGGTGACCAAGCCCTTCGAACATGAGCGCAAGCGCATGCAGCTTGCCCAGGAAGGCATCCAGGAACTGACTGAACATGTCGATTCGCTGATCATCGTGCCGAATGAAAAATTGATGACTGTGCTGGGTGAAGATACCACCCTGGTCGATGCCTACCGTGCTTCGAACGGCGTGCTGCAGGGTGCCGTTGCCGGCATCGCCGAAGTGATCAATGTCGATGGCATGATCAACGTCGACTTCGCCGACGTACGCACGCTGATGTCGGAAAACGGCATGGCGATGATGGGTTCGGCAACATCTACAGGCTCCGAGCGTGCGCAGAAAGCTGCAAAGAGCGCAATGTCCAGCCCGCTACTGGAAGATGTGGACCTCTCCGGCGCGCGCGGCGTACTGGTCAACATCACCGCCAGCGCAAACTTCACCATGCGCGAGTACAAGGATGTGATGAATTGTGTACGCAGTGTGGCTGCAGATGATGCCACCGTGATCGTAGGCCAGGTATTCGACGAGAACATGGAAGATGCACTGCGCGTGACCATTGTTGCTACTGGTCTGGGCAAGCCTGTGCGTAGCAGCCAGCCGAAGCCTGTTCTGGCCTATGAACAGCGCACCGGTACCAACGATGCGCAGGGTGTGCCAGGTGTGGATTATCGCGAGCTGGATATGCCTGCCGTGATGCGCACCAACCGTCATCGTGAGGCGACTGTAGAGGCAATGAAGCAGTCCGGCGTGGAGACACTGGATATTCCGTCATTCCTGCGCAAACAGGCTGATTGATATTCAGTGAGCCGTTTGGCTCATATTGTGCAGTAAAGGAAATCCCCAGGCATTCCCCGGTGCCTGGGGATTTCTATTTGATGACGCAGATTAGTTTAGTTGATCATCATTAGAATTTTTGGAAAGGAGGTTTTATGGCTGCCAAAGAGGATATATTGGAACAACTTGTTGAGGAGTATTTGATTCATAGGGGTTACTTCGTTAGGCACAATATAAAATTTAAGCCACGTAAAGATCACCCTGATTTTATTGCGAATGAAGATTCGAATCATAGCGATATTGATGTTATTGGGTATCATCCGAAGCTGACTGGACCAGAAAAAATATGGGTTGTAAGTTGTAAAAGTTGGCAAGCTGGATTTAATCCAACGCAAAAGATTACAGAAATTCATGACGGAAAAATTGCAAATGGTCGAGAAGCTTGGAAAGGTTTTCGTGAGTTGGTTAAGCATAAATGGTCTGAAGCATTTATCGAGGCAATTTACTCAGCTACAAATAGCCGGGAGTTTACATATGTGACTGCAGTAACTGAATTGAAAGGAGATCGAACAATATGGGAGGAAGAAATCTCCTTTCGTGAAGCAATTGCAGGTAATCCAATAAAATTAATTACATTGAGGGAAATGTTGCAGGCTGTTTTTAGCGAGTTGGGAACAACAATGGCTGGTACTGAACTTGGGAGAACTTTACAGCTATTTAAGGCTGCGGGTATCTCTGTATGAATAATTGGAGCTTGTAGGTTGGTTGTATGAAGCCCAACAAAATTCAGAATCAAGACCGTCGGGGGCAGCCCGACAGCTGATTACTTTTCTTGCTTCGCCAAGAAAAGTAATCAAAAGAAGGCGATCCCAGCCCTGCCATCCCTGCGGGATTCCTTGCGTTGCTCGGCAAGTCAGGCTTCCTCACAAACTCGCACGATCTGCTGCGCAGCCACGTGCTCAAACATGTTCGTCAGAATTCCCTGACTTTCCTGCGCTACTCAGTGGCAGAGATGGGAGACCATAGTCAAAAGCCACTGCGGATTTGTGTGACGGCGCGTTGCGCCCTCACGCTTGGTTTTTTGGTTTTGGTGTGCGCAACGCGCACACCGGGTTTGGCTCTTTGTTTTTGGGTTTGGCAGTTCATTCCCCTTCTGTATCGCTGAGGGCGGACGATAAAATTGGGGAGAAGGCGAGGACTGTCTGAGCACGTGGCTGCGCAGCAGATCGTGCGAGTTCCGCAGCCGCCCAATTTTATTGTTCGACCGAAGGTACCCGAAGGGCGATACGGCTGGGTCGCCTTTTCTTTCGTTACTTTCTATTGGCGAAGCAAAAGAAAGTAACCAGCTGTCGGGCTGCCCCCGACGGTGTAGCTTTTGAATTTGGGTGTTTAATCTCGCTGTGATTAATTGAATACGCGCCTATGAAACCACTCAGGTTTTATATAGTCATACCGTTCGTCAGGCCGTATTGCAGGAATTTAATCTAATCAGATAGATACAAAATAACCGCATGTTGGAAAAATGCAACTTATTGATTAATTGGATATCAGCTTATGCTAAAATGCTGGCGAATTGATTAAGACTGGATGGACTATGGTCAAGCAAAGAACATTGAAGAATATGGTGCAGGCTACCGGAGTCGGCCTGCATACCGGCGAGAAAGTTACGATGACCTTGCTGCCGGCGCCGGTGAATCATGGCATCGTGTTCCATCGCGTCGACATGAAGCCGGTGGTGAAGATCAAGGCGGATGCGTATGCGGTGCATGACACGCGACTTTCCACCTGCATGGAAGAAAATGGCGGCCATGTCGCGACTGTAGAGCATCTGATGTCGGCCTTTGCCGGCATGGGCATCGACAATGCCATCGTGGAAATGAACAGTGCTGAAGTGCCGATCATGGATGGCAGTTCCGGTACGTTCATTTTCCTGATCCAGCAGGCGGGCATAGAAGAGCAGTCGGAAGCCAAGAAATTCATCAGGATCAAGAAGGCAGTCGAAGTAAAGGATGGCGACAAGTGGGTACGCTTCGAGCCTTACAATGGCTACAAGCTGGACTTCACGATCAATTTTCCGCACCCGGTGTTTGCCAACACCAGGCAGCATGTGGTGGTGGATCTGGGTGTGAATTCCTACATCAAGGAAGTGAGTCGCTGTCGCACATTCGGCTTCATGCATGAGGTGGAGTGGATGCGCAGCCAGGGTCTGGCCCGTGGCGGTAACCTGGATAATGCAATCGTGATGGATGAGTATCGTGTGCTGAATCCGGATGGCCTGCGCTCGGATGACGAGTTTGTGAAGCACAAGGTGCTGGATGCGATCGGCGACCTTTACCTGCTGGGGCATCCGCTGATCGGCGCATTCTACGGATACAAATCCGGGCATGCGATGAACAATGCGCTGCTGCGGGCGCTGCTGGCGGATAAGCTGGCCTGGGAATTCGTGGAGTTTGACAAGCACGAAGAAGCGCCGGATTTCCTGCGCTTGCAGTTGCAGGCCGCCTGAGTTCGCCAGATTGCTTAATTCGCCTGCAACATGCTGATTGTAAGATTGCTGTTTATCCTGAGTGCAATCGCAATCGGCGTGTCTGCGGTGCTTTATCTGGTCACGCAGGACCGCAAGTATGTTGACCTTGCCTGGCGGATTGCACGATTTGTGCTGATGTCGTTATTGCTGACAGTTTTGCTGTATGTGCTGGAGCGGTTTGCACTGGTCGCCTTGTAGTTACCTGCTGCGACTGTTGCGGGAGAAGCGCTGCAGTGCGGATTTGAGAGGCGAGTCCAGCAATGTTTCGGCGAGGTTGTCGAGCTGCTGCTTGCCTTTGGGGCCAAGCGTGGCGGGGCTTTGGAGGGGAGCTGGGCGGGGCAGGGTTACTTGCACCTTGACCTGAATTCCAGTAACCTCGCGGGATTGCAGTTGCAGCCGTTCGAGCAAATCCGGGGTTAATTGCCGCAGTTTTGCCGCGACAGCGCCGTTGGTTGCCGCTATTGTCAACAGGCCTTGTTCGATATTCATGACGTGGCTGGCGTACTTCAGGCTGGCAGGGACAACCTGTTCATATGCGGTCTGGATGATGCGCAAGCGATGCAGTTTGCCTGATAGCTGTTTCAGGTTCTGCTGCGTATCCAGGATGGTTTTGAGTTTGGACGTCAAGACGGATGGTTTGGTAAGGAAAGTTTGATGAATATTATTATAGTTTCCGGAAATCTGGCAAAACCCCGCACGGTTTCGCTGAACACCGTGCATCTGCTGTTGGCTTCACTCGTCCTGTTTGTCCTGTTTGTTGTGGCCTTGCTGTTTGCGCAATACGCCCTTGTCCGTTTCCAGCCCGGCCGCATGAGCAATGAATTGCGCGACTGGCTGGCCAGTGCACAGAACCATGAACAGCAACGCCAGAATGCCTACCTGCGTGAAAGCCTGGATACGATGGCGATCAGCCTGGGCCAGATGCAGGCGCGCTTGCTGCGTCTGGATACGCTGGGATCGCGCCTCACAAAACTGGCGGGCCTGAAGCCGCAGGAAATCGATTTCAGTGCGGCACCGGGGCAGGGTGGGGCTTATGTACCTGCCGGACAGCAGGATATTTCCCTGGACCAGATGAACCAGCAGCTTGGCAACCTGTCTTCATTGCTGACAGACCGGAGTGACAAGCTGGCAGCACTGGAAACCCTGCTGCAGCAGGATAGACTGCGCAAGAAAATGCTGACAGTCAGTGCTCCGGTAAGCTCGGGCTGGTACTCGTCCAATTTTGGCTGGCGTGTTGATCCCTTCACCGGCAAGAAGGCCATGCATGAAGGGGTGGACTGGGTCGTGCCGTATGGCACGCCGATACATGCAGCGGCGAGCGGCATGGTGGTCTATGCCGGCTGGCATCCGCAATTCGGCAATCTGGTCGAAATCGATCATGGCAACGATATCCTGACACGCTATGCACACGCTTCCAAGGTGTTTGTGAAGGTGGGTGAGGTTGTGAAGCGCGGACAGCTGATTTCGCAGGTGGGCAGTACGGGTCGCTCTACCGGCAACCATTTGCACTTTGAAGTGAGATTCAAGGGACTTGCGCAGAATCCGGTGCGCTTCCTGCAGGCCAATACTGCGGGATGAGTGGCTTGACTCTCTGGCAGCACAATGCACATGGCATGTTCCCGGATAGTGCTGAAAGTTTTCGCAGGGTGAGGTGTGTAGCCTCGCCCTTTTTGTTATTGTAACTATTTGATTTAATTTAAAAATGATTTCCAAGTTGCTCAAGAGTGTATTCGGTAGCCGTAACGATCGCCTGCTCAAACAATATCGACAAACGGTGGCAGTGATCAATGGCTTCGAAGAGAAAATGCAAGCCCTGAGCGATGACGCTTTGATTGCAAAAACGGATGAGTTCAAGCAACGGTTGCAGCAGGGAGAATCACTGGACGACTTACTGCCGGAAGCGTTTGCCGTAGTACGTGAAGCCGGCAAACGCGTACTGCAGATGCGCCACTTCGATGTGCAGCTGATCGGCGGCATGGTGCTGCATTACGGCAAGATTGCCGAGATGCGCACCGGTGAAGGCAAGACGCTGATGGCAACCTTGCCGGCCTACCTGAATGCATTGTCCGGCAAGGGGGTGCATGTGGTGACGGTGAACGATTACCTGGCTCGGCGCGATGCGGAGTGGATGGGACGACTGTACCGC
Organism: Pseudomonadota bacterium; assembly: GCA_021782995.1. GTDB lineage: Bacteria > Pseudomonadota > Gammaproteobacteria > Burkholderiales > Gallionellaceae > 39-52-133. Next base: position 7,779 of record JAJXUI010000015.1, on the reverse strand, counting down.
TTCCTAGGATTGAGCACCGGGGTGATCCTGTCGCAGATGGACCATGCCGACAAGCAGGCAGCTTATGGTGCGGATATCACCTATGGCACAAACAACGAATTCGGCTTTGATTACCTGCGCGACAATATGGCAACCGATCCGCATGAGCGTTTCCAGCGCGCACTGAATTTTGCAGTTGTGGACGAAGTGGATTCCATCCTGATCGATGAGGCCCGTACACCGCTGATCATCTCTGGCCAGGCTGAAGACAATGTGGACATCTATGTGCGCATGGACAAGCTGGTGCCGCACCTGACACGACAGCAAACCGAGGATGGCCCCGGCGATTATCATGTGGATGAAAAAAATCACCAGATCCTGCTGACTGAAAGTGGTCATGAGCGCGCGGAAGATTTGCTGGAGAAGGCTGGCTTATTGCCGCCCGGTGGCAGCCTGTATGACCCGGCCAACATCACGCTGATCCATCATCTGTATGCGGCGCTGAAAGCGCACAACCTGTATTTCATCGACCAGAATTATGTGGTGCAGAATGGCGAGGTGGTGATCGTGGACGAATTCACCGGGCGCATGATGCCGGGACGCCGCTGGTCCGATGGCCTGCATCAGGCAGTGGAAGCAAAAGAGGGCGTGCCGATCCAGAAGGAGAACCAGACACTGGCCTCGATCACCTTCCAGAACTTCTTCCGCCTGTACAACAAGCTGGCTGGTATGACCGGTACGGCTGATACCGAAGCTTTTGAATTCCAGCACATCTACAACCTTGAGACAGTGATTGTGCCGCCGCATCGACCAACCGTGCGCAAGGACATGATGGATCAGGTGTATCTCAGTGCGCGCGAGAAATACATGGCGGTGATCAATGATATCCGTGATTGCCATCAGCGCGGCCAGCCGGTACTGGTGGGTACGACCTCGATCGAAACGTCCGAACTTCTGTCCAGCCTGCTGGACAAGGAAAAGCTGTCGCATCAGGTTCTGAATGCCAAGCAGCATGCGCGCGAGGCGGAAATCGTCGCGCAGGCAGGACGCCCGAAGATGATTACCATCGCCACCAACATGGCAGGCCGGGGGACCGACATTGTGCTGGGCGGTAATGTGGAGAAGGAAATCGAGAAGATTCGCATGGACGAATCGCTGGATGCAGCCACCCGTGAACAGCGGGTCGCCGAATTGCGTGCAGCCTGGCAGCCCGTGCATGACGAGGTCGTGGCGAATGGCGGCCTGCATATCATCGGCACCGAGCGTCACGAATCACGCCGCGTGGATAACCAGCTGCGTGGCCGTGCCGGTCGCCAGGGCGATCCGGGCTCCAGCCGATTCTATCTGTCACTGGAAGATCCGCTGATGCGCATCTTTGCCTCCGACCGTGTGGCGGCGATCATGCAGCGCTTCAAGCTGCCTGAAGGCGAGGCGATCGAGCACAGCTGGGTAACGCGTGCGATCGAAAATGCGCAGCGCAAGGTGGAAGCGCGCAACTTCGACATGCGCAAACAGATTCTGGAATATGACGATGTCGCCAACGACCAGCGCAAGGTGATCTACCAGCAGCGCAATGAACTGATGGATACGACGGATATTTCGGAAACCATCGCGGCGATGCGCGACAGCGTGGTGGACAACACCATCAATGAATATATCGCGCCGGGCAGCATGGAAGAGCAGTGGGATGTGCCGGGGCTGGAGAAGGCGCTGTATGCGGAATACCAGCTGGATCTGGCCCTGGTCAATATGCTGGAAGAAGACAAGGCGCTGGATGAGCATGGCCTGCGCCAGCGCATCATGAGTGCGGCGCGCGACAAATACGCAGCCAAGGTGGCCATGGTGGGGGCTGACATCATGCACCGCTATGAGCGGCTGGTGATGCTGCAGAGCCTGGATTCGCACTGGCGCGAGCATCTTGGTGCGCTCGACCACCTGCGCCAGGGGATACATCTGCGCGGCTATGCGCAGAAGAATCCGAAGCAGGAATACAAACGTGAAGCATTCGAGTTGTTTGGCAGCATGCTGGAAAGCGTGAAAAATGAAGTCACGATGATGCTGATGAATGTTCAGATACGCAGTGAAAGCGATGTGGAGGCCGCTGAGGCCGAGGCACCGCAGGCACCTTCAAATGTGCAGTACCATCATGCCGACTATGACGAGGTGCTTGGACAGGGCGAGCACGCTGGTGACGGTCAGTCCGGTCTGCAAAATGAACAGGAGCACAAGCCATTCGTGCGCGGAAGTGAAAAAGTTGGCCGGAATGATCCTTGTCCTTGTGGTTCAGGCAAGAAATTCAAGCAGTGCCATGGCAAGCTGGCCTGAAACGGGCTGCTCTGCTTGCCGGAAATTGATTGCGCAGGCCTGGCAGGCACTGAAGGGGCAGGCTTGCATCAAGGCATCCTGTTCATGCAGTTAGGCGCTACAATTCTGCGCTGCCGTAACAGATACGGATCTTGAGTTTAAATATAACACACTGATTAAATTAATATTTTACGGATAAATCATGCCGGTCAATCTCAATCCACCTGTCGCATCCGACTTACTTCCCGTTCCCGGCGTGCAGCTTGGTGTCACTGAAGCGAATATCAAGAAACCCAACCGCAAGGATCTGCTGGTCATGCAGCTGGATGCCGGCGCGACGGTTGCCGGGGTTTTCACGACCAACCGTTTCTGTGCAGCACCTGTGGCCGTGGCGAAGGCACATCTCGCCTCTGGCAAGGGCATCCGCGGGCTGGTCGTGAACACCGGGAACGCCAATGCCGGTACGGGTGAACAGGGGGTGGAATCGGCGCGTGCCACCTGCGCGGAAGTGGCACGTCTGCTCGGTTGCGAAACCAGCCAGGTATTGCCATTTTCCACTGGCGTGATCATGGAGCCCTTGCCGCTGGACAAGATCGTGGCAGGCTTGCCGCAGGCAGTGAAAAACCTGAAGACGGATAACTGGTTTGATGCGTCACAGGCGATCATGACGACCGACATTGTGGCGAAGGCAGTATCACGCCAGGTGGAAATCGGCGGCAAGACAGTTACGGTCACCGGCATGTCCAAGGGTTCGGGCATGATCCATCCCAACATGGCGACGATGCTGGGCTATATTGCAACTGACGCGGCAATCGAGCAGTCCATGCTGCAGCATATGGTGAGCGATGCTGCCAACCGCTCCTTCAACTGCATCACGGTCGATGGCGATACTTCCACCAATGATGCGTTGATGCTGATCGCCACGGGCAAGAGCGGTGTCACTATCGATGCTTCGAACCATGCAACGTTACAGGTGGTCATCACGGAAGTGGCCCGTCTGCTGGCGCAGGCCATCGTGCGTGATGGCGAAGGTGCAACCAAATTCATGACCATCCAGGTGGAGGGGGGCAAGGACGAGGCGGAGTGCCGCAAGATCGGTTATGCCATCGCCCATTCGCCGCTGGTGAAAACCGCCTTCTTTGCTTCCGATCCCAATCTTGGCCGTATACTCGCGGCAATCGGCTATGCCGGGGTGGCTGACCTGGATGTGGCAAAACTCAAGCTGTCACTGGATGACGTGCTGGTAGCGGAACATGGTGGTCGAGCCGCCAGCTACAAGGAAGAGGATGGTGCGCGCGTGATGAAGCAGAGCGATATCACCATCCTGGTTGAACTGGGGCGCGGCAGTGCGCAGGCGACATTGTGGACTTGCGATTTCTCCTACGATTACGTGAAGATTAATGCGAGTTATCGTAGCTGATATTGACTGGATAAATCTCTGATCGCAGAGACCTGTAAGTTCATGGAAATTCCGGATTATTGCATGATGGACTCTGCGGCTTCTGTGTGCACTGTGGCTGATTGCTTTTAACCTATGGACAAACTGGATCAATTCCTGCAGCGGGCAGAAGCACTGCTTGAACAAGTGGAGGCCATTCTGCCTGCTGTTCATGTGATAGAGCCCGACTGGCAGGCATCGATTGCCTATCGCTGGCAGCGCGGCAACGGGCGTGGTGCATTGCAGCCTGTATATCACCCACACAAAATCAAACTTGCAGACCTGCAGGATATCAATGAGCAGAAAGAAAAAGTGGTGCGGAATACCCGGCAGTTTGTGAACCGGAAACCGGCCAATAATGTATTGCTGACCGGCGCGCGCGGCACCGGAAAATCATCCCTGGTGAAGGCGGTGCTGAGCGAGTTTTCCGGCCAGGGTCTGCGCCTGATCGAGATCGGCAAGGATGCGCTGTCCGACCTGCCGGAGATCATCGAGCTGATCGACACCCGCTCCGAACGTTTCATCCTGTTCTGTGATGACCTGTCCTTCAACGATGCAGAACCTGGATACCAGGCGCTGAAAGCCGTGCTCGATGGGTCGGTGGTGGCGCTGTCTGATAATCTCTTGATCTATGCAACGTCAAACCGCCGCCACCTGATGCCGGAGTACATGCAAGAAAATCTCGCAACAAAATATGCGGGCGATGAGGTGCATCCGGCGGAGGTGGTGGAAGAGAAAATTTCCCTTTCCGAACGTTTTGGCATGTGGATATCGTTTTACCCGTTTACCCAGGACGAATACCTGGCAGTTGCGGCTTACTGGGTGGAGCAACTTGGCTTGTTACCATTTACTGACGATGCACGACGGGAAGCACTGCAATGGGCGCTGGGTCGAGGCTCTCGCAGTGGCAGGGTCGCATGGCAGTTTGCCAAGGACTGGTGTGGACGGCAGTAATCGCTGGTGGGTTCGATATTGCGAGAATTCAGCACTGGTTTCGGCATAACATTGCCTGTTTGCCTGCGCCGCAACATCTTGGTCGGAATTTGCATCCAGTTTGTCGCATCAATATTTATATCGCCCATGCAACGTCGAGGAAAGATTCGTCCTGTCTTCGCATGCAATGATTCCAGCGGCAGTTTACGCATGCCTATCGTGTGATTTCTGCAAAAAATTCACGCCTGAATAGCAGAAAAGTAATGCAAAATTGATCAGGTAAAGGGCACCATGAAAGTCATAGAAGTGTCTGCTGCGGTGTTGCAGCGGAAGGATGGTACATTTTTGCTGGCACAACGTCCTGCGGGCAAGCCCTATGCCGGTTACTGGGAATTCCCCGGCGGCAAGGTTGAGGCTGGCGAATCTGCGCTTGATGCACTGGTGCGGGAGTCACGTGAAGAACTGGGGATCGAAGTGATAACTGCCTTTCCCTGGCTGACGCGTGTGTTTAGTTACCCGCATGCGACGGTAAGACTGAATTTCTTCCGTGTCACGGCGTGGCGGGGAGAGCCGCATCCCCGTGAAGGCCAGCAATTTTCCTGGCAAACGGCTGATCATATTATGGTCGAGCCGTTATTGCCTGCCAATGCACCGATTATCCGTGCGCTTGGCATGCCTCCGGTATATGGCATCAGCAACCTGGCCGAGCTGGGCGAAACAGTTTTCATGCAGCGGCTGGAGTTGGCTTTGCGAAAAGGGCTGAGACTGGTGCAACTGCGGGAAAAAAAATTGCAGCGTCAGCAATTGCAGGATGTGGCTGAAAAAATGATTGCATGCATGCTGCCCTATGGAGCTCGCTTGGTGATTAACTCGGAGATTGAGCTGGTACAGGCAACAGGTGCTGCGGGTGTACATCTGACGTCCGCTCAGCTATGTGAGCTGAAACAACGCCCGGATGTCGGGCTGTGCGGCGCTTCTTGCCATACTGCAGAGGATTTGCGACGCGCTGGAAATCTAGGGTGTGATTTTGCAGTGCTGGGGCCAGTGCTGCCAACACAGACACATCCGGGGGCAGCATATCTGGGATGGCAGGATTTTGCTGCAACAGTTAACGGTGCCTCAATTCCGGTTTATGCGCTGGGCGGCATGTCTCTGGCGAGTATGGACGATGCCTTGCGACATGGTGCACATGGTATTGCGATGTTGCGTCAGGTCTGGTGAGGATCTTCGGGGGCGAGCAGGATTTGCGGTGCGGTTTCTTTTACCGGTATGCTGTAACCACCATTGGCCCATTGTCCAAGGTCGATCAATTTGCATCGCTCACTGCAAAAGGGACGATAGGGATTGATGTTGCTGTCGAAGCTGGCTTCCGAGCCGCAGCGTGGGCAGGGCACGATGGACTTGCGCTTGTTCATGTGATTCAGCAGAAAGTAAGTTTGAATTCCACATCATGCGGATACAGCGAAGACTTCCCCGCGTAATCGGCGTTGACGAAGCGTATGTTCAGTGCATATTTGTTGGCGCTGATTTCCGGGATGCAGGGCAACTCTTTCGCAATCGTGACACGCAGCATCTGTGCGACCCTGCCGCCCTGCATTTGCTGGAAGCTGCCGTTCTGGGCGACAAACTGGTGGGATTTGCAGTTCTCGCGCAGCAATTTGAGCAGGATGGTCAGCGCGTTGTTGATCGGGCGTAATGGCGCAACCCATTCTTCCAGGTGTTGTCTGCGCAGTGCTTCCCCCTGATACTGCCAGTAATGATAAGAGGGCAGGTCGAATTCACACATGCCTCCCGGGATGCAGGCACGCTGTTTGATCAGCATCAGCCACTCGTTCTCGCGGATATGCTGCCCGATCTTTCCGCTGGAAGAAAGCAGCTGGGCGGAAACATTGTCGATTTCATTCAATGTTGCTTCCAGCGCATCTTCTGAAATTTCGGGATTATTGCGCAGTGAAGCCAGCATGCGTTTCTGCCGTTCCAGTTCCTGCAGCAGGTCTGACTTGAGTTCGCCCCGGCTGGTGACTTCGAGGATTTCAAAAATGACACCGAGCGCAACGTGATGGTCACAATTGCTGGTTCCATCCATCAACTGATACAGCCGCCGGTACAAATCTTCGAGACGCAACATGGTGCGTACCCGTTCGTTCAGCGGAAATTCGTAGCTAATCACGACTGCAGTCAAAGTGGAGGTTTAATGATAATTTGGAAAGATACTTTGTGTGGACGCTGACGTCAATTAATACTTGATGCCAAATGCAAATATTCCCGATGCAACCGATTAACGGCATCCTGCAGCGCGTTAAGGGATCCTTCATTGCTGATCACATCATCGCTGCGTTGCAGGCGCTCGGCTCTGGAAATCTGGCTGGACATGATGGCGCGGACGGTCTTTTCATCCAGCCCGGGCCTGCCGGAAGTCCGTTGTAACTGGGTGGATTCGCTGCAATCCACGGTGAGGGTACGATTCAGCCATTCCAGGTAGTTGCCGGACTCAAACAGCAAGGGGATGACGACCAGCACATAGGAGGCGGCTCCGCTGGAGGATAAGGCCCGGGTTTTGCTTTCGTCGAGGATGAGCGGGTGCAGGATGGATTCCAGTCTGGCCTTGGCCGTGCTGTCGGTAAAAACCAGTCGGCGCATTTTTATCCGATCCAGGGCGCCTTCTGGTGTGATGAACTCCTTGCCAAAGGTGTTTTGCAGTACAGGGATCGCTTTGCCGCCAGCGGCTGTCATCTGATGAGATATGGCATCGGTATCAACGACTGGCACGCCCAGATTTGCGAACAGGCTGGCGACCGTGCTCTTGCCGCTGCCGATTCCACCGGTCAGGCCGATGAAAAAGCTCATGGCGTGGCCAGGAATTGCAGATAGAGCTGGGTCAGTTGTTGTCCCCAGAACAGCGCTATCAATCCACCGCCTGCCAGGTAGGGGCCGAAGGGAATGGGGATATTCCTGCCATGGCGGGCAAACATGATCAGCAGGATGCCAACGCTGGCGCCGACAAAAGAAGACAGGATGATCACCAGCGGCAGCATGCTCCAGCCCAGCCAGGCGCCAATTGCCGCAAGCAGTTTGAAGTCGCCAAAGCCCATGCCTTCCTTGCCGGTCACCAGCTTGAACAGCAA
>JAJXUI010000014.1 GCA_021782995.1 Pseudomonadota bacterium | reverse complement strand
AAGCCGGTAGTACGTGAAAAATTTTACAAGGTGTTGCAGGATTGCGCCTGATTCTACTGCAGACTTCATAGCCGTCAATTCCCGGCAGTACGACATCCAGGAAAACGATGTCATACTTTCTTCCCGCCAGCTGTTCCATGCATCCGTCGCCATTTTCGGCAAAACCGGCTGCGATGCCCGCCCCTTCGAGCACCATTGAAATCTGCTTGCGTATTGTCGGACTGTCATCCACCACCAGGGCATGCATTGCAGCCACACCTGCATTTTCAATTTGCTGTTGCAGCCGCAACCCCTCTTCGGCTGCAAACAGCTGCTCACCCAGCATGCCCTCCAGCTGCTCCACCGCAATGCGTTCCAGCAATGGCAGGAGCTTGGCCGGCGCGAGTGGACGATTCAGGCAGTAGTCATAATCCGGGCTGCTGTCTTTCGATGTCAGCAAGACCCAGACCGGAGCCGCCTGTCCTCTTGCAATTTCATGCCACGCTGCGATCGCATCAGGGTTGTCCGCGTTAAGGATCACGATATGGGCATGCTGCAAATCCCGCACCCACTCAAACCCGATTTCATGCATTGCCCGGGTATGCTGCAAGATGCTTTGTGCTAGCCTGGCCTCATGTTCAGGCACCCCCAACCCCGTTACCATGCAGATTTTCTCAGCCAAGCCAGTCCTCCACTGTAATAAATGCGAATTCAGGCAACGCCATGATCTACACTGCTCAGTTGCTGCGGACTTGCCGTTTGTGTCAGGTACTCTTCCAGCACATGATAGAAATTTTCATATTCGACAGGTTTGGTAAGATAGGAATTGCAGCCGGCGAGAGAGCCTCGAACCTTGTCAAATGGGGAGGATTTGCTGGTCAGCATGACGACCGGCGTTGCCTTCGCTTCCGGCATTCTGCGTATCATCTTGCAAACCTGGTAACCATCGGCACCCGGCATGACGACGTCGAGGAACACGATGTCGTACCTGCCCAGCTTCAGCTTCTCGATGCCCTCCTCACCTGATTCCGCGGTATCCACCTGGATGTTGAAAGAGCCGAGTTCGAGTATCAGCTGCTTGCGAACGGTAGGACTGTCGTCCACAACCAGGGCCTTGTGCCTCGACGCCGCTGCCGCCTTTGCAGTGATCAGCAATTCGCGCTGGACTGCATCCACCTTGCCGGAAAACGTATCATTCTCGGCCACTCCCTCCACCCGGTCCTGAATAATCTTGTCCAGCAACATCAGCACCTTGGCCGGGCCGAATGGTCGAGCAATATTGTATTTGGATGGAGATGGCTGACCTTCCGGCACCACCAGCAACAGCGTAGGCGCAGGAACCTTTTCCGCCAGCTTCCTGCACTGCGCCATGGCCTCCTCATCGTCCGCACCGGCGATGATGACATCAGCCTTTTGCAGGTCTTCTGTCAGCTCATATTGCCCTTGTGTTCGCTTGCTTGGCGAGTGCGTAGTCAAGCCCAGCATGATTTTGACAAAACGCATTTCATGCTTCAGCAATCCTATGGCACCTACCTGACTGATTTTCTCTTGCAACACAGCCTCCCCTTTTTTTAATTTTGCTGTTATTTTATCAGGCCAGTTTGTGGCTTTCTCCGAACTTTCCGGCTGGTATTGCCAGATAATCCTCGAGCACCCTGTAGAACTCCTCATATTCCACAGGCTTGGACAGATAGGCGTTGCACCCTGCGATGGAACCCCGCACCTTGTCAAACCTTGAGGACTTGCTGCTCAACATGATGACAGGTGTATTCCGGGTGGCAGGATTGCGCCGGATCGTCTTGCATACCTGGAAGCCATCCTGCCCAGGCAGCACAATATCCAGGAAGACGATGTCATAGGCATTTTCCCCAAGCATTTCCAGCCCCAGCTCGCCACTTTCTGCGGTATCGGTCTTGATATTGAAATTGCCCAGTTCCAGCAGGAGCTTCTTGCGCACGGTCGGGCTGTCGTCAACCACCAGGGCGCGCATCCTGACCGGCACGATGGTGGATACAGTCAGATCTGCGGCCTTCCGGGGCGGCATTGCAGCTCCGGCAAATACATCCTGTTCGGTGACGCGGAGCTTGAATTCCTCGACGATCCTGTCCAGCATTTCAAGCGTTCTCGCTGGACTGATCGGGCGCACGCAAAAATGCCGAGAAAGGGGTGGATTGTCCGTTGCGGTGATCAGCAACAGGCTCACCGAAGGGTGGGCGACGGAGATTTCATGCCATTTGCGCATGGCTACAGCATCTTCCGCGTTGACGATGACGATATCGGCATCTGCGGCTTCCGCTGTCCATCTGTATTTTCCTTCGGTGCGTGATGAAGCGGTGTGCGAGGTGAACGCCATCATGATCTTGATGAAGCGTTCCTCATGATTGGTGAGTCCCAGGATCGCAACAGAGTAAGCTTTATCGGCAGCCATATGTTCCCCGTTCAAAGTTCATTGCAAACACTCGCAAAACAAATGCTTCAAATACTTCGTGTTACATATGGCAACAGGAGCCCCATGGCTCCTTGCCCGCAGGTATGAGCAAGAATAAGCCCGACCTCACCTGAAACTGCCTGGTTGCTGTGACGTGTTACTGCTTCCAGCAATTTATCCCGTACTTTGGGGCAATCTTAAATTAAGCCTAGGAATATTTAAATAGGTTTTATTGATTAAATCACCCAGAAACCATTACAAAGATAGAATACAGGGACATCATTTTTCAGCACGACCTCAACATTAATTTACACGCCCTCTGTTGCAAAAAGATGAATATCCTTTTGGCGAAAGCCAGTTTAATCATTATAATTCAAATAGATAGAAAATCCATCCACAATGGGAATTTCTGAATTCTTTTCTGCAAGCCAAGACTGCCTGATGTGCGAACAAATCGATGAAAAAGTCGACAAAGTCACAGCACTATTTCATGCCTGGCAGCAAGGAAGCCTGCAATTTCAACCAGAAATGACAGCTGTTCGCCGCATTCCGGTTCCTGGACGCCCGGCGAAACCGGTGATGGTGGCGGCGCAAAGTGTAGACAAACGCAAGCTTTCCACGCCCGACGGGCGGTCGGCATTTGTGCACTCACTGGCACATATCGAATTCAACGCCATCAATCTGGCGCTGGATGCCGCTTATCGATTTCGCAATATGCCACGGGATTTCCAGGGTGACTGGCTGAAAGTGGCAATGGAGGAGGCGCAACATTTCGTCATGCTGCGCAACCATCTGCGTACGATGGGCCATGATTATGGCGATTTCACCGCCCACAACGGGTTGTGGGACATGGCCGTGCAGACCGACCATGACCCTCTGGTGCGCATGGCGCTGGTGCCCCGCGTCCTGGAAGCGCGCGGCCTGGATGTGTTGCCGGGCATCATGCACAAATTCACTTCGTGCGGTGCAACTGATACGGTAAAACTGCTGCAGAAAATCCATGATGATGAAATCGGCCATGTTGCAATCGGCAACCGCTGGTACGCATGGTTATGCAAAGCACGCCAACTTGAGCCGGTAGAAACTTTCCGCACGCTGCTGACTCAATACAAGGCCGACCGCTTTCGCGGGCCGTTTGCCAGTGATACCCGACGCGCAGCCGGATTCAGTGAAGCCGAACTGCGCATGCTGGAGGCCACTTTCCGTGCGTCTGATACACCCGATACCGGCACTGTAACGGGCGCGGCATGATCTATAATACGCATCGACTTTAATCGCATTTACTATATTCAATATAATCAAATATTTATGAGCAACCCCTTCACACACACTCTTGGTGCAGCAGTATTGCTGCTTGCTACCCTGCACAGCGCTTCAGCATCGGCTGAAACACAAAGCTGTATTGCCGCAGATGCAGGCACGGCAGATGCCGCCAGCATCCGCATGGTATTCGGCGGTGATATCGTGCTCGGCAACAGCCATGTAGTTGAAAACATCCCCAAAGACTGGGAGGAAAAATATTTTGCCGGGGTGCGCGATGTGCTGCAGGCTGCAGATGTGGCGTTCGGCAATTTTGAGGACACACTCACCGACCAGGACAAGACGCACAAGACTTCCGGCACCGGCCGCCAGTTCGCCTTCCGGTCCCCGCCACATTATGCCGCCTTGCTCGCCCGCGAAAACTTCAAGGTCGTGAATGTCGCGAACAACCATGCATTCGATTTTGGCGAAGCCGGATTCCGCGATACGGTAAACAACCTGAAACAGGCTGGCATCGCGGTTACCGGCCTGCGCGACCAGGCAGCGGAACTGTCGGTCAAGGGGCTCAATATTGCGATGCTGGGTTTCACCTACCTCAACCGCTTCAACATGATCAGCGAAATACCGGAAGCAGTGGAACGCGTCAAAGCGGCCAAGGCTGACGGCAAATTTGTCATTGTGACCTTCCATGGCGGCGCGGAAGGCCCCGCAGCCATCTGGCATGACAATGCAGATGAAGAGTTCCTCGGCGAAAACCGTGGCAACACGGTAGCCTTTGCACGGGCGATGATCGATGCCGGCGCCGACATGGTGGTAGGCCATGGCCCGCATGTATTGCGTGCTGCGGAATGCTACGCAGGCAAGGCCATTGTTTACTCTCTCGGCAATTTTGTCGGCGTGGGCGGACTCTCGGCAAAAAGTTTTGCTTCCGTTTCCGCGCTGCTGCAGGTCGCCATTTCGCCGCAAGGCAAGCTGCAGCAAATCGGCCTCGTGCCGCTGCGCTTCAATGAACAGAAATTGCCGCAAGTGGATGAACGTGCTTTTGGCACGCAGCTGGTAAATTACCTCGGCGAACATGCGCACTACCCCGGTGATTTCATCAAATTTCCGGCAACTGAAGAAAACAGCGCCCAGTTTGCCGCGTGGTTCAACACCAACGCCCCCAAAGTCATTACGGCAAAACGCTGATGAGCAATCAGTCGCTGCTCGCCCGTTCGCTGCAATCGGTGTGGCATCCCTGCACGCAGATGAAGCGGCACGAAACCTTGCCGCTGGTACCGATCTCGCACGGCAAGGGTGTGTGGCTGCATGACCTGGATGGCAATCGCTATCTCGACGCGGTGAGTTCATGGTGGGTGAACCTGTTCGGCCATGCCAATCCGCGCATCAACGCGGCGCTGCGTGATCAGCTGGACAAGCTCGAACATGTGATGCTCGCCGGCTTCACGCACGAACCGGTGGTGCAGCTTTCCGAAAGACTTTCGCAGCTGGCACCTGACGGCCTCGGTCATTGCTTTTACGCATCAGACGGTGCTTCCGCGATCGAAATTGCGCTGAAAATGAGCGTGCATTACTGGCGCAACAATCACAAGCCTGACAAGACAAAATTCATCAGCCTGAAGGACAGCTACCATGGCGAAACGCTGGGTGCATTATCCGTCACGGATGTGGCGATATTCCGTGATGCTTACAGCCCGCTGATCCGCCACAGCGACACGATGATGAATCCGGATGCCCGCCTCGCCGCCATCGGGGAATCGGATCACGACTACGCGCTGCGCTGCGCCGATGCTCTGGAAAAATACCTGCAGCAGCACCATGAAAATCTGGCTGCTTTCATCATCGAGCCGCTGGTACAGGGTGCTGCCGGCATGGCGATGTATCACCCGGTCTACCTCAGCCGCGTTTGCGCGATCTGCGAGGAATATGAAGTGCACCTGATCGCCGATGAAATCGCGGTCGGCATGGGCCGCACCGGCACCCTGCTGGCCTGCGAGCAGGGCGAGATCACACCGGATTTCCTCTGCCTCTCCAAAGGCATCACCGGAGGCTACCTGCCTTTATCTGTCGTGATGACCACCAGCCGCACCTATCACGCCTTCTATGATGACAGTACCGCGCGCGGTTTCCTGCATTCGCACTCCTATACCGGTAACCCGCTGGCCTGCCGTGCCGCGCTGGCGACACTGGACATCTTCCGCGATGAGGATGTAATCGAGCGCAATCGCGTGAAAGCCGACTATCTCAACCACATTGCGTCAGCCCTGCGTAGCCACCCGTCAGTCAAACATTTCCGCAACCGCGGCATGATCTGGGCATTTGAAGTGGAATCAGCACATACCGATTTCGCCCAACGCTGTTTCGCGCTGGGACTGCATCATGAAATCCTGCTCAGGCCGATCGGCAATACGGTTTATTTCATGCCGCCTTATGTCATCAGTGAAAGCGAGATGGATCTGCTGGTAACGCGTACCCTGCATGTGGTGGATCAGCTCTCCAGGCAACCCGCATGAAACTTGTATCCCTGCTGCTGGCCAGCCTGTTTGCGATACAAGCCTGTGCCGATGCACTATCTGCCAATACGCTTCCAGACAGCGTACGCGAGGCACTGCAAAGCGCCAGAATTCCGCTCGACAGTGTCGGCATCTATGTGCAGGACATCCATGCAGCAGCACCATTGCTCGCAATCAACGGGCAACAGGCGATGAATCCTGCATCGACCATGAAGCTGCTCACCACCTATGCCGCACTGGAAGTGCTGGGTCCATCGTATACCTGGCCAACGGAAGCCTGGCTGGACGGAAAGCTGGAAGAGGGCGTGCTGGATGGCAACCTCATCATCAAGGGCCATGGCAATCCCAAACTGACGGTCGAACACCTGTGGACCTGGCTGCATGAAATGCGCAACCGCGGCCTGCGCGAAATCCGCGGCAATGTGATTCTCGACCGCAGTGCATTTGAGCCGCAGGACATCGACACCGCAGCTTTCGACAACGACCCCAACCGGGCCTACAACGTCGCACCCGACACGCTGCTGCTGAATTTCAATGCCATCCGCTTCCATTTTTCACCCGATGCAGCAGGCATCAGTGTGTATACCGAACCTGCACTTGACGGCATTGTGCTGGATAACCGGCTAAAGCCCATCCAGACCAGACACTGCGCCGACTGGGATGATCATCTCAAATTCAGCCTGACCGGTGAGGACGGCATCATCCGCATCAACGGACGTTATCCTGTTAATTGCGGCGAACACGACAAGACGCTGAGCCTGTTGCCGCATCAGGCATATTTCGAAGCCGTGTTCCGCGCAATATGGCGGGAAACGGGCGGCAGCCTGTCAGGCACATTTGAAAGCGGCATCGTCACGCCGACTGCCGAACTGTTCAGCACACAGCACTCGCAACCGCTCAGCGAGATCATTCGCGACATCAACAAATTCAGCAACAATGTCATGGCACGCCAGCTGTTCCTCAGCCTGAGCCTAGACCGCTCTTCTCCGTCGGCCAATTACCCTGTAAATACTCCCGCCACTCAAGCCAGCGGCGTACCTGCCGCAACCCCGTTACAGCCAGCCAGCATTGCGGCAAGCAATGCCATCCTGCAGGAGTGGCTGGCACGCAAAGGCCTGGAGATACCGGAACTGGTCATCGAAAATGGTTCCGGTCTTTCGCGCATTGCACGCATCAGCCCTTACAGTCTCGCGATGGTATTGCGTGATATCGAACTGAATCCGCTATCGGCGGAAATTGAAGCTTCATTGCCCATCGTGGGCATGGATGGCACCATGCGCCGTCGCCATCTCGAATGCGAAGTCAAAGCCCATGCGCACATGAAAACCGGGTCGCTGGAAGGCGTGAAATCGATGGCTGGCTACCTGCAATCCAGAAGCGGAAAACAATGGCTGGTGGTGTTCTTCATCAATCACCCGCATGCCCGGCAAGGGCAACAGGCACAGGATGCGCTGCTGGACTGGTTGATGGAAAATGGTTGAATGAAGATCACTGATTGCTGTACATGTGAAGCGCAAAAAAAGCCGGGCTATGCCCGGCTTTTTTCTCACTACTGCTATTCAGCAGTTAAGTGCAGTGGCTCAGAAATAGAAGTTTGCACCCAGACCTACAGTGGTTGTGCCAAAGTAGGAATATTTGGTGCCACCAGTTTCAACCGCTGTATAGCCAAAGCGTGCCTTGCCTTCCACGCTGAACTGCTTGGCGAAGAAGTATTCAGCGCCGAATTCGCCAACCAGCGATGTACCTGTAGTTGAATTGGGTGAAGTATTGGAATTGCTGTACTGCAGCAAGCCGCTGACGAACGGTGCGAAATCATCGCTCTTCAGATATTTGCGCACACCACCTTCAAGTGCAAATGTGGTTGTTGAGTTGTTGCTTGGACCGCCCGTCATGAAACCAAAGCCCATCAGCACGGCCATGTCCTTGCCGATCATGTATTTGCCTGACACCAGCGGATCAATCGCTGGTGTGCTGTTCACATTAAAATTGCGCTCGGTAATCGGTACATTCAATCCCATTGCGCCTGCATACAGGCTGTTTGCAGCCATTGCACTGCCGGACATTGCAACCAAAGCCAAAGCCGTACCAGCCAGGATTTTCTTCATCATGTTCAAGACCCCTATATTTTATTTAATAAATACAATATGTTATGACAAAAACCAAAGTTAGATGCAACTGCATCCCCGGTTTGTCCATGCACGCCTGAAATTCTCGAGCACCGCCCATTTTGCCCGATTAATCATTAAAGTCAATCTTGATGTACCAATAATACGACACTCAAATACCCAGATCGCCCCAGATTTCATCCACCCGGCGTTTTACAGACTCATCCATCACGATCGGAGTTCCCCACTCGCGCTGGGTTTCTCCCGGCCATTTGTTGGTCGCATCCAGCCCCATCTTGCTGCCCAGGCCGGAGACCGGACTGGCGAAATCGAGATAGTCGATCGGGGTGTTGTCCACCAAGGCGGTGTCTCGCGATGGATCTACCCGGGTGGTGATCGCCCACATCACTTCGTGCCATGAGCGCACATCGATATCCTCATCCACCACGATGATGAATTTCGTATACATGAACTGGCGCAGGAACGACCAGATGCCGAACATCACGCGCTTTGCATGCCCCGGATACTGCTTCTTCATGCTTACCACTGCCATGCGGTAACTGCAGCCTTCAGGCGGCAGGTAAAAATCGACGATCTCGGGGAATTGTTTTTGTAATAACGGCACGAACACCTCATTCAGCGCCACGCCCAGCATCGCCGGCTCATCCGGTGGTTTGCCGGTATAGGTCGAATGATAGATTGGCTGCTTGCGCATCGTGATGCGCCCGATGGTGAATACCGGGAAGGTTTCCTGCTCGTTGTAATAGCCGGTGTGATCGCCATACGGACCTTCCAGCGCCGTTTCGCCGGGATGCAGCACACCCTCGAGTACGATCTCGCTTGACGCCGGCACCTGCAGCTCATTGCCGATGCATTTCACCAGTTCGGTTTTCGCGCCGCGCAACAGGCCCGCAAACTGGTATTCGGAAAGGGAATCCGGCACCGGCGTCACCGCACCCAGTATCGTTGCAGGGTCGGCGCCGATCACCACGGAAATCGGGAATGGCTGGCCCGGATTTTTTTCGCAATGCTCGCGAAAATCCAGCGCGCCGCCGCGATGCGCCAGCCAGCGCATGATCACCTTGTTCCTGGCGATCACTTGCTGGCGGTAGATGCCCAGATTCTGCCGGGTCTTCAATGGCCCTTTGGTGACCACCAGCCCCCAGGTAATCAGCGGCGCCACATCGCCCGGCCAGCAATGCTGGACAGGCAACTTCGCCAGATCAACTTCTTCACCCTCCCATACAACATCCTGGCACGGTGCGGACGACACCACCTTGGGCGACATGTTCAACACCTGCTTCAGCACCGGCCATTTTTCCCAGGCATCCTTCAGGCCTTTGGGTGGCTCCGGTTCTTTCAGGTAGGAAAGCAGCTTGCCTACCTCCCGCAGCGCTTCAGGACTTTCCTCGCCCATGCCGAGTGCGACGCGACGCGGTGTACCAAACAGGTTGGCCAGTACAGGCATGTCGGATTTTTGCCCGTCGGCTTTAATGACATTTTCAAACAACAAGGCCGGGCCCTGTGCGCGCAATACGCGATCGCAGATCTCGGTCATTTCCAGATGAGAGGAAACCGGCACCGTGACGCGCTTCAGCTCGCCGATTTTTTCCAGCTGTGCGATGAAATCGCGCAAGTCGTGATATTTCATGTCAGCTCACTTTTAGAATTTAATCCGGGTACAGCGGCGGCTCGCCTTCAGGGCGAGTTTTGAAACGCTTATGCAGCCAGAAATACTGCTCCGGCATTTCCAGTATTCTTTGTTCGATGAATTCATTCATCCTGCGTGCATCAGCCACATCATCGCCACTCGGATAATTTTCCCAGGCAGGATAGAAGGTCAGCACATAGCCTTGGCCCCCCGGCAATGTCCGAGTAATACTGGGCACCACCACCGCGCCGGTCATTTTCGCGATTCTAGGCAACGAAGTCATCGTTGCGGCCGGCACGCCAAAGAATGGAATGAACGCGCCATCCTTGATCCCCTGATCCTGATCCGGCGGATAAATAAAGGGATGCCCTTCCTTCATGCCTTTCAAAATGGGGCGCAAACCCTCCTGCCGCGAATACAGTTTCTGGTTGCGGAAGCGTGCGCGCTTGTCCTTCAGCAGTTTGGTCAAATAAACATTCTTCTGTTTTGCATACATGCACACGGTGTCGGTTTCCTGCGCGATCCACTGCCCGCCGACATCCATGCCGACAAAATGCGGCGTCAGCAAAATGGATGACTTGTGC
Organism: Pseudomonadota bacterium; assembly: GCA_021782995.1. Taxonomy (GTDB): domain Bacteria; phylum Pseudomonadota; class Gammaproteobacteria; order Burkholderiales; family Gallionellaceae; genus 39-52-133. The sequence goes on along the minus strand of JAJXUI010000014.1, from coordinate 54,328 downwards.
TTGATCGGCTCAAAGTGTTCCACGCCTTCCACGCGGATCAACTTGCGGATGCGTTGTGCACTGCCCCACCAGAGGACTGTTCTTTCCAGCAGGCCGCGTGCAAACATCCTGAAATGCGCGCGCACCAGCTTGTCACGCTCGGCCTCAGCCATCTGCGGAAAACACAATTTCAAGTTGGTGTGAGCCACTTCGCGACGTTCCTTGCCTACTGCATGCAGGATAACGCCCAGCCCGTTCCCCAGCGCAACGATCACACGGAACGGCAGCAGATGAATCAGCCACAGGATGAACACGCCCAGCCGCACCATCATGCCGTCCCCCTGCGCTTTTCTTCGGACAGGGAACCGGGCGGTGCCTTGTAACGGTTGTAGCTCCACAGATATTGCTCCGGACAAGTGCGTATGATTTTTTCCTGTGCCTGATTGAGCTGTTTCTCTATCGACACACCGGATTGCAATTTCAACGGTTCGAAATGCAGCGCATATCCCTTGCCCTGCGGCAGCCTCACCACCCAGGACATCAGCACAGTTGCCCCACTCGCCTGTTGCAGCCTGCCAGCCAATGTCATCGTATAAGCCGGGCGGCCAAAAAACTCCACCCATTCGCCGTCGCCATGCGCCGGTACCTGGTCCGGCAACAAGCCAATCACCTCGCCTCGTTTCAATGACTTGAGCAGCATGCGCACCCCGCCCAAGTCTGCCGGTGCCAGCTTCATCTGCCCACGCTGACGACCATTGCGGATGATGTCATCCATCCAGGCTTTTTTCGGCACGGTATACATACAGGTCATCGGCGTCATTGCCGCGACATAAAGTCCTATGATTTCAAAACAGCCGATATGCGGGGTCAGGATGATGAGCCCCTTGCCATCCTTGCCTGCGCCATCGAAATATTCCTTGCCGTGGATAACCCGGATGCTGGCAAGCACCTTCATTACCGGCCTTCGCCAGACCCAGGGCAGCTCGATCAGGCTCTTCCCGGTTTCCGCGATGTTGGCCCGCAGCAAGCGCCGTAGTTCGTCCGGATGGCGACCGGCATTGTAATTGCCCAGATTTTCCCGCATGCGCTGCGCATAACTTGCAGAAGTCCAGTAAGTTATCCAGCCCAGCAAGGTGCCAAGGCCATGCAATATGCGTAAAGGTATCAGGGATAACAGATCAAACAGCCGTTTAACCAGGAATGAACTCATACGTGAATTTCGGGGATTTCCGCTTTAATCCAGCACATCGGATATTTATATGTACTTGAATATATTATGTTTATTAAATTTCCACATGTTCAGCATGCGTTTTTCTGCCCGCATTCTAGCCCAATCGCCCCCCAACCCGACAGTGCGCCAGCAAACCAGTTGTGAAATTGGTCTTTCCCATATTTCAAGAAATAAAGCCTTCAAGGTATAATGCCGCCAGCCGAGGAGCGCTGCGACGGGATTCCCCGCCAGGCTCGGCAAAGTCATAACGGCGCTCACCTGTTAACCTGTGCCAGACACGGGATTGCCAGGTGGGCCTCCCTCCCGCCTCACCCCCTGTCCAGCCACCGCAAACTGGAGCTGTTATGAACGAATACATGTTTACATCCGAATCTGTTTCCGAAGGTCATCCCGACAAGGTGGCCGACCAGATTTCCGACGCGATTGTCGATGCCATCCTCGAGCAAGACCCCCATGCCCGTATCGCTGCCGAAACGCTGGTGAATACCGGCCTGGTGGTGCTGGCCGGCGAGATCACCACTTCCGCCAACGTGGACTACATCCATGTGGCACGCGACACCATCAAGAAAATCGGTTACGACAACACCGAGTTCGGTATCGATTACAAAGGTTGCGCCGTGCTGGTGGCCTATGACAAGCAAAGCCCCGACATTGCCCAGGGCGTGAACAAGGCCTACGACGACAACCTGAACCAGGGTGCCGGCGACCAGGGCCTGATGTTCGGCTATGCCTGCGACGAAACCGACACGCTGATGCCGCTGCCGATCTACCTTGCCCACCGCATCGTCGAGCGCCAGTCGCAACTGCGCCGCGACGGCCGCCTGAACTGGCTGCGCCCGGATGCCAAATCACAGGTCACCCTGAAATACAAAGATGGTAAACCCTACGCACTGGACACCATTGTGCTGTCCACGCAGCATGCCCCGGAAATGACCCAGCAACAGATCCGCGAAGCCGCGATCGAGGAAATCATCAAGCCCATCCTGCCGAAGGAGCTGATCAAGGGCGACATCAAATACCTGATCAACCCCACCGGCCGTTTCGTTATCGGCGGCCCACAGGGTGACTGCGGCCTGACCGGTCGCAAGATCATTGTGGATACCTACGGCGGCGCAGCGCCACACGGAGGCGGCGCCTTCTCCGGCAAGGACCCCTCCAAGGTGGACCGTTCTGCCGCATATGCCGGCCGTTATGTGGCGAAGAACATCGTTGCAGCAGGCCTCGCCAGCAAGTGCCTGATCCAGATTTCCTATGCGATCGGCGTGGCCGAGCCCACCAGCATCTGGGTGACCACCTATGGCACCGGCAAGGTATCGGACGAGAAAATTGCGGAACTGGTACGCAAGCATTTCGACCTGCGTCCAAAGGGCATCGTCAACATGCTGAACCTGCTGCGTCCGGTATATGCGAAGACCGCTGCCTATGGCCACTTTGGCCGCGAAGAGCCGGGCTTTACCTGGGAAGCTACTGATAAAGCAGCAGCACTCAAAGCTGACGCCGGTCTGTAAGTCCCCCTCTGCAATCGCACGATGTGCGATTGCATTCCCTCCTCCGAGAGGCGCTGCAGCAGAGATGTCTGCCAGGCTCGGAGTGATATCAGAATTAACAACCGCGCCTTTCATCAATTCATGAATGGAGACGAATATGAACGCAGTAACCAATGGTTTCACCGATTTCAAAGTAGCCGATATGAAACTGGCCGACTGGGGCCGCAAGGAAATCAGAATCGCCGAGACCGAAATGCCCGGCCTGATGGCAATCCGCGAAGAATTTGCCAAGACCCAGCCGCTGAAAGGCGCGCGCATCACCGGCTCGCTGCACATGACCATCCAGACCGCTGTGCTGATCGAGACCCTGACCGCACTTGGCGCCGAAGTGCGCTGGGCATCGTGCAACATCTTCTCCACCCAGGACCACGCCGCAGCAGCCATCGCTGCAACCGGCGTGCCGGTGTTCGCAGTCAAAGGCGAAACGCTGACCGAATACTGGGACTACACGCACAAGATCTTCGAATGGGCGGATGGCGGTTTCTCCAACATGATCCTGGATGACGGCGGCGATGCCACCTTGCTGCTGCATATCGGTACCCGCGCGGAAACAGATCCTTCCGTGATCGCCAAACCCGGCAGCGAAGAAGAGACCGTGCTGTTCGCCTCGATCAAGGAAAAACTGAAGCAGGATCCGAAGTGGTATTCCAACCGCATCAAGCACATCAAGGGCGTGACCGAAGAAACCACCACCGGCGTGCACCGTCTGTACCAGATGCATGAGCGCGGCGAACTGAAGTTCCCTGGCATCAACGTGAACGACTCCGTCACCAAATCCAAGTTCGACAACCTGTATGGCTGCCGCGAATCGCTGGTGGACGGCATCAAGCGCGCGACCGACGTGATGATCGCCGGCAAGATCGCCGTGGTTGCCGGTTATGGCGACGTGGGCAAGGGTTCTGCACAGGCCTTGCGCGCATTGTCTGCCCAGGTCTGGGTCACCGAAATTGATCCAATCTGCGCACTGCAGGCTGCAATGGAAGGCTACCGCGTAGTGACCATGGATTACGCTGCCGACAAAGCGGATATTTTCGTGACTGCCACCGGCAACTTCCACGTGATCACACATGACCACATGGCGAAGATGAAGGACCAGGCCATCGTCTGCAACATCGGACACTTCGACAATGAAATCGACGTGGCCTCGATCGAAAAATACCAGTGGGACGAAATCAAGCCGCAGGTCGATCACATCACCATGCCTTCCGGCAACAAGATCATCCTGCTGGCCAAGGGCCGCCTGGTCAACCTCGGTTGCGCGACCGGCCACCCTTCCTATGTGATGAGCTCGTCGTTTGCCAACCAGACCATTGCGCAGATCGAGTTGTTTACCCGCACCAAGGATTATCCTGTCGGCGTATACACCCTGCCCAAACACCTCGATGAAAAGGTGGCACGCCTGCAACTGAAGAAGCTGAACGCACAACTCACCGTGCTTCCCGACCAGCAGGCCGCTTACATCGGCGTAGCCAAGGAAGGTCCATACAAGGCGGATCACTACCGCTATTAATTTGCAGTTCGGGCGCAAGCCCGACTAGCAATGAAAGGTACCGCAATGAACCTGCTATTGATCTGGTTCCTGAATGCACTGGCATTGCTCACGGTGGCCTATGTGCTGCCGGGTGTTACGATAGACGGCTATGGTGCGGCACTGATTGCCGCGCTGATACTGGGCCTGATCAATACCCTGATACGCCCCTTGCTGGTGCTGCTGACTTTACCCGTGACCGCGGTCACACTGGGGCTTTTCGTCCTGGTGATCAACGGCCTGTTGTTCTGGTTTGCCGGAACGATACTCAAGGGTTTTGAAGTCAGCGGCTTCTGGACGGGCGTGTTCGGTGCATTGCTATACAGCTTCATTTCTTCCGTTTTGACGATGCTGGTGTTCGAGCGCAAACCGAATCCACACCAGCATCACCAGGATTAAAAACATGTCCAGAAATCTATCTTTAAGTTTCGAATTCTTTCCGCCGCAGACCGCGGAAGGCATGCAGAAACTGCATGCCACGCGCAAGCAACTGGAAGTGCTGAAGCCGGAATTCTTCTCCGTCACCTTCGGTGCCGGCGGCTCCACGCGCGACCGCACGCTGGAAACCGTCAGCCAGATTCAGGCGGATGGCTATCCGGCTGCGCCGCATCTTTCCTGCGTTGGCTCTACCCGCGACAATATCCGCGCCATCCTGCAGACTTACAAAAGTCTCGGCATCAAACGCATTGTGGCGTTGCGCGGCGACCTGCCCTCCGGCATGGCCAGCACCGGCGAGTTTCAGTATGCCAATGAATTAATTGAATTTATTCGCAAGGAAAGCGGCAACCACTTCCACCTTGAAGTAGCCGCTTACCCGGAATACCATCCGCAGGCGAAATCGCCCAGGGATGATCTGGATAATTTCGTGCGCAAGGTGAAAGCGGGTGCTGACTCAGCTATCACGCAATATTTCTACAATGCTGACAGCTATTTCCATTTTGTCGAGCAGTGCCGGAAACAGGGCGTCACGATCCCCATCGTGCCCGGCATCATGCCCATCGTGAAATTCTCGCAACTGGCGCGCTTCTCCGATGCCTGTGGCGCGGAGATTCCGCGCTGGATCCGCAAGACACTGGAAAGTTATGGCGATGATGCCGACGCGATCAAGGCCTTTGGCGAGGAAGTGGTCACCAAGCTGGGTGAGCGCCTGCTAGCAGGCGGTGCGCCGGGATTGCACTTCTATACGTTGAACCAGTCTGCTGCCTGCCTGTCTATCTGCAAGAATCTGGGCATTTCACCCCAATAGCCCTTTGCCCTGCCGGGGCTTCCCCGGTGCGTGGTGACGAATAGGGTAAAATAGCGCCCATCCGCAACCTGCTCCTGCTCTTTCCTATTATGGAAGACAGGCGCTTTAGCTATTGAATCGAGTCACAACCATGAAAGCTCCCGAACTCCTCCTCCCTGCCGGCACGCTGGACAAAATGCGCACCGCCTATGCCTACGGCGCCGATGCCGTGTATGCCGGACAGCCGCGCTACAGCCTGCGTGCGCGAAACAACGAATTCAAACTGGAAGAACTGCAGACCGGCATCCGCGAAGCGCATCAACTAGGAAAGAAGCTGTTTGTCGCCAGCAACCTGATGCCGCACAACAGCAAGGTGAAAACCTATATGGCCGACATGGAGCCGGTGATCGCGATGAAACCGGATGCGCTGATCATGGCCGACCCCGGCCTGATCATGTTGGTGCGCGAACGCTGGCCGGAAGTGCCGATCCATCTGTCTGTGCAGGCCAATACCGTCAACTATGCCGCGGTGAAGTTCTGGAAATCGCTGGGACTGGAGCGCGTGATCCTGTCGCGAGAACTGTCACTGGATGAAATCGAGGAAATCCGCCAGCAGTGTCCGGACATGGAACTGGAAGTTTTCGTGCACGGCGCGCTGTGCATCGCCTATTCCGGCCGCTGCCTGCTGTCCGGCTACTTCAACCATCGCGATGCCAACCAGGGCACCTGCACCAATTCCTGCCGCTGGGATTACAAGATCGCCAATGCCGATGAAGACGGCACCGGCGACATCCAGAAGATAGACTTTGATTTCGACAAGGCGCTGTCTGAGTCCGCGCTGTCCACCTGTGGCAGCATTCCACGCCATCCGCTGGCCGATCGAGCCTATGTCATTTCACGCTCAGACCATCCGGGCGAACTGATGCCGGTGCTGGAAGACGAGCACGGTACCTACATCATGAACTCGAAAGACCTGCGCGCAGTGGAGCATGTCGAGCGCCTCGCCAAGATCGGCATCGACTCGCTTAAAGTGGAAGGCCGCACCAAATCCATCTACTACGTGGCGCGCACCGCACAAGTGTATCGCCAGGCCATCGACGACGCTGCTGCCGGCCGCCCATTCAACTACACCCTGCTTGGTGCGCTGGATGCGCTCGCCAGTCGCGGTTATACCGACGGCTTCTACGAACGCCACCATACACATGAACACCAGAACTACATGCGCGGCCATTCCGAAAGTTCCCGCCAGCAATATGTTGGCGACATCATCACCTGCCATGATGGCTATGCCGAAATCGACGTTAAGAATAAATTCAGCGTAGGCGACAGACTGGAAGTGATTCATCCGATGGGCAACTGCATCGTTGAAGTCACCGAGATGAAGAGTCCCAATGGCGAAATGCTGAACGTCGCCTCCGGCAGCGGCCATCGCGTAGTGATCCCGATGACAGGCAAATATGACAAGGGCATGATCGCGAGATTCTTCTGATGATCCTTGCCAATCTTTCGCAGGCTGAACGCTATACACCCCTGGATCCGCTGTTTGCCCGCGCGTTTGATTACATCCGCAACAATGACCTGAATGCACTCGCACCGGGGCGTTATGCCATTGAAGATGAAATGCTATTTGTCATCATCGAACATGCACAGGGCAAACCGGTGGAGCATGCCAAACTTGAGGCGCACAAGAAATATATCGACATCCAGCTGGTGCTGGACGGAGATGAAAGGATGGGCTGGAAGCCGCTGGCAGATTGCATGAATCCGATCAGCGAACACAACATGGAAAAGGACATTCGCTTCTTCCATGATGCCCCGGCTTCATGGGTGTCGGTTCCGCCGGATCACTTCTGCATCTTCTTCCCCGAGGATGCGCACGCCCCGCTGGTAGGAAATGGACCGATACGCAAGGCCATATTCAAGGTAGCAGTAATTTAATAACGCAAAACCGTCGGGGGCAGCCCGACAGCTGGTGACTTTCTTTTGCTTCGCCAAATGAAAGTCACCAAAGAAAAGGCGACCCTGATGCGCCATCCCTTCGGGATTCCTTGCGTTGCGTGGCTGCTCCGGCGGCTGCGGAACTCGCACGATCCACTTTGCGGCCACGTGCTCAGACAGTCCTCGCCGAATCCCCCGAACCAGCCCATGCTACTCAGTGGCTCATAAAGGGAAAAATCAAAACCTGTAGCCGCATGCGCTTTGCGCATGCATAGTTATTACTCATCGAAGGCGATATCGCCTTCAAGCACTTGATCACCAACCTTGATGGATTTGAAATCAAACAGCTCGCCATCCAGCAGATGTGAAGGCCGCACATTCTGCATCGAGGTAAAGATAGTCTGCGAACGTCCCGGATACTGACGCTCCCACTCGTGCAGCATCTGCTTGATTGCCTGACGCTGCAAATTTTCCTGCGAACCGCACAGGTTGCACGGGATAATCGGAAACTCCATCGTGCGTGCAAAGCTGGCGATGTCCTTCTCATTGCAATAGGCCAGCGGACGGATCACCACATGATCCCCCTTGTCGGTCACCAGCTTGGGCGGCATCGCTTTCAGCTTGCCGGCAAAGAACATGTTCAGGAACAAGGTCTCGATCATATCGTCGCGATGATGTCCCAGCGCGATCTTGTTCGCACCCAATTCCTTGGCGACCTTGTAGATGATGCCGCGGCGCAGGCGTGAGCATAATGAACAGGTCGTCTTTCCCTCAGGGATTTTTTCCTTGACGATGGAATAGGTGTCCTGTGTTTCGATGTGGTACTCCACCCCCAGCGACATGAAATAATCCGGCAGCACATGGTCCGGAAAACCCGGCTGCTTCTGGTCCAGGTTCATCGCAATCAGCTTGAATTTGATCGGCGCGCGCTTCTGCAGCGCGCGCAGGATTTCAAACAGGGTGTAGCTGTCCTTGCCGCCCGACATGCACACCATCACGGTGTCGCCATCCTCGATCATGTTGAAATCGCCAATGGCCTTGCCGGTGAGCTGCTCCAGACGGCCGCGCAGTCGGTTGAAATTATTTGAATGGTGTTCGAAATGGATGGGGGAGGTAATGGAATTCATAATACGTTGACCGATAGCGGCTATTTCATCAGGCTGCTCGGTATGGTTTAGCAAACAAGGGCGTGCATTTTACCACTTTCATCCACTTGAAATATTTAATAATACAATCAATGAGATATTATAAATTTACGCTTCTACCACCATCCACCGCAATCACCTGCCCCGTGATATAAGGCGCATCGTTCATCAGGAAGACGACCGTCCTCGCAATATCATCCGGCTCGCCTTCGCGTTTGAGCAGGGTGTGCTCAACGATCTGCCTGCGGCGTTCTTCGCTATCCCAGTCACCTTGCTCAGGCCAGATAATCACGCCAGGCGCAACCGCATTCACGCGCACCTGTGGCCCCAGCTCCTGTGCCAGCCCCTTGGTCAGCGCAACCAGCCCGGCCTTCGCTACACTATATACCAGGTGGCCTTGCATCGGACGCTCGGCATGAATATCGACAATATTCACGATCGCCCCCTTCTGCTTGCGCAGTTCATCCGCCGCGGCTTTGGCGAGAAATAATGGCGCTTTCAGATTGGTACCCAGCAAATCCGTCCATTGCGCATCATCCACGGCATCCAGCGGGGTCGCATAGAAACTTGAAGCATTGTTCACGATGCCATCCAGCCTGCCGAAATGCCTTATCCCTGCCTGCACCAGCCCGGGCAAGTCATGCAGGTCCAGCAGGTTAGCCTGCACACAGAGCACTGAATTGGCACGCACGTCATTCAGCTCATCCCGCAAAGCAATTGCATCCTGGGACGACGAACGATAATGCAGCACAATATTGGCTCCAGCCGCATGCAATCGCCTGCATATTGACGCGCCTACCCGCTTTGCGCCACCCGTCACCAGAATTGCTTTACCTTGCATGCCATTCTCCATTTGAGCTTGTTGGATTACACTTCAATCTTGAGCATTTTAACCGAATCGCACCATGGCCTCACTTCCCCCTCCTTCAGAAGATGCCCGACAGCACAGCGACAAGCTGTGCGCCCAGATAAGGGCAGAAATCGACATGCAAGGCGGCTGGATCCCCTTCTCCCGCTTTATGGAACTTGCGCTCTATGCACCCGGCCTCGGCTATTACGCAGCAGGTGCACGCAAATTCGGCAGTAGCGGAGATTTCACCACAGCCCCCGAAATATCGAGCCTGTTCGGACGTACCTTGGCGCGGCAATTGAGCGAAATCATGTCTGCAAGTCAGCCGCATATCCTGGAACTCGGTGCGGGCAGCGGCAAACTCGCACTGGATATCCTGACAGAGCTTGATAATATCGACCAGCTGCCCAACACTTATTCCATTCTTGAAGTCAGTGCAGACCTGCGTGAACGCCAGCAGCACTTATTGCACACCAGCCTCCCCCGACTGTATTCCCGCATCAGGTGGCTGGATGTACTGCCGGAAAATATTTCCGGGGCTGTCTTCGGTAATGAGGTGCTGGATGCATTGCCCGTACATCTGGTTTGCTGGGCGAATCAACAAATTTTTGAACGCGGAGTTGTACTGACAGGAAGCCAATTCAATTGGCAAGACAAATTGCTGGAAGATTCCCCTTTGCGCCAGCTTGCCCAGCAGATAAGCGTTCCCGATGGTTATTGCAGTGAAATATCCCCCGCATCCCGCGGCCTGGTTGCAAGCTTGTGTGATCGCCTGCGACAGGGCGCTTTGCTGTTCATCGACTACGGTTTTGGCGCGCGCGAGTTTTACCATCCTCAACGCATGCAGGGCACCTTGATGTGCCACTATCGCCATTTCGCACATGATGACCCATTTTTTCTGCCCGGTTTGCAGGACATCACCGCACATGTCGATTTCACCGCCATTGCGGAAAGTGCAATCGATCATGGCGCAAACCTGCTGGGCTATACCTCACAGGCACATTTTTTAATCAATGGTGGCATTGCAGAATTGATTCGCGATATTTCGCCAGATGATCCGGCAGCATACCTGCCGCTTTCATCGCAAATCCAGAAGCTGACCAGCCCGGCTGAAATGGGTGAACTGTTCAAGGTCATCGCCTTGGGTAAAGGCATGGATCAACCTCTGAAGAATTTCCTGCAGGGTGATATGTCCCGTCACCTCTAACGGGAACTTAACAGGATCCCAGGAATTTCGCACAAAAAAAACGGGCTCCCGAAGGAGCCCGTTTCATTTCAGACTTCAATCACAGCAGGGTTACCCCTGCGGCAAATTAGAAGACTGTGGAAACACCAATTGTAGAACCGTTTGTTACAACATCAGCAGAGCCATCAACGCTCAATGTTGTCTTGTCGAACGATACATACATCTGAGTTTTCTTGGACAGGTCATAAGTAGCACCTACGATCATCACTTTTGTTGTGTTGTCCAGAGCGTTAGCAGCACCAGTGTTAGTTACACGGTTGTAGTAAGCTGCAGAAACGTTCACAGCGCCAGTTGCCTTGAAGCTGCCACCCAGCCACATGTTTGTGGATGTGTTGTCGTTAGCAGCAGTTTTGGTTGCTTTCTTGGCATAACCAACGCTTACTTTTGCATCGCCAAACTTGTAGCCAGCACCAGCTGTTACATGTGTCATGGAGTCATCATAAGCCAAGCCAGCTGCGCTCGCTTCCTGTGCAGAATATGCAACACCTGCGTTGATCGCACCGGAAGCATAAGTTACGCCAACTGCGCGACCTGCACCAGTTGATGGTTGAGATGTCTTGGTTGCATTTGTTACGTCATACTCAGCACGCACACTTACATCGCCAAATGTGTTGGAATACACAACGTTGCCAGCGCGATCTTGTGTATCGGAAGTTTGCGCCATAGCCTGACCCAGCCACTTGTAGTTCATTGGATCATAAGTAGCGATAGTCTTGAAGGAAGTTGTGTAGTTCCAGCCCATTTCAACAGAACCAAAACCACCGCTAACGCCCAGAGTTGCCTGGCGGTCAAACAGCAGACCGAACGGGTTGTTAGTTGCCAAGTTAGGGCCTGTTGCAGATGCACCAGTTGTAGGATTAACGTAAGTTGTGCTGTTCATTGCTGAGTTTGCACCAATTCCACCAGGAGCATAGCTGGTTTCCAGAACAACGGTAGTTTTCATGCCATCGCCCATGTCTTCAACAGACTTCAGGCCGAAACGGGCTGTGTTGTACTGGCCCATCTGCATGGAGTCAGTCGTGCCTTTAGCTGGATCGTCATTTGTCTGATGACGGAAACCACCGTCCATGGTGCCGTACATAGTTACGTCAGCCATTGCAACTGGAGCTGCGAAAGCAGAGGCGATAGCCAGAGCGATAATTTTCTTTTGCATGTGTAACTCTCCTTGAAAATATGAATTGTGACGTTGTTCTGCCACGCCTTCTTAAAATTCCCTGTGTGGAAATTCGGGGCAATTCTGCACGAAGGTAGGAGAGTGAGACAAGCTGGAAGCAGGAAAAACCGCAATAAACGTATCATTTTTGCAACACCCCACCTACCATAGCTATATTAGAAATATATTAAATTATTGTTTAATATAGATAAAACTGAAATAATCTTTTCACACTAGCAATTGCAACACTATAAGTATGGCCCAACAAAAAGCCGCCCAAAGGCGGCTTTTCTCCGTTGTGACCTAACCCGGCAGATTGCACCGGATTTATATCAACAGCTTTTCCTTAACATTCAGAAATATCAGAACTTTTTGTTCAAGCCCAGCGCAACCATATTGGAGCTCGCACCTGCTGACAGGGCTGTCAGGCTGTTGTTGGCAACACTGTATGTGGTGCTGGCAGAACCTTGGGTCATACCGCTGAATGCAGCATACAGGGTAGTGGTCTTGGACAGGCTGTTCAACCATGCCAGTGTGTAACCGGATGCATCCTTGTCAGCACCCTGGGCTGTCATGGTGCCCTTGGCGTAAGTCAGGATAACCTTGCTTGCGCCAAATGGAGCAGCTGCGCTCACAGACATCGCTGTATCGGAATCAGCATTGGTGTCAACCTTGTTGGTCTGGTAAGTTGCGGACAAAGTTGCAACGCCCAGGTCATAGGAAGCGCCGATCGCTGTCTCGGTTGTCTTTACAGAAGTTGCAGAAACTGTCTTGTTTGCGTAAACAACTGCTGCAGCCAGGGGGCCGTTGGCATAGTTGGCAGAAACCATGTACACCGGAGTCTTGGTGGACGCAGCACTATCAGCAACAGCAACATCAGTTTTGCCATCATAGGAACCAGAATAGTTCACAACGATGTTGAATCCGCCCATATCAGGAGAAGCATAAGAAACAGCGCGTGCAATGCGCTTCAGGGAAGCACTGTTACCGATCATGAAGTTGTATTTGCCGGTGATGTTGCCCAGTGGAGTGATCATCGAACCATTGGTTGGATCGAAGCGGCTGAAATCATAGCCGGTTGTTTGCAGGTAACCTGCTGCCACTTTACCAAAACCACCTTCAATAGACACCAGGGTCTGACGTGCTGCAGTAACGCCTGTACCATCAACCAGAGGCGCTTTATATTCCAGAACTGCACCAGCTTTCATGCCGTTACCGATATCTTCAGATGCCTTAACACCCAGACGTGAGCCGGCCAGGCCATCGGTCCAGACGGATACATCACTTTTGTTACCGGAACCAGACATGCTGGCTACAGTAGCGTCAACAACACCGTAAACAGTGGTATCAGCAAATGCGGGAGCAGCAAAAGCGGAAGCGATTGCCAGAGCGATAAGTTTCTTTTGCATAGTTCTTCATCCTTAGATATTTGAATAATATTGAAGGCGGCCGTGTTGAGTGACCCCTCTCCTACAAACTTCCTGAATGGAAATCTGCGGCGAAGTATGCAAAAGGAATGTTACAGAAATATTAACAAATCATTATTTTCTAATAGTTGCATGAAATGCTTGATGAAAATATCTGGCAAACCTGGCACAAAATTTCAAATAGCAAACAGTTTTGACAATTCCGCCCCCGGATCAGCGGCGCGCATGAACGCCTCGCCCACCAGAAAAGCATGGACATCGCGTCCACGCATCAGCGTGACATCTTCCGGCTTGAGAATGCCGCTTTCGGTGACCACAATCTTGTCAGCGGGAATTTGCGATAACAGGTCCAGTGTGGTCTGCAGCGTCACTTCAAACGTGCGCAGGTTGCGGTTGTTGATCCCCAGCAATGGCGTCTTGAGCTGCACGGCCTGTTCAAACTCTGCCGCATCGTGCACTTCTACCAGCACCGCCATGCCCAAGCCGTGCGCAATCGCCTCGAACTCCTGCATCTGGCTCAGCGATAAGGATGCCGCTATCAGCAGGATGGCATCCGCGCCCATCGCCCGCGCCTGGTAGATCTGGTACGGATCCACCATGAAATCCTTGCGCAACACTGGCAATGCACAAGCAGTACGCGCCTGCTTCAGGTATTCGGCGCTGCCCTGGAAAAACTGCTCGTCAGTCAGCACGGATAGGCAGGCCGCGCCATGCTCGGCATAACTGGTGGCAATCTCGGCCGGCACAAAATATTCGCGCAATATCCCCTTGCTCGGGCTAGCCTTCTTGATTTCGGCAATCACGGCGGGCTTGCCGGCGGCAATCTTGCTGCGGATGGCCCCGACAAAATCTCGCTGACCACCGGTTTTTTCAGCTTCATTGCGCATCTGTGCCAAGGGCTTCAGTTTCACGGCCGCAGCCACTTCTTCAGCTTTTACTGCATTTATTTTTTTCAGGATGTCAGACATATCAGGCTCTTGCGTTGAAGGGACGTATTTTATCATCCTGAATGCGGTAAAATGCACGACTTCCCCCGGAGAATGTCCCGGGATAATGAGATTTAAGAGATTTGCGATGGAAAACCTCAAGACTTATATGAAAACCGTCGGCCAGCAGGCCCGCGCCGCTGCGCGGCAGATGGCAACCGCCGACACCAACGCCAAGAACAAGGCGCTGGAAGCGATGGCGCAGGCCTTGCTCGACAATGCCGCCACCTTGAAAACTGCCAACAAGCAGGACCTCGAACATGCGCGCGCCAATGGCCTTGACGCTGCTTCGCTGGACCGTCTGACGCTGTCCGACAAGGTAATCAGCGGCATGGCCGAAGGCCTGCGCCAGATCGCCGCATTGCCGGACCTGATCGGCGAAATCTCCGACATGAAATACCGCCCCTCCGGCATCCAGGTGGGCAAGATGCGCGTGCCGCTGGGCGTGATCGGCATCATTTACGAGTCGCGCCCGAATGTGACGGCCGACGCTGCCGGCCTGTGCATCAAGTCCGGTAACGCTGCCATCCTGCGCGGCGGCTCGGAATCGATCCATTCCAACCAGGCGATTGCCGCCTGCGTGCATGCAGGGTTGAAAGCGGCCGGCCTGCCGCAAGATGCGGTGCAGGTGATCAACACCACCGACCGCGCCGCAGTGGGCGAACTGATCACGATGAAGGATTATGTCGATGTGATCGTGCCGCGCGGCGGCAAGAGCCTGATCGAGCGCGTCTCCGCCGATGCGCGCGTGCCGGTGATCAAGCACCTGCATGGCGTGTGCCATGTGTACATCGATGACGAAGCCGACCTCGAAAAAGCCATCACCATAGCCGACAATGCCAAGACCCATCGCTATGGCGTATGTAATGCGATGGAATCGCTTCTGGTTGCACAGGGTGTGGCCGACAAGGTGCTGCCGCGCCTTTGCAAGATCTACCTCGACAAGGGCGTGGAGCTGCGCGGCGACGAGGCCTCGCGCAAACTCGTGAAGGAAATGAAAGCAGCCACTGAAGAGGACTGGAGCACCGAATACCTTGCCGCCATTCTCAGTGTGCGCGTGGTGCCGGATATGGATGCTGCGATTGATCACATTGCCCGCTACGGTTCGCAACACACCGATGCCATCGTCACCGAGAACTACACCAGGGCCATGCGCTTCCTGCGCGAAGTCGATTCCAGCAGCGTGATGGTGAATGCCTCCACCCGCTTTGCCGATGGCTTTGAATATGGCTTGGGTGCGGAGATCGGCATTTCCACCGACAAGATTCATGCGCGCGGCCCGGTTGGGCTGGAGGGTCTCACCTCGCAGAAATACATCGTGCTCGGCAACGGCCAGGTCAGAAAATAAACTTACGAAAATAATATAATATAATCATAATATTAGGAATACACATGAGCAAAACCATCGACATCAAGGTTCCCGACATCGGCAATTTCACCGACGTGCCCATCATCGAAGTGCTGGTCAAAGTCGGTGAAACCGTCGCTGCCGAACAGGCGCTGATCACGCTGGAAACCGACAAGGCCACGATGGATGTGCCCAGCCCGCAAGCCGGAGTGGTCAAGGAACTCAAGATCAAGATGGGCGACAAGGTCAGCCAGGGCAGCGTGATCCTGACGCTGGAAAGTCAGGATTCAGTATCCAGGACTGAGGATTTAGCAAAAACCGCAGCACCTGCCGCAGCGCAGCCTGCGCCTGCCCCTGCGCCATCACCTGCTCAATCCTCAATCCCCAATCCTCAATCCTTTACCAAGGGCGACATCCATGCCGAAGTCGTCGTGCTCGGCGCCGGCCCCGGCGGTTATACCGCAGCATTTCGCGCGGCCGACCTGGGTAAACAGGTTGTCCTCATTGAAAAGCACGCCTCGCTCGGCGGCGTGTGCCTGAATGTAGGTTGCATCCCCTCCAAGGCATTGCTGCATGTGGCGAAAGTCATCACCGAGGCGGAGGAAGTCGGCCACCACGGTGTAACTTTTGGAAAGCCAAAGATCGACATCAACGGCGTCCGCGCGTGGAAAGAGAGCGTCATCTCGAAATCCACCGTGGGCCTCGCCGGCCTCGCCAAGCAGCGCAAGGTACAGGTGGTACAGGGTGTTGCCAAATTCGCGTCGGCAAATACACTTGAAGTTGAAACCGCCGAAGGCAAAAAGACCGTGAGCTTCGACAACTGCATCGTCGCTGCGGGCAGCAGTGTTGCGCGCATTCCGGACTTCCCCTATGACGACACGCGCATCATCGATTCCACCGGCGCGCTGGCACTGGAGAATGTGCCGAAACGCATGCTGGTCATCGGCGGCGGCATCATCGGCCTGGAAATGGCCACCGTATATGACGCACTGGGCGCGAAAATCAGCGTGGTCGAACTGATGGACCAGCTGATGCCGGGCGCCGACAAGGACATGGTGAAGCCGCTGCACACCCGCATCGCCAAGCGCTATGAATCCATCATGCTGAAGACCAAGGTCACAAAAATTGAAGCGAAGAAGGAAGGCCTGCTGGTCAGCTTTGAAGGCGAACAGGCACCCGCCGAACCGCAGCTGTATGACAAAGTGCTGATGGCAGTGGGCCGCCGCCCGAATGGCCGCGAGATCAACGCCGAAGCCGCAGGGCTGGTGGTGAACGAGCGCGGCTTCATCCCGGTGGATAAACAGATGCGCACCAATGTGCCGCACATCTTTGCGATCGGCGATATCGTGGGCGACCCGATGCTGGCGCACAAGGCCGTGCATGAAGGCAAAGTGGCGGCAGAAAACATCGCCGGCCACAAAGCATTCTTCGAACCACTCACCATTCCTTCCGTCGCCTACACCGACCCCGAAGTAGCATGGATGGGCCTCACCGAAACGCAGGCACAGGCGCAGGGCGTGAAATATGAAAAAGCCTCGTTCCCTTGGGCTGCTTCCGGCCGCGCAGGCTCGGTGGGGCGTCCTGAAGGCGCCACCAAGGTGCTGCTCGATCCGGAGACTCGCAGAATTTTGGGTATGGGCATCGTCGGCGTGAACGCTGGCGAACTGATTGCCGAAGGCGTGCTTGCGCTGGAAATGGGTGCAGACATGGAAGACATTGGCCTCACGATCCACCCGCACCCGACTCTGTCTGAAACATTATGCTTTGCCGCGGAAATGGCGGAAGGCACCATTACCGACATACTCGCGCCGAAAAAGAAACACTAGTGCCTTAGTCATTCCCGCGCAGGCGGGAATCCAGCGCTTCTATTCAACACGCCATCGAATATTTGTCTTCGCTTCGCGTAGTGTTGATCAATTTACTGGTTGACCGCTTGCGCGGGCATGATAACTTGCTCAAAGTAACCCTTGAACTGTTGCCAGAAATATTGTCAGATGGATATCATGCCCCGGATGAAACGCCTCCTGCCTGTCCTGCTGTTGCTCGTCGCCGCCTGCCAGCCGGCAGTCGAGACACATTACCTAGGTTATGCCGAAGGTGAATGGCTGTATCTTTCCACACCGCAGGGCGGCTATCTCGAAACCCTGCATGTCGAACGCGGCGACCATCCGGCCAAGGGTAGCATTGCCTTCACCCTTTCCGGAGACCAGAATACCCGCGGCAGCGCTCAGCGCGATGCGCTGCAAGCCCAGCTGCATGCCGCAGAATCCGCCCTGAGTTCAGCCAATGCCCAGCTGAAACGCCAGCAGGAGCTGGAACGCGACAACTTCGCCTCGCCTGCACGCACCGATGAATTGCTGGCTGCACAGAAGCAGGCGGCGGCCCAGGTCAAAGTCCTGCGCGAACAGCTCGCCAACAAATCGGTGCAGATACCCGCCACCGGCGAAGTGACGGAAATCTATTACCGTCCCGGCGAATGGGTGCCGCCCGGCCAGCCGGTGCTGAGCCTGCTGCCGGACAATCGGCGCCGCATCCGCTTCTATGTGCCGGAAGCGGAACTGGCCAAGGTGCATAATGGTCAGGCAATCGAAGCCAGCTGCGATGGTTGCGGCACGCCCATTGCCGCGAACATCAATTTCATTGCATCGCAGGCCGAATACACACCACCCGTCATCTTCAGCAAGGATGAGCGCAACAAAATGGTGTTCCGCATTGAGGCAGCCACTTCAACAGAAGACGCAAGCAGGTTGCGCCCCGGCCTGCCAATGGATATCCGCCTGAAATGAACTATGCCATCGATGTGCATGGCATCAACAAGCGCTTTGGCGACAAGCATGTGGTGCGCGACCTTGCACTGCAGGTGAAACAGGGCGAAATCTTCGGCTTCCTTGGCCCCAACGGCAGCGGCAAAACCACCTCGATCCGCATGCTGTGCGGCCTGCTGACGCCGGACAGCGGCAGCGGCACCTGCCTGGGCTTCGATGTGCTGAATGAAAGCGACGACATCAAGAAGCAGGTTGGCTACATGACTCAGCGCTTTTCATTATGGGAAGACCTGACCATAGGAGAAAACCTCGATTTCGTTGCACGCATGTTCGGCATGCAGGATCGCAAGCAGGCCGTCGCCAAAGCGCTGGATGAACTCGGGCTGAAGGCCCGCAAGGACCAGCTTGCCGGCACCCTGTCCGGTGGCTGGAAGCAACGCCTGTCGCTGGCATCTTGCCTGCTGCACCGCCCGCGCCTGCTGCTGCTCGACGAACCCACCGCCGGTGTCGACCCCAAGGCACGCCGCGATTTCTGGGAAGACATCCACCGCCTGTCCGAGGCAGGCATTACCATCCTTGTCTCCACGCATTACATGGACGAGGCCGAGCGCTGTCACCGTCTCGCCTACCTCGCCTATGGCAACCTGCTGGCAAGTGGCACATCAAAAGACATCATCGCCTCGCAACAGCTATCCACCTGGAGCATCAACGGCGGCAATGCGCATCGTTTTGCCGCCGCGCTGCAGCAACTGCCAATGGTGGAGCAGGTCACCACCTTCGGCCTCAAGCTGCATGTCAGCGGCAAGCAGCCGGAACTGCTGGAACCTGCATTGCAAAAGTTCGCCAGCAGCCATAATCTGCAACTTGAACGCAGCAGTCCCACGCTGGAAGACACCTTCATACACCTGATGCGCGAAGCGCACGACCAGTACGAGAACTGACATGTCCTCGCCCCGTCTCCATCTGCATCGCATGAATTGGCAGCGTTGGCTGGGCATCGTCATCAAGGAATTCATCCAGCTCAAGCGCGATCGCCTGACCTTCGGCATGATCCTCGGCATTCCCATCGTGCTGTTGCTGATTTTCGGCTTTGCGCTGAATTCAGATCCCAAGCACCTGCCCACTGTCGTGTTGTTACATGAGTCCACGCCGCTGACGCGCGACTACGTTGCCGCGATGCAGCACAGCGGCTATTTCGACATGATTGCCACCGTCAGCACCGAGGAAGAAGCCGACCGTCTGCTCGACGAAGGCGAAGTGCAATTCGTGGTGAGTTTCCCGCCGGATTTCCAGCGAGCATTGGTCCGCGGCGAGCACCCGGCCGTGCTGGTGCAGGCCGACGCCAGCGACCCGGTGGCGGCCAGCGGCGCGCTCGGTGTGCTCAACCGCATCGGCAATGAAATATTCGCCCCGGACCTGCCAGGCTTTCACCCGCAAGCGCCCACCAGCCTGATCGACCTGCGTGTACACAAGCGCTACAACCCGGAAGGCATCACCGCCTACAACATCGTACCCGGCCTGATCGGTGTAATCCTCACGATGACGATGGTGCTGATGACCGGCCTCGCGATGACGCGCGAACGCGAGCGCGGCACCTTCGAAAACCTGCTCGCCACCCCGGCCACGCCGCTGGAAGTGATGAGCGGCAAGATCATTCCGTACATCCTCATTGGCCTGATCCAGGTCACCGTGATCCTGCTTGCAGCACGTTTCATCTTCCATGTGCCGATGGTAGGAAGTCTATTGTTACTTTATGGCGTGGTGCTGGTCTTCATCTGCGCCAACCTCACGCTGGGCATCACCTTCAGCTCGATTGCGCAAAACCAGCTGCAGGCGATGCAGATGACCTACTTCTTCTTCCTGCCGTCGATGCTGCTGTCCGGCTTCATGTTCCCGTTCCGCGGCATGCCGCAATGGGCGCAATATGTCGGCAATTGCCTGCCGCTTACCCACTTCCTGCAACTCGTGCGCGGCATCCTGCTCAAGGGCAACACGGCCGGCATGCTGTTTCACCATATCTGGCCGCTGCTGCTGTTCATCGTGGTGGTGCTCGGCATCGGCCTCAAGACTTTCCGCCGCACGCTGGATTGATGATGGCACACTGGTTCGACTGGCTCAGTGCCGACTACAGCCTGTGGGGCATGTTTATCTCCAGCTTTCTGAGCGCCACCCTGCTGCCCGGCAATTCCGAACTGGTGCTGTTCGGCATTTTGCAACTGCATCCGGAGCTCAAATGGCAGACAGTAGCGATTGCCACGCTGGGCAATACCCTGGGTGCGATGACCACCTTCTGCATGAGCTGGGCGTTGCCGATGAAACATGAGCTCCCGCATACCGAAAAAATCAGGCGCTATGGCGCTCCAGTGCTGCTGTTGTCGTGGGTACCCATCATCGGCGATGCGCTATGCGCCGCCGCGGGCTTCCTGCGCATCAACCCGTGGCACTCACTGATCTATATCTCGCTCGGCAAAGCCGCCCGCTATGCAGCGATTGCATGGATGATTAGCTGACATAAATTAAAATTATTACATATATTCATCATGTTACAAAGAATATCCGGCAACGATATTTGTGTTATCCGGCATGCTGCATATAGCCCTATAATTATTTCATGTATGATACATTCCCGCAGAATTCACCTGCGCAAAGTTAAATAAATCAAGGGAATCGAAACATGAAAAAACTGGTATGGGGAACCACATTATTAATGGCCTGTGTTGCAGGCGCTCAGGCTGCCGAAAATGAAGAGTTCAAACACTTTTCCATTTCCGTAAACGTTGTACCGACATTACAAAATTCGACCGATACCAGCGTACCCGGTGAAAACAAGATCAACGACACCGCATTTCAATATCAATTCAACTACATCAACCAGCCCACCGAATACAAAGCCGGGCCAGTCAATCAGAAACTGGATTATGTTTCGGTGCGCAAATTTGCCTACAAGCATGCTTATACCGACCCGGAATCCAGTGGCACAGCTGCAGACGGCGTGGGCAGCATCGATGGCGTTGCCTTGCTATACGGACAGCGCTATCTGCTGGCAGAGCAGGGATACCAGGGCTTTGGTCTGGGCTGGTATGCAGGTTACGCATTGATCACCGACACCTGGGTGCAAAAGTGCTGCGGTGCCAATCCGACAGAAGAAAAACGGGGCATCCCTGTTGCTGCTGCCGAACTCTTTTACAAATGGGACGTGCTCCCCAATTTGTATATCGAGCCAGGCGTGACGATTGCCTATGAATCCAAAGGCACCGGTCCGGTGAACACCATCCCCGCCCTTATCGTAGGCGGCGCGTTCTGATCTTCAGTCAGCTGATTTTCGGTTGCCCGTATCGTGCTTCCGAAGTACCCAGGCCCGCCATTGAGCGGGCCTGATTCTTTGCAAATCGCTTCCATACCCTTTCCGGACTACGCTCCTCTGCAGCGGAATCACCCGTCGTTTGTCCACTAGGCTTCACAATCAATTTTACGAGCGCACTCGCAATAAATCATTTGCCTGCCGCAGATACACAGAATCAGGCAAAACACCCGTTGATATGCGATAATTGCCACAGGCATTAATTAAAATATGCAATTAAATCAAGTAATTATGAAATCATACCTGGACCTGATGCAGCATGTGCTGGACCACGGCACAAAGAAAGCAGACCGCACAGGCACCGGCACGATCAGCGTGTTCGGCTACCAGATGCGTTTTGACTTATCGGAAGGCTTCCCGCTGGTCACCACCAAGAAATGCCACCTGAAATCCATCATCCACGAGCTGCTGTGGTTTTTGCAGGGCGACACCAACATCAAATACCTGAAGGACAACGGTGTATCGATCTGGGATGAATGGGCCGACGAGAATGGCAACCTTGGCCCGGTGTATGGCAAACAGTGGCGCTCGTGGGCTGCAGCGGACGGCCATACGATAGACCAGATCCGGATTGCCATTGACCAGATCAAAAGCAATCCCGACTCGCGCCGCATCATCGTCTCTGCATGGAACGTAGGCGAGCTGGACAAAATGGCACTGGCACCCTGCCATGCCTTCTTCCAGTTTTATGTCGCCGACGGCAAGCTGTCTTGCCAGCTGTATCAGCGCAGCGCCGACATATTCCTCGGTGTGCCGTTCAACATTGCATCATACGCCCTGCTGACGATGATGATCGCGCAGGTGTGCGGCTTGAAGGCAGGTGATTTTGTGCACACTTTTGGCGATGCGCACCTGTACCTGAATCACCTGGCGCAGACCCAACTACAACTGTCACGCGAGCCCAGGGCCTTGCCCACGATGAAAATCAATCCGGCAGTGAACGACATCTTCAGCTTCAAATATGAAGATTTTGAATTGGTCGGGTACGATCCACACCCTGCCATAAAAGCACCAGTAGCTGTCTAGGATTGAGGATTGAAGATTGAGGATTGAGGATTGAGGATTGAGGATTGAGGATTGAGCGATGAAATACAGCGATCTGCTGGTTTGGCAAAAGTCGATGGATCTCGTAGCCGACGTATACAAGCTTACAGCAGAATTTCCAGCTGATGAGCGCTTTGGGTTAACTTCACAAATAAGGCGTGCCGCCGTTTCAATTCCAGCGAATATCGCAGAAGGCCATGGCAGAAAATCTTCTGGTGCATTTATCAATCACATTTCCATAGCATTATGGCTCAACCATGGAATTGGAAACACATTTGCAAATTGCACTTCGACTGGAATTCATCAACCCAATTGAAACAAATCAAATGCTTGACAGAACCGAAGAAATTGGAAAAAAGCTGAGCGGTTTGAAAAAATCAATTCCCAATCAAAAATAAAAAAAATGCCCCCATCCTCACTCCTCAATCCTAATATCTCAATCCTGGTAGCGATGGCCAAAAATCGCACCATAGGCATCAACAACACGCTGCCATGGCGCTGCCCGGAGGACCTGAAGCATTTCAAGGCGCTGACCATGGGGCACCATATGATCATGGGGCGCAAGACATTTGATTCCATCGGCAAGCCGTTGCCGGGGCGCACCACGGTGGTGGTGACGCGCAATGCGAATCTGAAAATCGAGGGTTGCCTGATCGCCAATTCGCTGCAACAGGCGATTGAGTTGTGCAAAGGTGATACGGAAATATTTGTGGTGGGGGGGGCGGAGATTTATGCCCAGGCGCTTCCACTGGCAAACACACTATATATCACCGAAATCCAGCAGGAGGTTGAGGGCGATGCGCATTTCCCTGCCTTCAACCACCATGAATGGCAGGAATCGGCACGCGAAGTAACTAGCCAGCGCGAACCGCAGCCGCTGGATTATCACTTCGTCACTTATCAACGCGTATAAAACGCGAAACTTTGGCAACGCATATGAAACGCAACACCCTGGAACTACTGGCACCCGCCAAAACAGCCGCCATCGGTAAGGAAGCGATATTGCATGGCGCCGATGCCGTGTATATCGGCGGGCCGTCTTTTGGCGCACGCGACAAGGCCGGCAACTCCATCAGCGATATCGCCTCATTGGTTGAATATGCGCACCGCTTTCACGCAAAGATTTTCGTGACGTTGAATACGATCTTGCACGATGCCGAGCTGGAGCCTGCACGCAAGATGGTGATCGACTGCTATAACGCCGGCGTGGATGCGCTGATCGTGCAGGACATGGGGCTGCTGGAGCTGGATCTGCCGCCGATTGATTTGCACGCTTCGACGCAGTGCGATATCCGCACGCCGGAAAAGGCGAAGTTTCTTGCCGATGTCGGTTTTTCGCAACTGGTATTGGCACGCGAATTGACCATCAATGAAATTGCCGCGGTGCGCGCCGCCGTGCCGCAGGATACCGTGATCGAGCACTTCATCCACGGCGCGCTGTGCGTGGCGTATTCCGGCCAGTGCTTCATCAGCCACGCACAAACCGGGCGCAGCGCGAATCGCGGCGATTGCTCGCAGGCCTGCCGCCTGCCCTACACCGTGCAGGACAATCAGGGTCGCGTGGTGGCGTTTGAAAAGCATGTATTGTCGGTGAAGGACAATAACCAGAGCGACAACCTCAATGCGCTGATCAACGCGGGTGTGCGCAGCTTCAAGATCGAGGGCCGCTACAAGGAAGCGCCGTATGTGAAAAACATCACCGGGCATTACCGCAAGTTGCTGGATGAAATTATGGAGGCACGCCCGGAGCTGGCGCGCGCCTCAAGCGGCACGACCAAATTGCTCTTCACGCCCGACCCCGACAAAACTTTCCACCGCGGTGCGACGGATTATTTCAGCAATGGCCGCAAGCAGGACATCGGTGCGTTTGATACGCCGACGTTTGTCGGCCTGCCACTGGGCACGGTAAGCAAGATTGGCCCGGACTGGATCGAGATTGAAACCAGCGAAACCATGGCCAATGGCGACGGCCTGAACTACCAGCACACGCGTGTAAGCCACGGCATCCAGGCCAATGTGGTGAAGCAGATGGGCAAAGTGTGGCGCGTATGGCCGAATGAGCCGGTGGCCTCTCTGCAAGGCCTGCGTGTGGGCGACACCATCAACCGCAACCGCGACCATGACTGGGAGCTGCTGCTGACGAAGAAATCCGCCGAACGCAAAATCTCCATCGATGCCACGCTGGAAGAAACCGGAGATGGCTTTGCGCTGATCCTCAGCGATGAGGATGATATCCATGCGCACGCCTCGCTAGTCTGCGAAAAGCAGGCGGCACAGCATCCAGGCGAGGCCGAGCAAAATCTGCGCGAACAGCTGGATCGCTTTGGCAGCACGGATTATCTGTTACACCAGCTGACATTCAAGCTCGCACAGCCGCGCTTCATTCCCGGTTCGCTATTGAACAAGCTGCGCCGCGACGCGGTGGCCGCACTGGATGAGGCACGCCTGGCGGCTTATGTGCGCACCCCGCGCAAGGCTGCAAGCGAGCCGCCCGCCCGCTACCCTGAAGAAACCCTGAGCTATCTGGCCAATGTCTACAACTCTGCCGCGCAGGCTTTCTACAGCAAGCACGGGGTCAGGTTGATTGCCGCCGCCTACGAGCAGCACGAGGAAGCGGGTGAAGTCTCGCTGATGATCACCCGCCATTGCATCCGCTTCAGCCTGAGCCTGTGCCCCAAGCAGGCCAAGGGTATCACCGGCGTGCAGGGACAAGTACGTGCAGAGCCGATGACATTGATCAACGGCAATGAAAAGCTGACGCTGAAATTCGACTGCAAGCCGTGCGAGATGCACGTCATCGGCAAGATGAAAAAACACATCCTTAAATCTGCGCCACCCTCCGTGGTGCCGATCACGTTTCACCCCATAAAATAAATATTAATATATTCAATATATTGCAATTCGACTGTAGTCGGATACTGTAGTTCAAATTACGTTGCGCATGCGCTGGATGAGGTGAATAATTGACATGCATCGTGCGTCGTGTATGGCGTGTGACGCAATTTTCTTTCACCCTTTCAGGAGGCATATATGAAATTTCGAGCATTGATTGCAGCATTGCTGGCGACCAGTCTGCTGGCATGGGCACAGCTGTCCGTGGCAGATGACAAAGACCAGGACAGGGACAGAACACAGGATCAGACCAAAGACAAAACCCAGGACAAAACCCGGGACAAGCTGCAGACTCGCACCAATGATCGAATTTATGGCTATAACCTGATGACCGAGGAAGAGCGCCTGGAATATCGCAATCGAGTCCGCACCCTGAAAACCGCAAAGGAACGCGAACAATTTCGTCTCGAGCACCACAAAAAAATGCAGGAGCGCGCCAAGGAGAAAGGCATTACCCTGCCTGATGAACCGCCAGCTCGTGGTGGCATGATGCGCCCCGGAAGCGGCATGGGACCCGGAGGCGGGGTGGGACCAGGCAGATAAGCAACTTATTGCTTGCCAGAAAAACGGGCGCCGAGGCGCCCGTTTTCATTACCATGAGCTTTACCTGAACTGTAAACGGCTCAATGCTTCACACCATCCAGTCGCTCAGTCTTTCACACAGTCGACATAGTAAACCCGCTCGCCTTGCACCTTCTCCGAGACCAGCCCGTGAATATCGGTTTCAAAACCCGGGAATTGCAGGTTGAATGCACGCGCGAACTTGAGGTAGTTCACGATCGTCTTGTTGAAGCGTTCGCCCGGTATCAGCAATGGTATGCCGGGTGGATAAGGCGTCAGCAACACTGCGGTCACACGCCCTTCAAGCTCATCGATCAGCACCCGCTCGATTTCGCCATGCGCCATCTTGGCGAAGGCATCGGATGGCTTCATCGCCGGCACCATGTCAGACAGGTACATCTCGGTGGTCAGGCGCGCCACATCGTTGGCCTTGTAGATGCCGTGAATCTGGTTGCACAAATCGCGCAGGCCGATCTTTTCATAGCGCGGATTCTTGGCAATGAATTCCGGCAGGATGCGCCACAGCGGCTGGTTCTTGTCGTAGTCATCCTTGAACTGCTGCAGCTCGGTCACCATCGTGTTCCAGCGCCCCTTGGTGATGCCGATGGTGAACATGATGAAGAAGGAATACAGGCCACACTTTTCCACCACCACACCGTGTTCGGCCAGGTATTTGGTGACAATCGCCGCCGGGATGCCGGTGTCGGCGAAATCGCCCTCTACCTCCAGTCCCGGCGTAATCACCGTGGCCTTGATCGGGTCCAGCATGTTGAAGCCTTTGGCCAGCTTGCCGAAGCCATGCCAGCGGTCATCCGCGCTCAGCATCCAGTCATCGCGCGAGGCCATGCCTTCTTCGACCAGGTAGTCCGGTCCCCACACCTTGAACCACCATTCATTGCTGAAATCGCCTTCCACCTTGCGCATCGCACGGCGGAAATCCAGCGCTTCGGCGATGGATTCTTCCACCAGTGCGGTGCCGCCCGGTGGCTCCATCATTGCCGCCGCCACGTCGCACGAGGCAATGATCGCGTATTGCGGGCTGGTAGAGGTGTGCATCAGGTAGGCCTCGTTGAAGCAATCACGGTCCAGCTTCTTTTCCTCGCTGTCCTGCACCAGAATCTGCGAGGCCTGCGACAGGCCGGCCAGCAATTTGTGCGTGGACTGCGTGGAGAAGATCATCGACTCTTTCGTGCGCTTGCGGTTGGCACCGATTGCATGCATGTCCCTGTAAAACTCGTGGAAGGCAGCGTGCGGCAGCCAGGCTTCGTCAAAATGCAATGTGTCGATCTTGCCGTCCAGCATCTGCTTGATCGTTTCCACGTTGTACAGCACACCGTCATAGGTACTCTGCGTGATGGTGAGGATGCGCGGCTTGCGCTGCTTGTCCTTGATGAAAGGGTTCGCATCGATCTTCTTCTGGATATTGGCCATGTCGAACTCGGACTGTGGAATCGGGCCGATGATGCCGTAATTGTTCCGCGTCGGGGTCAGGAACACCGGCACTGCGCCAGTCATCATGATCGCATGCAGGATGGACTTGTGGCAGTTGCGGTCCACCACCACGATGTCGTCCGGCGCAACGGTTGAATGCCACACGATCTTGTTTGACGTGGAGGTGCCGTTGGTGACGAAGAACAGGTGGTCGGAATTGAAGATGCGCGCCGCATTCAGCTCGGAAGCCGCTACCGGGCCGGTGTGATCCAGCAATTGTCCCAGCTCGTCCACCGCATTGCACACGTCGGCGCGCAGCATGTTTTCGCCAAAAAACTGGTGGAACATCCGCCCTACCGGCGATTTCAAAAAGGCCACGCCGCCGGAGTGTCCGGGGCAGTGCCAGGAGTAGGAACCATCCTGCGCATAACCGACCAGCGCGCGGAAGAACGGCGGCGCCAATGAATCCAGGTAAGCGCGCGCTTCACGGATGATATGACGCGCGACGAATTCCGGGGTATCTTCATGCATGTGGATGAAGCCATGCAACTCGCGCAGGATGTCGTTCGGGATGTGGCGCGAAGTACGGGTTTCGCCATACAGGTAGATGGGAATGTCGGCATTCTTGTGGCGTATCTCGGCAACAAAGGCGCGCAGGGTTTTCAGCGCATGTTCTGTTTCTTCATGGCTGCCGCCACCGAATTCCTCATCATCGATCGACAGCAGGAAGGCCGATGCGCGGCTCTGCTGCTGCGCAAACGAAGACAGGTCCCCGTAGCTGGTCACCCCCAGCACCTCGATGCCCTCTTTCTGGATCGCCTCGGCCAGCGCGCGTATGCCGATACCACTGGCGTTTTCCGCACGAAAATCCTCGTCGATAATGATGATGGGGAAATTAAATTTCATGGCCACTCCCAATTAGTGAATTCACTTTCCGACGTTCACAATATTCTGCAAAATATTTACCTTATGCGAATTCCAATTTCTGCACAGACTCAATATTGCCCCCAGGGCAATCTGATGACGCAACTAACAGAATTTCAGCTTTTGGGTAGACTCGACAACCCTTACGCAGTTTTAGCGCGCAAATGAAAATGCAGCCACCTGGCTGCAATGGCGCGCATTGTCGCAGATTTGCCGCCTGCTGTGTAAAGTTATTTCAGAAAAAAACTTAATAAAATCAAACACCACCGAAGCAAGGCTGAAATTTCCAACTCACATTTTTGGCAGCGTCACTCCATGCTGCCCCTGATATTTGCCGCCACGGTCTTTATAGGATGTCTCGCACACCTCATCCGACTCGAAAAACAGCACCTGCGCCACACCTTCATTGGCATAAATCTTGGCCGGCAGCGGTGTGGTGTTGGAAAATTCCAGTGTCACATAACCTTCCCATTCCGGCTCGAATGGCGTCACATTCACGATGATGCCGCAACGCGCATAGGTACTCTTGCCCAGGCACACAGTCAGCACATTGCGCGGAATGCGGAAATATTCCACCGTGCGCGCCAGCGCAAAGGAGTTCGGCGGAATGATGCAGAAATCGTTGTTGACCTCGACAAAGGAGCTAGGATCAAAATTTTTCGGGTCGACGATCGTGCTGTTGATATTGGTGAACAGCTTGAATTCGGTGGAACAGCGGATGTCGTAGCCATAGCTGGACGTACCATAAGAAACGATACGCTTGCCATCCACTTCCTTGACCTGGCCAGGCTCGAATGGTTCGATCATGCCGTGCTGCTCCGCCATGCGGCGTATCCACTTGTCCGATTTGATACTCATTTCGTCCTCAACGTAGGTCGGGTTAGCGTAGCGTAGCCCGACGATCATAAATGTCGGGTTACGCTACGCTAACCCGACCTGCAGGTATGACTATAAAGTTAAAAGTCCTTTCCCCCTAACAGGAGAAAGGACTTAGTTTACCGCCTCTGCCCAAAATTTATAACAGTTTATGTGCTTTTTACGACGATCTTGGGGAACGCCGCACTATGATCCTGGGCCATATCTGCAATTTTCACCGCTACGCGGCGCGCGATCTGTTTGTACACCTTGGCGATATTGCCATCCGGCTCGGTCACCACGGTCGGCGCACCCGCATCGGCCTGCATGCGGATATTGATATCCAGCGGCAAGCCGCCAAGGAATTCGACGTTGTAGTCGGCACACATTTTCTCGCCGCCACCGCTACCGAAGATATGTTCTTCATGGCCGCACTTGGAACAGATATGCGTGCTCATGTTTTCCACGATGCCAAGGATCTTGATATCCACCTTCTCGAACATCTTCAGTCCCTTGCGCGCATCCATCAGCGCAATATCCTGCGGCGTGGTGACGATCACTGCACCGGTCACCGGCACTTTTTGCGCCAGGGTCAGTTGCACGTCGCCGGTGCCTGGCGGCATATCGACCACCAGGTAATCCAGGTTGTCCCAGCGCGTCTGGTTCAGCAGCTGCTCCAGTGCCTGCGTCACCATTGGACCACGCCACACCATCGCCTGGTCGTCGCTCGGGATCATGAAGCCGATCGACATGGCCTGCAGGCCATGTCCGATCATCGGCTCCAGCATCTTGCCATCATTGGAAACCGGCGAGCCTTTGACGCCCAGCATGGTCGGCTGTGAAGGGCCATAGATATCCGCATCCAGGATGCCGACTTTTGCACCCTCGGCGGACAACGCCAGCGCCAGATTGATCGCAGTCGTGGATTTGCCCACGCCGCCCTTGCCGCTGGCCACAGCGATGATGTTCTTCACACCGTCCACCAGCTTCACGCCACGCTGTACCGCATGCGGCACCACCTTGCTGGAAACATTTGCCTCGACCTTGCCTGCACCTGACAGGTTTTTCTTCAGGTGATCTTCCACCATGGCCTTGATCTCGCCCCACACACTCTTGGCGGGATAACCCAGCACCACGTCCAGTGTCACATCACTGCCACTCACTTTGACATTCTTGATCGACTTGCCGGCAACGAAATCCTTTTTCGTATTCGGGTCAATCAGATTCTTCAGCGCGTTCTGTACATCTGCATCAGTAAAAGCCATTTAAACCTCCGGGAAAATCTAGCCTAGCTAACCAAAACGCCAATTTTACCTAAATCCGACTACTTTTGTAGGATATATCTGACGACTCCCCTTTTCCCGACAGTGTTTTCACCATCTTCTCCCCCAGAGCCCTTTGAGCGTCAACCAGAGACCTTTGGGAGTCAAGGTGATGGCCGAGTTTGCTACAATAGCCCCTTATTCTATTGCTTTACGGACATACAGCCATGACGCGCAGCACTCAATCCGCCTCCCGAAAGATTCTGGTCACCTCCGCCCTGCCCTATGCCAATGGCAGCATTCACCTGGGGCATCTGGTGGAATATATCCAGACCGACATCTGGGTGCGCTTCCAGAAAATGCGCGGCCACAGCTGCCACTATGTGTGCGCGGACGACACCCACGGCACCCCGGTGATGCTGCGCGCGGAAAAGGAAGGCATTACGCCCGAACAGCTGATCGCCCGCGTATGGCAGGAGCACTTTGAAGACTTCTCCGCCTTCCATGTGAATTTCGACCACTACGGCTCGACCAATTCAGCCGAGACGCGCGAGCATGCCAATGCCATTTACAACAAACTGCGCGATGCCAACCTGATCGAAAAACGTTCAATCGAACAGTATTACGACCCGGTGAAGCAAATGTTCCTGCCGGACCGTTTCATCAAGGGCGAATGCCCCAAGTGCCATGCCAAAGACCAGTATGGCGACAACTGTGAAGTGTGCGGCGCGGCCTACACCACTTCCGAAGTGATCAACCCGTATTCAGCCGTTTCCGGAGCCAAGCCGGTGATGAAGGCATCCGACCACTACTTCTTCAAACTCTCCGCCCCCAGCTGCCAGCAGTTCCTGCAGCAATGGACCAAGAGCGGCACGCTGCAAGCCGAAGCGGCCAACAAGATGCAGGAATGGCTGGGCGAAGCAGGCGACAACAAGCTGACCGACTGGGACATCTCGCGCGATGCGCCCTACTTCGGCTTTGAAATTCCCGATGCGCCCGGCAAATATTTCTATGTATGGCTGGATGCGCCGGTGGGCTATATGGGCAGCTTCCAGAAACTGTGCAGCGCCAAAGGCATCAATTTTGACGACTACTGGAAGCAAGGTTCCGATGCCGAGCTGTACCACTTCATCGGCAAGGACATCCTGTATTTCCACGCGCTGTTCTGGCCGGCCATGCTGCAACATGCCGGTTTCCGCACGCCGACAAAATTATTTGCGCACGGCTTCCTCACCGTAAACGGCGAGAAGATGAGCAAATCGCGCGGCACCTTCATCACCGCGAAGAGCTATGTCGATCACATCAGGAACACCGAATACCTGCGCTATTACTACGCCTCGAAACTGAACGGCACGATGGAAGACCTCGACCTCAGCCTTGAAGATTTTGTGGCCAAGGTGAACAGCGATCTGATAGGTAAGTACATCAACATTGCTAGCCGGTGCGCTGGGTTTGTTACCAAACGGTTTAACGGAAAGTTGGGTCGCATGAGCGATAGTGATATCGCAGCGCTTCGTACCGTTAAATATGGCGATGCTTTAGAAAGTTTCGGTCAGGCAATTACAAAAGCTGAGGCTAATCTATATGCCTCGGCTATTGGACAGAAACTCGATGGTGCTCGTGAAACCATAATTGCTTCTCGAATCAAAATTGCAGAATTTTATGAAGCTCGAGACTACAGCAAAGCCCTTCGGGCTGTAATGCAGTTAGCGGAAGTTGCCAATACATACGTAAATCATTTCAAACCTTGGGAGCTGGCTAAATCGGAAAAAGAAGAAGATTTATCACGCCTTCATGAAGTATGCACAACGGCCTTAAACATGTTCAAGGCAATAACAACGTATTTGTCACCTATACTGCCAGTTACGGCTTCTAAAGTAGGCGAGTTTCTAAATACAGACGTTCTAACATGGAATTCGCTAGATTGTGACCTTCTCGACCACACCATCAATGAGTACCAGCACCTGATGACCCGCCTCGACCCCAAGCTGATCGCCGCAATGGTGGACGCCAACAAGGCGTCGCTGCAGCCAGCACCCGTACCACACTCACAGCAGCGTCATGCCGAGGCGCAACAACACGATACCAGCAAGAAAGAAAATAATATAATGGAAACAAATAATTACATAACAATAGACGATTTCGCAAAAGTCGACCTGCGCGTCGCGAAAATCGTCAACGCCGAGCACGTCGAAGGCGCCGAGAAACTGCTCAAATTAACTTTGGATATCGGCGAGGAAAATCCACGCACGGTATTTGCGGGCATCAAATCTGCCTACGATCCTGAACAGCTGCAAGGCAGACTTACCGTGATGGTGGCCAACCTCGCGCCGCGCAAGATGAAATTCGGCATGTCCGAAGGCATGGTGCTGGCCGCATCGGGCGATGCACCGGGCCTCTACATCCTGCACCCGGACACAGGCGCCCAGCCCGGCATGAGAATCAAATAAGTAATTGTTGCAATATCATTATTTTCTAATTCTAAGATTTGCCAAGAACAATCTGTTTACTGTATAAACCAGCTGAAAAGGAGTAGCCGGACTATCACGGCTCATAGGGTGCTTGCACATATGAGTTACCAGATCGATGAATGATTGGTAAATATAATGAAGAGCGCGAACCGACATGCATTCCTGTTTGCTCTACTTGCCTGTCTGGCCATGCATCTTCTGCATGCGGCAGATGACGGCGCAGTGGAAATCGCATTTGCGCCTGTCCTGCCCGTGTGCTCGCGGGACTTGAACTGCGCGCCGCTGACACAGCAACTGAAAACGCCTCTGCACAGGCAGG
Organism: Pseudomonadota bacterium; assembly: GCA_021782995.1. GTDB lineage: Bacteria > Pseudomonadota > Gammaproteobacteria > Burkholderiales > Gallionellaceae > 39-52-133. The sequence goes on along the minus strand of JAJXUI010000014.1, from coordinate 20,840 downwards.
TCAGCCTTGTTTCAGCCTCCGACTACCGGACATTTTACCTGCACATCCAGCAATACGAATTTCCCGTCATCGTCTCGATTGCCAACGCTGCCTATCTGGCCTGGGCGAACTATGGATATAGTCCGTTATTGCAACCTGATGACCCCACCCGGCCTGCCATCCTGCTGCCCAGCGGACACACCCTCCACGATCCCGCCGCGCTATCCGTCAAGAAAATTACATGACTGACAGTACATCGATTACTTCACAATATGCCATACAGCTGCTGAAGGCCGAAGGGCTCCATGCCGACAAGGCATGCAAACTTTATAACATGGGTGACCACAAATCTGCCGTCAATATGCTGATCACGGGAGATGTAGATGCAGCCATCGTTTCCGATCATGCAATCCGGCAGATACCAGCTTCCATGCAGGAACAGATTGTAGTTGCGTATACCTGCGACCAGCCGTTACCCGGCAGCGTCTTTATGGGTAACCCGCAAATGGACAGGACGCATCTCAAGCAGATCAGCAAGGCCATCCTTGACTTTACCAACCACACACCGGATGGTATCAGACTGATGCGCCGGATTGGCGATCACGGACTGAGCCTTGTCAGTCCCTCAACATGACAAGCCTGTGACCGCTTGGCGTGAAGCTGAAACAGGAACTTGACAATAATTTTGTCAAGAAATAGTTTATCCCAATCCGGCAGGAGAAATGAAGATGACAAAGTTACCTGCAATTCTGACGGCAATATTTTTCTTGTTTGCCGGCACAGTCCCCGTCCTTGCTGCCGATGACAACCCGCGGTCCCTGCAAATCGGCGTAGTGCCTTATCTGAGTGCACGCATCCTGGTCAAAAGTTATGAGCCTATGCGCCAGTATCTGGAGCATGTCCTCGGCATACCGGTAAAGATATACACGGCAAACGGGTTCGGACAGTTTTTGCAGAATGCCCAGCATGGAGATTTTGACCTGGTGATCACACCCGCCCATTTTGCACGACTCCTGCAGCAGGACAACAAATTCAACCCACTGGTGCGTTATGCAAAAGGCGGCCGCGGGCTGGTGATGGTGGCAAGGAATGGTGAAATCAGCACCCTGGAAGACCTGAAGGGGAAAACCGTCGCCGTACCATTCAGGCTGTCGCTGGCTGCAATCATCTGCGTGACTGCGTTGCAGGAACATGGCCTGAATGACGGCAGCAATATCAGCATTTCCGAATATCCTTCTTTTGAATCGGCCCTGCTGGCAGTCAAGAGCGGTGAAGCCGCCGCAGCGGTTTCCGCTCCCGGCGCACTGCAACAGGTTAGTCCCGAGTTGCGCGACTCGGTGACCCCTGTGCTGGATACCGGAGACTATGTCAACCTGATTTTCATGGCGCACCCGCGATTGCATGGCAAGATGATGGCTGTTATGCACAATGCATTGCTCAAATTCGGCAAGAGTGAAGAAGGAGAAAAATTTTTTACCAGCACCGGTTTTGGCGAGTTCCTGCCAGTCACCGTCAAAGACATGAGCGGGCTCGACAAATACGTACCGATCACCCGTCATTTGCTCGCAGAAGGGAAATAGCTGTTGAAACATTTACATGACTGGCGAGGCAGGCTCCTGCCTTACCCGAAACGGCAGAGAACCATCATCCTGAGCCTGTTCGTCTGCGTATGCATGGTTTTCCAGAGTGCGCACGCGCAAACCAGTGTCCATCTGGGTATCATTCCCTATCTTTCCCCGCGCAATCTGGTAAAAACCTACACTCCCATGAAGGAGTATCTTGAAAATTCACTGGGCCGGAGAGTGGAAATCTACTCTTCCGGCAACTTCAGGCAATTCCAGAGCGATGCTTGCCGCAATGATTTCGACATCGTGATAACTGCCGCGCATTTTGCCCGCATCCTGCAGCAGAAATACCGCTTCAAACCGCTACTGAAATTTGCTGATCATGGCAGGGCCCTGATCGTGACCAGCGCCATTCATCCCCTGTCCGGCCTGGAAGCGCTGCACCACCAGACCATTGCCGTCCCGGACAAACTTTCGCTGGCAGCCATCGTGACCCTGTCCTACCTCAAAAATCAGGGCCTGGACAGTGCAAGCGATTTCACACTCATGCTGGTACCCTCTTTCGCTTCCGCCATCCTCGCGGTACAGAAAGGTGAAGCCGCGGCCGCAATTACCGCTGGCGGGGTACTGGAAAAAATGCCTGCCGATGTGCGGCAAGCGGTGACCGTGCTGGCGGATGCAGGCAACTACCCGAATCCCGTCATGCTCGCCGCACCCGGCACCGACAACCGCAATGTGCGCATCATACGCAGCGCAATGCTGAAGATTGGCAGCAATGAATCCCTGTACGATAAAGTGCTTGAGCCTGTGGGACTCGGCAGGTTTACCCCGGCGACGCCCCGGGATATGTCAAGACTGGATGCCTACCTTCCATTGACCCGTCAAATACTGGACGGCAGGATATGAACAACACGCACATGAAAAACTGAACTGCATGCGAAAACACCAAATCAACTTCCGCCATTCCCTGCGCTTTCGACTGCTGATCGCCAGCATACTCGTGGAGCTGGTCATGCTTACCCTGCTGGTAACCAATAGCGTGCGCCTGATCCACAATGCCCTGAACGCGCAAGGTATCGCCCGCACCGAAGAAATCCGGCCACTGCTGAATGCCGCACTTTCCGGTCCTCTTGCACAGCGTGATTACGGTACGCTGCAGGAAATCATCAACGAAATCCAGAGCCATAACGGCCTTGCCTACCTTGCGATATTCGACAACAACGACAAGCTGATAGCCTCCAACAACTGGAACGGCCATCGCAAACCGCCGCAAACCGATACAGACCTGAATGTGGATGACGGCTATTTCGATACCATGGTCGAAATCAGCATCGCCGGCCAGAAATACGGCACGCTGCGCTATGGGCTATCCACAGAATTCCTGACCTCGGCAAAAAGCAACCTGTTGCGACAAAGCATGTTGATTGCTTCCGTTGAAATCGCCCTGTCCATCCTGCTGCTGGTCGGAATAGGCTACTGGCTGACCCGTCACCTTGCCATGCTGACCCGCGCCAGTGAACAGATCACGGAAGGCAACTATGATTTGCACATGCCTATCGCCTCTCGCGATGAAATCGGCCAGCTGTCCCGCGCGTTCAATTCAATGTCGGAATCCATCCAGTCACGGATAGGCGAACTGAAAGCCAGTGAAGCAAAATTCCATGCCATTGCAGATTACACCTATGGCTGGGAAAGCTGGCTGGGCATGGATGGCAAGCTGATCTGGCTGAATCCGTCGGTGGAAAGGATTACCGGCTATTCGGCGGACGAGTGCATGCAGATGCAGAACTTCCCATCCTGCCTCGCAGTACCTGAAGACAAGGAGCGCGTCATGCTCGCCTGCCAGACGGCACTGCAAGGCAAGAGCCGCGAGAAATATTTCGAATTCCAGCTGCGCCGCAAAAACAGCTCCACTGTCTGGCTCCTTGTTTTCTGGCAAGCCATCTACAGCAGCGACGGCAAGTCGCTGGGCATCCGTACCAGCATGCTGGACATTACCGACCGCAAGGAGTCGGAAATACTGCTGCAGAATGCGCTGGCCGAGCTGAAGCTGGCTGATGAAGCGCGCCGCAAGAACCTGAACGCCATGGAAGAAGAACGCGCACGGCTGGTCGCCCTGCTCGGCGCGATGAACCTGGGCATCCTGTTTGTGAATTCGCTAAACCAGGTAATGTATTACAACCCGACATTCCTGCGCATCTGGCTGATTCCGGAGGATGTCAATCTGTCCGGGAAATCGGCCGAGGAGGTGCTGAATTATTCCGGCAACGTGCTTGCACGGCCCGACCACTTCTCCAGGCACATCCTCAGTGTGCTGGAAACCCATGAGGTTTCCGACAACTTCGAGATTTCGATGGCAGACGGGCGCATCATCACCCAGCTTTCGTATCCGGTCCGCGATGGTGAAGGCCGCTTCATCGGGCGCCTGTGGATCTATGAAGACATCACAAGAGAGCGGCAAACTGCGGAACAGCTGATCTACCTGGCCGAGCGGGATGCACTGACCGGCCTTTACAACCGGCGCCGCCTGCAGGACGAACTGACCCGGTTGCTGGCAATATCCGAACGTCACCATACCTGCGGCGCACTGATTTTCTTCGACCTCGATGAATTCAAGTACGTCAACGACACCTTCGGCCATCGCGCCGGTGACACCATGCTGATCCGCATTGCCAGTGAAGTGAGTTCGCTGGTCAGGCGCAATGAAATCCTGTCGCGCCTGGGAGGCGATGAGTTTGCGCTGCTGATGCCGGATGCCACCGAGAAGGAGGCAGAAGCACTGGCAGAACGCATCATACGCGCCATCTCGCAGATTCCGTTCCGTTTCGAAGGGCAGAATTTCCGCCTTACCACCAGCCTAGGCATCGCGCTTTATCCGGAACATGCCAGCAATGTCGAAGAACTGATATCGCATGCCGATGCGGCCATGTATCAGGCCAAGGAGTCGGGCAAGAATGCATGGCGGAAATACCGCACCGACCTCGACACCTCACGCGAGATGCTGTCGCGACTGTCCTGGAACAGCCGCATCAGCAATGCCATCGAAAACGGCTTCCTGCGCCTGCACTTCCAGGGTATCTATCACGCAGGCAGCGGAAAACTTGCGCATCTTGAGGTGCTGGTGCGCATGGTGGATGAACAGGATACCAGCCGCCTCATCATGCCCGGCCACTTCATCCACCACGCCGAACGCAGCGGCAAGATACTCGACCTGGACCGCTGGGTGATACGCGAATCCATTGCATTGCTGGCAAAATCAAAAGATCTGCCTTCACTCGCAGTCAACATCTCTGGCCGATCCTTCGATGAACCTTCTCTCCCGCAATTTATTGAAGAGCAGCTCAAGGCGTTTGAAGTCAACCCGGGCCGCCTGCTGATCGAACTGACCGAGACTTCAGCGGTTTCCGACCTGCATGATGCCGAACGTTTCATCGAAGCCCTGCAACAGGCTGGCTGCGCCACCTGCCTCGATGATTTCGGCACCGGGTTTTCATCCTTTGCCTACCTCAAGCACCTGAAGGCGGATGTACTGAAAATTGATGGCCTGTTCATCCGCGACCTGCCCAACGAACGTGACAACCAGATTTTCGTCAAATCCATCGTCGATGTTGCGCGCGGACTGGGGAAACTGACCATTGCGGAGTTTGTGGAAAACGCGGAAATCCTTGAAATGCTTAAGGTGCTGGGGGTCGATATGGTGCAGGGCTATCACCTGGACCAGCCCCAGGCCCATCACCCGGCAATTGAAAAATACCTTAATAGTTAAATATAATCATAATATTGCAGAATATTTCAGGTAACCATCCAAATCCTGAAAGTGCTTGCCATAGTCTTAAGCCATTACCCATATAACCACTTGGCCAACGTGCATTCCTCAGTATAATCAGGAACAAGGAGACGAAATCGCATGCGCGAAAAATTGACCGACTACTGGCATTCAAATTACAGATACATCCTGTCGGTAGTCATCGTTTTTGCCATTGCCATTTCCCTGCCCAGCTTCAGCCTGTTTGAAGACCGGCATGCCGGCATGCTGCAAAGCCATTTGCTGCTGGAACTGTTTGCCCTGATTGTGGCGATCCTGATTGCCGTAATTTCCTGGCACGACCAGCAATTTGACCGGGGCATGGCGCAATCAGGCATCCTGCTGGCCGGCTTCACTGTCGTTGCGGCCATGGATGTCTCACATGCCCTGAGTTATCAGGGCATGCCTAAATTGCTCGTGGAAAACACAACGCATCGTGCAATCGTCTTCTGGCTTGCAGGGCGCACGATGGTCGCCTTTACCCTGTACCTGATGCTCTTCATGCAGCGTACGACCTGGTCGCGCACTGCATGGCTCGGCATAGGCACAGGCATCAGCGTGATGATGTTCTGGATCGGCACGTATCATCTTGACCTGATCCCCAACACTTTTGTGCCGGGCATCGGTGTGACCACCTTCAAGCGCAATTATGAATATGCATTGTTTACGGCCGACATCCTGCTGTGCCTGCTGTTCATCATGCGGGCAAGTTCCGCCAACCGCACTCAATATCATGCCTTTGCCACCTCCTGCCTGGTCATGGCGCTCGGCGAGCTGGTATTTTCCAACTACACCGCCCCATCTGACTTCCTCAATATCTTTGGCCATGTATTCAAGATCATCTCTTATGCGTTCCTGTACCGTTCCATCTTCATCACGGCCATACGCCTGCCCTACAAACAGGTGCGCGACAGCGAAGAACGCTTTCGCAGCCTGACCGAACTCTCAACCGACTGGTATTGGGAGCAGGATGAAAATTTCCGCTTCACGATGATCTCGCAGAGCGTAGGCAGGCTGCAAACCGGTGATTTTATCGGCAATGCCCGATGGGAACTGCCGCTTGAAGGTGTATCTGCCGAGCAATGGGCGGAGCATCGCAAGCTGCTTGATGCCCACAAACCCTACACTAATTTCAACTACAAGGTTCGCGGCAATCAGGGTGAACTGCGCAGTGTGCTTGTAAGCGGTTTCCCCTTTTTCAATGAACAAGGCAAATTCCAGGGATACCGCGGTACCGGTACCGACGTGACGGAACGCGAGGCCAGCGAACAGAGAATCGAACAGCTGGCCTACCATGACACCCTGACCGGCCTGCCCAACCGCCTGCTGATACAGGACAGGTTCGAACAGGCCATCGCGTATGCCAGCCGTACCCAGAAACGCACGGCACTGCTTTTTCTCGACCTTGATCATTTCAAGAATACCAATGATGCACTGGGACACCATATCGGCGATATGCTGCTGAAAGAAGTGACCGCACGACTGCAAGGCTGCATCCGTGAAACCGATACACTGTCTCGCCAGGGCGGAGATGAGTTCCTGCTGGTAGTGCCGGACCTTGCCCAGTCTGACGACATCATCCCCATGCTGTCCAAGATCATGGAGCTGTTCCGGCAGCCGTTCAGTATCAGCGGCCATGAAATCCTCACCACCGTTTCCATCGGCATTGCCATGTTTCCGGATGACGGGGAAGATTTTGACAGCTTGCGCCAGAAGGCCGATATGGCGATGTACCAGGCCAAGGCAGCGGGGCGCAACACTTACCGCTACTACGACATTTCAATGAACAAGGATGTAGTGGAACACCTGTTCATCCAGAACGGCTTGCGCCTTGCGCTGGAACGTAATGAGTTCCTGCTGCATTACCAGCCGCAGATCGACCTTGCCAGCAACCGCATCATCGGGGTGGAAGCCCTGTTGCGCTGGCAGCATCCCGAGCAGGGCATGATTCCGCCGGGCCGCTTCATCCATGTTGCCGAAGAAAGCGGGCTGATCGTTCCGATAGGCGAACGCATCCTGCACGAAGCTTGCCGACAGGCCATGAAATGGCAACAGGCCGGCCTGCCGCCAATCTACATGGCGGTCAACCTGTCGGCCATCCAGTTCCGCCGTGAAGGCATTGTCGGCACTGTACGCAATTCGCTGGCGCTGACCGGCCTCAAACCGGAATGGCTGGAGCTGGAACTGACAGAGTCCATCATGCTGCACAATGCAGAACATACCTTGTCTACATTGAATGACCTGAAACAGCTGGGTGTAAAACTGTCGATCGACGATTTCGGTACCGGCTATTCCAGCCTCGCCTACCTCAAACGCTTCGACATCGATAAACTGAAGATCGACCAGACCTTCGTGCGCGACCTGGCAACGGATCCTGAAGATGAAGCCATCGTACGCGCAATTATCCAGATGGCTAAAAGCCTGAACCTGAAAACCATTGCGGAAGGTGTGGAAACAGAAGACATGCTGAATCGTTTAATACAGTTTGAATGTGATGAAGTGCAAGGCTACCTGTTTGCGCGCCCGATGCCGGCAGAAGCAGCGGAAGCATTCATGCGCAACTGGCAAACCGCAAATAAATAACTTAATTTAATCAATATATTATCAATAAACAACCTTAACGCCATCCCCACCCAGCAAACGCCTTAATTCTTCCAGCAGGTTGTCCGGCAAAGTCACCTGCCAGCCTTCACCGAGGCGCAGCTGGGCACTGCCTGTCTGGTTGCGGTAATGGATCACCACGGGACACTTACCACCCCGATAGGGCATGAAGATTTCCTTCAACCTGCCAATGATGGAAGCCTGCTGCTCGGCGCAATCCAGGTCCAGCCGCTTCGCAAACGCCGCACGGGCAGAGGCAAAATCCAGCACTTCTTCGCCGGTCACGCGCATGCCGCCAGAATATTCATCCATGCTGGCCTTGCCCTGCACCACCAGCAACTCTCCATTGCGCACCCACGGGCCACTGCCTTCGAACTGCTCGTTGAAAAGCGTCACTTCCAGTTGCCCGGTGCCGTCTTCAAGGCGCACGATCGCCATCTTCCCGCGCCGCGACTGTACGATGCGCACATCCGCCACCAGGCCGGCCAGCAACACGGCAAGACCGCTACGCTTGCCGCCATTAGCCTGCGGGATAATCTGCGGCGTGATGTCGCCCAGACGATGCTTGATGAATCGCGACAACTCCTGCTCATATTCCTGATAGGGATGCCCGCTCAGATAAAAGCCGAGGCTGAGCTTTTCCTGCTCGAGTTTTTCACGCAGCCGCCACTCCGGCACGTCTTTCAGGATGTCCGGCATCGCAGCACCGCTGTCATCATCGCCAAACAGGCTCACCTGATTGGCCGCGCGCGCCTGCTGCTCGGCGCTGGCCAGCGCATCATCCAGCGTTGCCATCAGCTGGTTGCGGTTGTTGCTGACAAAATCGAATGCGCCTGCGCGGATCAATGCCTCTATTGTGCGGCGGTTGACCACGCGCTTGTCCACGCGGCGGCAGAAATCGAAGATATCCTTGAACGGACCCGCCGCACGTGCAGCTACAATATTTTCGATCGCGGATTCACCGGTGCCCTTGATCGCACCCAGTCCATAGGCGATGGTCTTCTCATCCACAGGTGCAAAGCGGTAGCCGGAAGTATTGACGTCCGGCGGCAGGATGGCGAGCCCTTGCTGCTGTGTGTCCAGATAAAAGAAGCTGACCTTGTCCGTATTGTCCATCTCCGAGGTCAGCGTAGCCGCCATGAATGAGGCAGGATGATGGCACTTCAAGTATGCAGTCTGGTACGCCACCAGCGAATACGCTGCCGCGTGAGACTTGTTGAAGCCGTAGCCGGCAAACTTCTCCATCGTGTCGAAGATTTCATTCGCCTTCGCGGCATCGATGCCGTTCTTGCCTGCGCCTTCCACGAAAATCTCGCGCTGCTTGGCCATCTCTTCCGGCTTCTTTTTGCCCATCGCGCGGCGCAGAAGGTCCGCACCACCCAGGCTGTAGCCCGCCACCACCTGGGCCGCCTGCATCACCTGTTCCTGGTACACCATGATGCCGTAGGTGTTGGTCAGCACAGGTTCCAGCGTCGGATGCGGGATCACCACACTCTCGCGGCCATGTTTGCGGTTGATGAAGTTGGGGATGTAATCCATCGGCCCCGGACGGTAAAGCGCATTCAGCGCGATCAGGTCCTCCAGGCAATCGGGCTTGGCGTTTTTCAGTGTATCCTTCATGCCGCGCGATTCGAACTGGAACACCGCCGTGGTATTCGAGGTCTTGAAAATGCGCTCGTAAGTTTCCCGGTCATCCAGCGGGATGGTCTCGATACGGAAGGGTTCGGTGCTCGCCCCCCCCCGCAGCTGGTTCACGTACTTCACCGCCCAGTCGATGATGGTCAGCGTACGCAAACCGAGGAAGTCGAACTTCACCAGCCCGGCCAGTTCCACGTCGTCCTTGTCATACTGGCTCACCACACTCTCACTGCCCTCAGCGCAATACAGCGGGCAGAAATCGGTAAGCTTGCCCGGCGCAATCAGCACACCACCGGCATGCATGCCGATGTTGCGCGTCAGATCTTCCAGCCGCTCGCCCAGCTCCAGCAGCTCGCCCACGCCCTCCTCTTCATGGATGATGGTATTGAATTCGGGCTCCATCTCGCGCGCCTTGCGCAAGGACACCGGCTTTACGCCTTCCAGCGGCACCAGCTTGGACAGGCGATCGCACAAGCCATAGGGGAAATCCATCACGCGACCCACATCGCGAATGACTGCCTTGGAAGCCATCGTGCCGAAGGTAGCAATCTGCGATACGCAGTGCTCGCCATATTTCCGCCGCACATACTGGATCACGCGTTCGCGACCATCCTGGCAGAAGTCCACGTCGAAGTCGGGCATCGATACGCGCTCCGGGTTGAGGAAGCGTTCGAACAGCAACTGATACCGGAGCGGGTCAAGATCGGTAATGCCGAGACTGTATGCCACCAGAGAACCAGCACCGGAACCACGACCCGGCCCCACCGGCACTCCATTGCTTTTTGCCCAGCGGATGAAGTCGGCCACGATCAGGAAGTAACCGGGAAACCCCATCTTGATGATCGTGTCGATCTCGAACTGCAAACGCTCCGCATATTCCGGTATTTTGGCGGCACGCACCGTCTCATCCGGATACAGCACCCGCATACGCTCTGCCAGTCCCTGCTCGGACTCGCTCTGCAGGAATGCATCCAGGCTGACGCCGTTCGGTGTGGGGAAGTCTGGAAGACAGGGCTTGCCCAGTTTCAAAGTCAGGTTGCAACGCTTGGCAATTTCCACGCTGTTGGCGAGCGCTTCCGGCATGTCGGCAAACAGCGCCGCCATTTCAGCCTGCGTCTTGAAATACTGCTGTTCGGTGAAATTGCGTGGACGGCGCTTGTCATTCAGCACAAAGCCTTCGGCGATGCACACGCGTACTTCATGTGCCTTGTAGTCCTCTGCCGACAGGAACTGCACTGGATGCGTGGCCACCACCGGCAACGCCAGCGCTGCAGCCAGCCTGACCGTTTCGCGGATATGCACTTCTTCCCGCGGAAACCCGTAACGCTGGATTTCCAGATAAAACCGCGACGGGAACAGTCCCGCCAGCTCTTCAGCCACTTTTCTGGCTTCTGCTGCATTGCCGTTCAGGAGATTGACGCCCACCTCGCCCAGATGTGCACCTGAAAGCGCGATCATGCCATGGGTGTTACCCTGCAGCCACTGCATGCGCAATTCTGGACGGCCACGATGCTGGTTTTCCAGGTAGGCGCGAGTCAGCAATTCGCACAGCCTGAGATAGCCTTCATTCGACTGGCATAACAGCAACAGGCGGAAAGGCTGTTCACGGTCGGCATCGTTGGTAATATAGACATCGCAGCCGACCACGGGCTTGATGCCATTTGAACGTGCAGCGAGGTAAAACTTGACCAGCCCGAAGATGCTGTTGAGATCGGTCAGCGCCAGCGCCGGCATGCTGTCGCCCTTCGCCGCATCGACCGCATCGCTGATGCGTACGGTGCCATCCACGATGGAAAATTCGCTATGCAGCCTGAGATGAATAAAACCGGGTGAGGACATGATGAATTGTTATGCGGAACATGAAGATTTTATCACCGCAATTCACCAATGCATTTCAAAAATGATTAGTCTTTGATCCGCATGAAAAAATTTCCGCAGGCAAATCCAGCCTGTAGACGTGGCTGGTATGCTGTAGTTTCTGGAAGCACTTTTGACATAGCATGGCCCACCCTGGCAACCCGGACGCCCCGCAACAGCGACGAGACAATGCAAAAACCTGGCGCAGCTGTATTCCGCAAGCCGCTAATGTTTCTTGAATTCCTTCACCACATGCTGCTGTCGCCTGCTGATTGGCAGCTTCTCATCCAGCCCCTTCAGCTTCACTGTCCAGTGCGATTCATTGCCTTCGCCCGCAACTTTTTCAAAACTCTCAATTTCCGAGCGCGCCACCAGACAGTTGCGGTGTATGCGGATGAATCTGGCGGAAAATTCTTTTTCCAGTGCACCCAAAGGCTCTTCGGCCAGAAATTCGCGCTCCTGTGTGCGCACCGTGACATATTTCAATTCTGCACGCAGGTAGAGGATTTTTTCCACGGGCACTAGCAGGATTTTGCCGCGCTCATGGATAGACAGGTTCCTGCGCGGCTCCGGCATCAGCTCCTGCAGTACTTCGCTCTTTAAAGGGACCGCCGCACGGGCACGGGTCAGGGCTTCAAACAGTCGCCCCAGGCGGATAGGCTTGAGCAGGTAATCGATTGCGTGCTGTTCGAATGCCTGTATTGCATAATTGTCGTAGGCAGTCGTGAAGATGATGACTGGCGGTTTTTCCAGCTTGTTCAGGTGCTGGGCAAGTTCCAGTCCATCCATCTGCGGCATGCGGATATCGACCAGCGCCACATCAGCATGCAATCCGGAAAGCATTTCGAGCGCCTCAACCCCGTTGGCAGCCTCACCCGCAATTTCCAGCGGCAACTGGGCCATGCAATCACCCAGCAATTCCTTGATGCGTTGCCGAGCTGGCGCTTCGTCATCTACAACAAATACACTCAGGGGAAGATTCACACTGTTCATTCAGTCTCCTGTTTGATGTAAGGCAGCTGGATATGCACATGATAATAGTCATCACCACGTTCCGCCGTGTATTTTGCCTCGACATCGAACCTCAGCGCCAGCCTTTCACGTATATTTTCCAGTGCCATGCGGTTGCCACTGTGGGCGCCATAAACTTCCTTGCACGGATTCTTCACATCCAGCAGCAATTCATTCGCTTCATGCCTGATGCGTATTTTGATGATTCCGCCTTCTGCCAGTGGCTCGATGCCATGATAAACCGCATTCTCCAGCAAAGGCTGCAGGATCAGCGGCGGAATGACCGCCATCTCAACAGTTTCACCGATGTGCCAGTCCACCCTCAGGCGTTCACCCAATCTCAGCTTTTCCAGGTCAAGATACTGCCGGGTCAGGGCAATTTCTCGCCGCAATGGCACCAGTTCCTGGCTATTGCCCATCGCCATGCGGAACAGGTCTGCCATATCCTCAAGCGCGGTTTCCGCCCGCTTCGGGTCGCTGCGAACGATGCTCAGTACAGCATTGATGCTGTTGAACAGGAAATGCGGCCGGATACGCGCTTGCAGCGCCTGCAGGCGGGCTTCCTGCAACGCGGGTACCAGCGACATGGCCCGCATCCTGAAGTAAAGCAGCAGGAATGCGGCTAGCACAGCCGCAACAAATGCAGACCTCAGCATGAAATATGTAACGGAAACCTGCTCCGGCATGAACAGGATTGCCCCCATCGAAAGGACTGACAGGGTGATGACGACAACCAGCAGAATCACCACAACAAACCCATGCCAATAGCTGAGTTGCGCCAGTCCTTTGCTCGCAAGGTAAAGCACCAGCAAACTGCAAAGCAGTATCGGCTGCATCAATGCAGACATGTCGATAAAGCGTCGCACCACATCCGCAAGGGAAAACGACTGGGCCACCACAGCCAGCAAGGCTATGAAATTTGCCAGCACTACGATTCTCAATACCGCCCCCAGACTGCGGAAGTCCGGCAACGAGTCAGCTATGATGTTTTGATTTATACTTCGCCTTTTAGGCATGCAATCTCCCCGTATGCCGTCATTCTGGACAAGGCTGGACAACCATGCAAGACAATCAAACCTGGTCGGGCAGATTCAACGAACCCGTTACAGAACTGGTAAAACGCTATACCGCATCGGTCGAATTCGACCAGCGGCTGGCGATTTTCGATATTCAGGGCTCCCTCGCCCATGCGCAAATGCTGGCCGCATGCAATATTATCAATAATCAGGATCTTGCAGATATACGCAAAGGCATGTCGCAGATCGAGAATGAAATCCTCAGTGGCCAGTTTGAATGGTCCGTCGACCTCGAAGATGTACACCTGAATATCGAAAAGCGCCTGACCGCGCTGGTAGGGGATGCCGGCAAGCGCCTGCATACCGGGCGCTCCCGCAATGACCAGGTCGCGACCGACGTACGCCTGTTCCTGCGTCATGCCATCGATGAAATCCTGCACCTGATTGCAAGCCTGCAACTGGCGTTGATCGAGCTGGCTTCCAGACACACGCACACCATCATGCCCGGCTTCACCCACATGCAGGTCGCGCAACCGGTCAGCTTTGCCCATCACCTGATGGCCTACTTTGAAATGCTGAAGCGCGATGCCGAGCGTATGCAGGACACCCGCCGCCGGGTCAATCGCCTGCCACTGGGCGCCGCAGCACTGGCAGGCACCAGCTACCCGATCAAGCGTGAATATGTTGCCGAACTGCTGGGTTTTGAAGGCGTTTGTGAAAACTCGCTGGATGCCGTGTCCGACCGTGACTTCGCGATTGAATTCAACGCAGCGGCATCGCTGCTGATGACGCACCTGTCGCGCCTGTCAGAAGAGCTCATTCTATGGATGAGCCCGCGCTTCGGGTTTATCGACATTGCCGACCGTTTCTGTACCGGCTCTTCCATCATGCCGCAGAAAAAAAATCCTGACGTGCCGGAGCTGGTGCGCGGCAAGACTGGCCGTGTCACCGGCAACCTGATATCACTGCTGACGCTGATGAAAAGCCAGCCCCTGGCCTACAATAAGGACAATCAGGAAGACAAGGAGCCGCTGTTCGACACGGTGGATACCTTGCAAATGACCTTGCGTATTTATGCCGACATGATGGGCGGGATTACCGTGAAGCCTGAAGCCATGCGCAATGCCGCGTTGCAAGGCTATGCCACTGCCACCGACCTTGCCGACTACCTGGTGAAGAAGGGCCTGCCATTCCGCGACGCCCATGAAGCGGTAGCGCAGGCTGTTCGTTTTGCCGAAAGCAAGAGTTGCGACCTCGCCGAGCTGAAGCTGGAAGAGTTGCAGCAATTCTCCAATCTGGTCACCGACGACATCTTTGCCATACTCACGCTGGAAGGTTCGCTGGCTGCGCGCAACCATATCGGCGGCACCGCGCCGCAGCAGGTGGAGGCAGCGATCGCTCGAGCCCGCAAATATCTGGAAGGGAAACACTAGGCAAAAAAAACGGGCTATCGCGAGATAGCCCGTAAAGGAGGAGAGTTTGATAGAACGAGTTACCTAACTTGAACTTCAACACTCGGAGCGGATTCTAGTCTCCCCCCTGTTTGATGCCTATATGCCTGATGGCCTAGATAATTATCTAGTTTGCAACCACTTCAGGCAGCCAGATCGCCCAGTTTTTCCTTCAACTCGCCACTCTGGTACATCTCGGTGGTAATGTCGGAGCCGCCGATGAATTCACCCTTGATCCACACCTGGGGCACAGTCGGCCAATTGGCGTAATCAATGATTCCCAAGCGAATTTCGTCGCTTTCGAGAATATTGACTGCAAAAATTTCCTTTACACCCAGTGCGTTAAGGATATTGATCACGTTCGCGGAAAATCCGCAACGCGGTGCTGTCGGGGTACCTTTCATATAGACAACGACCGGATTGCCGGTGACCTGTTGCCTGATGACTTCCTGAATATCCATTTCTATTCCTTCGCCGATTAATTGAGTAAATCTGTCAACTATTCTAGAGACTCCCCCCCGACCCGTCAAGTCAACCCCCAATCTGTCAGCCTGGTAACCGACCACCGCTTACCCGCTCAATGCCGGCCAGATCCTGCCCGGAAAACACCATTGTAAAACCCGCCTGCTGCAGCAACGTCCGCACCCGCTCCGACTGGTCATATCCATGCTCCAGCAGCAACCATCCCCCGGGATACAGATGTGCCGGTGCCTGCCGGATGATCTGCCGGATATCATCCAGCCCATCGGCACCCGCCACAAGCGCCGACACAGGCTCGAAGCGCACATCTCCACACTGCAGATGCGGATCGGATTCGGCAATATAGGGGGGATTGGAGACAATCAGGGAGTATTGCTCATCCTTTACAGGCTCAAACCAGCTGCCCGGCAACAGTTGTATATTGCGCATTCCCAGCCGTTCGGCATTACCTCGGGCAACAGCCAGCGCCTCTGGTGATGCGTCAACCGCTGTCACTTTGACGTGCGGACATTCATGCGCTATCGCCAGTGCAATTGCACCACTGCCCGTCCCCAGATCGAGAACGGATAGTTGCGCTTGCGCTGTGGCATCAGCAGGAATTAAAGCAGGTGGTGCCAAATTCCGGACAGCCAGCTCCACCAGCAACTCAGTATCCGGGCGCGGAATCAAAGTGTCAGGCGTCACCCTGAGATTCAGTCCATAAAACTCGCGCTCGCCTAGAATGTGGGCCATGGGTTCGCCGCACAAACGGCGCTGAAAGAGTGCCTGATAATCCGCAGCTTCTGTTTCGCCGAGCGTCCGCTCTGGGTGTGCCAGCAGATAAGCACGATTTACCTGCAAGACCCGCTGCAACAGCATCTGCACTTCAATGCGCGATTCGGCTGCTGTCAGTTGCAGGGTATCCGTCAGTTTTTTCGCATCACCTGCCAACACAGCGGAAATGGATGACATTTATATCTTATTGATTATATTAATATATATTACTCTGCAAGCGCAGCCAGCTGTTCCGCCTGATGTTCCGCCATCAGGGCATTGGTCAATTCACTGATGTCACCATCCATGATCTGATCCATTTTATACAGGGTGAGATTGATACGATGATCGGTCACGCGCCCTTGCGGAAAATTATAGGTGCGGATGCGTTCGGAACGGTCGCCACTTCCCACCAGCGACTTGCGCTCCGCTGCATATTTGGCATGTGCCTCGCTTTCTTCACGCGCCTTGATGCGCGCAGCCAGTACGCGCATTGCCTGCGCCTTGTTCTGGTGTTGCGAGCGGCCGTCCTGGCACTCCACAACAGTTCCAGTAGGCAAGTGTGTGATTCGCACAGCGGAGTCCGTCTTGTTGATGTGCTGGCCACCGGCGCCAGACGCGCGGAAAGTATCAATGCGCAGGTCGGCAGGATTCAGCACCACATCGCCCACTTCATCAGCCTCGGGGAGGATGGCAACCGTACAGGCCGAAGTATGCACCCGCCCCTGCGATTCGGTTTCCGGCACACGTTGCACGCGATGTGCGCCCGATTCAAACTTCAGCACGGAATACGCACCATGACCGATGATGCGGGCGATCACCTCCTTGTAGCCGCCTTTTTCACCGAGGCTCTCAGAAATCATTTCCACCTGCCAGCGCTGGCGCTCGGCATACCGCGTGTACATGCGGAACAGGTCGCCGGCAAACAGGGCGGCCTCATCGCCGCCGGTACCGGCGCGCACTTCGAGGATGACATTGCGCTCGTCGTTCGGGTCTTTGGGCAGCAACTGCTTTTGCAGGTCCACATCCAGCTGTTCCAGCTTCGCCTTGTTCTCCTGAATCTCGGCATCGGCAAAATCCTTCATGTCCGGATCAGCCAGCATTTCCTGGGCTGTGGCCAGGTCTGCCTCGGCAGCCTGATAAGCACGATACAACTCAACCACCGGCTCCAGCTCGGTGCGTTCGCGATTCAGCTTGCGGAATGCCTCCATATCGCGGGTGGCCTGCTCGCTGCTGAGCAGGGAATTGATCTCATCCAGCCTGTCGGCAAGCTGGGCAAGCTTGTTGGCGATACTCTCTTTCATTCAGGTGTATGCAGCTGGTAGATGCGATGCACTGCATCCAGCAATGCTTCTCGCTCCGCTGCCTGCGCATGGTTCAGCGCATGGGCAGGTGCATGCAGGAATTTGTTGGTGAGGGCGTTGCTCAGGGATTCCAGCACTTTTTCAGGCGGCTCGCCCTTCGCCAGATTGCGCAAGGCTTTTTCCATTTCATGCCGGCGTTGACGTTCGGCGACATCACGCAAGGAACGTATCGTCGGCACTACACCACGAGATTCCATCCAGTGCATGAATTCATTCACGCCTGCCGCAATGATGACTTCGGCCTCTTTCACTGCGCCCTGGCGCGAATCCAGGCCATCCTTCACCACCTCCGAAAGATCATCAACGCTATAAAGGAATACGTCATCCAGTTCGGCCACTTCCGCTTCGACATCGCGCGGCACCGCAAGATCCACGATGAACAGCGGCTTGTGCTTGCGTGCTTTCAACGCGCGCTCCACCATGCCTTTTCCCAGTATGGGCAACTGGCTGGCGGTGCTGGTCACAACAATATCGTAATGTGCCAGCTGGTCAGGTAACTCATTCAGCGTGATCGCACTGCCGTTGAATCGACGCGACAGGGTTTGCGCGCGTTCCAGCGTACGATTGGCTACCGTAACCTGTTTCGGGGACTTGGCGGCGAAATGCACCGCATTGAGTTCGATCATTTCGCCGGCACCGATGAACAGCACGCGCTGTTCGGCAATACTGGGGAATATGCGCTCGGCAAGTTTTACTGCAGCGGCGGCCATGGAAGTAAGGTTGGCACCGATTTCCGTTTGCGTGCGCACATCCTTGGCGACCGAAAAAGTACGCTGGAACAGCTTATGCAGCATGAATCCCATGGTGCCAGCCTGTTCAGCCTGGCGCACCGCCTGCTTCATCTGTCCGAGGATTTGCGGTTCGCCCAGCACCATTGAGTCCAGCCCGCTGGCCACGCGGAATGCATGCTTCACCGCCTCTTCCTGCGGCATGGCGTAAATATAAGGCTCGATCTTGTCAGCCGGCAGCTTGTGAAAATTCGCCAGCCAGTTAATGGCCTGCGCTGGCTCATTGGTGCTGCAATACACTTCCGTGCGGTTGCAGGTGGAAAGTATCGTGGCCTCCTTGGCCGCACCATGCCCCACCAGATCGCGCAAAGCGGTATCCATCGCCTCGACATTGAACGCAACCTGCTCCCGCACGGCCAGAGGGGCGGTTTTATGGTTGATGCCAAAAGCAAATAACTGCATGTTTTACCAAGAATTGACTATTGAAGCCGGGGGATTGGCCGGGGGCGAGATTATAGTGGTTTAGCGCTTTCAATGCCAGTTTGGCGCTGAAAAAATGGGCAATACGCAGCTCAACTCAAATTCTAATTATTTAATATTTTCAATAAATTACTTTGCATTACGCACAAACACCCCATCCCAGTCCGAAGCTGCAGGATGCCTGAGGAAATACTGGCAACGCTCCAGATACATGGCACTTGGCTTGTCCTGGGGATATTCCAGCACCAGCGCTGAAAATACTTTCTCAGCCTCACTCCAGTTTTGGGAACGGTAAATTTCAAGGGCCTCTGCAAACAGTTTTTGCAACCTACCCGGACCATCTGAAATCGGCCCGATCAACTCGTAAACTGTAACCGGCAGCATTTTCCCCACCATGCGCACCCTGTCCAGCTCGCGATAACTGTACAGGTCCCGAGTGCGCAAATAGGTTCCTTCTCCCACCAGCATATCTATTCCGTAATACTTGGCACTTGTTTCCAACCTTGCAGCCTGGTTCACAGTGTCACCTATCACCGTATACTCCATCTTCTTGCCACGCAAACCGATGTTACCCGCTACCACCTCACCCGATTGCACACCGGCCCGTATCGAAAAAGGTTCTTCTCCCGCCTCCTGCCACTTTAACTGCAGTTTATGCATGGAATTCTGCATGGCCAGCAGACAGGCAATTGCCAGATTGGCGTGATCCTCCTGAGCCAGCGGCGCTCCCCAGTATGCCATGATGCCGTCACCAATGAATTTATCCAAATAGCCATCAAACTCATCGATGATCTGAACCATCTCGCCCAGATACTCATTGAGCCGAGCCACCACCTCAATCGGCATACGCTGCTCACTGAACGCGGTAAAACCCTTGATATCGGTAAATATGATGGTGACATCCTTGTTGTCGCCGCCGATTTTCGCAGCTCCCGGATTGACCTCCAGTCGCGCAACCAGCTTGTCCGAGTGGTAGCTGGAAAAAATTGAACGCAATTCACGCACACCGCGTTCAAGCACAAAATAACGGAACGCACCTGATATCAGCAGGGAAATGAACATCGATATCAAGGGAAAAAGGATATTTACCCGGTGGCCAAGGCTGCTCAGCCAGTAAGCCAGCTCCAGGAAAACCAGGGAAAAAATGATGGCAACCGGAAATGCCTTAAAAACACCAAAATGGCGCGTATAGATGAAAGCGATCAGGCCCAGCAGGACAATAAAAACAAGATCAAATACCACCTCCCAAACCGCACGCTCTCCCGGATGCACGTCTACAGTTCGGAACTCGAAGATGACAACATGCTGACTGTTCAGGTAATAAGCCAGCAAAACCAGAAGGATCGACATGAGCGCAATGGCCACTGTGGCAACTATCGCCCATTTGCCCTTAACCAGCCTGTTGATACCTGCCTGATCCATATGCCCCTTTTTCAGCGCTTGAGTCCTGCTTGCAAACAGCAAGGTTCGCAGGAACGTCATAATGACAAGCCGGGTTGAATAATACAAGCCATCAAACACCCACCCTATCCGGGATAGCAGGATTTTTATCAAGCAAATCGCAACCGCTAAAATGAAAAAGCCGGATGTTTGCACATCCGGCTTTCCTGATTTTGGTGGTGTAGTCCCCTACTAGAGAGAACCTTCCTGCCTCATCGGCGAGGACACCGTAGGCGAGATTATATACGATGCGGAGGTCCGGGTGGACTTTGGCTGTCTCCGCGCATTTCCGACCTTCGATAGCTTGCGCTGCCACGGTCAGCGCCCGAGGTTCTTGACCTTCAGATGGCGGCATGAATAGCGCTGCTGCCCCCAGGACACGGCAAAGGTTTCGGAAACCTCGTACCAGTTGCCGCCTGGATGACCACCGCCGTGGTTCTCCCCCATGCAGGAGCATTCGCAGTGAAAGCCCTCAGCGTTCCAGCATGCCGGAGCGCATTTCTGGTGCTCCCGGTACAACTGGATCACGTAGACCTCTTGGTGTCGCCTCAGGGCAAGTTTGATCACGCTGTCGAACCACGCCGTCGGAATTTCCCAGGCCTTGAACTGCGCACACCAATCTGGCTTCAGGCGTCGGCCATCCCGCAGCCACTCCATGTTCCCTTCGGCAAA
>JAJXUI010000068.1 GCA_021782995.1 Pseudomonadota bacterium | reverse complement strand
AATGAGCGACATCAAAAAAGTGGTACTCGCCTATTCCGGCGGCCTGGATACTTCCGTGATTCTCAAATGGCTGCAGGACACCTATAAATGTGAGGTTGTCACTTTCACCGCCGATCTCGGCCAGGGTGAAGAGCTGGAGCCTGCACGCCAGAAGGCGCTGAAATTCGGCATCAAGCCGGAGCAGATTTTCATCGATGACCTGCGTGAAGAGTTCGTGCGCGATTTCGTATTTCCGATGTTCCGTGCCAACACCATCTATGAAGGTGAGTACCTGCTCGGCACTTCGATCGCCCGCCCGCTGATCGCCAAGCGCCTGATCGATATTGCCAATATGACCAAGGCCGATGCCATTTCCCATGGCGCTACCGGCAAAGGCAACGACCAGGTGCGCTTCGAGCTCGGCGCCTACGCGCTGAACCCGAACATCAAGATCATCGCCCCATGGCGCGAATGGGACCTGCTTAGCCGCGAAAAACTGCTGGCTTATGCCGAGAAGCACGGCATCCCCATCGACATGAAACACAAGAACGGTGGCTCACCCTATTCGATGGATGCAAACCTGCTGCATATCAGCTTTGAAGGCCGCCATCTGGAAGACCCTGCCGCTGAAGCCGAAGAAAGCATGTGGCGCTGGACCGTGTCGCCGGAAAATGCACCGGATGCGGCCGAGTACCTCGATATTGAATTCGAACGCGGCGACATCGTTGCGCTGAATGGCACGAAGATGACGCCAGCACAGGTGCTGGCCAGGCTGAATGAGCTGGGCGGCAAGCATGGCATCGGCCGCCTGGACCTGGTGGAAAATCGCTATGTCGGCATGAAATCCCGCGGTTGCTATGAAACCCCCGGCGGCACCATCATCCTGAAAGCGCACCGGGCAATTGAGTCCATCACGCTGGACCGGGAAGTGGCCCACCTGAAGGATGACCTGATGCCGCGCTATGCATCGATGATTTACAACGGCTACTGGTGGAGCCCCGAGCGCAAGACACTGCAGGTGCTGATCGACCACACCCAACAGACAGTGAATGGCTGGGTGCGTGTGAAGCTGTACAAGGGCAACGTGATTGTTGTTGGCCGCGATTCCAAGACCGATTCACTGTTCGACCCGACCATCGCCACTTTTGAAGACGACAAAGGCGCTTACGACCAGAAAGATGCCGGCGGCTTCATCAAGCTGAATGCACTCAGGATGCGCATTGCCGCCAACCTGAAGAACCGCAAGTAACAGGAACTGTAAAATGACTGAAAAAATTGAAAATATCTCGGTAGGCACCAAAGCCAATGTATATTTTGATGGCAAATGTGTTTCGCATTCCATCCAGTTTGCCGATGGCACCAAAAAATCTGTGGGCGTGATCCTGCCCTCCACACTGACTTTCAATACCGGTGTACCGGAAATCATGGAAACCACTCATGGCAGCTGTCGTTACAGGATCAAGGGTGAAGACTGGAAAACCTGCAAGGCCGGAGAATCGTTCAACGTACCCGGCAACTCCAGTTTTGATATCGAAGTAACTACCGAACCGTATCATTACATTTGCCACTTTGGCTAAGACTAACCCGAAGGTAAGCAACAACCGCAACTGGCCGTTTTAGCCATGCTGCGACCAAGAAATTTCTCAAGGAGAGAACATGCCCACTTTCGATATCGTTTCCGAGGTTGACAAGACCGAAGTCAAGAATGCGGTCGAACAGACCAACAAGGAAGTCAGCACACGCTTTGACTTCAAGGGCTCCGATGCTCGCGTCGAGCAGGCCGAACTGGTACTGACCGTATTTGCCGACAACGATTTCCAGCTGGACCAGGTGCAGGACATTCTCAATGGCAAACTGACCAAGCGCGGTGTCGACATCAAGTGCCTGGACATCAGCGACAAGATCGAAAAAATCAGCGGCAACAAGGTCAAGCGTAGCTGCACGGTCAAGGTTGGCGTGGAAACCGAACTGGCCAAAAAGATCGTCAAGCATATCAAGGACAGCAAGATGAAAGTCCAGGCCAGCATCCAGGGAGACACGGTACGCGTTACCGGCAAGAGCCGTGATGACCTGCAAACTGCAATAGCCTTTGTAAAAAAGACCATTACCGATTTCCCGCTGCAGTACAACAATTTCCGCGACTGACATTGCGCATGTGCAGATGCTGCACCTGGCTTGGAAAAGTATTGCCGGCTGCATTGCTGCTCATCTGCTCTGCTGTCCATGCAGCAGAAAACACCTCCTCCCTTTATTATTCAATCACGGATGACGCGGGCTATGTATTGAGCAAGCCAGCAAGCTGGAAAGCGGCTGACTGGCAGGATATTGGATTGGCTGGCATTGCCATAGCAGGCACTGCGCTCTGGCTGGATATGCCTATCCGTAACTCATGGGGCAAGCATCCGGGTGAAAATGCAGGGCTGATGCAGATTGAAAAACTGGGTGCAGAATATGCCATCGGCGTGATTGGCGGCTTTTATCTTGCGGGCACCTTCGGTGACAGCGTCACATCACGGCGGGTAGCCCGGGATGCACTCTCCGCCAGCATCATCGCCAGTGGCATCATCACCCCTTCGATCAAGATTGCCAGCGGCCGCAGCCGCCCTTTCGAAAATGCCGGCAATGCCGATTTCAACGGGCTGGGCGCCCGCTCATTGAACTCCTCCTTCCCTTCCGGCCATACCACTGAGGCTTTTGCGCTGGCATCCGTCATTTCATCCCATTATGAATCTTCCTCAGTGCAGTACACCGCCTATGGTCTTGCCTCGGTTGTCGGTTATGCCCGCATCTACCATGATGCACATTTTGCTTCGGATGTGATTGCCGGCGGCCTCATCGGCTACTGGACAGGCAAGGCGGTGGTTAGGCATCAAGCATCAGGTGGCAAGTCCGTTTATCTGCTGCTACCCGAGGTTTCAGCCGACCAGGCCGGGTTAAAATTGACGGGTATCATTGAATAATAGGTTAGAATTTCCCTGTATAAAATCCGGAGCCGCGATCCCCATGCTTGAACAGTCTGCCATGCTTGATGAAATCCGCGACATGCTGCTGAACAGTACATTGCTCAATACACTGCCTCCCGCAGAAATTCTCTCAGCCGCACGTTATTTCAGTATCAATCATGTTGAAGCAGAAGAGGTCATTTTCAATGAAGGGGACATGGGCACCTTCATGTGCCTGATCATCGATGGCAATGTTTCCGTGCAAAAGCTGAACCAGGAAGACGAAAATGTGGAACTCGCCAAGCTGGGCAAGGATCGAACAATTGGCGAAATGGCGGTGCTGGATGGTGAGCGCCGCTCGGCCACCTGCATTGCGGCCTCAGACTGCACCGTACTGATCCTTTCCAAGGATGGCCTTGAGAAAATGATGCTTGAAACGCCGCGCATTGCGGCCAAAGTCATACGCGCCATTGCCATTTCCCTGTCACGCAGGCTGCGCATGGCGGACGGAAAGCTGGTTGATCATCAAATATAACTATCTGATTTATATAATATAAAAGGATTCCTGAATATGCAAACCGTATTGGTTCCTTTGGCGCAAGGCTGTGAAGAGCTGGAAGCCGTCACCATCATCGACATCCTGCGTCGCGCTGGCATCCCGGTCACATCCGCCGGTCTGGACGCCCACCCCGTCAAGGCCAGCCGCGGTACGGTATTGATACCGGACACCACCCTGGATGAAGCACTCAAGCTTGAGTACGACATGGTCGTTTTGCCAGGCGGTCAGCCCGGTACCAACAACCTGAAAGCCGATCCGCGCATTCTCGAATTCATCAGGAAAATGGCACAACAGAAGAAATATGTCTGCGCGATTTGTGCAGCGCCATCGGTGCTGGCTACTGCGGGCTTGCTCGACGGAAAGCAGGCCACCAGCTTTCCCGGCGCTCTCGCGCAATATCCGAAGATTAATCTGCGAGAAATGGCCGTAGTGGAAGATCGG
>JAJXUI010000054.1 GCA_021782995.1 Pseudomonadota bacterium | reverse complement strand
GTCGAGGCCGCCGGAATAGGCGAGTACAACTTTTTTGATGTCGCTCATTGATTACTCTGTACTTGAAAATGAAATTGAAATTTGCGTTTCAGTAATTATTGCTTCTTTTGTGTTTGCGGCCTGTTATGGCTGCGGCCGCGCAGTTGAGTTTAACGTTCGCTTCATTCGCGTTAGCCTCTGCCGGAATCGTTTGCCTAATGGTCGTTGCTTCGAATTACGAGTTTATCTTGCCCAAAAGCAAATACTCCATTAAAGCTTTCTGCACGTGCAAACGATTCTCTGCCTCGTCCCACACCACGCTTTGCGGACCGTCGATGACGCGGGCATCGACTTCCTCGCCGCGATGCGCGGGCAGGCAGTGCATGAACAGCGCATCCGGTTTGGCCACTGCCATCATGTCAGCGTCGACAATCCAGTCTGCAAAGGCCTTGCGGCGGGCGTCATTTTCGCGTTCGAAACCCATGCTGGTCCACACATCGGTCGTCACCAGGTCGGCGCCCTTTGCAGCCTGCATCGGATCGGCAAACTCCTCGTAATGGTCTTCTCCCAGCAATCCGGCACGTTCAGGTTCAACCTCGTAGCCGGGGGGGGTGGAGACATGCACGTTGAAATCGAAAATCTCCGCAGCCTGCAGCCAGGTATTGCAGACATTGTTGGAGTCGCCGATCCAGGCGATGGTCTTGCCCTTGATCGAACCGCGATGTTCGATATAGGTATAGATGTCGGCAAGGATCTGGCATGGGTGGTATTCGTTGGTCAGGCCGTTGATCACCGGTACACGCGAGTTGCGCGCGAAGCGTTCGATGATCTCCTGCTCGAAGGTGCGGATCATCACGATGTCGCTCATGCGCGAGATGACTTGTGCTGCGTCTTCTACCGGTTCGCCGCGGCCCAGCTGGGTGTCGCGCGTGTTCAGGTAAATGGCGGAACCACCAAGCTGCTGCATGCCTGCCTCGAAAGACAAGCGGGTGCGGGTGGAGTTTTTTTCGAAGATCATTACCAGCGTGCGGTCAGCCAGGGGATGATAAGGCTGGTATGCCTTGAAACGCTGTTTGATGATCGCCGTGCGGGCAAAAATATGCTCGAACTCATCAAGTTTGAGGTCTTGCATCTGCAGGAAGTGCTTGATCGTCATCTCATGCTCCCTGGTTCACGAAATCGGTGATCATCGGGCATAGCACATCCAGCAGTTGTTCTGCATCGGCCTTGCTGTAGATCAACGGTGGCAGCAGGCGAACAACGGTATCAACGGTCACATTGATCAGGATGCCCTTTTCAATGCCCCTGGCAACCAGCTCGCCGCACGGTTTCGACAGGGAGATGCCCAGCATCAGACCCTGGCCGCGGATATCGATCACGCCTGGCAGGTTGCCTAGCCGTGATTTCAGCTCCTGCAGCATGAAATCACCTATGCTTTTTGCATTGGCCATCAGTTTGTCTTCTTCGATGACCTGCAGCGTTGTCGTTGCTGCAGTGCAGGCCAGCGGATTGCCGCCAAAAGTGGAACCATGGTTGCCGGGGCCAAAAGTACCGGTGGCGCGACCATTTGCAAGACAGGCGCCGATAGGTACACCTGCTCCCAGGCCTTTGGCCAGGGTCATCACATCTGGCATGATGCTGGTGTGCTGGAAGGCAAACCAGGTGCCGGTACGTCCAACACCACATTGCACTTCGTCGAGCATCAGCAGCCAGTTTTTCTGGTCGCAAATCTTGCGCAGGCCTTCGAGATATTCGATGTCGCTGATGCGGATGCCGCCTTCGCCCTGGATGGGCTCCACCAGGATGGCCACGACGTCAGGGGTATGCGCCGCGACCTGCTCGATTGCGGCCAGGTCGTTATAAGGGACGCGCACGAAGCCTTTTACCAGTGGTTCGAAACCGGCCTGCACCTTGCGGTTGCCAGTGGCAGAAAGCGTCGCCAGGGTTCGGCCATGGAAAGCCTTTTCCATGACGATGATGTTGGGGTTCTCGATGCCCTGTTTGTGCCCGTACATGCGAGCCAGCTTGATCGCGGCTTCATTGGCTTCGCATCCCGAGTTGCAGAAAAATACCTCCTGCATGCCGGAAAGCTTGCACAGCTGGTCAGCCAGCTTTTCCTGCTCTAGGATCTGGTAAACGTTGGAGACATGCATCAGCTTGCCGATTTGTACAGAAAGGGCTGCGGTCAGCTTCGGATGGGCATGGCCCAGCGTGTTGACGGCGATGCCGGCGATGGCATCCAGATATTCCTTGCCCTGGATGTCCCACAGTTTGCTGCCTGCGCCATGGCTGAAGGCAACTTGCTGGCGGGAGTAGGTGTTCATCAAATGCGTCATGGCTTTTTGATTGCGGCGATTAGGCCGTGCAATGTAAAAGTTGAAAAATGGATACTCGCCTGAATTGCATGGTCATTGCAAGATTTTTTTATGCTGTTTGCAGGTTCAGTCTTCTTAACGCAAAAGGCCGACGGTCTGTCGGCCTTTTGCTGCGGTACATTCAAGTACAATTATCGGGAGGCGTATTGCGCCGGGAATGCCCGGCGCAGGCCGTCGCCTTTAAGCCATTGCTTTGATCGCTGCAGACAAGCGGCTCTTGTGGCGAGCCGCTTTGTTCTTGTGAATGATTTTCTTGTCAGCGATAGAATCAACCACGCTTGTGGATTCGCGGAAAACAGCCTGTGCAGCAGCCTTGTCGCCGGTTGCAATTGCCTTGGCTACGCGCTTGATTGCTGTGCGCAGTTCGGAACGCAGACTGGAGTTATGCAGGTTCTGTTGTACAGATTGTCTTGCACGCTTTCTGGCTTGTGCTGTGTTTGCCATGTTGACCTCTTGAGAATTTGGCTTGCAATAAAAGTCGAGCATTATAGGAATGTGGGCCGATTAATGCAACTCGAATATGCGGTTATTCGTGCCATGGACTCTCTGGTGCCCGTTAATTTAATGTAACTATTTGTAATAAATATATATTTATCTGTATTGTTGCTGGTGAAAACAAGCTGGGTGGAAAGGTCACGATGAAAAGATCCCTTCATGAGGAATATTATGGGCAACGGCGCAAGCTGATCGGGCATCTGCTGGGCCTGCTTCGCCGGCGCTCGGTGCATCCCGGGCAGATAAAGTTGCTGGAAACACATATATCGTGGGTCATACTGGACGGGAAGTATGCCTACAAGATCAAGAAACCGGTTGATCTGGGGTTTCTGGATTTTACCTCCTTGCAGTCTCGCAGGCATTTTTGCGAAGAGGAAGTGCGCCTCAACCAGCGACTGGCACCTGGCTTATATATAGGGCTCGTTGCGATTGGTGGCAGCCTGCAACATCCTGAAATCGCATCTGCTGCCGTTCCGGAATCCGGACCCGCGCTTGAATATGCAGTCAAACTTGTGCGTTTCCCCGAGTCTCGCCAGCTTGATCTCATGGCAAAAAATCATCAATTGCAGCCTCAGCACATAGACAACCTGGCGATATTGCTTGCGAAATTTCATCGCTCCCTTGCGGGCGCCCCGCTGCAGCAGGAATGGGGGGGTGCCAACAAGCTGCTCGCTGCAACAGAACAGAACTTCATTCAACTGCAGGAATTGCTGGTCGGCAGCAGGGATATGGAAATGCTGCTCACACTCCATAAGAAAAGCCTGGAAACCCTGCGGCGTTGTACATTCCTCCTGGATGAGCGCAAGCGACTAGGCTTTGTGCGCGAATGTCACGGTGATCTGCATCTGGGCAATATCGTTTTGCTGGATGATCACCCCGTGCCGTTTGATGCAATTGAATTCAGCGCAGCTTTTCGCTGGATTGATGTGCTGGATGAGGTTGCATTCACGATGATGGATTTGCTGTATCACGGGCTGTGCCGCCTTGCATGGCGATTCCTGAATGGTTATCTGGAAATCACCGGTGACTACGAGGGGTTGCCGTTGCTGCAAATGTACCTGTCTTTCCGCGCGACGGTGCGCGCAAAAGTGTCTGCGATACATGCTGTTCAGCCTGATGTGCATGCAGCGGAATCCGGGCGGGCGTGGCAGGATTGCCGGGCGCATTTGCAACTGGCGGAGGCATGCCTCGCAAGCGGCAAGCCTGCCTTGATCATCACGCATGGGCTGCCCGGTTCGGGCAAGAGTACATTTTCGCAAATGGCTGCCGAATGTCTTGGTGCAGTCCGGCTGCGTTCGGATGTGGAACGCAAGCGCCTGTTTGGTCTTGATGCGCTGGAGCAGAGCCGTGAAGCGACCGGCAGTGATCTTTATACCGCAGACATTTCAAGGAAAACCTATGACCGATTGATGCATCTGGCCGGGATACTGCTGGAAGCGGGCTTTATCGTGATCGTGGATGCTGCCTTCCTGAAACTGGAAATGCGTGCAAGCTTCCAGCGACTGGCTTCGGAAAAACATGCCCGTTTCATCATTGCATCCGTAACAGCTGATCCGGTGCTGTTGCGGGAGCGGCTGCGCAAAAGACAGATGGGGCACGGGGATGCATCGGAGGCGGATATTCATGTTCTGGAAAAGCTGCAGCAGACCGCAGACTCTTTGTCAGTTGCAGAGCAGAGAATGTGTGTCGTTTTCGAAAATGGCGCGCGGGGACTCGCCGGCTGCAATGACAGCTGGCTTGACTTGCGCAAGCGGGTCAGTGCTGCCAC
Organism: Pseudomonadota bacterium; assembly: GCA_021782995.1. GTDB lineage: Bacteria > Pseudomonadota > Gammaproteobacteria > Burkholderiales > Gallionellaceae > 39-52-133. The sequence goes on along the minus strand of JAJXUI010000054.1, from coordinate 13,018 downwards.
AGTCTAAAATGCCAGATCTGCCGTGCCCGGACAGACGTAACGCGGATATTCTCGCGTGCTGTCTATGCAGCCTCCCGTTGCATGAACATCCATCGGATCACGGTAGCGCATCATTTCAGACAGGATGCGGCTGATTTCCTCCGGATGCTGCAAGGTTTCGGAAACTTGCCTGGCTACGATGGATTCGTCTATGCACATTTCACCATTCTTGTCAGGGCGGGTCGCATGGCGCCAGTGATAGATTTCGATGCATTTGGCATCCAGCGTATAGGGATGGGCCTCATCCCAGAAATTGGTAAACAGGCCGCACCCCAGGTAAATCACCCATGATCCTTCGTAGCCGGTTATTTCCGCGGAGGCCTTGTCCGGGTTGCGGAACCACACGCGGTCGCCAGGCACGTAGAATTTCTGCGGCAAAGGATCTTGCATCGTGCCATATTCCTTCAGGAAGGCCTCATGGAAGCTGCCGGACATGATCGCGCTGGCTTCCCACTGCTTGCGCAGCTTCTCGTAAAGCGGAGGGTTGCTGGCCTGCAGTTCTTCTGCGATGCCGAGCAGGATTACATATTCTGTCGCGCGATAGCATGAAAAGGAATATTTCTGCCCGGACACTTCCGGCTGCGTGGCTTTTTTCAGGGCCTCGATCAGTGATCTGCCAGGCAGGATGGTAAAACCGGAGTCTTCATGATAGGTCCAGTAATCGTTCGGCCTTTCCGCTTCGCTGGTATGAAAATCAAGCGAAGTTTTTCTGGCAGCAAGAACGATATTGCTGCGGATGCGCAGTGCCGAAGCCAGTTCGGCATGGCCGGGAAAGATGAATGGAACGGGGGACAGCAGCATCGCAAGCAGGATTTCACGTTCCAGGTCTTCAGCGTTATGCTGCGTGTCCAGGTTGAGCCTGTCGCACAAACCGGTAGTGTCATAATCGGGAAACCATTCGGCAACGAGATTTTCATGCAGTCCGTATTCAATGTCGCCATTGCTGGCGATGCGGCTGAAAACATATTTGTCCAGTCCGGCAGCTGCAAGTCTTCTCCGGAACTCAGAACCGCCGTCAGGGCTGGAAACGGGACTGCTTGTCGATGGGGTAATAATCCTGATACTCATTACTGGACCGAATTGCCCTGAAGATGAAATCAGGACATTATAAATCATGCAATTCCAGGCAAGCGCTGGAACCATGATTTCTGCTGAAGTTTATCCAGCATGAAAATATCCTGTTGCAGCGCCCTGTTTAAGCTAATTTGCTGTGTCTTTCAGGATAATGCGTTCCACCTGAACGCTTTCATCGCCGTTGCTTAACCAGACCTGGTCATCCTGTATCGTGCACTGCAACTGCATGCTGCGGTGTGCGAGATTGGCAAGCGCACGTGTGTTTTCCTGTGGCAGGTTGACCACGCGCAGATTATCCAGTCGTTCGAACTGTTTGCTGTTCTGTGCATACCACATGTCGGCGGTGCGTCCGCCATAGGTATAGACGATCACCCGTTTGGCGCGTCCGCAGGCTTTGCGGATCAGTTTTTCATCCGGTATGCCGACATCGATCCACAGCTCGATGGCGCCGGTTAGGTCCTTCAGCCATACATCAGCTTCGCTTTCATCCGTCATGCCTTGCCCGAAGTCCAGATATTCATCCGCATGCAGGGCAAACGCCAGCAGGCGAACCATCATGCGCTCGTCGGTTTCGGAAGGGTGGCGGGCAAGTGTGAGCGTGTGGTCATGATAGTAGTGGCGCTCCATATCCGCGATTTGCAGATTTGCCTTGAAGATGGTTGCCTTGATTGCCATGGTGTTGGTTATTCCCTTACCTTGCCGCGCATGTGCTTGATCGCGCTGCGTCTTGTCTTGTTTTCAATGCGCTGTTGCTGTGAACTGCGCGTGGGTCTGGTTGCGATGCGTTTTTTTGGGGGGCTGGCCACACTCTGTACCAGCACTTTCAGGCGACGCAACGCCTCAGTGCGGTTTTTTTCCTGGTGGCGGAATTCCTGGGCCTTGATCACGATGATGCCATCCCGGGTGATGCGCTGATCCTGCAATGCAAGCAGGCGCTGCTGGATGTCTTGTGGCAGGGTCGAAGCATGAATGTCAAAGCGCAGGTGGATTGCGCTCGATACCTTGTTCACATTCTGGCCGCCGGCACCTTGTGCGCGGACTGCGGTCAGAGCAATTTCATGTTCGGGTATGGAAATATGCGGTGCGATATACAGCATGAAATGTCATTACCGTTTCAGAACAGCTCAAAAGAGTGATTTTCGATGAATACCGGCAGCTTGTTGAAGTATTCGATGCTTTCACGCAATTTCTGGGTTGTTTCCCTGTCTGCACTCTTGAAGGAGAGGCCGCACTGGTATTTGCCCGAAACCTGGCGCTGCCAGCTGATGTCAGCCTGCAGCCGCAATGGCTTCTGCTTTTCGTATTCCTGCAAGGTTTCTTTCGGCAAATACACTTCGATCATTAGCGGCTTGTTCGGCTCCAGGGCATGGTTGAGTTCAAGGCGCATGCCGGTCAGGCTGAAATCCAGGCTGGAGCCTTCAAAGGTCTGGCCATTCTGATGCGCCTGGATCAGCAGCTTGTTGGCGATGCGCGGGAATTTCCGTTTTTCATTCTGATGGGTATCCTGCAGCCTGACTTTCCGGAAGTTGAATTGCGACATGATTTCATTCAGCTTGCCGGAAACCGCGTGCAGGCTTTCGCCGATGGCGGCGGTGTTGTCCACCTTGATCGAATTCATCTTCAGCGTTTCGAAAAGCTGGTTCAGATTGTTCTGCAGCAGTTCGACGTTGCCAATCTGCTGGCCACTGGATTCAGAGATGCCATGGTTCGCACTTGCGGTTTCGGCGACTTCGGACGCCATCAAATCAATCACCTTTGCGGTTTCTCCGGCAACCTCCTGGTTCGCATGCACCTTGCTGACGACCACATTCATCGAAGTGGTGACTTCCTGCACCTTGTCGCTGAGCTTGCCGATGATGCCAGTCACTTCGGTTGCCGAAAGGGTAGTGCGCTCTGCCAGCTTGCGCACTTCGTCTGCCACCACCGCAAAGCCACGACCGGCCTCACCGGCACGTGCGGCCTCGATCGCTGCATTCAGTGCCAGCAGGTTGGTCTGCTCGGCAATTTCCTTGATGGTGGCTATGATCGCATGGATGCGGCCGCTGGCCTGTTCCAGTTCGGTAATTTTCTGCATTGCATCATTCACTTCGCCCGTCGTGGTCTGCATTTCGGAAATGTTCCGTGTCACCATACGGATGCCTTCGCGGGCCCTTTCTGCAGTCTGTTTGGCACGCTCGGTTGCCGCCAGGGCCTTCTTTTGCACATCGGCGGAAATCTGCTGCAAATGCTGGGTGACTTGGATAACTTCGGCAGAACGCTCATCTTCCTGATGCGCCACTTCAGCGATTTCATGCGAAATTTTCGCGATCTGGAAAGCAGACTGCTCCATCTCCTTGCCGCTGGTATCCACTTCTACCATAATCCGGTTAAGACTATTCAACATGTCGTTGAAACTCCTTTCCAGTACGCCAAATTCGTCCCTGGATTTGTTTTCCACACCGATGGTCAGATCACCTTTCTCAACAGCTTTCAGCGATTGGCACAAGCTGAGAATGGGTTTTACGAACAGGCCGGCCACCATGCCGATCACAAAAAACTGCAGCATGAATTCGATGCCTGATTCCCAGAATGAATTGAATATATAAGCCTGGTGATTGGCTGCAAGCTGGTTGATCACCTCGCTTGAAACACCGTTTTTGCGTGCAATTTCCACCATCTCGCCCAGTTCGGAGGCGGCCAGGATGCGGTTGTATACTGTGGTGATCATGGTGACCAGGAAAAAGCCGAGTTGCAGTTTCCATTTGATGCTCAGCTGCAGGTACCAGTTCTTCATTCATATCCTCATGAATTTATTATATATATTTGCATTTGGCGCACGCTGGTCAGGCGTTGCGATGGAGCAAAGCAAGCCTCAGCAGGTGCCTTGCGGAGGTTATCGGCAGAATCTGGTGGAAAGTTTAGGGTGCTTTGATGACACGGATCTGCACGTCGCCGATTTCGACCACCGATCCGGCGTAAACCTTGCGTGTCTTGCGCAATTCAGCCTCGCCATCAACGCTCACTTCGCCGCTGGCTACCAGTGCCTTGCCGGCGCCGCCGCTGTCGCAAATGCCTACCAGTTTCAGCAACTGATTGAGCTCTACAAATTCGCCGCGAAGATCAAAATCGATTTTCTGTGTCATAACTTGACGGCATGTTCGCGCGTGGTATGGAACACGACTTTCGGCCAGCGCTCCTGGGTCAGTTTCAGGTTCACGCTGTTGGGGGCAAGATAAGCCAGGTTGCCGGCGGCATCGATCGCCAGGTTGTGCGACAGCGATTTCTGGAAGTCGGCAAAAATCTTTGCATCGTCGCAGGTCACCCAGCGTGCGGTGTTCACGCTGCTGCCTTCAAACACCGCATCCACGCCATATTCGCCGGCGAGGCGGCTGGCCACCACGTCGAACTGCAGCATGCCCACCGCGCCCAGGATCAGGTCGCCGCCATCCATTGGCTTGAACACCTGCACCGCGCCTTCCTCGCCCAGCTGTTGCAGGCCTTTTTGCAGCTGCTTGATCTTCATCGGGTTCTTGATGCGCACGGTCTGGAAGAAATCCGGTGCAAAGTAGGGAATGCCGGTGAACTGCAGCATTTCGCCTTCGGAGAAACTGTCGCCGATCTGCATGTTGCCGTGGTTGGGCAGGCCGATGATGTCGCCGGCATAGGCCTCTTCCACCAGTTCACGCGCTGACGCCATGAAGGTCACCACGCTGGAGACGCGTATCTCCTTGCCGATGCGCAGGTGCTTGAGTTTCATGCCGCGCTCGAAATGGCCGGAACACACGCGCAGGAAGGCAATGCGGTCGCGGTGATTTGGGTCGATATTGGCCTGGATCTTGAACACAAAGCCGGAAAATTTGGCTTCGTTCGGGTTCACCGCACGCGCAGTCGCATCGCGCTCGCGTGGCGCAGGCGCCCATTCCAGCAAGGCGTTGAGGATTTCGCGCACGCCGAAATTGTTGATCGCGGAGCCGAAGAATACCGGTGTCTGTTTGCCGGCAAGAAAATCTTCCAGGCTGAACGGGTGTGATGCGCCATGCACCAGCTCAACTTCCATGCGCAGTTGCTCGATTTCCATCGGGAAGCGCTTGTCCAGTTCCGGATTGTCCAGCCCCTTGATGATTTCCACCTCGCCATTGGCGCGCTCTTCGCCCGGCGTGAACAGCAGAATCTCGTTGCGCAGGATGTGATATACACCGCGGAACGTCTTGCCCATGCCCAGTGGCCAGGTCACCGGCGCACACTGGATTTTCAGCACGGACTCCACTTCGTCCAGCAGCTCCAGCGGGTCGCGCACTTCGCGGTCCATCTTGTTCATGAAAGTCAGGATGGGCGTGTCGCGCATGCGGCACACATCCAGCAGCTTGATGGTCTGCGCTTCCACACCTTTGGCTGCATCGATCACCATCAGTGCCGAGTCCACCGCAGTCAGCACGCGATAGGTATCCTCGGAGAAGTCCTGGTGGCCGGGCGTATCGAGCAGGTTTACCACATGGTCGCGATATTCAAACTGCATCACCGACGAGGCCACCGAAATACCGCGCTGCTTCTCAATTTCAAGAAAATCGGAAGTCGCATGGCGCCCGCTCTTTCTTGCCTTCACTGCACCCGCCATCTGGATCGCGCCGGAGAACAGCAGCAGTTTTTCAGTCAGCGTGGTCTTGCCTGCGTCAGGGTGGGAGATGATGCCGAAGGTACGGCGGCGCGCCACTTCCCTGGCGATTTGCGCAATGCCTGTGCTATTGGCGGCAGCGGTGGATTTTTCTGTGGTGACTTCGGAACTCATGAATCGACCCTGTAAATCTGGTGGGGAAAGGGCGCAATTCTAGAGAGAAGCGCAGGGAATGTCTAAACAAAATCCGATCTTGAGCCGCACGCGTGTCATTTCCCGGGGCAGATTTGCACACGGTCAGATGAGGGCTAACGTGCAGGTATTGCCGAATTCTGCGGCGGGCTTTTCAAATCAGCAGGTTGCGTAATTTTCGTGGTTGCGCGCCGCCGCCCTGACTGGATGTGCAATACCAGCATCAGGGGCCAGGCCAGGCCTGCTCCCCAGTGCAATACCGGCAGCCAGTTTTCATTGACCTCACTGGCAAAGTAATACAGCGCATAGCCGGTGGCGGCGATCCATGCGAGCAGCAGTTTCATTGTCAGCCCGGTTTGGCGGTTTTTTTTCAGTTGCCAGGCGCGCTGTGCGTGTACCGGCAGCACGCTGCCGATGCCAACCAGTGCGGCAAACACCATCAGGCCGTGCAGGCGCAACCACCAGTTTTCAGTCGGGTGCGGGGTAACGCCAAACTCCCCCTGTGCCTGCATGAAATAATGAAATACCAGCCACAGCACACCACTCGCCCACAGCAGCAGGAAAGTGGCATACAGGAAATGCTTGTGCGGTTTGGCGAGGCGGATGGCCATAGGTGGATGACTTTGCATATGGGGATCACGCTTTCATCGAGTCGAAAATCTGGCAGGTATTACTGGCAGCATCGTGCTCCACGATCAGCGCGCGTGCCTTGTAGGTATTCAGAACGGGTAGCGCGCTGCGCGGATTGGCATACACCACTTTGGTCAGGGCATCGGCAGTCATGCAGTCCCTTGCGATGACGGTCACGCTGCGGCCGCTGTCACACGCCATGCCGCTATGCGGCTGGATGATGGGCAGCACCTTGCGGCCTTCATGCACTTGTTCGCTGTAATAACCTGCGCTGGTTGCGGCCGCCCCTTCCTGCATATGCAACAATGGAACGGCCTGCGTATGCATCGCCGGATTGCGCACCTGGATGCATTGTGGCGCAGTGCCGAATATGCGCATGTCTCCGCCCGCATTGACGCGTCCCGCGTGTATGCCGGCAGCCTTCAGCGCCTCGATGGCCAGGTCCACTGCATAGCCTTTGGCAATGCCGGAAAGGTCGATTTGCACATTTCCCAGCAGGCGTACACGATTGGGCGCGGTGAGGCTGATGTCGAGCCAGGTGCCATACGCGCTGCTGGTGGGCCGATATTCATGTGCCGGCAAGAATCCAAGACGGGACAGCTGGGTAGCCACGGTGATATCGAACGCACCATGGCTGGCTTCAGACATCAGCCTTGCCGCACGCAACACGCGCCAGGTATGCGCATCCACTTCAATTTCCCTGTCGTAAGCCTCGCGGTTGATATGCGATACATCCGAATGTGCATCATGGTAGCTCATCAGCCTGTGCACGTTTTCCACTGCTGAAAACGCTTGTGCGATGGCGGCCAGCGAGCATTCTTCATGTTGCGAGGCGGCGGAAATTTCTACCAGCGTGCCCAGCAGCGGGCGTGCGCGGGAAACTTCCTTTAACGAATCTTGCCGGGGGGTGAGCATGGCGATTGCTGCATTCACTTCATCGCAACCTGGAAAGTTGCAATGATGCGTTTCACGCCGTTGCTGATGTTCTTGCAGGAAAGCGTGGCGCCGCTGATGTTGCGGATATCGTCGTTGAGCCTGATCGCGTCCCCCTGTTTTTTGCCCACAAATTGCGCACGCCACTTTTCGTTGCGCACTTGTCCGCCATGCGTTTCGCGGTAATCCATGATGTCGATGCCTTTTACCGAGCCATCAGGCAACAGTGCCACTGCATAGGTGATGAATTCATGCTTGCCGATCACTTCATCCACCACCAGCCAGCCTGACTGCTTGCCGCCTGCTTCGGCGCGCCAGGCTTGCAGGGCGGCATTGCGCACACGTACGCCGCTGAGCTGTTCGATTCTTTCCTGCATTTCAGGCGAGAGGATGATGTCGGTGTGTACGAAAGATGCTGCTTCCGGAAACAGCGCATGTTGTGCCTGTTCCGCTGTGAGGTATTGCACCGCAAATGCCGGTGCCACCAGCGTAGCGGGAATGATTGCTGCGGGGACCATCAGCCAGTTATGGTTATGCATGAGTGCGTTCCTTAAAATTCGAAGCCGACTTTCAGCTGGACTTCATATTTCGTTTTTTCGATCAGGTGCAGATTGGTATCTGTCTGGCCGGGTATTCTTTCAAAGCCATCCCCCTGGATCTGTGGCAGGTAACTGAGCGTTGTCCACCAGCTTTGATTGGCATAGTGCAAGGAAGGGCCTGCCTGCACCGAGCTGCGCTCCTTGCCGACTTCAGTTTCGAATTCGGACTCATAATAAACTTCACCGCCTATAAACCAGTTAGGTGCAAAGCGCCAGGAAAGCCCCGTGCCGATATTGAAGCCGATTTCCATTTCCGGTTTCGAATTCCATTCCACGCCGGCAGGCAGGTCGGCAATTTCATGACGCTGGGCAAGCGTGGACTCCATGCCGCCATTGCCGACCCAGATCAGTTCGCCATCGAGAAAATATTTCTGCAGCAACAACTCAAGCTCGAATGTCAGCTTGTCCTTCTTCTGCCCGGAGTGGGGGTCAAGCCAGGACCAGGAAGTGGAGAAATAAGTGGAGAGGCCGAAGTCGTCACCGGCCGGGCTGAGGAAGTTATGGCTGATCGACGCTTCCACTCCGGATGCGCGCAGGCCAGACGACTCATCCTTAGGCAGATAGCCATCGATCACCAGCCCCGAAGTATCTATCGCTTGTCCCAACAGATACCCGGCTACAGTCGTACGGTCGGTCAGGCCATATTCGATTTCGGTTTTGGTATTGAGTGCATCATATTTGCCTTCCCCCTTGTCGTAACGGTGGGTGGCATGCTGCACCAGCTCGGTGGAACCCTGTGGCAGGGGTTCTGCCCCTTTCAGGAAACCAAACAGGCTTTCACCTGCCATGGCTGAGGGGGAAGACAGTGTGCAACAGACACACATGCCCTGTACTACACGATTGAACAATACACGTTTCATCAATACTCTCCGGATCAGGTCAGTTAATACAGATGGCTGGCTGGTCGGGAGAGACTGGCTGGCTGCTTGCTTCAAAAATGCCGGGCAAAAGCACCAGGCAAGGGTTTTTGTATTCCGTTAATTATAGAATATAAACAATATGTTACTTGGTAAGTATCAGCTTTCCGGCACGCGTGTGACGCAGGAAATAAACCTCATCCTGATGGCGAATTGTCAATGCATCCCGATTGCCCAGCAGGGCCGTGCTGGAGACTTCCCGCGCGGTTGGCGATACGCTGAAAATCACATTCTCTTCAGGCGAAGTTACGGGGGGAGCGGGGGTGTGCTGGCTCATGGTGTCGCAAATCAAATCTAAATGATAATGATTCGCATTTAATCATTTTGCAAAATTGATGTCAATCATTTCAAGTTTTATTCCGCATTCAGACCGCAGCCCTTGTTGTTGAGTTAAAATATATTTAATTAAATCAATAATATACAAATATCATGAAAATTCATTTGACAGGCAGAGGGGAAGCCATTAATTTACCAATCGGTTAATTAACTAATTGGTAAATTAATGCCGCAACTGGACCATCTCTCGACAACTTTTGCCGCCTTGGCTGACCCAACACGCCGCGCCATTCTTGCGCGGCTCTCGCAGGGCGAAGCCTCGGTGGCCGAGCTTGCACAGCCCTTTGAAATCAGCGCGCCGGCAATTACCAAGCATCTTAAGGTGCTGGAAAAAGCGGGGCTGATCACCCGCGGCCGGCAGGCGCAATGGCGCCCATGCAAACTGGAAGCCGCCCCCCTGCAGGAAGCGGCGGGTTTTATCGAACAATACCGGCAATTCTGGGAGCAAAGCCTGGATCGGCTGGATGCCTATCTGCAAATGTTACAAGCGCAAGAATCAATTAAAAACGGGGAACAGAAAAATGGGAAATGAAGCCGCAAACGAATTTGTCATATCAAGAGTGCTCAATGCGCCACGGGAAATCGTGTGGCGTGCGTGGACAGATCGCGACGAGCTGATGAAGTGGTTCGGCCCCAAGGGTTGCACGATACCGGTGGCCAGGCTTGATTTGCGGCCGGGTGGCACTTTTCATTATGCGATGCGTACACCCGATGGCAAGGAAATGTGGGGAAAGTGGACCTTTCGCGAAATTGATGCACCGTCGAAACTGGTGCTGGTCTCGAACTTTTCGGACGCAGATGGCGGCATCACGCGCCACCCGATGGCCAGCGACTGGCCGCAGGAAACTTTATCCACTACCACCTTTGAATCACAGGGAGATAAAACCCTGCTCACCATACGCTGGGCACCGTGGAATGCAACAGACGACGAAATCAGGAAATTCAACGCCTCGCATGACAGCATGACAATGGGCTGGGGCGGGACATTTGAACAACTTGCAGCCTATCTGGCTGGCAAATAAAGGAGAGGATCATGGACGCACAAGTAAATAATGTACTGGAACGCAGTGTTGAAATTTCACGAGTGATCAATGCACCGCGCGAGCTGGTGTGGAAAGCGATGACAGTCCCCGAGCACCAGAACAAATGGTGGGGGCCGGATGGATTTCATAACGAAGACATGAAAATGGATTTCCGTGTGGGTGGAGAATGGACCTTTGTCATGATCGGACCCGATGGCACGCGCTTTCCCAATCACGCCGTGTTCAAGGAAATTACGCCACCCTCGCGCTGGGTGTTTGATCATGGTGACGGCCAGCGCGTGTGGTTCGAGTCCACTGTGACGTTGCAGGAGGTCGCAGGCAATACGCTGGTGACGATCAACCATGTTTTCCCGGATAAAGCCTCGCGCGACGAAGTGGTGAACAAATATGGCGCCATCGAAGGAGGCAAGCAGCATCTGGCGAAGCTGGAGAAATATCTCAGCGAGAACAAGGTTTGAATGGCGACGTAAATTTTGTACAAGGAGGTGTGCAATGAAATCGACTTATCCATTCAACCCCAAACTGGATCTAGCTTTTGAGCGTGTCGTTGATGTGCCCAAAGAACTGGTATGGCGCGCCTGGACCGAGCCGTCTTTGCTCAAGCAATGGTTCACCCCGGCGCCCTGGCAAACTGTGGACTGCGAAATCGACCTGCGCCCGGGCGGCCTGTTTCGTACTGTGATGCGCTCACCCGAGGGGCAGGAATTCCCCGGCAGTGGCTGCTATCTGGAAGTGATAGCAAATGAAAAACTGGTGTGGACCAACGCCTTGCTGCCCGGCTATCGTCCCGTAACAGTGGCTGGAGTACCCGGCACCCGCAATGATTTTCAGTTTACCGCGATGATAGAACTGAAAAGCGTGCCTGGTGGCACCCAATACACCGCCACCGTGATCCACGCCGATGAAGCGGGTTGTCAGCAACACGCGGCGATGGGCTTCAAGGATGGCTGGGGCAAGGCGCTGGATCAGCTGGTTGCGATGGCGAAAAAAATGTAAAGGCCAACCGCTATGGTGCAAAAAAGTAAGGCTGTGAAAAAAGGGCAAGCGGAAAAACTCGAAGATATTCCGAATATCGGAAAATCCATCGCCCATGATCTGCGCGTGGTTGGGATCAGCACGCCGCAGCAACTGGCGAAAAGCGAACCGTTGAAAATCTATCTGAAACTTGGCAGCGCGATGGGGCAGCGGCACGACCCCTGCGTGTTATACACGCTACTGGCAGTTCAGCATTATTTGCAAACGGGTGAGGCGGTGAAGTGGTGGGGGTTTACGGATGAGGGGAAGGCGATGCTTGCTGGCTTGGATAAATCAGCATGATTTATCGATATAGTAAATATTCGAAATGGACTAAACGATTGGGGTGTCCACTGATCGGCCTTTAGAGACGCCTCTGCTTGCTGGGGGCTCATCTGCTTTCACATCTAAAACGGAAGTTCTAATCTCTTCGGGTGCGCCCAAAATGATAAATCTGGGCACTGGGAAACTGTAATTTTTATACCTTTACTTTCCCTTTAATACTAGTAAATCCAGACCGTTTGTAGTTAACAATCCATCCACGAGAAGAAATGTTAATCGTTCTCCTTCGATTATCAGACTCATCAATTTCACTCTCAATAAGATTGGCATGATCCAAATCTCGAAGGTGTGGATTCATAGCTTGTGTAGATTCAAATCCATACTGTTCGTACTGACTAGGAGATGTACTACCACCGTCAGCGGCCAATTTATCGAAAACCTGCCAAGCTCTCTTACCAAGACTTGCGGTATCTTGTTCATATTGGCTAGCTAATTCAGCCATCCAAATCTCAAGCAATTCAAATCTTTCGCTTGGGTTATTAGGTATCTTTTCATTATCTGCTAACCAGAAAGAAAAATCCTCACTGTATTTCAGCGCATTACGTAAATTTTTATTGCCAATGTTGTATAGGTGTTCAAAACCAACTGCATCAACAGGAGGGATAGCAGCTTCAGAGATAGAAAATAATTTTAGTCGAGTAGATATGAGATGTTGTATCTGACTGTCATCAATAGGACTTACCACAATTGGGTCAGCCAAAACTCCTTGCAGCCGAGGAGATGAGGCCACACTTCTTACTATTCCACGTGCTCCACAAAGAACCCACTTTAAACCCCTAACACCTAAAACTTCATCACGAATTGCCTCTATAAGTGAGCGAGCATTTTTTGAGGTCTCAAGAAGCTCTAAATTGTCAATTGAACATATGAATCCGCCTGTATTATTTGTCTGAAAACACTCCTTTAACCACGTTGCAACCATTGCAATAAAGCCCTCTTCAGAAAACCCTACACCTGTGTTAACTGAGGCACCCGCACTACTAGTAACCGAACCACCTGTACCAGCCATTGATGCACTTACGCCAATCCCGCGATTAATTAACAATGGTGCATTAAGCCATTTGTTAACGTCATCAACTTTGGGAATGTTGAAGCCGTGATCTTTTAGCAAATCATGATATTCAATAAATGCTTGCGCGATTCGCAAAAATACTTTTCGCTTAAAAATAGTGACTGTATCGTTACGCGGATTCAAATTTGAAGTGCAACGCTTATTTGAAGAATACCTGATTAGGCGTCAAGTAACCAAGCCTCTTTCTGGGACGATTGTTTAAGCGTTTCATCACTTCATTTATCTCCTGTTGTGTA
>JAJXUI010000053.1 GCA_021782995.1 Pseudomonadota bacterium | reverse complement strand
GTGCTGTCTTACATGAAAAGCTGCCTGATAAAAAGCGGCCATTTTACGCCAGAAGCCTGGTCAATTGAACTAAAATTGGTTGGTAATGCCAACTGTATACAGGATAAACAGACGCCACATCTACATGCCTGTAAGGAATTTCATGGTCGTCCGACCAACAGGCAACTCAAACATTTTTGTCATCCGCCAAGGAGTACTGCCATGCTAATCAGGAAACCCGCCGATATTCAGCCCTCAGAAATTACCGACCACTCTCTTTACCTGTCGCGACGCGAATTCATGAAAGATTCTGCATTGGCGCTGGGCGGTATCGCTGCATCACTGGCCTTACCTGCCCTGCTGTTGCACAGTCAGCAGGCAGACGCGGCAACAGAGAAATTTTCTGGGGTGAAGAAAAGTCCTTACAGCACAACTGAGGACATGACGCCTTACAAGGATGTCACCACCTATAACAATTTTTATGAGTTCGGCACAGATAAATACTCCCCTGCCCAACTCGCCGGTACCTTGAACCCTCGCCCCTGGACCATCAGTGTTGAGGGGGAAGTCAAGCACAAGAAGACCTATGACATCGACAGCCTGATCAAAATGGCACCGCTTGAAGAGCGTATTTACCGCTTCCGTTGCGTGGAAGGGTGGTCGATGGTCATCCCCTGGGTCGGCTTGCCACTGGCAAGTATCCTGAAAAAACTGGAGCCGACTGGCAATGCAAAATATGTGGAATTCACCACACTGCTGGATACGAAACAGATGCCGGGAGAGCGTTCCGGCGTACTGGATTGGCCCTATATCGAAGGCTTGCGCATGGATGAAGCGATGAACCCCTTGACGCTGTTTGCAGTCGGACTGTATGGCGAAGTGTTGCCCAAGCAGAATGGCGCCCCCATCCGCCTTGTGGTGCCTTGGAAATACGGTTTCAAAAACACCAAATCCATCGTCAAGATCCGCTTTACAGATAAACAGCCCGTGAATACATGGATGAAAACCAATCCTTATGAATATGGATTTTATGCCAATGTAAACCCGCAGGTTGACCATCCTCGCTGGAGCCAGGCACGTGAACGCCGGATTGGCGAATTTGGCAAGCGCGAGACCCTCATGTTCAATGGATATTCGGAACAGGTTGCACACCTGTATACCGGCATGGACTTGAGGAAGTTCTTCTAGTGAAATCCTTTCCTCAACTCAAGGCTGTACTGTTCGGGATCGCACTTTTTCCAGTTTTCAGGTTGCTCTGGTTAGGCTACAGTCATCAATTAGGTGCCAACCCAATCGAGTTCATCACACGGTCACTGGGTACCTGGACGCTGGTTTTCCTGATGATTACACTGGGCATTACACCGTTACGCAAACTCAGCGGATGGAACTGGCTGGTCAGGCTGCGGCGCATGGCTGGCCTGTATGCCTTCTTCTATGCACTGCTGCATTTCATCACCTATATCTGGCTCGACCAGTTTTTTGACATGCCCGCCATCCTCAAGGATGTCGTCAAACGCCCCTTCATTACGGTAGGTTTTGCCGCATTCGTGATGCTGATCCCGCTTGCCATCACCTCTACCAATGCAATGATGAAAAAGCTCGGCAAAAGATGGCAGACCTTGCACCGCCTGCTGTATGCCATTGCCATTTTTTCTGTCGTGCATTACTGGTGGCTGGTCAAAAAGGACATTACCCAGCCATTGATCTATGCTGCGGTACTATCGGTGTTGCTGGGTTTCCGCGTATTGACGGCAAAATTCTGGAATCGTGTGTAAGGAATTGATTCCGGGCGCGACAGAATGATGCAACAACGGTTGCATTTACGGAGAACAATTCATGATCAACAAGCTATTTTTCGTCGTACTGTCCATCCTGCTAACCCTGTCCAGCGCATTGGCAGCCGAGAAGCCTTACGACCAGTCCACATTCAATAACCTGCTGTCGCACAACGAACCGGTAGTGATTCATGTACATGCAAGCTGGTGCCCGGTATGTCGTGCGCAACAGGAAATTCTGGATGAAATTCTACCCACAGCTGATTTTGCCAAGCTGACAGTTCTCAAGGCAGACTTCGATACGGAAAAGGCGCTGTTGCGCAAATACAAGGTGCGCAACCAGAGTACTTTTCTCGTATTCAGACATGGGAAGGAAGTGGATCGTTCCACCGGCGATACTGATCGGGATTCCATCTTTCGCTTGCTGAAAGAGGCCTTCTGAGATGGCCGCCGCAGAACTGGGGTTGGCATCCTATGGCTTGTCTTTTGTTGCGGGCAGTTTGTCCACCCTTTCACCCTGCGTATTACCGTTGATCCCCATACTGGTCGGCACCGCACTGGCAGGTCACCGGTTTGGACCTGTGGCACTAGGTAGTGGACTCGCCTTGTCTTTTACTGCTACCGGCACAGTTGTCGCCAATCTGGGTAATACCTTTGATTTCGATCCTTCAATCATACGCATGGCTTCAGGCTGGCTGATGCTGATTTTTGGATTGATCATGCTGTCTGCATGGTTGCAGCAACGATTTGCGATTATGGTGTCCGGGATAGGCAGTGCCGGAAATAACTGGATTGCCAATTTCAATGTGAATGGCCTTGGCGGCCAATTCCTGCTGGGCTTGCTGCTCGGCCTGGCCTGGAGTCCATGTGTAGGCCCAACACTGGGTATCGCTGTCGGCCTGGCGAGCCAGGGACAGCATTTAGTGCAGGTCGCAACAGCAATGCTGCTATTTGGTTTGGGCGCAAGCCTGCCTATTGTGATGCTGGGCATGCTTTCTCGTGAAGGTATGCAGCATGCCAAGGGCAAAATGGCACTGATTGGATCGTCAGGCAAGAAAATACTGGGAGGCCTGATGCTGGTTCTGGGGACCCTGATCATTTCCGGGCTTGACAAGCAGCTGGAAACTGCATTTTTGAATGTTGCACCTGACTGGCTTGTGAAAATCAGCACGAGCTTCTGAATCCAGACGGCATCAGTGGCAAGTTAGGCGTATTCCGCTTAAGGTAAAATGGCGGAATCTGCTTTCTCCGTATACCTCATGCATCGCAATGTCTATATTCTGGCATTTTGCCAGGCCATGCTGTTTACCGGCACCGGCCTGGTAATTTCTGCGACAGCCCTGATCGGCAAGGATCTTGCACCAACGGCTGCATGGGCCACAGTACCGCTGGCAATCCAGTATCTGACGACCATGCTGGTCATTTTCGCCGTCTCGCACTGGATGAAAATCAAAGGCAGACGACATGTCTTCATGCGAGGCGCCTTGGTCGGCGCAGCAGGCATGCTGCTAGCTTCACTCGCTATCTGGCTGGGAAATTTCTACCTGTTCATGCTGGCCAGTGTACTGGTCGGCATGCATAACGCCATCGGCCAGTTTTATCGATTTGCCGCAGCGGAATCCGTGCCTGCCAATCTCAAGGCGAGAGCCATTTCCATGACACTGGCTGGTGGCGTACTGGCTGCATTTTTAGGCCCCAATCTGGCAGTGCTCACCAAAAACATGCTGGATCATGTCTTTCTGGCAAGTTATCTGTCTCTGGTACTTACGACCCTGTTGAGCGCGCTCCTGACATCACGTATCAACATGCCGGAAATTCCTGATGAAGAAAAGGAAATTCGCTCTTTGTTGCACATTGCCCGTCAGCCCAAATACCTGATGGCCATGCTGGCAGCCATGGTAGGCTATGGCTCAATGAATTTCCTGATGACTGCAACACCATTGGCAATGGTGTGTTTCAGCCATCCATTTTCCAGCACTGCGATCGTCATCCAGTGGCATCTGTTTGCAATGTTCGCCCCTTCATTTTTTACCGGTGACCTGATCCGTCGATTTGGTGTGACTCAGGTAATGCTGTCCGGATGCCTGTTGATCATCGGGTGTGCCCTGGTCAACCTGAATGGAACCAGTCTGAGGCATTTTGAAATAGCGCTGATATTGCTCGGCGTCGGCTGGAACTTCCTGTATATCGGTGCCACGACGATGCTGACTGATACCTACTCATCGGCTGAAAAATCAAAGGCACAGGGTTTGAATGACACCTTCATCTTTGCCACCTTGACCCTGACATCATTTGCATCAGGCGCGATGGTTGATCACCTGGGATGGCAAACGATAAATGCCTTGTCGCTGTACCCAGTCTCAATTGTGCTACTTGGGTTGATCTGGTTATCCCTGAAATCCATCCGAAAAAATCTGCCAAAAATTTCCTTCAAATAAATAAGTGGTTAGATTCATTTCAAGCATACCAGACTGCACTTAGGTCGATATATTATTTGCCGGATTTATGGCAAGATAACTCCTGTAAATTAATACGGTCTATACCGGAGACTGAAGCAAACCACTCCAGTCAAATAATTATAATAAAATCAATAATATAGAGGAGAGGTCTTGGGAAATTACCTTGCACCAAGGATATTCATCATCCTGCAGGCTGTCATATTGCAGGCATGCAGTGGTGGTGCAAATAACACTGGCAACGGCACAGCCATCCCGTCCGGGTCTAAATTCGTGTTGGCAGCGAATAATGGCAACAACACACTCACTGTGATTGCCATGGATCCCGCCAGCGGCAAACTGCTCAAATCTGTTTCAACCGCTACCACCGGCTCCAGCCCATACGCTGTAGAAGTTGATACGACTGGAAAATTTGCCTTTGTTGCCAACCACAGCAGCAACAGCATTTCTGCTTATACAATCGACCCCGCAACAGGTACCCTGAGTGCTATCGGCAACATGGATAGCGGAGCAAGTCCTACTTCGATTGCAGCAACCGCATCTGGCAAGTTCATCTATGTTGCAAATTATGCGACTGCAGGATCAATAACCATCCTCACGATGGATACGCAAGCCAAAACGCTGGCAAACGCAGGCACTACGCTGGCTGGTACCAATACGAGCGCAATCACAATTTCCAATAACGGGAAATACCTGTATGCCGCCAACCGCCTATCAAACAATATCATTACCTACATGATCAATGCCTCGACAGGCGCGCTGTCACAGGTCGGCAATCCGGTTGCAACGGGTCTGGGACCCACTGCCATCAGTGTTTCACAAAATGGAAAAATAGTCGTGGTGGCCAATCTGGATGACAACACGGTAACTTCCTATACAGTCGATCCTAACTCAGGCGCACTGACATTGGCCGGAACAAAATCCTGTGGAACCAGCCCGAAAGCGGTAGTCATCAGCCCCTTGGGCAATTACGCCTATACCGCAAATTCAGGTGACGATACGCTTTCCGGCTTCAGCATCAATGCCAGTGCCGGCACTTTAACGACGATCAACATCGCTGCCACACCTCAGAAAGCGCCCAGTGGCCTGGCCATGGATGCAACGGGATCATATCTCTATGTCGCCAACTACAATTCACACAGCATATCTTCATTCCTGATCGATCAGGCAAATGGCACATTATCAGCCAATTCACCGGCAAATTTCATTGACGGGAACCAGACTTATCCATTGTCACTTGCAATCACACGGTAATTTACTGCGGCCTGCTCAATGCAGGTTGCGCACATTCTTGATCAGGTTATAGGCCGTTTGCACTTCCTGTGCTTGTGCTGTCGCAAGCTTGATCATGTCTTCCGGCAATCCCTGACCCATCAACTTATCCGGGTGATACTGGCTCATCAGCTTGCGATATGCACGCTTGATTTCCTGATCTGTGCTGTCCTTGCTGACACCAAGTGCCTTATAGGCATCCTCCAGGCTGGTATTTGAAGCCGCCTGACTCCCGGCAAAATGAGTCTGGTTGATTACCATCGCCATGATCTGGCGGAAAGATTCATCGCTATACCCAAGTCGCTGCGCCACTTGCCTGAGTATCGCCTCTTCGGCAGGATCCAGTTGACCATCTGCAAAAGCCATGACGATCAGGTATACCAGCAGCATCTGGCGCAAGCTGCTGGTATGGCCACATGCTGCCATGAACTGGTCAAGCACTGGCTTGATCTCGAAATCGGGCTCCACCCCCTTTTTGAACAGGGTGATTGCCTGTTGCCGGTGATCGGGCCCCATGCCCAGTTTCTGGAACAGGTTTTCGACATGTGCGATTTCTTCTTCTGACACCCTGCCATCAGCTTTAGCGATCTTTCCCATCAGCAAGAAAGCAGTAGAAAGGAATACCGACTCGCGATGCGCGCGACTTAAGGGATTGACACCGCCAATACCGTACATCAATGAACGGTCTATGAAACTTCCGATCAGAAAGCCGAATATGGCCCCCAGAAACCCACCAGTAAAAAAACCTGCGATGACGCCAATGATCTTGAACAAACTGTACCCCTGAATGACTCGGATTTATTGATAACGCAATGCATCAATTGGCCGCAACTGCGACGCTTTACGGGCAGGATACCAACCGAAAAAGATGCCGACAGTTGCAGCAACTGCGAATGCCATGAAGATTGAACTTGCAGTAATGACGACAGACATCTCGGTAATCTTGCTGGCCAGCAATGCGCCGCCAACCCCGAACAGTACGCCTATCAGGCAACCGATGACGGAAATTATAATGGCTTCAAGCAGAAACTGAAGCAGAATATCCTTTCCGCGCGCGCCTATCGCCATGCGTATGCCTATCTCGCGGGTGCGCTCCGTCACGGAAACCAGCATGATGTTCATGATGCCGATACCGCCGACCAACAACGAAATGGATGCGATAGCACCCAGCATCAGCGACATGACCTGAGCGGTTTCCGCTGCCGTATTGGCCATCGCAGTGAGGTTGCGCACAGTGAAATCATCATTGGCCCCCTCCCTGATGCGATGACGCTGGCGCAGCAGCTCTGCTATCCCCTTTTCCGCCTTGGGCATGGCTTCCGCCGAGATGGCTTGTGCCATGATGAATCTTACAGAACCGACAAATTGCGTACCAAACAGTTTCCGCTGCGCAGTTGTCACCGGAACAAGCACCGTATCATCCTGATCGCGGCCATCAAGGCTCTGGCCTTTTGCGGAAAGCACTCCCAGTACCACGTAAGGGCTGTTTTTGATACGGATGGTTTTATTGACAGGATCTTCATCACCAAACAGGTTGTGCGCAACTGTCTGGCCGAGCAGCGCCACACGGGTAGCCGATCGCACATCGGTATCGGTAAAGGCTGAACCCGAAGCCACACCCCAGTCGCGCACCTGCAGGTAGCTCGGCGTTGTGCCATATACCGAGGTGCTCCAGTTGTTGGGGCCATATACCAGCTGGGCAACCCCCGGAGATGATGGTGCCACTGCTGCAAGGGTGGGCAATTCTTCGAGGGCTTGCGCATCCGACACGGTCAGCGTTGGCGTGGCGCCGCTACCCATGCGCAGCCCGCCAGAAGTGGTGGAACCTGACAGAATGATAAAAAGGTTGCTGCCCATCGAGGCAATTGAAGCCTGTACCTGCTGCTGGGCGCCCTGACCGACCGCCAGCATCAGAATGACAGCGCCGACTCCAATCACCATCCCCAGCATGGTCAGAATGGTACGCAAACGATTTGCCCAGATGGCAACCCATGCTTCATTCAACATCGCAAGTATCATGAAGTCGGCTCCAGATGCTCTGCAGATGCGTGCTGAACCAGTCCATCATAAACGATCTTGCCGTCGGCAAGACGCACCAGCCTGTTGGCATGCATTGCAATATCCGGCTCATGTGTAATCAAAACGACCGTTATCCCTTCACTCTTATTCAAATGGCTGAATAGCGCCATGATTTCCTTGCTGGTACGGGTATCCAGATTTCCTGTAGGTTCATCAGCCAGCAGTAATTGGGGCTGGTTGACCAGGGCACGGGCAATGGCTACTCGCTGTTGCTGCCCCCCGGAAATCTGGTTTGGCCGGGATTTTGCATATTTTCCCAGTCCGACCTTGGCCAGCAATTCGTTTGATTTGGCCAGCCTTTCACTACGCTTGACGCCGCGGTAGATCAGGGGCAGCGCAACATTGTCTTCCAGATTGGCGCGCGGGAGCAGATTGAAGCCCTGAAATACAAACCCGATTACCTGATTGCGCAACAGTGCCAGTTCATCCCTGTCCAGGCTGTTAACATCACTGCCCTTCAGCAAGTAACGCCCGCCTGTGGAAACATCCAGACAACCCAGTATATTCATGAAAGTGGATTTGCCTGAACCCGAAGGTCCCATGATGGCAACAAACTCACCGGGTTCAACCGTGATGGACACATCCTTCAGTACAGGTACAGTCCCCGCTTCGGTGACATAATCCTTGTAAAGATTCTCAATTGTGATGACAGCGTCAACCATCAGAACAGCCTCATGCCTGGCCGGCTTTGCGCCTTCCCTGATGAGGAAAGGTCATCCGTAATCACTTCCATGCCTGGCTTCAACTCATCTCCGGTGGCTTCAGTAAAACGGTTGTCAGTGATTCCCGTAGTGATCTGCAAGGACTTGGGCAGGCCATTCTCCAGCAGATAAACGGTTCCCCGGGATGCGCCTTCTGCTTTGTGTTGATTTATGTCCTTCTTCTTACCTGCCGCATCCCCTTTCGCTGCCCCTCCATTCGAATTCTTTCCTGTCTTCGTGATTTCAGCCGGCCGGAAGCGCAATGCTGCATTCGGAATTTTCAATACATCATCACGTTTTGCCACCGTGATATTGACGTATGCAGTCATGCCCGGCATCAATTTCAATTCAGCATTGTCAACTGATACGACGACATCATAAGTTACGACATTCTGCTGGGTTGTGGGATTGATGCGGACCTGGTGTACAGCGCCCTTGAAAATCTGATTGGGGAAGGCATCCACCCGGAATGTAGCAGGCTGTCCAACCTTGATCGCACCAACATCCGCTTCAGCATAACTGGTATCGATCTGCATCTTGCGCAGGTCTTGTGCAATCGTGAACAGCGTTGGCGCCTGCAGGCTGGCAGCCACAGTTTGTCCGGTATCCACCATCCGTGACACCACCACGCCAGATACAGGCGACCGGATAATGGTATTCGAAAGATTGGTTCGATCCCGGTCAGCCTGCGCTTTCGCCAGCGCAAGTTGCGCCCTGGCGGATTTCAAGCCCTGCACTGACTGGTCAAGCTCCTGCCGGGTAACATACTCCTGAGCAAACAAACCCCGGGTACGCGCCTCATTGGCAGTTGCCAGTTCCAGCTGCGCCTCGGCATTCGCAACATTTGCAGCGCTCTGGTTAACCTGCGCCTGCATCAACGAAGGGTCCAGCTCCAGCAATATCTGCCCTTGCCTGACCTTGTCATTGAAATCGACATGAATTTTTTTGACGATGCCAGAAACCTGGCTGCCTACATTGACCAGCTTGACAGGATTCAACGTACCATTGGCAGAGACGGTTTGTGCAATTTCGCCACGCTCCAGCGTAACCGTGGCAAATCTTTTTTCATTGCCTGATTTTGACTGTATATACCACCAGGCTATTCCGCCCAGAAAACATATTGCCAACAGGGAAAAAATCAGTTTTTGTCTTGAAGGAATTTTCACTTGCTCAGTTCCTGTTTGCGGTTAAAGTCAGGTCCAATTGACCCATCGCCTGAGCCAGCGCAAATCGGCTGGTCAGGAAATGATAGAGGGCTGTTGCGCGTTGCTGTCGAGCATTGGCCAACGCACTTTGCGCCGACAAGGTATCCAGGATATTGCCCACGCCTGCCTTGTAGCGGCCCAATATCATTTTTTCGGATTGGGTGGCAACAGTCAGCAGGTCATCCGCCGAACGCAAAGCGGAACTGTTCGTGATCATGGACTGATAGGCATTCCAGACATCAAGCGCTACCTGGTTTGCAAGTTTGTCACGATCGGCCACTTTGCCATCGAGCTGGGCTTGTGCAACCCTGCCCTGATAATGTGTCCTGAAACCAGAAAACAGCGGTACGCTCAACGTCACGCCGATGCTGTTATTCTGGGCATTGGGCTGGAAGGATGAATCGTTGTAAGCAGCAATCGCACCCAATGTCAGGGTCGGACGACCGCCCGCATTGACTGCCTCAAGTTGAGCCTCTGCGGCCTTGATTTGTGCATCGGCAGCCTGCAGATCCGGGCGGTTTTTTCGCGCCTGCTCGATCAGCTTGCCGATATCCTGCTCTGCCACCTGGTCGGGAGAGCTATCCGAAATATCTTCCAGTACATAAGGTTGCAATGCGTCAAATCCCATCATGGTGGCCAGGCTGCCACGCAGTTTGAGCTCGTTTCCTTCGGCATTGATCCTGTTGTAGTTTGTCTGGGACAAGTTGGTTTGTGCCTGCAGCTTGTCTACTGGCGTGGCAACACCTGCCCGATATCGCGCCTCAGCTGCGGCCAGGCTTTCCTTGGCTGAAGCTTCGGCAGCAACAAATGCCTTCACACTGGCCGTAGCAGACTGCAAATCATAATAAGCCTGGACCGCACCAAGGTAAGCTGCCTGCAAAGTTGCATTCCTGCTGGCATTGGCTGCGATCAGCAACTGGCGGGCAGTTTCAAGTGTTGCGGCACGCCCTCCAAAATCA
This sequence comes from Pseudomonadota bacterium, assembly GCA_021782995.1. Lineage (GTDB taxonomy): Bacteria > Pseudomonadota > Gammaproteobacteria > Burkholderiales > Gallionellaceae > 39-52-133. The sequence continues at coordinate 8,403 of JAJXUI010000053.1, read as the reverse complement.
TAGAGCAAATAAGTTGCAGAAAGGCTGGCACTTTTGGAGGTATAGCTGTTCTGGGACTGGCTCCCTGTAACCGGGAAGTTCTGGCTGACATTAGCCTGTGCTGACAGGCTGGGCAAATAGGCCGATGTACTTACCCCGACCTGTGCTGCCTGTACACGTGCTGCAGCCCATAAGGAGCGTGTTTGCGGATTATTGCATAGGGTCAGGTCAACAACATCTGCCAGACTCAGTGAATGATTGATTTTATTCCGGTCGCAATAAGTAGCGTCTTGTGGACGGTCAAGCGGCCCCATTTCAATGCCCGCCTCTGTATGGAGTGGGTCGAATGCAAATGCACTGGAATTAAAAAGCAGGACATTTAACACAGATACAATGGTGATGAATTTCTGTATGGAGTGCGTGTACTGCATGTTTGGAATATTCTCGTCTGTTCCGTCATTCGGAAATGCTTATTTTATTGATCCAGTACGATATTGTCCCATGAATTTTGTATGTATTCCGTATCCGGTCGGTATACCAAACCAAACATGCAACATGTAGCCTCAATGATACAAATTCGAAATTCCCAGGTGACGAAAAATATGGAAAAATGAATGCAAATTCAGCGTTGATCCTGCTTAGGTATATTTAAAAAAAAGGACACATAGATAGTTTAAAAGTTGCGATTTTTGATTCTGCATGACCTTGAAAGCGCTGCCCCAATGTTGAATATATCGAAATTTATATAATATATTCAATATTTTACACTTTTACGCAAAACTCGCACAACCTGAAAGGTCCGGGTATATTTAATTCCAGGACAGAAGAATTCACGATCAGACAGTTCACTTAAAGGAAATCAGTACGGCAGAATGGACTTCAACATTGCAATACTGATAGTCAGTTCAAGCCATTGTAACCATTGGAAATCAGGAAGATCATTCTGATTCATTACATAAAAGTTAGAGTAAAACAGCATGACATCCATATTGATAGTTGACGACGACAGGCAAATCAGGGAATTACTCAAGGATTACCTTGATGGTTTTGGCATGCAAATCAGAACAGCGGAAGATGGCGATTCCATGAAACAGGCCTTATCGGAGTCACGCTTTGACCTGATCATTCTCGACCTGATGTTGCCAGGTGAGGATGGCATCAATTTGTGCAGGAATCTGCGTACCCATTCGAATATACCGATTCTGATGCTGACTGCACGAGGTGAAGCCATGGACAAGGTCGTCGGTCTCGAAGTCGGGGCGGATGACTACATGGTCAAACCTTTCGAGCCGCGTGAGCTGGTGGCCAGGATAAATACAATCCTCAGGCGTGCAGGCAACATGCATGACACCTCTTCCATCGATGCAAACACCATTTCATTTTCAGGTTGGCAACTCAACAACACCATGCGACAGTTGACCTCCCCCGACAAGCTGGTCATTGCACTATCCAATGCAGAATTCCGCCTTTTGCGTGTATTTATTGACCATGCCAATCGCGTTCTCACCCGGGATTTCCTGCTGGATCAGGCACGCGGAAGGAATATGGAGCTGTTTGACCGAAGCATAGACCTGCTGGTTTCACGACTGCGCCAGAAAATTGGCGACGATCCTCGTACGCCGCAAATGATCAAGACCATTCGAGGTGAAGGATACATATTTGACGCCCGGATTTCCTGATGAAATCCAGACTTCACGATACTCTCTTTTTTCGGCTGTTTTTGCTTCTTTTCATCATATTCACATTGAGCAATTACATCGGGGTATGGCTGTATGTGCATCTTGAACATCGCGCCTTGACTGCTGATGGCCAGCTGCAACCCGGCCCTGAATCAAGATATTTCTGGTTGATGTTGCGACTGATCGGAAGCGTCCTCACGGCCTGGATCGCCGCAAAGTGGCTTTCTGGCCCGATCAGGAAAATGGCTGATGCCGCAAAGGAACTGGGAATCAATTTGCAACGACAGCCGCTTGACGAAACCAGGGGGCCGGCTGAAGTCCGGCAGGCTGCCATTGTTTTCAACCAGATGCAATCACAACTGAAAAAGCAGCTGGAGGAACGCAATCGTTTCCTGGCAGCCATTTCGCATGACCTGCGCACTCCGCTGACCCGTATCAAGTTACGCTCAGAAAAAATTTCATCAGATGTTTTGAAAACTGATATTCGAAATGATATTGATGAAATGGCCCGCATGATTGATGAGACCCTGGAATTTCTGCGAGAGGAAAATCATCACGAACCCTGGCAGATGCTGGATATCACCTCTCTGGTAAATTCCATAGCAGAAGATTTCTCCGATCAGGGTTACAAGATCATCGTGCGGGGAGATGCCCTCCCCATATGCTCTCAACCACTTTCCCTGCGTCGCTGCCTGAACAACCTGATAGGAAACGCCATCAAATATGGCAATTCAGCTGAAATTTATCTCGACGACAAAGTCGATAAATTGGTAATTTCCATCAAGGATAACGGTGAAGGCATACCAGAAGACCAGCTCGAAGCAGTATTCTCGCCGTTTTACCGTCTTGAGAACTCAAGAAACCGCCATACAGGAGGCGTTGGCCTTGGCCTGTCCATCGCAAGGGAAATTGCGCAAAAGCACCAGGGTTCACTCTATCTGGAAAACATGAGTCAAGGCGGCTTGTGCGTGACGCTTGAACTACCCAAATTCATCTCGGAATTGTCAAAATAAAAAGGAATACCAGGAAAATTCCTTCACACCCTTTTTTTATAGCAAAAATCATTATTCGCTATTCACCAGTCAGCTCTTCAGTCAAGACCCAAAGAGTCTGCGTACAGACTTCTACATACCAAAATCAAAGCGTCAAAAAGTATAGACTTAGACAATCACCGAGAAAACCGTTCGCGCAGGTGTACTTGCCAATTCTTCAGAAGCCGAGCTCAAATTCATGTGCATAGACAACTGAAACTGTGAATGAATGTTAAAAAAAAGCCCGCTTCTGCGGGCTTCTATTCCTGCACTCAGTAATTTCAGTGCTGCAATGCCTTGATGACATCTTCTACCACTTTCTTGGCATCACCAAACACCATCATGGTCTTGTCCAGATAGAACAGGTCATTGTCCAGACCAGCATAGCCGGTCGCCATGGATCGCTTAACCACCAGCACGGTTCGTGCCTTGTGTGCTTCAAGAATGGGCATACCGAAAATCGGGCTATTCGGATCTGTTTTCGCGGCAGGATTCACCACGTCGTTTGCACCGATCACCAGCACGACATCCGTATCGGCAAATTCGTTGTTGATCTCTTCCATTTCGAATACCTGGTCATACGGTACTTCGGCTTCGGCCAGCAGTACATTCATATGTCCCGGCATACGGCCTGCTACAGGATGAATGGCATAACGAACCTTGACGCCCTTTTCCGTCAGCATTTTCGCCATTTCATTGATCGCATGCTGTGCACGTGCAACTGCAAGACCATAGCCCGGCACAATGATCACGCTGTCTGCATTTCCCATCATGAAAGCCGCATCGTCAGCACTGCCACTGCGATAAGTTTTCTGTTTACCGTCATCCTCTGCAACTGCACCTTCACCGCCACCGAAACCACCCAGGATCACATTCAGGAATGCACGATTCATCGCCTTGCACATGATGTAGGAAAGTATCGCGCCCGAGCTGCCTACCAGCGAACCGGCAATAATCAGCATGTTGTTGTTCAGCGTAAAGCCGATGCCTGCCGCCGCCCAGCCGGAATAGGAATTCAGCATCGACACCACCACCGGCATGTCTGCGCCACCGATCGGGATGATGATCAGTATGCCCAGCGCCAGTGCAATGGCAGTCATGATCAGGAACGGTGTCCAGGAAGGGGTCATGAAGAAGACTACGCACAGTCCTACAGACACCAGACCCAGAACAAGATTCAACATATGCTGGCCGGCAAAGCGCACCGGTTTGCCGGAAATCTTGCCAGAGAGCTTGCCAAACGCAATGATGGAACCGGTAAAGGTGATCGCACCAACAAAAGTTCCGATGAACAGTTCGATGCGATTGCTGGCATGCAATGCCTGACCGGGCAAGGAAACAATCCCGTATGAATAGGGATTATTGAAAGCCGACATCGCAATCAGCACGGCAGCCAGACCCACCAGAGAGTGCATTGCCGCGACCAGTTCGGGCATCTCGGTCATCTGGATGCGTTTGGCAATAAATGCACCAACGCCCCCGCCCACCGCAATGGCCAGCAGGATGTAAATGACATTATGAGTCAGGCTCAGTGTGGTTAATACAGCAATGGCCATGCCTATCATGCCGAACATGTTGCCACGGCGTGCTGAAACAGGCGAGCTCAGACCTTTCAGGGTCAGGATGAACAGGATTGCTGCACCAAGATAGGCAAGTGCAATGGAGTTTGCGGACATGCTATTTACCTTTCTTCTTGAACATTTCCAGCATGCGCTGGGTTACCAGGAATCCGCCAAATACATTGACTGCAGCCAAAGCCACAGCAATCAGTCCCATGATCGTTCCGATGTCCATTTTTTCAGGTGCGGCTGCAAGCATTGCGCCCACAATGATGATGCCGGATACTGCATTAGTCACCGCCATCAGCGGTGTATGCAGCGCCGGTGTTACATTCCAGACCACGTGGTAACCGACAAATATCGCCAGTACGAACACGGTCAAGTTCAATACAACGGGATCCACTCCACTCATCTCTTTACTCCTTGTTATTTGGCGACTGAAGCACCGTCTATCGCAATCAGCGATCCGGCAATGATGTCATCCTCACGATTGATGTTGATTGCACCACCCTGCTTGGGATCGCACAACAGGTTGAGGAAGTTCAGCAGATTACGGGCATAAAGGGCACTGGCATCCGCCGCCACCAGCGCCGGCAGATTGTCTTCACCACACAGGGTGACGCCATGCTTCACTACAGTCCTGCCCTGCTCGGAAAGCGGGCAATTGCCGCCAGCTTCTACGGCCATATCCACAATCACCGAGCCAGGCTTCATTGACTTCACCATGTCTTCCGTAATCAGCACCGGTGCAGCACGTCCGGGAATCAACGCTGTTGAAATTACGATATCCGCTTGCGCCACTCGCTTGGCGACTTCCGTTTTCTGCCTGTCCATCCAGCTTTGCGGCATTGGGCGCGCATAGCCCCCTACACCTTGGGCAATTTCACGCTCTTCATCTGTTTCAAAAGGTACATCGATGAATTTCGCACCCAGGGATTCGACCTGTTCTTTGACTGCAGGTCTAACGTCTGATGCTTCGATGACGGCACCCAGACGCTTGGCAGTTGCGATAGCCTGCAAACCCGCCACACCCACACCCAGAATGACAACGCGAGCCGCCTTGACTGTACCTGCGGCAGTCATCAGCATCGGCATGAAGCGTTTGTACAGATTTGCGCCAACCATCACGGCCTTGTAGCCCGCGATATTTGCTTGTGAGGACAGTACATCCATAGCCTGTGCCCGGGAAGTACGCGGCAATTTTTCCATGGCAAATGCCGTGACACCCTGTTTGGCATATGCTTCAACCTGATCTGCCTGGTAGGGTGACAATAAACCGATCAGCACGGTTTTTGCGGGCATTTTTGTCAGCTCTTCTGCTGTTGGGGCTTTGACTTTCAGGATGATCTCAGATTTGCCATATATCTCAGCAACAGGCGCAATCGTTGCGCCTGCCGCCTGGAATTCGGCATCCGGGACATTGGCCCCAGAACCAGCTCCATTTTCCACGAATACACTGTGACCGGCAGCCACCATTTTCTTGATGGTTTCGGGCGTTGCTGCGACACGAGTTTCACCTGCGCGCGTTTCCGCAGGAATGCCTATACGCATGTAACTTCTCCTCTGTTTATTAACTGCATCTGAAAAAAAAGCCCGACTTTTACCGGGCAACTTTTCTTCAAATTACTTTTTAAATCAGCCTGTTAATTATTATATTAGACCAAGGCGCCCCCAACCAAAGCAGCGGACATCTCTTAAATCATATTCTGACTTAATCATTATACCGCGAGTTGGGAAGATTAAGAATATTAATAGATATTCATGTGTATGGCTGCTGAATACATATGACACTCATCATTGGTTACAGCAAACCGGGGGGATGACTTGAATTATTCTATTCCCATCATTTCGAACAACTTCTGGTCGGTCTTGCGCATTTGCTCAACCAGTTGAAGCAGCAATGCCTTGGAAAATCGGGATTGCAAACCATCACTTGCCTGACGCAAGGATTTACCCTCGATTTCGATTAATTCAAGCTTGGATGTCGCAACGACCGATGAGGTGCGCAAGTGCCTGACTTCATCGAGATAACCGATCTCTCCAAAACAGTCACCGGTACGCATACGGTTGATTTCCATTCCGTTCTTGGTCACGACAACTTCTCCATCGACGACCAGGAAGAGGTTATTCCCCTTCTTGCCTTCCTCAATAATGGTTTTGCCTGTCCCCATATGCAGAGTACGGCTGATGTTCACAATTTCCCAAATCTCGGTATCGGTGAAATCCTGGAAAAATCTGAATTTGCGCATGAAATTGAAACGCTGGCTGTCGGAATGCGACTCCTCCATTTCTACCGGTGCCTGCGGCATGGCTGTCACCAGGTCATCAAAAAATGCACGCCATGAGGTGTACCGGAGCTCACGATCAGGATGCATCGAACGGTGCACGGCAAATCGCAATGCCATGGGTATATCACTGCGCCAGCTTTCCAGGGTCATCGCCTCTTCGTTCAGTTTCTGGTAAATCAAGTCTTCCGGAGACCTGGCAGAGAAGGGATATCGCCCTGTCAGTAACTGATATGCCATGACACCCACCGCATAAATATCATTTTGCAGGGAGGGTAATGCTTTTCTGAAATGTTCCGGTGCAACGAATGGCAGCGTTCCTATCATGTCGACTTGCGTCATGTCAGACCCGGCACTGAAAGAGGCGCCAAAGTCGGTGATCTTGACCTCGCCCTTCGCACCCAGCAGGACATTGGCAGGTTTGATGTCGCGGTGCAACACGCCCATTTTCGTCGCAAATTCCAGCGCATTACACACCTTGCACAGAATGTCGATGACCTTCGGGATCGGCAGCAAATGATCGTGTACCGTAAATTTGCGCAGGCTTCCACCCGGCATGTACTCCATCACGATGTAGTTGAATTCTTCTGTGGATCCAGCCTCATAAATTTGCACGATGAACGGATGACGTAGTTTGCCTGCAAGGCGAGCCTCATTCATCCACATCTTGCGGTTGCGCTTTCCGGCAACCGGATCCTCGAACAGATTATGCCGGTTGATCTTGATTGCCACTTCGCGCTGGGCATAGGTATCAAAGGCAAGATGCACTTCACCACTACCACCGTGCCCCAGAATTTTCTTCAGTTCAAAGCGATGCCGAAAAGTATCCTCATCTTTTGCAGATATATCCGATTTTGTACTGTCGCTCATAATCGAAAGAGATCCTGAATGTCCTTCCGTGATTCTACAGCGGAATACATGATTGCAATAGCTTGGGAGCGTTACCTGGAATCAGAAAGTTGCAGGAATCAGAAAGTGGCAATGTTGGCAAACAAAGTAACGCAATGCCGTTACAACACTGCACAGGCACATTCATAGCAGTCAGGCAAATCAACGAACAGAGAATTGAGAGTATCAACAACCTTGATCGCTTGTGCATCAAAGCGCCAGATAACGGTTTGGACTGATTTTTTGAGTGAATTTTGTTCAGGTGCTGGTGCGAAAGAAGAGACTCGAACTCTTACGCCTCGCGGCGCTGGATCCTAAGTCCATAGAGCTATTCACACAAGTTTATTTAATACATAATGTTACAAAATTATTGATATATTTAATGGTCAAAAATGGTCAAATCTACAAAAAAATCCAATTCACTAACAAGTAAAGCTGACATGAAAAATATTGTCCAGCGAGGTGAATATAGCTTCCGAGTTAGAGTTTACAGTAATGGCGAATACAAAACTGCCACATTTGACCACTTGAAAGATGCACAGATCTGGCGCGATAGAACCAAAGCCAACCTGGAACTCGATATTGAAAAGAAAAAAATAAAAAAATCACGACTGACGCAACGAGAGGCAAAATCCTACACAGTCAAACAAGCATTATCGCGTTATGCGAAAGAAATTACACCCACAAAAAAAGGGGCTGCAGTTGAATTGACTCGCATAAATAAGTTAAAACGCAGCAGCATAATTTCAAAAAGCATATATCTCGTTTCACCTGACGATGTTCTGCACTTACTAGATGAAATTGGCGGTAGTGAAAATAATAAACGAAAATACGCAATGCTACTTTCTCATCTATGGCGAATTCAAGGATGAAGTGCAATTTTGAATAATGCGGTGTCAGGAGGGCCAGATGCGATAGCATCCATGCCTTTTTGACCGGCCAGTCGAAATTGCAGAAATGTATACACACCTAACCCGAGAAG
>JAJXUI010000052.1 GCA_021782995.1 Pseudomonadota bacterium | reverse complement strand
TCTATGCGTCGCTTGCGCGGCAAGATCGATGACGGTTTTGACAACAAGCTGATCCATACCATACGCGGCATGGGCTATGTGATGGAAGACCGCAGCCTATGAAATTCCTGCACAGCTTCAATTCGCTCACGCTGAAGCTGAGCAGCCTGTTTGCAATCACTGCCATCCTGCTGCTCGCCGGCAGTGGTACCTATCTCTACCAGTTCCTTGAACGCGAACTGATGCAGCGCGATCACCAGGAGCTGCTGAGCAAGGTTGAGCTCTTCCGCCAGCAGCTGAAAACCTATGACGCGCCGGCACAAATCAGCAACTATCCGGCACAACTGCTCGACATCATCATGGGGCAGCCACATCTGCACCTGACCGTACGCGATGCAGACAGCCACATCCTGCTGACCAGCAGCGGCTGGCATCCCGTGCCGGGTGCACACGAAAACCCCGTTCCCGCCACTGAAGCACCCGGCCACCGATACATGCAGATGCCCACGCTGCAACAGCCGTGGCACTCCATGTCCGCCTGGTGCGAACTGGGTGGAATGAAACACGAAATGGTCTTGCTTGAACTTTCACTGGATATCGATGAAGCCCAAAAATTGCTGGCGAGCTACCAGCAAAAGCTGCTGTTCGCGCTATTCGTCAGTATTGTTACTGCAGTCGCGCTGACCTTCATCATTTCCCGTCGCAGTTTGCGCCCGCTGAATATCATGGCCAGTACCGCCAGCGAAATTTCCGCCAATCACCTGCAAAAGCGGCTCAATGTGCTGGATGCACCGACTGAACTCAAGGCACTTGCCAGCGCCTTCAACGACATGCTGGCGAGGCTGCATGACTCCTTTGCACGACTCTCGGAGTTTTCCTCTGATCTTGCGCACGAACTGCGCACCCCGATCAACAACCTGATGGGCCAGACCCAAGTCACGCTTTCGCGCGAGCGGAGTGCCGATGAATACCGTGCCGTGCTGGAGTCGAATCTTGACGAATACGAACGGCTCGCCCGCATGATCCGCGACATGCTGTTCCTCGCCAAAACGGACAATGCGCAGGAAACCCTGCATGCGGAGGCGCTGGACCTGCGCAAGGAACTCGACAAGATTGCCGAGTTCTATCAGGTCGCCGCCGATGAAAGAAACATCCGCATCACCGTGGCTGGCGATGGCATGCTGAACGCAGACCGCATCCTCTTGCAACGTGCAGCCGGCAACCTGCTGACAAACGCGATCCGGCATGCCGAAGCGAATAGCGACATCCGCATCAGCGTCTCCCGCAGCGACAAACAGATTGATATCAGCATCAGCAATCGCGGCGCAGGCATCCCCGAAGGAAAACTGGCGCGCGTGTTCAATCGTTTTTACCGTCTGGAAGCAGTGGAGAATCGCAGTGAAAGCGGCTCGGGGCTGGGGCTGGCCATCGTGAAATCCATCATGGAGTTGCATGGCGGCAGCGTCAGTGTCTCCAGCACACCCGGCACACTTACGACCTTTACCCTGCACTTCCCCGAATGATGCCCTGCACAATTTTAGCCACCTACCGTTGCCACTGCATGAAGCAAAATATAACCTTCCCTTTTGATCAGCCCGGGTTACTGCAATGAATTTACGCCCCGCCACACCTGAAGACGCGGTATCCATTGCCGACCTGCATACCGCAAGCTGGCGCGCCACATACAGCGCAGTGTTAACTCCTGCTTACCTGGAGCAAACCGTTCCAGTCGAGCGCAGGGAGTTATGGCGACAGCGCATGGCATTTCCCAGACCTGACCAGCAAGTTTTACTGATCGAACAAGGCAATCAACTGGCAGGATTCGCCTGCGCGTTTGCCGGCGAAAGCGTGCAATGGGGTTCATATCTTGAAAACCTGCATGTCGCAGCAGCATTTCAGGGCCGCGGCCTGGGGGCAGCGCTGATTGCAAATGTCGCACACTGGTGCGCGCAACGATATCCCGCCCTGGGTTTATATCTCTTTGTCAATCAGGATAATGTGCGCGCCCAGCGGTTCTATCAGTCACTCGGCGCGAATAACGCAGAAACCGCTGAGTGGCATGCCCCTGATGGCAGTACAGTGCCCACATTCCGGTTTACGTGGCAGTCAATTGCACCATTAACCGCAAAATTGAAGCAGGCACCATGACAGGCAGGACGTGATCATGCCTTGATCAGGTAGTTGCGCATCATGCCCATGTCGGCATGTTCCAGATTATGGCAATGGTAAACAAACAGACCCGGGTAGTGACTAAAACGCATCAGCACCTGCACACGCTCTCCGGGCATCACCAGCACGGTATCTTTCCACCCCTCGTCAACAAAGCCCTCGCCCAGGCTGAACCATGCCTGCTTTGCCTCGCGATCAACACTGCGCTTGAGAATACGGAACTGAACGGCATGCACATGCATCGGGTGCGGCATGCCGCCCATCATGCCCATGGACGCTTCGTTGACGAACTCCCATACTTCGCTGGTGCCGAGTTTGACCACTTCGTCATCCGCAACTTCATCCATCTGGTATACCCGGCCATTCAGCCCCCAGCGCATGCGGCCTGCCGTTACACGGAATGTCCGGGGATGATCAGCATTGCGCACCTGCTGTAGATCAGGTGGCGCAATTGCAGTAAGCCGCATCGGCAACTTGCCGGCAACTGCTGCCCCCTTGCCCACGTTAACCTGTAACACCTCGAACGCTTCACCATTGCCGAGGCCGCCACCCATCATGCCGCCACCGGACATGCCTGCGAATGGCTGACTGTACAAGGTCAATGCTTCGCCCGGCCTGCGTGCTGAAAAATCCACCCACAACTCTATCCGTTCGGCGGGCGCCAGCGAGACATAGGGGCGTGTAATCGGTGCTGACAGCAAGCCGCCATCCGTGCCGATCACCGTCAGTGGCGTACCATCTTCCCATGCCAGTTTATAAATGCGTGCATTTGAGCCATTCATCAGGCGCAAGCGGTAGGCCTTGCGCTCTGCCTGCAGCTTGAAATCGGGGCGCCCGTTGACCATGATCTGGTCGCCGGCAAAGCCCATCATGCCGCCCATCATCCCCATCATGCCACCCGAATTCGACAGATAGCGCAACTGGTTATCGCGGCTGAAGCTGCGGTCCTGTATCACCAGTGCTACATCCTGCGCCCCATCCGGCAGATTCAGTGCACGCTCTTCATCGTCCGTCACGATAAACAGTCCTGCCAGTCCGCCATAGACCTGCTCGCCCGTCATGCCATGCGGATGCGGGTGGAACCAGTAAGTGCCCGCGCGGTTGATCACTTCGAATTCATACAAATATTTTCCGCCGGGCGGCACCACATAGCGCGGATGGCCATCCATCGCTTCCGGCAGGATCAGGCCATGCCAGTGAATGATGCTCGGTTCAGGCAGGTCGTTGTAGAAATGCACGCGCAGCTTGCTACCTTTGTGCACGCGGATCACCGGACCCAGATAGCTGTCAGGCAATGTGGAGACGGCTTTTGCATCGCCCTGCAGCACCTTGGCCTGATAACGCCAGACCTGTGTGCGGCGACCGGGAAAAATTGCCACTTCGTCCGGCGTTGCGCGAATTTCCAGCTCCAGGTCAGGTTTGAAATTGCCCGTTCCGCTTTGTTCCGGTTTGGCCAGGGAAATTGCCGGCAGCGCCCCCAGCAGCGAGGCACTGCCCAGGGCGGCCAGAAACTGCCGGCGCCCGAGATGCGTCAGTGTGGACATTTGAATCCCTTTCAAACAAAACCGTGATTTCAGTTGCGCGAATTTCCCTTGCGCGAGCTGTCATCCGGCAGGCTGTCGATTTTCTGCTGCAGGTCGACCGAGGCATCCAGCAACCTTGACTGCGCCTCCATCAAAGCATGGGTTGCGGCACGGATTGCCGGCCAGTCGCGTTTGGTGGCGGCATACAGCTGCTGAAGTTTTTCATGTGCATCCTGCAGTTGCTGCTGCAGTTTACGTGTGACCTGAGCCGCTTCTGCCCTCAGCTGGTTTGCCTTACCCTGCTGCTCCGGCGTCATGTTGCGAGACTGCCAGCCACCTTCACCATACATCGGGCTGCCATACCTGCTGCCCCAGCCGTATCCCTCCATCATGCCAAAGCCATCATGCATTCCGTACCAGCCCCGTCCCATGCCATACCCGCCGGACCCACCAGGCCAGCCAAACTGGCCATCTTCATCATCGTCATCCTGCCAGTAGTGATGGCCACGCCAAGGTGCATCGCCATTCCAGTCACCCATCATGCCCCAACCGGGCATGTTGCCCCAGCCATGCCAGTAGCCGAAGTTTTCATGGCGCCTGGCGTCAAACACGATGGCGCTGGTAATCGCAAACAGCACCAGCCAGATGCCCGCCCACAGATATCTTTTCCGGTTCATGATCTTTCCTCCCCTTGCTCAGGAAAGTTCGCGCTTGCGTTTCTGGAACTCCTCATCATTGATCTCGCCGCGCGCATAGCGCTCGCGCAGGATGTCCATTGCCTTGTCGCTGCCGCCCTGCCCGTACGTATGTGGATGGCTGAGCCACCTCACCAGCGCCACGATGCCGACGATGATCAGCACCCACCACAACAACATGAAAAAGCCGCCAAAGCCAAAACCCATGCCATATCCGCCCATCATGATGCTCTCCTTTCAGGTTTGAGGAAATTCCCCTTAAGACTGCAAGTCTTGCGGCAAGTTCGGCTTAAAACCACATGCGCAATCCGGCTACCACATTCGTATCATGCACCGAGGCACCCGCGACTGTCGCCATGTCTGCCGTTTCGCCGAATTTTGAAAGCCAGTCGATACCGATATACGGCGCAAACTGCCGGCTGAACTCATAGCGCAAACGCAGGCCTGCCAGTGCATTGCTGAGCCCTGCGCCGGTTTCCCTTTCCACATCCGCCTTGCCGTAGAAATTGGCTTCAAAACGCGGCTGCAGGATCAGCTTTTGCGTAAACAGCAATTCGTATTCTGCACTGAGCCTGAACGCGGTGCGACCCTGATCTGCCACATATGCAGTCGCATCGATTTCAAACCAGTAAGGCGCCAAGCCCTGTACACCTGCGGCCAGCCAGTTCTGCGCTGGCGCCACCCCGCTGTCGTTGCGCATGCCGAGCTGCATATCCCAGAAAGCGCTGTTCGCGTGGCTCCAGAAAAGTTCGGTGCGCGCCTCGTGCAGCTTGCCTTCATCCACGTCGCCTTCCGCCTTCAGCACCAGCTTGTCGTAATCCTTGCCCACCCAGCCGCGCAACTCATAGGCATTGGCATAAGTATCATTGTTGGCCTGCACCCGTTCCAGACGGTTGAACCACACGCCGGACATGATTTCATCATCGCCCATATGCGGGTGACCCAGCGGGCCAAAATCCTGTCCATCCGCATATGCGTGCGGATCACGTGCATCCGCAGGCGCCGAACCACCTTGCATGTCGGGCATGTCTGACGCCATCGCAGGCAGGGATACAAGCAGAAGCGTCACAACAGCCAATTTTGTAATTTTATTCATCATGTTGTTTATATTAATCATTTCCCATAGCAAAATTGCTCAGGCAACCACCACTTCGCGGAACATCCCGGTATGCATGTGATACATCAGATGGCAATGCCAGGCCCAGCGCCCCAGCGCATCCGCACACACCAGGAAACTGATGCGCTGCGCCGGCTGCACGATAATCGTGTGCTTGCGCACCTGCAGCCCGCCATCCGGATTTTCCAGGTCACTCCACATGCCATGCAGGTGCATGGGATGGCTCATCATCGTATCGTTGACGAACACCACGCGGATACGCTTGCCATAGGGAAAGTGCACCGGCGTTGACTTGCCGAATTCGACACCATCGATCGACCATACATAGCGCTCCATATTGCCGGTGAGATGCAGCTCCATCTCCATATCCGCCTTTTCCGGGCCCATGATGCCCCCCACGCTCTTCAAGTCGGCATAGGTCAGCACCTTGCGCTCCACATAGCGCAGGCCCACACCGGGATCATCGATATTGCTGCGCGGGGTATCCACACGCATGTCCACGCTGGGGCCATATTCGGTTTTTGCATGATTGACCTTGGTACCGCCCATCATGTCGCCCATCATGTCGCCCATACCCAGCGGCTCCATCTCATCCAGCGCCGGAATTGCTGCAGTCATGCCTGCAGCGGTCGCCAGCGTGCCGCGCGCATAACCGCTGCGATCCATGCTCTGCGCAAAAATCGTATAGGCTTCAGCCTTCGGTTCCACAATCACATCATAGGTTTCCGCCACACCAATGCGGATCTCATCCACCGTGACCGGCTGCACCGGATTGCCATCCGCCTCGATCACTGTCATCGCCAAACCGGGTATGCGCACATCAAAGAAGCTCATGCCGGCCGCATTGACCAGGCGCAGGCGCACTTTTTCACCGGGCTTGAAAAGACCCGTCCAGTTCCCCGCAGGCGTCGTGCCATTGGTGAGGAAGGTATAGGTCTGCCCGTTCACATCGGCGATGTCGGTGGCATTCATGCGCATCTCGTTCCACATCTGCCGATCATCCAGCGCACTCGACAGGCCATTCTTTTTCACGTCACTGAAAAACTGTCCGGCAGTAGGCAGGTGCCGGTTGTAATAATCGCTCTGGCTTTTCAGCTTGCGCAGGATGCGCATCGGATCTTCATCTGTCCAGTCGGAAAACATCACCACATAATCGCGGTCTGCCTGCACCGCCATGCCATCCCTGGGCTCGATCACAATCGCGCCATACATGCCCTGCTGCTCCTGAAAACCGGAATGCGAGTGATACCAGAATGTTCCCGCCTGCTGTACCTTGAACTGATACGTGAAGGTCTCGCCCGGCGCGATGCCACGATAAGTAATGCCCGGTACGCCATCCATCCGGTAATCGAGAATGATGCCGTGCCAATGTATCGACGTCGGTACGGTCAGCGTATTCTTCACGCGGATGGTCACCGTATCGCCTTCACGCCAGCGCAAGGTCGGCGCAGGCAACGAGCCATTGATGGTCGTCGCAAAATGCAAATTGCCGGTGAAATTCACCACGGATTCGCCTACCGTCAGGTCAAACTCCGTGCCGTTCAGCACCGGTGCCGCAGCTGCATTGCTCGCGGCTGCCTGGGCACTGCGCCAGGGCGCAAGTCCCAGCACAATGCCACCAGCTACCAGCCCTTCAAGAAATTTGCGTCGAGTGAAATCGGGTTGTTGCCCGGTGTTTTTGTCTTGCGCCATGTAAACTCCCATTCAGTTATACATGACTATATAGACAGGGACTGAGGCCAGAATGACCTGAAGATTACAAAATTGTAATCAGGAATTGAATCCTATATTTCAACATTAAAATCAACACCGTCGGGGGCAGCCCGACAGCTGATTACCTTTCTTGCTTCGCCAAGAAAGGTAATCGAAAAAAGGCGACCCCAGTTCCGCCATCCCTGCGGGATGCCCTGTGTTGCTCGATTGATCAGGCGGCTGCGGAACTCGCACGATCCACTTCGTGGCCACGTGCTCAGACAGTCCTCGCCGACACCCCCTGATCAATCTGCGCTACTCGGTGGCGGAGATGGGGACCCAAAGTCAAATGCGAAAATCAAAAGCGGTTTTGTGTGAGGGCGCTTTGCGCCCTCACGTGTTTTAGATTTTGATTTGGTGTGCGCTCCGCGCACACCAAGGTTTGGTTTCTGCTTTTAGGTTTGGCAGTTCATTCCCCATCTGTATCGCTGAGGTCGGGCGATAGAATTGGGAAACAAGGCGAGGACTGTTTGAGCACGTGGCTGCGTAGCAGATCGTGCGAGTTCCGCAACCGCCCAATTTTATTGTTCGACCGAAGGTACCCGAAGGGCGATACGGCTGGGTCGCCTTTTCTTTCGTTACTTTCTTTTGGCGAAGCAAAAGAAAGTAACCAGCTGTCGGGCTGCCCCCGACGGTTTTTGTTCTGGTTCTGGTTCAGCTTTGAATTAACAGCTTGCATTGTTGGGTTCCCCCGTTCGGGGACGAGACGCTGCGCTAACCCAAACTGCACATTGGTTTAGTTCACCGCCCCGTCCCATACGTATGCACCGCCAGCGAACCATAGCTCCATTCATGGTGCCAGGGCGACACCTTCTCGCCATTCGCCGCCCCCATCGCCACCAGCAACGGCGCGTAATGCTCAACGGTGGGATGGCACTGCCTGCCATACGGCATCTGCCAGGGCGTGATGAGCTTTGCACGATCGCTGTCGGCAATGGCCGCTTCTGCAACCTGCACAAATTCATCTGCCCATTTCGCAGGCGGCGCAGAACGGTCATCGCGATCGAGCATGCGCAGGTTGTGCGTGATGCCTCCGCTACCGATGATGAGGATGCCTTCATCGCGCATGGCCGCCAGTTTCTGGCCGACTTCCCAGTGCGCATCCAGCCCCTGCTCCAGACTGAGTGACAACTGGTAGACCGGGAAATCCGGCCGGGGCCATGCGGTCATCAGCGGCACCCACACGCCATGATCCAGTGGACGGTCGGAGCGGTCTGCCCGCACCCCCAGCGCCTGGATACGATGCATCATCCAGATGTCGGTATCGCTGTCATTGGGTAATGGCCAATCCAGCTCATACAGTTGTTCGGGGAAGCCATAGAAATCATGCTGGATGCCTACCTGCCCCTGCACACCGCTTAACATGAAATGGGGCGCATCCCAGTGCGCGGAAATGCACAGTACCGCACGCGGCTTTTCCGGCAGCAGCTCAGGCAGCTTTTGCCAGAACTGGTGCGTGGCACTATTCTGCATGATTTCCATCGGCGAACCATGCGAGATGAACAGGGATGGCTGGCGCATGTTTCCGCTCCTTGCAATATAAAGCAGCACTGCTGCTGCCTCCGAAAATTATGACCCGGCTTGCGCCGGGAAGGTTACTGCTTACAACTTGTTGTGCGAACCATCGCAGAATGGCTTGTTGGCACTCGCCTTGCAACCGCACAGGTATTTTGTTTCCTTCTTGTCCAGCGTGAATTTCACGGGAGCGAAACCGGTACCCTTGTGGGATCCGTCGCAGAATGGCTGCTTCTTCGACAGGCCACAGGCACACCAGAAGTGGTCACCTGCTTCCAGTTCAACCGCATAAGGACTTTTTTGGGCGCAGACCGGTTTATCCATTTTAATTCCTATCTATTTGATTAAATTATTAATTTTTGATAACTTCGATGGGCACTTCGATCCTGACGTCATCGCCAATTGCCGGCAGGTATTTGGTCATGCCGAATTCGGAACGCTTGACCACACCGGTAATATTCGCGCCGCACATCTGCTTGCCTTTCATCATCGGATGCTCGCCACACTTGAAGTTATGCACTTCGATCTTCAGTGGTTTGGTCACACCAAGCAGGGTGAATTCACCCTCGGCCGCCACCACTTTGTCGCCGGAGAAAATCAGCTTGTCAGACTTGAAGGTGATGGATTTGTATTTGGCCAGATCAAAGAAGCCCTCTGCGGACAGATGCTCGTTCCACAACGGGAAGCCCATGTCCAGCGAGGTGGCATCGATGTTCAGGTCGACACTGCCCTTTTTTGCCGCCATATCCAGCTTGACGGTGCCTGAGGTCTTGGCAAAACGGCCATGCTGGGTGGAATACCCCAGGTGCGTCACTTCAAAATAGGGCCAGGTGTGGTGCGGGTCTACGCTGTAGGTATCTTCTGCGGCAAATGCCGACATCGTGAATGCGCTTGCTGCAAATAATGCCAATAGTGCCTTTTTCATGTGCTTCTCCTTTGTAAAAATCAGTTGAGTCATTCAAACAAACACGTGTTACGTCTACTTAACAACCAGATGAAATTTCACCTGCACTTCATCTGCCACCACCGAGGTATCGCCCCAGCTGCCAGAGCCGATACCGTAATCCAGCCGCTTCAGCACAAAGCCGCCATCAATGCCCAATACGCCCTTTTCTTCCTTCATCGTGCAGGGCACATGGATATCTGCAGTCTTGCCTTTCAAGGACAGCTTGCCGGCAGCTTCATATTTCCCGCCGCCCTGTGCCTTGATTGAAGTCAGCACAAACGATGCCTTGGGATAGGCCGCTACATCAAACCAGGCCTTGCCCTTCACTTCGTCATTCGCCTCTTCGCCACCCGCATCGATACCCGCGAGATCGATCTCCACTTTCGCGCTGCCCTTTTCCGGCTTGGCCGGATTGATATGCACATCTGCAGAGAATTTTTTGAACGCGCCTTCCACCGGCACGCTCATCTGCTTCGATACAAAGGTCACCGAACTCTTGTCCGCCTGCACCTTGCTGAAATCGGCAGCA
The DNA here is from genome assembly GCA_021782995.1 of Pseudomonadota bacterium. Taxonomy (GTDB): domain Bacteria; phylum Pseudomonadota; class Gammaproteobacteria; order Burkholderiales; family Gallionellaceae; genus 39-52-133. The sequence goes on along the minus strand of JAJXUI010000052.1, from coordinate 8,812 downwards.
GACGCCGCCAGTGGCAGCAACAGCAGCAATGCATAAAACATTCTGTTCATTATTTTTTTCTCCTGTTCAGTAAAGGCAACATGCGTGTCAGGGTGTCATCGCGGTCTATCAGGTGATGCTTCAGCGCTGCTGCAACATGCAGCACGAACAGGGCCAGCAACGTGAAATTCAATGCCTCATGCAGTTCGGCCAGCTGCCCGCCCAATGCCTTGTCCTTGCCCAGCAGGTCCGGCAATGGCAGCACCCCCAGATACACCGTCTGGAATCCTTTGGCCGAGCTCATCAGCCAGCCACTCAACGGTATCGCCACCATCAGCACATACATCAAGATGTGCGTTGCTGCCGCTGCTTTCTGCTGCCAGGCCGGCATGGTTGCCGTCATTGGCGCCGGCTTGTGCAGCCAGCGCCAGATGATGCGCACCAGCACCAGCAGGAACACGGTAACGCCTATCCATTTGTGATAGCTCATCATGCGCAACTTGTCCGGAGAAAACGCCATTTCATGCATCACCACACCCAGTGGAAATGCCACGATGATCAGCAGCGCGATGCCCCAGTGCAGCACGATTGCCGTTTTTGTATACGCCAGTACCTGCTTCATTCCGCTTCCTCCATAGGGGTGCCGGTCGCCTGAAAAGCCTGCTTCAGCTTTTGCAGCACCGCCACGATGTTGTCAAAATCCTGTTGCGTGTAACCTGAAAACACCTGCTCCAGATGCGCCAGATGCTCAGGAAAAACCTGGGCAAACACCTGCTCGCCTGCCGCGGTCAACTGCACATACTGCCTGCGACCATCCTTTGGACAAGCGACCCGCTTCACGAGTTTCTTCTCCACCAGCCTGTCCACCACACCGGTCAGCGTCCCCTTGGTGATCAGGGTTTTTTCACCCAGCTCCTTGAAGGGAATGCCCTGTGTATTGCCCAGCGTGGCAATAATGTCGAACTGCGATGGCGTTAGCCCCAGCTCACGCACATGACCTGCTGAAAACGAATCAAATGCCTGAAAGGTCCGCGCCAGTTCATACAACACGGGTAAAAAAGGTTTCGCCGCCATCCCGACCTCAATTAGTTCTAATGCGAACGAATTATGTACTAACTAGAACTATTGTCAAGAAACTTTTATCCCCCTCACGCCGATTATTCAATTAATATCAATAAATCATGTAGATATAACCAATCGCCTTAACATCATATCCGCTGGTCCGGCGCATACTCGCCACAGACACGGCAGATTTGGCCGCATCCTGCCATCCCGGCATGCCCTTTCTCACATGATGGATTTCCCCTTTCAACCCGCAGCAAAAGCACAATTTTTGCGCCATACACTGCTATATTGTGCGTTCACGCACACTCACGGGAGCATGATCATGGATGCAGCCAGATTGATTTTGTTGGGCACACGCAAGGGCACTGTCCTGCTGGATCGCAAACCTTCCGGCTGGGTTGCCCGAACCATCGAACATGCAGGCATTCCGGTGTGTTATGCAGCGCGCGATCCGCGTGACGGCACATTATGGTCCGCGCTGGATCACGGTCACTGGGGCCCCAAGCTATCCCGCTCGCGCGACGGCGGCGCAACCTGGGAAGATGTGCTCAGCCTCAAGTATCCCAAAGGCGCACGCTATATCGTCAAGACCCTGCCTGGACCTGACTTCGATCCCAATGCGCCTGTAGCGCAAAATGAATACGGCGATGCGACTGTATTCAAAATCTGGAACCTCACTTTTGGCAACCCGGAGCAGCCCGGCCGGATCTACGCAGGCACGATACCCGGGGGCCTGTTTGTGAGCGAGAATGGCGGCGACACCTGGGCGCTGAACAGGCCACTATGGAATCATGAAAGCCGTGGCGGCGATCTGTTTGCCGGTGATGCCACCAGCGAAAACCGCTGGTATGGCACCCCCGCCAGCATCGACTATGGCGTGTTTGAACCCGGCATACATTCCATCGTGGTTGATCCGCGCGATTCCAGGCATTTATATGTCGCCGCATCATCAGCCGGCGTGCTGGAATCTACCGATGGCGGGCAGTCTTGGGCAGGACGGAATCGCGGCATGCTCAACGACTACGCGCCGAACCCTTCGGCAGACTGGGGCCACGATCCCCATTTTGTATCAGCCTGTGCAAAACAGCCGGAACATATCTGGCAGCAAAATCATTGCGGCGTGTTCTATAGCGATGATGGCGCAAGGAACTGGCGTAAAGTCAGCGTACCTGATGCAGGAGTACACTTCGGCTTTCCGGTTGCCGTTGATGCGAATGACGGGAAAACGGCCTGGGTCGTACCGGCCGCTGGCGATTACGCGCGCATGGCAATCGACGGCAGCCTGTGTGTTGCACGCACCCACGATGGCGGGCAGTCCTGGAAAGTATTCCGCAAAGGCTTGCCGCAGAAAAAAGCATACGACATCGTGCTGAGACATGGCCTGGATATCGCAGGCGACACCTTGTGCTTTGGCAGCACGACAGGCAATGTCTACCTGTCAGAGGACAGGGGGGAAACCTGGCAGTGCGTGGGCAACAACTTCCCCCCGGTGTATTCGGTTCGTTTTGGCTGACCTCATGCCTACCGTCGAAATCACCCCGCACCTCTACCGCTTCTTCCCAGCACTCGAAAACCGCATCATACGGGTGCCGGCCGGATCGATTGCAGAAGTGTTAAATGCAATCAACGAAATTGCGCCGGGATTCACCGATTACGTGATGGACGAACATGGCGCGTTGCGCAGGCATGTCAGCCTGAGTATCAACGATACGCTGGTCGTAGATCGAAAATCACTAAGGGATCAAGTGCCGGAAGATGGCACGGTGTATCTGTTCCAGGCACTCAGCGGTGGATAAACTGATGCGATGCGTTTTGATCACCGCCCAACCGCAGGCGTTTGTCATTTGCACAAATACCAAGGGCCGCAATGCGGCTCTTGGCTCTTGAATCAGTTTACGGAGAATCGTGGTCTGCCCCCTATTATTGCGTAGAATTACCGCACAATAAGGTGAAATCACATTGCTTCATTCAGACGCAGATTCTCAAAACGTAGAAAATTCGTCTTGTTTAGATCCAGGATCATTTACATGCTTACCATATAAAAATCCTGGTCTTAATTGTGATGGATTACGCCAGAAATGCCATATACGGTCGTAGAGATCTTGATTTTCATTTTCATGTACTGCAGCACGAAATTTCAACCAGCAATCCTCGCGGATTAAAAAATAATCCTTTTCGCTTAAAGATTTAATTAATCCACTTTCCCAGCTACACGAATTAGGTAAAAAATAGCTGAATTCATCCGCTGTGACTCTGTATGTCAATCTCCATATGTGTTCATTATTCCAATGCTTTTCAGGCTCGTATGGAAATGCTTCCTTATGCGTCTTGAATTTATAAAAAAAATTCAATCCTCGATGAGCAATCAACATAGGAATATTATCCTGAGATATTTGCCGAGTAATATTTGAATAAGCTCGATTATCGGGATCGAAATTACCAGGATGGCTATACGACAGACGCCAAAAACTCGCTGCAAGGAACACCAAACACAATATTGGGAAAATATACCTGACAGGATGTTTGCTTTCTGTAAAAGAATTAGGCGCCAACATCAGTACAGAAAGCATGGAAAAAAATGGCATTAATATTGCGTATCGCTCACCCACCCCCAGAACCTCATCCGCTGAAAATGGAATCCAGGCAGGAGCGATCAATACAATTGCGTAACAAACCTGCCACCAATTATGCGGTGAACGCTTCAAATATTGGATTATGGCCGCTAGAAATATAACTATGCTTCCAACCAATTCTGCCTTGATTGGCAGCGGTATAGAATCTCGACCAATCAGTGTCAGAGCGCCCGGCGATAAATTATGCCAATGGCCAAGGCGTTGCATGTCTAGCCAGTTAAAATGATCTGTTTTAAGTAAATATATTCCTACGATAAGCAGGATACCTGCTAATACTTTTAAAGCAGATTGAAATCTGTATATTAAAGACTCTCGATTTTCAATCATTACGAGAATACATATCAAACCGCTTATTGGTATCAATGCCTTATGCAAAAATGCACCTATCAGGGCAGGCAAGACAGCAAGCAAGCTTTTTGGGGGTTCAGATTTCAGGAAATAAACCACTAGCGGCCAAATGAACAGTGCGCTCATCATGGTTGGAAATTCAATTGCAACAAACAGTAGCGTAGGAGAAAGCAGGAGCCAGATCAATATTCCAGTGAGCAAAAGAGAATTCCCTCTCCTTACCAATAATCCGCTGAATATCCCAACCAAAGTCAATGACAGACAGATCCAGAAACGTATGGCCGTTTCTGCCTCCATACCCAATCTGATGAATATCCCATTCAAACGATGGACAACAGAGTCATCAGGTATTTTTACGCTTCCAGTTGCTGCCCAATAGTCCGCCTGCAAAGCGTAATAATACCCATCCGGACCTCGTAAATATTCATCCTTTGAAAACTGCCAAAACAGTACCAAAGAAAACGCAATTAGAAAGCAAGCGAAAATAGTATGAGTGTGAATGCGCATCAATACTACTAACAACCACCACAACTACTGACCTCATCAGTGGGCATAAATAAATCTGTCACGACAGACGACTCGATATAGTAAGGATTTATTTTCTCGATATATTGACGAGTCATATTCAAAAGCCCTTGATAAGATTTAGCAAACAACTGGCCATCTTTTCCGCTGGCAGATATATTGCATGTTTGTTCCCATGAAAATCCATATCCCGAATCCGAAATTGAAGGTCTGCTTTTAACCATTGCGTGAAAAACACTTGTCTGCTTTGCCTTAGATAACTCATTAAATCTGGTAACCATAAAATTGCTTTGAAATATCTTGGCAGTTGGAACCGATTTCGTCTTGTCGGCCTGTATATAATCCGAACTCCGCAATTCCGTCGTATAACGCTTTCCAAAAATACGTAAAACACCCTGTTCATCTGCCCAGTTACCTTCAAGTACATTGGCAGTCTGACTACCATCATCATTTGACCCAAAATCAAGATATATTACGAAAGAACCATTAGAACGCAAACGAATCCGCTTATTATTACAGGTATATCCACATTCAGCTTCACCGGGAACCAAGCCATGCAGGAAAGTACTCCACGATCTATCAATGAAATCACCGAGATTCTTGTTGTAACTCATCTTTGATAATGGAACTAGCGGCAGGATGATATTTCCTTTCTCGTCAAGAAAGCGCAGTTCAGAAATCAATACATCCTTATATACGCTGCCCTTAAATATTTCTTTAATCTCCATTGAAAGCTGGCTTACATTCAAGAGTACCTTTGAAAATTTCACCTCTTGCATTCCAAAAACCGATGTCAGTGACACAGTCTCGCTATTGCCTTCATTATCTGACAATAGCAAGGATTTAACTCGCCCATTTTTTTCAAAATGTGTTTGTGAACGCTGGTAACCATTCCACACCATCAGTCCTGAAATGTTGACATTGGTAGAGAATTTTACATTTATTTTTTCTCCAATACCGCTCACTTTGGATCCCTCAGTGGACCACGCAAAGTCATATCGCGAGTCAAAGAGATTTGCCGGATTGTATGCAGCATCAGGAGGCAATATCGAGGTCGCCTCAACCTCTGATTTGATAATTATTGGCAATTTGAACTGAATCAATTCAGTAACAATCCGATCAGGATCACCAGTCAGGACCCGTCGGTAAAACCTGATTGATTTGAAAATTGGCCTTTTTGATTTCATATATGACTTATCCAGTTTTATAAAAACCGAATGAGCATTTGTATTTAAGGAATTTTGAAAATTTTCCTCATCACGCCCCTTGAATACATAGGTCCTGTATTTGCCAAGTCCTTTTCTCTCTCTTGTATTTATATATACAACATCATTAGGGCCGGTTGTTTTGCCGTTAAGGTACAAAATCATTGCAGGATCGGTTTTATCATCTTCAATGTCGAGTTCAATCGAATACAGTGGAACATCATCAGAAAATTGTAAATAAATGCCCTCATCCACACCCGAATCACGTGATGCTGCCTGCCAGCTACCTTTACAATTTGGCTTGAGTAAACAGCCAATATCACTTGAATCTTCCGTACTACTTGTAGCGCTAGCCGCCACCACAGAAATCTCTTTAGCATAGGAAAAATTAGACAAGAATCCAATCAGGAGTACGAATAGTATTTTTTTCATAAACCCACCTCATCCAGCGTATATCGACACAGACAGTAGTTATGAAATAGCAGGTTTGTCTGGATATCACCTGTATGGATATCCTGACATTGTTGATAAAGGCTGTTACGACGGTATAACTGATCGCCCACCTTAATAAATTCGTGATTCCGCTCTTCGATCTGATATTTCCGCATTGGCGCGTCTGAACTTAACAGCAATCCGGACAATTTTTCAGAATCCAATTCAAAGCACAACTGGTAAGTGGTATTGGAATTATTAGTCAGCCGAAGGTCTTTATAATTGAAAACAATAGTAGCGCCACTGGCAAATGGTACTGTTCGATGATCATCCGGAAATATATCAAAGCTATGACGATGACGCTCACTTACAGTCAAATCAGCATGCAATGCCAGCCAGTGGATCAAATTGGCAAGTTGGCACAAACCGCCACCAATTCCTGCACGAGGCTCTCCACGTTCAATTACCAGCCCAGGCAAGTATCCTTTAGCTGATGATGGATTACCAACCCGGTTCCAAAAGGAAAATGTCTGACCAGGTTCAATAATCATACCGTTTATGTGATGCAGAGCAAGCCGCAGGTTGACAAGCTTGTTATCAAAGAAATCACGTGGTACACGCGGTAGATTACGATATATTGGCGACGTCTCACGTTTAATCAAATATGAAAGTGGCAAATCCCGTTGGATGCACGCGAAGGAAGATGAATTTAGATTGTCCTGTATTTTGCGTACTAATTTACGACTGTTATAAGAAATAAAATAACGTAAAGGATGACTGGGATTGAGCATAATCAAACTCTTTGGTAAAAGTGAATTTGGAATCAATGTACGTAAATCATGCAACAGCGCTACTTTACAGGAAAATCATAAAACTCCTTTTGTCCATATGGACTTACATATGTGTAATGCCACCACTCCCTTTTATAGTTACTAAATCCGTGCCTTTCCATAACGTTCTTAAGCAATAACCTGTTTTCATGGGCCTCACCTTTAATTTCCAAGCTCATGGTATGCGAAAGGACATCAAAACAATCATAACCAGTTCCCATATCTAAACTATTATCAGCATAACGCTCTGAAACCGGTGCAGTGCATTTTTTCTGGTTGATTCTGTCATAAGCAGGCTGCTCTGCTGCCGGCAAACGTACCAACGTTAGGTCCACAGAATCACCACGGCTATGTCCAGATCGCTCTGCAATATAACCTTTTTTGACCAAAGTACTCTTTTCCACATCGGGGTAGAAAGTCAGCTTCATACTGCTTTCTCCGATATCAGCCGCCCAACTCATGAAAAAGTTCACTGCCATTTGTGGGCGATAGCAGTCATAAACCTTAAGAGTCAAGCCACGAGCATGCAATTCATGCTGCGCCTCGCCAAGCGCATGTGCCGCATCACCTATCAATAGGCATTTATTTGCTTCGTATCCCGGGACTCTCCGGGAGGTAAAATTGAAATTACTGAAATAACGCATTTCTATGATTATGCTTTTATCTACATCTGACACAGACACTAGAGGCACGTCTAATGCTTCTGCAAGTAAATGACTTGAAACACACATGGAAAGCGCTAAAAGTGCAAAATGTCCAACTTTGTTCAAAGTGCAAATATTCATATTCATTAACTATTTTATTCAGCAAAGTAATTTTACCAAAATCCTCATCCGCACCATACGGTTTGAATCGCCCCGGGTTTTGAGGAGGTTCCTGTAACTTAGTAAAATGGAGCCACCATGAGCAAATCAAACAAATTTTCACCGGAAACCAGAGAACGTGCAGTTCGCATCGTTCAAGAGCAACGCAAGGAATACCCCTCGTTATGGGCAACCGTAGAGTCGCTTGCTCCCAAGGTTGGCTGCACGCCCCATACCCTGCATGAATGGGTCAAGAAACATGAAATTGACACTGGCAAACGGGATGGGGTCACGACCGAGGAGCGTGAACGCATCAAGGCGCTTGAGCGTGAGAACAAGGAACTGCGCCGTGCCAACGAGATATTGAAGCTGGCGAGTGCATTTTTCGCCCAGGCGGAGCTCGACCGCATCAAACACAAATGAGGGCATTTATAGACCGGCACCGGGAAGCATTCGGGGTCGAGCCGATCTGCAAGGTGTTGCAGATTGCCCCGTCCGGCTACTGGCTGCATGCCGCCAGGCAGAAAGACCCCTCATTACGCAGTGAACGCGCTCAGCGGGATGAGGTATTGATGCCGGAAATCCAACGGGTATGGGAAGAGAATCATCAGGTCTATGGTGCTGACAAGACCTGGCGGCAACTCAACCGTGAAGCCATTGAAGTTGCGCGCTGCATAGTCGAGCGCCTGATGGCCCGGTTAGGCATCCAGGGTGCTGCGCGCGGCAAGGTTGTGCAAACCACAGTCAGCAACCCGGCCGCTCCCTGTCCTTTGGACTTGGTTCACCGCAACTTCAAGGCAGATCGCCCCGATCAGCTATGGGTATCCGACTTCACCTATGTTTCCACCTGGCAGGGCTTTGTCTATGTAGCCTTCGTGATTGATGTGTTTGCACGGATGATCGTGGGCTGGCGCGTCAGCCGTAACATGCGTACGGATCTGTGCTGGATGCGCTAGAACAGGCACTCTATGCCCGCCAGCCCGGAGAATCAT
>JAJXUI010000013.1 GCA_021782995.1 Pseudomonadota bacterium | reverse complement strand
ATCTGCCAACACCGCGGAAGCCAGCCCCTTGGGCGCCAGCATCGAAGTGTAGGCAGCATCTTTCAGCGAATAACCTTCATCATGCTGGAACACATATCGCGCCAGAATCACCCGCATGATATACACCGCCAGCACCATCACCAATGCCACCAGGGCAATTTTCAGGTTGCCGAAACGGATGGAAATGCCGAGATAGACAAAAAAGTAGGTCTTGAGCAGGAACACCGCCTCACGATAAAACATGAGATCCGTTTCATTCAGTGGCACGACCCTGCTGTCGATACTGGGTATCCTGTGCAAGCCGAACTTCTCCGAATTGGTGAGGGCAATGCCAAGCGCCAGCGCCGCAATCGCCCCGGAAAAACCCAGCAGCTCGGTCACGCCATAGACAATGAACACGTATGCCAGCGTGGAGGAAATCGTATTCGGAAAGTCACGCACCTTGCCCAATACGATCAGCCAGCCTATACCGCCGACCACGCCGATTACCGCAGCAAAAATCAGTGCAGACAGAACGCTGCCAACCAGATGGCCGGCTTCGACCTCACCTTGCGTATGAATCTGCAACAGCGCAAATACCGCAACAATGCTCAGCACGTCGGTAAAGGCGGATTCCAGCACCACCACCGTGCCCGCTTTTTCCGACAGCCTCAGCGAACTTGACATCGGAATGACCACCGCAGCAGAAGTGCTGCCAAGGATCACCCCAAGGAATACCGCCTGCAGCACGCCCAGCTCCAGCACAAAATAACCGATGAGGGTGATGATCAGTGTCGACAGCATGAAACAATTGATGGCCAGCATGCCCGTCGCCGACAGCGACTTCCCCAGCACATTGATATTGAGTGACGTCCCCCCCTCAAACAGGATGACCACCAGTGCAATGGCTGCGATCAGCGGCCCCACCCTGCCAAAATCCGCAGGCGTCATCCAGCCCAGAACCGGCCCGATCAGGATTCCCACCAGCATCAGCACCAGCACATCCGGAATATTCGTCTTGCGAAATTGCAGGGAAAGAAAGTGCGCGAAGAAAACCATCAGGCCGATGGCGAGAATCACTTTAGACATGGAAGCATCCTGTAATATTCCTGAAGGGATTATACATGGGGATATTTCAGGCTCATGAAATATCCGGATACCCCGACGATTTCAGTCTCAGGCAGCCGCTTTTTCGTACCATCCCCGGCTACGCTGTACGAGATTCACCACCAGCAGCATCACCGGCACCTCGATCAGCACCCCCACCACGGTTGCCAGTGCTGCACCCGACTCGAATCCGAACAGACTGATTGCAACCGCCACCGCCAGCTCGAAAAAGTTGGAGGCACCAATCAGCGCAGAAGGGCCAGCCACGCAATGCACTTCTCCCAGGAAGCGGTTCATGCCATACGCCAGCGCAGAATTGAAAAAAACCTGCAACATGATGGGCACTGCAAGCATTGCAATGATCAGCGGCTTGGCGACGATCGCCTTGCCCTGGAAGGCAAACAGCAATACCAGCGTGACCAGCAAAGCGATCAACGAGTAGGGGTGCAGCCGTTGCAGCGTTACTTCCAGTGCATGCTCGCTTCTGGCAAGCAGCATCTTGCGCCAGAACTGCGCCAGCAATACCGGCATAACGATATACAGCATCACCGAGACCAGCAGCGTATCCCATGGCACCGTGATGGCCGACATTCCCAGCAGCAATGCCACCAGGGGTGCAAACGCAAACACCATGATCACATCGTTCAACGCCACCTGGCTCAAGGTATACAAGGGTTCGCCATTCACCAGCCGGCTCCATACAAACACCATCGCCGTGCACGGCGCGGCCGCCAGCAGGATCAGGCCTGCAATGTAACTGTCGAGCTGCTCCGCCGGCAGCCATGGCGCAAACACCTGACGGATAAACAGCCAGCCCAGCAGCGCCATCGAAAATGGCTTCACCAGCCAGTTGATGAACAGCGTCACGCCGATGCCGCGCCAGTGCTTGCCCACCTGATGCAGCGCAGTAAAATCGATGCGCAGCAGCATCGGGATGATCATCACCCAGATCAGCAGGCCAACCGGAATATTGACATGCGCAATCTCCAGACCACCCACCCAGTGAAAGGGCGCGGGGAGAAATTCCCCCAGCAGCACGCCGGTAACGATGCACAGAAACACCCATAGTGTCAGATATTTCTCAAAGAAATTCATGTCCCATCCTTGCGTCGCAAGATGCCGGCAAGATCAGTTCCCGGTGCAATGGTATTGAACACGGTTCCATATTTCTTAACGTTGTCGTGCAGCAGCTCCAGACGCCTGTCCACTTCATCCGTATCCACAATAATCTCATAGCTGATGGATTCCATTTTCGGCGGCACGTCCTGGCGCACACCTTGCATACGCACTTCCACGCCGCGCAGGGAAAATTTCAGTGTCGGCGCAACGCGCTCGATGCCCTTGATGATGCAGGCCGACAAAGCTGCCAACAACAGCTCGGCCGGATTGAAGGCATCGGCGCGACCAGCCAGATCGGTATCCAGCGTGATGTCAGCCGCCTTGCAGCGCGACACGCTGCCGTGCGCATCAAGCCGCACGGTCACCACATGAAAAGTCATTTTGGGGTTGCTCATGCCGTGCTTCCTCATAAAATCTCGCATGCATCGTATTGCCAAGTCCGAATAAAAACATACTTGGTGCGCGGATCGTACCCCGCACGACTACCGGCACGCTACACACCAAAGCGCTGCTTCAGTTCCGGTATGAGTTTTGCACGAATCTCGTCACGTACTTTAATAAAGCTTTCCAGCGGTTCGCCGTGCGGATCATGGAAGGGCATATGAATGGAAGGAATGGGCCTGGGGAAAATCGGGCACGATTCCTTGGCGTTGTCGCACACGGTCACCACCAGGTCGATGGCTTCATTCATCACCGCATCCACATCCTTGGGATACAGCCCGTCAGTCGACATGCCCCCCTGCTGCAATGCCGCAATCGCACCATCCGCCACCTTCGGCTGCGGACGGGTGCCGGCGGATATCGCACGCACGCCGGGCCCCAGGTCATGGTTGATCAACACTTCAGCCATCTGGCTGCGGCAGGAGTTGCCGGTACACAGGATCAAAACGGTTTTGCTCATGGTCTGTCTTCGTTATTAATTTAAAAATTTTCCGCTTAACAGCAGGCGTTGCCTTTTGCGGTGGGTGTGCAGCAACTGCCGCCGCTCGCAGTTGCTGCCGCCGCAGCAGGTGTGCCGCCCGCATAGACTGCATCAAACTCGCTGTCGATGATCTGCCCTGCCTCATCGCGCAGATGCCGCGCGATATCCAGCACCAGATCAATGTGCGCCTGCGGAACATTGTGCTTGCGCAAAATTTCCAGCTGGCACAAACCCTTTTTCGGATGATTGGCGGCAACAAAGGCCGCAAGTGAAGCCAGCGCCAGCACCTCTGGCGCGATAGTGGTATCGGTAGCATCGGTCATGCTCGTACTCCTTTTATTGACTGCTCGAATAAATTCCGGTCTGACGCTTACAGCCAACCGGCAATCTTGTCGCGGCTGGGCACGCCACCCGCATGCACCACCTTGCCATCCACCACCACACCCGGCGTGGACATCACACCGTAACCCATGATGGCGGGCAGATCTTCGACTTTCTCCAGCTGGATCTCGGCGCCCTTTTCCCGGGCTACCTCTTCGATCAGCTTCAGCGTGGTCTTGCAGTTGGCACAGCCGGTGCCCAGTACCTTGATATTTTTCATCACCACTTCCAGCTAAAATAAATTCAATTTATTCAATATATTACAAAATCATGTTAAACACATAACCGACCAGCAGGATGCCTGTCGCGACCACACCCACAAACACTGCAATCAGCCTGAGTTTGAGCACCTTGCGCAAAATCACCATTTCCGGAAACGACAGTGCGATCACGCTCATCATGAAGGCCAGCACCGTGCCCAGCGATGCGCCCTTGGCCAGCAAGGCTTCCACAATGGGGATGATGCCTGCCGCATTGGTATACATCGGCACGCCGATCAGCACCGAAACCGGCACCGACCACCAGCCGGCATCCTTGCCCATCAGGCTGGCCATGTAATCCTGCGGCACATAACCGTGGATGCCCGCACCAATGGCAATGCCTGCCAGCACATAGGGCCACACCTTGCCGACGATCTCGCGCACGCTGGCAAAACCGGCACCGATGCGATCAGCCAGCGTCAGCGTATCGCCTTCAACAGTGGCAGTAACCGCCGGCATGTTGCGCACCCAGTCTTCCAGATGATTTTCCATTTTCAGCCGACCGATGATGTAACCGGAAATAATGGCGATTGCCAGCCCCAGGCCCAGATACAGCGCGGCAATTTTCCAGCCGAACAGCGCAAACAGCAGGGTCAATGCAATTTCGTTCACCATCGGCGCGGAAATCAGGAAGGAGAAAGTCACCCCCAGCGGCACGCCCGCCTGCACGAAACCGATAAACAGCGGCACGGCCGAGCAGGAGCAGAACGGCGTGACGATGCCCAAAAGAGCTGCCAGCACATTGCCCACGCCTTCATGACGACCGGCCAGCAACGCACGCGTGCGCTCTGCGGTGAACCAGGAGTTCACCATGCCCATCACCAGCACCACACCGGCCAGCAGCAGCAACACCTTGGGCGTGTCATACAGGAAAAACTGCAGTGCATCATACAAGCGGCTGTTGCGCTCTACTGGCAAGGCATTAACCAGCACATGCGACAGCGGCTCCAGCAGCTGATAAGCAACGAACCACAATACCGCAGCAAGCAGCAGGAATGTGCGCGGCCAGTTTTTAATGAACATTTTCAACCTCCTCAATGTCTAGCAAGTCTTGCGCGGTGCACATTGTGTCGCGTCGCCGGCACAGCAATTTTCGGTCAGATAATCAATCAGCTTGTCCATCTCGGGATAATTGGCCGAATAGATCACATAGCGCCCCGCGCTACGCGATTTCACCAGTTTGGCCCGGGTCAGCTCCTTCAGGTGAAAAGACAGGGTTGCCGGCGGTATGCCCAGCGTTTCGCCGAGCACCCCGGCCGCAAGCCCGGCATCCCCCGCCTGCACCAGCATCCTGAATATTGTCAGCCTGCTCTCCTGCGCCAGCGCAGAAAGGGCTCCTACCGCATCTTTAATTTCCATATTTCCAATAATATGGAAATATCAATGAAAATGCAAATCAAATTACTGCGGCTGTAGATATGACAAAGTGGCTGGCCCTGTTTTCGGCGCTGGCAAGCTTCAGCCATCGTGCCGGTACAGCCACCCCTTGCGCACCAGCAGTTTTTCCAGCTCAACCGCCCAGAAAACCACGGACGACAGCAACAGGCAGATGACCAGCTCACCGAAACTCAGCGCTTCCGTCCTGAATACTTCCTGCAGCAAGGGGGTATAGATGATTGCAAGCTGCATCGCGAAGGTCAGCAGCACCGCAACCAGCAACAAGGAATTGCTGCGCACGCCCAGCCTGAACAATGATTCACGCTCCGAGCGTATCGCAAGCACATGCCCCATTTGCGCCAGGCATAACACAGTGAAGACCATTGTTTGCCAATGCATGCCGGTCTCGATTGCCAGCACCTGCGTAAACAGGGAAATGCCCCCGAGCAACAATCCCATCCACAGAATATGCTGCCACATGCCGTGCGCCAGGATGCTTTCCGCAGGCGGCCTGGGTTTGCGCCGCATGATGTCCTGAGCGGCAGGTTCTCCTGTCAGCGCAAGGCCAGGCAAACCATCGGTCACCAGGTTGACCCACAGGATATGTATGGGCAGCAAGGGAATCGGCAACCCCAACAAGGGTGCAAGGAAAATGGTCCAGATTTCCCCTGCGTTGCCTGTCATGACATATTTGATGAACTTGCGGATATTGTCGTAGATCCGCCTGCCTTCACTCACTGCAGAGACGATGCTGGCAAAATTGTCATCCAGCAATACAAGGTCGGCCGCTTCACGCGCCACATCCGTGCCCCCCTTGCCCATCGCAACACCGATATCGGCATGCTTCAGTGCGGGCGCATCGTTTACGCCATCGCCCGTCATCGCCACAATTTCCCCCCTGCCTTGCAGTGCACGCACGATGCGGATTTTTTGCTGAGGGTCCATCCGCGCATAGATGCGGATATCCAGTACCTGCTCTTCAAATTCATGCTGGTCCATCGCAGCCAGTTCAGTGCCGGTCATCACCCTGTCACCTTCTGCCAGCATGTCCAGCCGCGCTGCTATTGCCCTGGCGGTTGCCGGATGGTCGCCCGTGATCATCACCGGGCGGATGCCCGCGCTACGGCACAATGACACCGCTTCGTGCGTCTCATGCCGGGGAGGATCAAGCAAGCCTGCCAGGCCCAGGAAAACCAGCTCTTTCTCCATCCGTCCGGTGTCTACCCTGGCAGGCAAGGCTGCCCATTTCCGGCATGAAATTGCCAGCACACGCATCCCCGCTTCGGCCATCCGCGTGGCTTGCTGCATCAGCTCATGTTTCTGCAGCGATACCAGGCCATCCGCTGTCATCAGCCGAGTACAATTCGGCAATACGCTTTCGGGTGCGCCTTTGGTAAATGAAACAATCGCGTCGCCATGCCGATGAAATGTCGTCATGCGCTTGCGTTCCGAATCAAACGGAATTTCCAGCAGGCGCGGTGCATCAAGTTCCAGCACCTCCTTGACATAACCTGCCTTGCTGGCAGCCTGGTACAAAGCCACCTCGGTGGGATCGCCGGTTATTTTTCCGTGTCTTCCGGAAACTGCATCGTTGCTCAAAGCCAATGCACGGAAGAGAAGATCACCGAGCTCATCTGCCTGCCGAGCAAACCAGGCCTCCTGCAGCCTTCCGTCATAGAACATGGCGTCTACATGCATGCGGTTCTGCGTCAGCGTGCCTGTCTTGTCGGTGCAGATGCAGGTCACTGACCCCAGCGTTTCCACGGCAGGCAGGCGGCGTATCAAGGCGTTCCGCTGGACCATTTTGCGCGCCCCCAGCGCCAGGGCTATCGTCACCACGGCCGGAAGCGCCTCCGGTATGGCCGCAACCGCAAGGCTGACTGCGGTCATGAACATCAGCACCGGCGGGACGCCCCGCATGATGCCGGCAATGAATACGATGATGCAGATCGCCAGTACCAGCAGGGCGAGTCGCTTGCCGAAGGCTGCAAGCCGTTTCTGCAACGGGGTGCGCACATCGGGAGCATCCTGCAAGGTAACTGCAATTTTCCCGAGCTCTGTAGCGCTGCCGGTTGCGACGACCACCCCCAGCGCACGTCCATGACTCGCAATCGTGCCCTTGTACACCATGTTGAGCCTGTCACCCAGCGGCAGCAGGGAGCCTGCCAGCCGATGCACATGTTTTTCCACGGTACTGGATTCCCCCGTCAGCGCCGACTCATCAACCCTGAAGCTCGCCACCTGCAACAATCGCATATCGGCGGGAACCACATTGCCCGCCTCCAGCATCACGATGTCTCCCGGCACCAGCAAATGCGCAGGCAACATTTCCGGGGCTCCATCGCGCAGGACGCGCGCGCTCACAGCGGCCAATTTCCGCAACGCCGCCATGGCCTGCTCGGCACGATATTCCTGAATAAACCCGATCACTGCGTTCAGCAGGACAATGACCACAATTGCCAGCGCATCCTTGATTTCGCCCAGCCACCCTGAAATCAGGGCCGCGGCCAGCAACACGACTATCATGAAATCCGCAAACTGGCCAAGCAGCATCGCCACCAGACTACGTCCTGCCCTTTCCGGAAGCGCATTCTCGCCGTGCCTGTGCAAACGCTCAGCAGCTGCCTGCTGCGACAAGCCCTCCCTTTCACCGGTTTCCAGCAGGTGCAATGCCTCATGCGTCAGCAGTTCATGCCATGCCCTATCAACTGTGTTATGCATGCTTGCAGCTTCTTTCATGCGCCTCCTTACGGGAACTCAGGTCTGCAGGCAGGCCTGTTACGAAACAAAAGGCCGCAAACTTCACTCGCCCGACATGAATATGACGTAGGTGTTCAGCAAATAGATGGAGAACAGGAACAGGCTGGCCCAGCCCACCGTCCTGAATATCCGCGTCTGCGGTCGATACAGCAAACCGATGATGGCCACGCCGGTCATCATCATTGCAGAAAATGCGGTCACCGCATTGGCCGGTGCGACGTGACTGAAGAGCGGCCCTTTGAAGAACAGCATGTCATCAATGGCCAGAATGGCAATATCGAACAGGTTGCTCCCCAGCACATTGCCGATCGCCATATCGATGGCACCAACACGCAATGCACCGATGGTTACCGCCACCTCCGGAACGGAAGTGGCAAATGCCACAAACATCGTGCCGACAAAACTCTGATGCCAACCCATCAGCACAGATAACTGCTTGCCGACGAAAGGCAGCCACAATGCGGAAAATACCACGACACCCGCAGCACCTGCATAACGCAAGGTCGCCTGCTGCAGGCTGACATCAGGATACCGCTTGGCCGCCCCTTCAGCAGTCGCACTGATATGTTCACGCTCATAGCGGAATACGGTGCGCATCGCCACCGCATACAGCAGCAGGATGATGGGCGAGTAAATCCCCACATGTCCCCATACAGGCAAAGTGCCGCGCCCCGCCAGCAGGATATTGAAGCCGGCAAAACCGATCAGCACCACGCCAAAACCTGCCGTCAGGACATGCCCCTGACTGGCGCGCGTGTAGACCGACTCCTTGCGATACAGGAAATCAAGCACCACGATGATCAGCAGGTTGAACACACAGCTGCCCAGCACATCCCCCACTGCGATGTCTGGCGCATTGGCAATCGAAACCGAACTGATGCCGGTAATCAGTTCCGGCAATGATGTGACGGTTGCCATCAGGACCAGGCCTATCCAGGTTCCGCCCATCCCGGTTTTTTCAGCGATGATGTCGCCGTAACGTGACAGCCTGAATCCCCCCCAGCCTATCAGCGCAATGCAAAGTACAAACTGGAGCCAAACAACAGACAGCGCAAGCATGGCGGTTCCCGATAACTGTTCGATGACCGATGTTAGCAGGAAGGATAAGGCGCATACCAGTGCAAATTCCGGTCAAAAGGAAATTGATGCGGGGCCAAACAGTAAAAAATGCACAGGAGATGACCTGTCATTCAGGCAAATGTATCGAGGCCGGAAGTTTTGAGTGTGCTGTCTTCATAGGCATGCACAGCCTGCCGGGCCTGTGCGGGATTTTGCGCGCCTTCATTTTGCTGCTGCATCTCGATGCGCGCCTGCTGTGCCATATATTGCGCCCTCGCAGCAACGCTGCGGTCTGCCGGAGAGGGATCCGCCGGTGCCAGTGCAGCATCAATGATCTGCTGCGCCTTGGCCAGCGTATCTTCGGGGTTGTGCCCTGGAGAAGTGTCGATTTTCACTTCACCCGCAACGGCATAACTGACGCCATTCGGGCCCTTCTGGTAGGTAAAGCTGGCGGGCGTGACATTCAGCCCGGCTGCCGCTGACAAATGCGCCTGCTCATGCTGCTTGACCTTGGTATCCCGCGCCTTGAGTTTGCTGATTGTCACATGGTCTGCATCGCTCAGCTCTCCCGGCTTGTTGCCTGCAGATTTGTGCAAGTCCTGCCCATGTACTTGTTCGCGTACAGTACTGTCCACCAGCCGGAGTTGCGTTTCGCCTTTGCTGGCAGGATGGGGGGTAATGCCGGTGATCAGCATCGCAAACCTCTGCGCGGTCAGGCAGTGGTGTTGATCACCCTGCCCACGGTATGTCCGCTGGTATTGACCGAAGGTTTCAGCGGTTCCAGTGGGGACTGTGCCGGTGCGGCATTCGCCTGTTGCGGCCTGGGCTCGCTGTTTTCTTTTAAGCGATTTTCAGCCTGTTCGGCTGCATGCCTGCGCGTCGCGAGCTCGTCCGCCTTGCCGACCGAGGTCGTACGCTGTGCAGGCTGGGAGGAAGAAATTGTGCTGGCTATCATGTCGCTTCACCTTTCTTGAAATGGATCGAAAGAACAGCTACTTAATGGATTCGAGTCGTCATTACATTCCTTTGTTCCCCGGTTAGCAACCGCTAATTTGCAATAAAACTCAATACATTGATTATATTAACTATTTTACCTTCGTAAACAATAAAAAAGGGGCTTGCGCCCCCTTTTCTTCAAGTCTTGCCTTGCCAATAATCCGCTTACATTTTCCGTGGATCGCGGGCGCGCAGGCTGGCACTTTCCATCCATTTGCGGACACGATTTGCATCCCCCACGCGTGAACTTCTGCCCCAGGAATCGAGCAACACCATGATTACCGGACGCCCGGTGATTTTCGCTTCCATCACCAGGCAACGCCCGGCCTCGCTGATGTAACCGGTCTTGGAAAGGCCGATATCCCAGGAGGCATTGCGTACCAGCGGATTGGTGTTGTGGAAATTCACCGGCCGGTGCCCTGCCAGTTCCAGGGTATGCGAAGTAGACGTGGTGAAGCGCTGGATCAATTCATACTGCTTGGCGGCCTGCACCATTTTCACCAGGTCTTCGGCCGTTGAGACATTGCCACTGTTGAGGCCAGTCGGATCCAGAAAGCGCGAGGAATACATCCCCAGCTCCTGCGCCTTGGCATTCATATGTGCCAGTGCGGCTTCAGTCCCACCCGGATAGGTGCGCGCCAGTGCAGCCGCTGACAGGTTGTCTGATGCCATCAGCGCCAGCTTGAGCAGTTCGCCCCGGGTCATGGTCATCCCGGTGCGGGTACGCGAGCGAGTTCGCTTCTGATGGTTGATATCTTCGGGCTGGATGCTGATTTCCTCATCCAGCGGCAGTTTTGCATCCAGCACCACCATCGCAGTCATCAATTTGGAAATCGAGGCAATCGGGGCTACCACTTCGGTATTTTTGCCATAAAGCGGCTTGCCACCTTGCTCGTCATACACCATCACGATGGCAGAGCGCATTTTCGGCATTTTGCTGAATTTCAGCACCATGGTGTCCAGGTCATCGGCTGCGTGCGGCTTTTGCTTCTCATTTTCTGTTGCAAAGCCCAGTTGTGGCATCACACTGATCAGCTCATCCATTGCCTTCTGCGTATTTTCATCCGCCTTGCGGTCAGCCGATTCGTCGGCAGACTCCAGCTGGGCAGGATCATCTGCGCCACTCAGAACCGCTTCCAGTCCCCGCCCCTCTTCATGCTGAGCCAGCAGTACCGGGGTGGTTGATTGAGCGGTAACTAACGCGTTCTCATCTGCATTTGCATGCAAAATCGCGGAAAACAGCAAAAATAAAGGTAACGTATAACGCATTTTCGCTTCAAGGCATGATTAATCGAGCTGTCAGAATAACAAAATATTCCAAATAATCAAAGCACGAATACACTTTCTTCATGCCTTTTATACTTCGATTCAAACCATTCATGCAGGTTCTTCCTGCAGCTGCAAGGCCCACATTTGCGCATAATGTCCCTGTTTTGCCAGCAATTCCCGGTGAGAACCCCGCTCTACAATGCGGCCATGTTCCATGACCAGGATCTGTTGCGCATCCACGACAGTGGAAAGACGATGTGCAATCACCAGCGTCGTCCGGTCCTTCGAAATATTGCGCAATTCAGCCTGTATGGCTTTTTCCGACTTCGAGTCCAGCGCTGAGGTCGCCTCATCAAAAATCAGGATGGCTGGCTGTTTGAGTATCGCGCGCGCAATCGCCACACGCTGCTTTTCCCCGCCGGAAAGCTTCAACCCGCGCTCACCCACAATGGCGTCATACCCCCTGGGCAGCGATTCGATAAATGGGTGGATATGCGCCAGCCTGGCTGCCTGCAGCACCTCTTCGCGACTGGCAGACGGCCGGCCATAGGCAATGTTGTAAAAGATGGTATCGTTGAACAGCACGGTATCCTGCGGCACGATGCCGATTGCCGCACGCACACTGGCTTGCTGCACCTGGCTGATATCCTGCCCGTCGATCAGGATGCGACCTGCATTGATATCATAGAAACGGAACATTAATCGGGATAACGTGGATTTGCCTGCACCGCTGGCGCCCACCACCGCCACCACCTGCCCCGGCGGAATGGCGAAACTCACGTCATGCAGGATGGGTCGCGTGTCCTCGTAAGCAAATGCCACCTGTTCGAAACGTACTTCACCCGCAGTCACTTGCAGCGGCAAGGCATCCGGGCCATCTTCCACTTCGCGGTTTGCATGCAGCAATTTGAACATGCGCTCCATGTCGATCAGCGAGCCCTTGATTTCGCGATAGACAAAACCCAGGAAATGCATCGGCATATACAACTGGATCAGGAATACATTCACCAGCACCAGGTCACCCACCGTCATGCTGCCATGCGCCACCGCACTGGATGCCATCAGCATCAAGATGGTCACGCCGACCGCGATGATTGTGCTTTGCCCGGCATTCAGCGTGGCCAATGAGGTCTGGTTCATCACCGCAGATTTTTCCCATTGCGCCATATGTTCGTCATAACGCGATACTTCGTAGTGCTCGTTGCCGAAATACTTTACCGTTTCATAATTGATCAGGCTGTCGATGGCGCGCGTATTGGCCTTCGAGTCCAGCTCGTTCATTTCGCGGCGAAAGGTCATGCGCCACTCTGTCACCCACAAGGTATAGGAGATGTAAGCGACGATGGTGACAAAGGTCACCACCGCATACCACGGGCTGTATTTCACATACAGGACGCCGGCCACCAGCACAATTTCCAGCAAGGTGGGCAGGATGTTGAACAGCAGGAAAGTCAGCAGGAAACTGATGCCCTGCGAGCCGCGCTCGATATCGCGGGATATACCGCCGGTCTGCCGGTCCAGGTGAAATCTCAAACTCAAGCTATGCAGGTGCGCAAACACCTTCACTGCCACCTGGCGAATGGCACGCTGCGTCACTTTCGCGAACACGGCATCGCGCAACTCGCCAAACAGCGTACTGAACATGCGCAACAGGCCATAGGCGATCACCAGTGCCACCGGTACCGCCAGCATTGCCTGGGGCTTGCCCATGTCATCGACAATGTATTTCAGCACCATCGGCACGGCCACATTCGCAAGCTTGGCCAGCACCAGCAGCACAATGGCCAGCACGACCCGGCCCTTGAATTCCAGCAAATAGGGGAACAGGGTCTTGATCACCGCCCAGTCTGCACGGGCAGAAGAGTCGTAGTTTGCAGTATGTCGACGCATGAATAACAGCCAGGATTTGAAATGCCAGTATTATATCCAGCCAATCGCAAATCACTGTTCAAAACGCTGCCGGAACAGCAGCGTGAAAAAATATTCCTTATGTAACAGACAAAAAATATCCTGCTAGCCCGGATTTTGTAAAATTGGAATTCCGTGTAAACATGCATGCTTGAAATCAGGGAGATACCCATGTTCCGCTTCATACTTTTATCAGTCATTTTGCTATCCTTGAAAACTGCACATGCGTCATCCCTTTTCGGTTCGGTTGAGGCAGTGACCGGGGATGCCACCCTTTCCAGACCTACAGGTGCAGCAGAACCCGTCACGGCAGGGATGAATGTGATGGCAGGCGACAGCATACAGACCGCAGCCAATGGAGAGGTACAGATTGTCACCCTCGACAGAGGCTTTATCGCCATCCGTCCAGACAGCAGGCTACGCATCGATAACTATCATGCCAGCGATGCCCCGGATGACTCGGAAATCCTCACGCTGTTCAACGGCGCGATACGCTCCATCACCGGCTGGCTGGGAAAAAGCAACCCCGCAGGTTACCTCCTGCACACACCAACCGCCACCATAGGCATCAGAGGTACCGATCATGAAACCATGGTGCTTGAGCATGCAACAGATCAAGACCAGCCTGGTGTTTACGATACCGTTTATGAGGGGGCAACCTATATGCAGACTGAGGAAGGAGAACTCTCCCTCCATCAGGGCCAGCATGCGTTTGCACCTGCCGGTTCGCGTGCCTTGCCGCGCCTGCTGATGCAAACACCCGGATTCCTGAAAAACCGCCGTTTGCTGCTGGAAGCACACATACAGCAAAGAAAGGATGCACTGCATCGCGAGATCGCTGCACACCTGCAGGAAAGGGATGCGCGCAAGCGCCAGGAAGAACACCGCCCCCCGGAAATACGGCGCAGAAAACTAGAAGACAGAAGGGATAACATGATGCGGCGCAGGCAGCTTGAACATTGATCACCTTGCGTAGCCCTTCAATATGGAGAATTGACATGCAGACCATCCAGACTATTGCAGGCCGCATCGTCGCGGGATTTTCCCTCTTGCTTGCAGCAGTTTCAGCCCATGCCAGTGGCAATGCCACCATTTCACAAAATACCGGCCCGAATGACTATCGTTCCTGGTCTTTCAAGGGGGGACTGGACCTGACTGAGCCGCTAAGGCTGTATATCGACAGCCTGTTATCCACTTCATCTGTTTCAGACACAATGCATCAATCCGGCGTCGGCATGAGCTGGAAAGCCAGCGAACTGATCTCGGCCAACTACCGCTACTCGAGTACCAATGACAGCACCTTGCTTGTCACTGGCAATGAAGGCGGAGTCACGTTTGCGCTGGATACGCTGTGGGAAGGCGATCTGTTTACTTCACTCGATATGGACTATGGCGATTTCAAATACCAGTCCGCCGTACCCGGTAATGCCGGGCGCACCCTGACCCAGAACCGCATCAGTGTTGGCCTCAGCCAGGACCTGACTGAGGATTTTTCGGTATATGCCTACCATGACCGCTACCTGTATGACCGCAATGTCATACCGCTTGCCCTCGCCCTGATCATCCGGTCCCGCAACACTGCTGATGCAGCCTATACCCTGCTGGCCTTTCCGGACATCACCAACACCCTGGGCATTTCATGGAACATGACTGACAAACTGATTTTCAACCTGTCCGGTGCCAGAACACTTACCCTGACACAACAGGAACTGCGCAACAGGACCATCAGTTTCAAATACCGTATCAACAAGACCTATAGCCTCGGTGCCAGCGCTTCGCGTGCCACTTCCACGCAATTGCAAGGCCCTTTGGGCAATATCCTGCAAGCTGAATCGGATGACAGCTATACCGGCATCAATGCCGGCGTATCCTTCTGACTTGCCTGATTGCCCGCCGCAACCGATACAACATTTATGCGCAGCAAGACTGCAAAAAAAACGGGCATCCTTGCGGATGCCCGAAACAGGAGGAGTTACAACGAAAGCGCTCTGGCAATGAAAAACGCTTTCAGTCATACATGAGCAATTGCTGTGCCAGATGTTATTGTTTAATTTATTCAAAAGGTTAAGAAATTCGCAAACTCTGCGCAGCTAATATTGGCACCAAACCCGGGCATATCGCACCAAATTTCAGCAAGATTGTGTACCTGATTGCTCAGATGTCATCCCGCCCACGTTCACGCCCGATCAAGCCGGTAAGCAGGCGCATTAACAAATAGCTGCACTTGCTCCCCGCCCAGGAAAATACATTCCACTTGCGCCAGTCCGGGCTCACGATGCGGCGTGCATGCTGGGCGATCTGCTGCATCAGGTCTTCACGCAGGTCTGCGGCAAACCCGGCATCCCGCACCACGATGTTGGCTTCACGCGCCAGCCACAAACTGAAAGGGTCGATATTGGAGGAGCCAACCGTCGACCATTTGCCATCGATTACGGCCACCTTGGCATGCAGATAGCTTGCAAGATATTCATGAATCTCGATACCGCTCTTGAGCAGCTCGTCATACAGGGCCAGTGTCGCATAGTGCTGCAAACGATATTCCACGCGCCCCTGCAGCAGCAGGATGACGCGCACGCCGGCACGTGCCCGCTCCAGCAGCGCCTTGCGGAAGCGGCGACCGGGCAGGAAATAGGCGTTGGCAATGAGGATTTCCTGCTGTGCACTCTCGATGGCCTGCAGATAAGCATGCTCGATATCCCGGCGATGCCGGAAGTTGTCCCGCATCAGGAATTGCACTGCCGCATCCGGCTGGCGTGCAGGCAGGCGGATTTTTTCATGGCTGCCCCGCTGCCGCAGATTGATCCAGGCCACCAGTTTCCACAGGCGCTGCATGGCAAGATGGATTCTGCGCACGATCACGCCTTCGACCAGCACCATGTAGTCAAGTCGTGGCGATGGTATGCCATCAGGATGATCCTTCACGATATTCACCCCGCCGAGAAAAGCCTGCATGTCATCTATGACAACCAGCTTGCGATGCAGCCTGCGCAGCTGTGAACGCTGCAAACTGAGCCAGCCCAGCTGCCGGCGGAACCACAACACCAGGATACCGGCCTGAACCAGCTCCTGCTCCCATGCCACCGGCAATTCCAGCGAACCATAACCATCCAGTAACAGGTGCACTCGCACGCCGCGCGATGCTGCACGCTTCAGTGCATCCGTGACCGAACGCCCCGCTTCGTCGGCCGCAAAAATATAGCTTTCAAGGTATACAAAAGATGAAGCCTTATCGATCGCCTCGATCAACCGGGGAAAATAATCTTCACCATTGCGCAGCAATATCAGCGTATGGCCAGCAACATGATGGGGAATATTCATGAATCAGGGCAAGGCAAGGCCGGCTGTCAGCGCGGCATGATCCGAAATACGGCTCCATGGCGCATGTGCATGAACCTCGGCATGCCGGATATGCAGCCCGCGCACATAGATGCGATCCATGCGCAGCAAGGGCAGCTTGCAAGGATAGGTACGCGCCAGTTTGCCTGAGCTGTTTTCAAAGGCTTCTTTCACATGCAGCTGCTGCACCATCACCTCCTCCGCATGATTGCGCCAGTCATTGAAATCGCCCGCAATGATCATCGGTGCATCATCCGGCACAATGGCGTTGACCCGCTTCACCAGCTCCTCCATCTGCTGAATTCGCCCACGCGAAAACAGCCCCAGGTGCACACACAAGCTATGAAGGATCTTGTCAGTGCCGGGAATCTGCAATTCGCAATGCAGCAAACCGCGGCTTTCAAAACGGTGGGCCGAGATATCCTGGTTGTCCCACTTCAGGATGGGGAAGCGGCTGAGTATCGCGTTGCCATGATGGCCGGACTCATACACCGAATTCTTGCCATAGGCATGGTGCAACCAGCTTTCACCGGCGAGAAATTCATGCTGCGGGTGGGCACCATCAAAATGGTGGCGCGGCCTGCTGCGCCGGTCTGCACCCTTGACCTCCTGCAGGAAAACAATATCGGCATTGAGATCATGCAAGCGCTCGCGCAACTCATGCAGCACAAAGCGGCGGTTGAACTGGGAATACCCCTTGTGGATATTGTAGGTTGCTACTTTTATCATCTGATCAACCAAATTTTTGCAAGATAAGACTATAGACCATATTATCTTACCCGCAATCCAAGGCATCACGCATCCCCAACCTTCACGGAGAACCTGCATGCGTATCGGCGTACCCAGAGAAATCAAGGATCATGAATTCCGAGTCGGCCTCACCCCGGCCGGTAGCCGTGTACTATATGACGCCGGCCATGAAATTTTAGTGGAAACAGCGGCAGGCAGGGCCTGCGGCTTCAGCGATGAACAATACATGACTGCGGGAGCCAGCATCGTCGCCGGACCGGAACAGGTATATGCCTGCGACCTGGTGATCAAGGTCAAGGAACCGCAACCCGCCGAAATCAAACTGCTGCATAAAAACCTCACCCTGTTCTGCTACCTGCATCTTGCCGCTTCGAAAGAACTCACCTTGAGCCTTCTGCACAGCGGTGCAACCTGTATCGCCTATGAAACGGTCACCGATGCGCAAGGTTTGCTGCCCCTGCTCACCCCTATGTCTGCCGTTGCAGGGCGACTCTCCATCCAGATGGGCGCATGGGCACTGACAATGGCCAATGGCGGCAGTGGCGTTCTGTTGCCGGGCGTGCCGGGCGTGCCACCTGGCAAGGTGACCATACTGGGTGGCGGCATCGTCGGCAGCAATGCCGCACGCATTGCACTGGGCATCGGTGCTGATGTGACGCTGCTGGATAACCGCAGCGCTCAACTGCGCCATCTGGAAGAAGTATTCGGCAGCCAATTGAAAACCCTTTTCTCCGAAGCCTTGGCCATCGAAGAAAGTGTCAGCGAAGCCGATCTGGTGGTAGGCGCTGTGCTTCTGCCCGGCAAACATGCACCCAAACTGATTACGAGAAAACTATTACAGAAAATGCGGCCCGGCTCGGTGCTGGTGGATGTCGCCATCGACCAGGGCGGCTGCACCGAAACCTCCCGCCCCACCACGCACAGCAATCCGCTGTATGTGGAAGAGGGTGTGGTGCATTACTGCGTCACCAACATGCCGGCCGCTACAGCGCGCACCTCTACACTGGCGTTGACGCATGCCACGCTGCCTTATCTGCTGGCGATGACGAACCATGGGGTGGAACAGGCGATGCGGCAGGATGCAGGCTTGAAGAATGGACTGAATGTGCATCAGGGGCATCTGACGCTGGCGGTATTGGCGGAGGAGATGGAGTTGCCGTATATGGCGGCGGACAGCCTATTAAATTAATTCAATTTATTCATAATGTTATATATCGCGCAACTAGAAACGTCTTAGGAGATGAAATGTTGAGCTTTTATTATGATCCAGAACAAAAAAATATCACGATAGATTGTGATAACACCGGTTTGAATTTACTTATATGCAAACTGGAAGAATTAAAAAATCAGCAAGGTCACATTCACCTTAAAGGCCCATCAGCTGGTGGAAATATGCTCTCAGAAACCACCCCTTGGGGGAAAAGAGGAATTGGAGAAGTTATATTATCGACAGGTGGAGATTAGTTTGGAGAATGTGCTAATTGCAATGATATCCTATAGTTTTGAACTCAAAATCTAAACCGTCGGGGGCAGCCCGACAGCTGGTCACTTTCTTTTGCTTCGCCAAAAGAAAGTAACGAAAGAAAAGGCGACCCCAGGTTTCCCGCCCCTGCGGGGTACCCTCCAAAAATCGCCATCAAGCGGGGCTGCGGAACTCGCACTTCGTGCTCAGACAGTCCTCGCCTACCCCTCCGCCTGATGGCGATTTTTCTCGGCGGCGCACATGGGGACCCAAAATCGAAAAACCAAACCCGGTGTGCGCGAAGCGCACACCATTTCAAAACCAAATACACGTGAGGGCGCATGCGCCCTCACACAAAGCCGTTTTTGATTTCGCCTTTGATTTTGGGTCCCCATATCCGCCACCGAGTAGCGCAGATTGATCGGGGGATGTCGGCGAGGACTGTTTGAGCACGTGGCCACGAAGTGGATCGTGCGAGTTCCGCAGCCGCCTGATCAATCGAGCAACACAGGGAATCCCGCAGGGATGGCGGAACTGGGGTCGCCTTCTTTGGGTTACCTTTCTTGGCGAAGCAAGAAAGGTAACCAGCAGTCGGGCTGCCCCCGACGGTTTTGAATTGTTGGGCTTCGTTGTACTCTGCCCAACCTACGAGCCACCTCCGACGGTTTTCAATTATTGAAATTCACCTGTCTTTCTCCAAATTCAATACAAGATATTTTTCAAGATAAGTAAGCAGATCCTTTGGCAGTTTAGGCCAACTATACACGCCATCCTCTACCCAGGATTTTGAATCTTTCATAAATCCCAAACTGATTAACTCACTACAGAGAGTGTCGTGTGGATATAAATACCACTGATTACTCTCCCGAAATGCTACATATATTTCTTTATCTTTATACTTTGCATCAAAAGTCAGCCTTCCTTTAAGCTGAACTTTTAGAAACATCTCCCCGTCAATATGACACGCTATAAAATCTGCCCCTTGCCAATCATCATTGAGCCACATGCAGTTAAAACCGTAATCAGCCAAATGCGCAGCTAATTTCTGAAAATTATAATTTTCCTTCTGGCAAGCATTTAGCTCTGAGTAAGTAATTTTCTTAAACTTGAAATCTATGCTCATCAAGCATTCCCCAAATTCCTCGTCGGCAGATTAATCTGCTTCGCAAAATCCAGCATCCTCTGTATCGACACCTTCGCCCTCTCCCCCAGCGCCCGGTCAATATGAATCTCGTTATGCCCCTGCTCCAGCACCTCCGCCAGATTCACCAACCCATTCATCGCCATCCACGGGCAGTGGTTGCAGCTCACACAGTTGGCGCCATAGCCCTTGGTGGGCGCCTCAAGAAATAATTTATGCGGCGACAAGGTACGCATCTTGTGCAGGATGCCGTTGTCGGTGGCGACAATGAATTCCTGCGCATCCATTTTCTGTGAGGCGGCGATCAGCTGCGTGGTGGAGCCCACCACATCGGCCAGCGCGACAATCGAACGCGGCGATTCGGGATGCACCAGCACCTTGGCTGCGGGATGCTTGGCCATCAGTTCTTCCAGCGCATTCATCTTGAATTCGTCATGCACCACGCACGAACCCTGCCACAGCAGCATGTCGGCACCGGTCTGTTCCTGGATGTAACGGCCGAGATGGCGGTCCGGCGCCCACAGGATTTTCTTGCCCTGTTCCTTCAAATGCTTGACGATGGGCAGCGCAATCGAGCTGGTCACCATCCAGTCTGCTCGCGCTTTGACTGCCGCGCTGGTGTTGGCATACACCACCACGGTGCGGTCCGGATTGGCATCGCAGAACGCAGCAAATTCATCGATAGGGCAACCAAGGTCAAGCGAGCATTCCGCTTCGAGGTCCGGCATCAGCACGCGCTTTTCCGGATTGAGGATCTTGGCGGTTTCACCCATGAAACGCACACCGGCCACCACCAGGGTTTTCGCAGAATGCTCATGACCGAAGCGCGCCATGTCGAGCGAATCCGACACATAGCCACCCGTGGCTTCGGCCAGATCCTGCAGGTCGGAATGCACATAGTAATGCGCGACCAGCACGGCATCCTGTTCTTTCAATAATTTCTTGATACGTGCGATCAGCTCGGCCTTTTCTTCCGGCTGCGGCTCGCGCGGCTTTTTCGCCCATGCCTGCGCGGTGCTGCAGCTGTGTTGCGCCGCATCCGGATGGTCGTAGGGAATGGAAATGGAAGTATTTTGCATTTTGAAATGTATGAATGAATATTCGCTATTTGATTTATAGGGTAGCACTTCCCCGCTCATGCTGTTCGCCGCCCGCATGATCAAGGCGAACTTTATTATTCTCCACTTGATTATGGATTTACCACAACCCCAGTTCCCCACTTTATCAAAGGGGGGTTAGGGGGGATTTAGACTTTGGGAGTATTCTTCACGCTTTGAACAAGCTCATCATAAATCGCCCCAAGTACCACCTCGGCCTTGGCCTTGGCCAACACCTGTCTATCGTCAAAACGCAAAACCTTCAAGCCCGCATGTGCCAATTTCTCATCACGCTTCTGGTCTATTTCCTGGTTAGCAGGTTCAAAATGCTGGCTGCCATCAAGCTCTATAACCAATCTCGCCACGGGGCAATAGAAATCCACAATAAAAGAAAGCAATGGCTTCTGCCGGTAAAACTGCATTTCGCACATTTGTCTGTTGCTCAAGTGACGCCATAAGTGTTGCTCAGCCTTGGTCATACTGGAACGCAAGGTTCTGGAAAATTGCTTCAGGTTTTTATTATAGGGCTGCATCAATTATTGAGTTTTCATAATTCATGACGCTTTCAAATCCCTCCTAACCTCCCTTTCCCCAAGGGAGGAATATCCACTACCCCGGAGTTGGCGGCTACTCCCGGAATCCCCTTCACCCACATCCCCCACTTTGCAAAAGGGGGCTAGGGGGGATTTTGCCTGCGCTGGGGCAGCTGCAGCACCGCAGCGCGGTTGCTGGGAGAAAAACATTTATCCGCCGCCTGCTGCAAAGGCAACCAGGCATATTGCAGATGCTCGCGCGGGGCGATCTTGATCGCGACTTTTTCCGGCAATTCCAGCCCGTACACATGCTCGGTATTTTCTGTCACCCCCGGTGCATAACGATGCCGCCAATGCGGATAGATTTCATACACGTTCTGGTATTGCCAGTCATGCAGGGTATATTGCTGTGGTGTTAATCCCGTTTCCTCTGCCACTTCGCGGATGACGGTGTCGCGCAATTCCTCTTCGCCATCACGGCTGCCAGTGACAGACTGCCAGTAGCCGGGATGATCGGCGCGTTCCAGCAGCAGCACTTCCTGTGCGGTAGTGTAGATGACTGCAAGTATGGAAACGGGTTGCTTGTAGGCCATCAGCTTTCAGCAGTTAAATACCCAGAATGGTTTGCCCTGTGACTTCCAGTATTCGGACGTGGTTTCGAGGATGTCCCGTGCCACATCATGATCATTGGCCAGCAAGTTGAAATTTTCGTTGCAGTTGACCAGCAACATCACATAACCCGGCGCATTTTTCCAGGACAGGTCGGAAAGTGCATCGGCCAGCGCATCCCAGTTCTTGCCAAACCATTCCGGTGCCTCGATTTTCTCGGCAACGATGGCCAGGAATTCGCTCTTGCTGTGGATGCCGGTCAGGTCGATATCAAACAATGCATAACCCGCATCCTTTGCCGCCTGCCGCACATCATCCAGCTCGCAGGTCACCATGTAGAGGCCTGATTCCTTCACATCCTGTAGACGCGCTGCCAGATGGTTCATGCTTACTCCCGTATCAGCCTGAAGGTCTGGTAATGATCATCAGTGTAATAACACGCTGTCACATCACCACACACGATGCGCCGGGCGCCGCGATTGCGGACACCCGGTGTCTTCACCGTGTATTCATGATAATACCCGCGCGGCCTTTTGGGCAGGCGTTTTTCATAATTGCCGAACACCACGCCGTCGCGCGGATAGGGAAAGGGACCACCCTGCTTTATCCGCTGAAGGGTGGATTGTGCTTCAGGCGGCAATTCGGCAATCGCAACACTGCCGTTACTGCCGGGCTGGAAACCTTGCGCAGCGCCCGCCACCAACAAGCCGGACACAGCCAGAAATGCCAGCAGGACAGCAGTTCGAATTGCCTTCAGGTTCAATGTGAACATCATGTTACACCGCCCCTTGCGCATTCAAGCCACTCAGCCCTTGCTGACTTCGACAGTGGTCTGCGTCTGCTGGCGCAGGCGGATATGCAGTTCACGCAGCTGCTTTTCATCCACTTCGCTCGGTGCCTGGGTCAACAGGCATTGCGCACGCTGGGTCTTGGGGAAGGCAATCACGTCGCGGATGGATTCGGCACCGGTCATCATCGTCACGATACGATCGAGGCCGAAAGCCAGACCGCCGTGCGGTGGTGCGCCATATTTCAGTGCATCCAGCAGGAAGCCAAATTTCAATTGCGCCTCTTCAGCGTTGATATTCAATGCGCGGAACACCTGACTCTGTACTTCTTCCTTGTGGATACGCACCGAGCCACCGCCGATTTCCCAGCCGTTCAATGCCAGGTCATATGCCTTGGCCAGGCACTTGCCCGGGTCTGTTTCCAGATACTGCAGATGCTCGTCCTTGGGTGACGTAAATGGATGATGACAGGCATTCCAGCGCTTGGCTTCGTCGTCGTATTCGAACATCGGGAAATCCACCACCCACAGCGGTTCCCATGCCTTGCCATTCGTGAATCCTTTTTCGTGGCCGATGCGGATGCGCAATGCGCCCAGTGCGTCGTTGACTACCTTGGTTTTGTCGGCGCCGAAAAAGATCAGGTCACCGTTCTGCGCACCGGTGCGCTCCATGATGGATTTCAGTGCAGCTTCGCTGATATTTTTCACGATAGGTGACTGCAAACCGCTTTCATTCAGCTGGGTGACATCATTCACCTTGATGTAGGCCAGGCCCTTGGCACCATAGATGCCGACAAACTTGGTGTATTCGTCGATCTCGCCGCGCGTCAGTGACGCACCGCCGGGAATGCGCATCGCCGCAACGCGGCCGCCGCTTTGCGCTACGCTGGCAAACACCTTGAACGCCACATCCTTCACCGCATCGGTGACTTCGGTCAGCTCGAGCGTCACGCGCATATCCGGTTTGTCTGAACCAAAGCGCGCCATCGCTTCCTGGTAGCTCATGCGCGGGAAAGGTTTGGGCAGTGCAACATCCAGCACTTCCTTGAACACGGTGCGGATCATCTCTTCCATCAGTTGCATGATGTCTTCCTCGCCGAGGAAGGAAGTTTCGATATCCACCTGGGTGAATTCCGGCTGGCGGTCGGCGCGCAGGTCTTCGTCGCGGAAACATTTGGTGATCTGGTAGTAGCGGTCGAAGCCGGCCACCATCAGCATCTGTTTGAACAGTTGTGGTGATTGCGGCAATGCGAAAAACTCGCCGGCATGCACACGCGATGGCACGAGGTAGTCACGCGCACCTTCCGGTGTGGACTTGGTCAGCATCGGGGTTTCGATGTCGATGAAACCCTTGTCGTCGAGGAAGCGGCGGAACGCGCGCGCTGTCTTGTAGCGCAGCTGCATGTTCTTCTGCATCTGCGGACGGCGCAGGTCCACCACACGATGGGTCAGGCGCACGGTTTCAGAGAGATTCTCGTCATCCAGCTGGAACGGCGGTGTTACCGCTGTATTGATGATTTCCAGTTCCTGGCACACCACTTCCACTTCGCCGCTGGCGATATTGGCATTGTCGGAACCTTCCGGACGGCGGCGCACCTTGCCGGTCATACGCAGCACAAATTCATTGCGAACCGTTTCGGCAACCTTGAACATTTCCGGCAGATCGGGATTGCATACCACTTGCACCAGACCCTCACGGTCACGCATATCGATAAAGATGACACCGCCATGATCGCGACGACGGTGCGCCCAACCACACAGGGTGACGGTTTTGCCGAGATGGCTGGTGTTCAACTGTCCGCAATAATTTGTTCGCATATTTCTTCTGTAAATTATATTAATTTAATCAATTAGTTACTATTATAAGCCTGCTGCTTGGCCGTATCTTCCGGTGACGCCACCACGCCCATCGAAATGATGGATTTGAATGCCACATCAACACTGATATTGAGCTCGATGATTTCTGATTTCTTCACAAAGAAATAGAAGCCGTTCACCGGGCTGGGTGTCGTGGGCACGAACACGCCAACATGCTCCTCATCCAGCCTGCCGGATACTTCGCCAGGGATGCTGGTGAGAAATGCCAGAGACCAGGCCTGGGGGTGCGGATAACGCACCAGTACCACCTTGCGGAAAGCATGCCCCTTGCCGGAAAGCAGCGTATCGCTGACCTGCTTGACGCTGTTGTAAATTGCGCTGACAAAGGGAATATGCCGCAGCATGCCTTCCCATGCGCTCAGCAACTGCTGGCCAAATACATTGCGCACCAGCAAACCGGTCAGCCATACGATCAGCACCGTCAGAATGACCCCCAGGCCGGGGATATAAAAACCCAGCAGATTTTCCGGGCGCCAGGCTTCCGGCAACAGCAGCAAACTCTGGTCCATCGTACCGATGGTGACACTGAGCACCCAGATGGTAATGCCCAGCGGCACCCATACCAGCAAGCCTGTCAGCAGATATTTCTTCACGCGTCGCTCGAAGCCGGGCAAGCCGAGGTGCCACAAGCTTGTGCCGGCTTGTTCTTGAAATCTGTCACGTAATAGCCATTGCCCTTCAGCTGGAAACCGGCAGCAGACAGCTGCTTTGTAAAGGTTTCCTTGCCACATGCCGGGCAAGTGGTGAGCGGCGCATCGCTCATTTTCTGAATGACATCTTCTTCCTTGCCGCAACTGGTGCAGCGGTAAGCATAAATCGCCATAAAATTCTCCTGCTACTTCAAAGCCCAAAAACCGACATTATACATTAGTAAACCCTGATTCCGTTTCACACCAGAATGTACGGATTGCGTGCGTCAGATGCGGGCTGACTCATCATTTTTCAAGGCATTTTTGTGATTTCCAGCCCCCGCCAAGTCCCTGATGCCAGGCCATCCAGATGCCAGTCGCCAATTTGCGCGCGAATCAAGCGCAACGTGGGGAAGCCCACTGCAGCAGTCATGCGCCGTACCTGGCGATTTTTGCCTTCTGTTATCGTGAGTTTCAGCCAACTGGTCGGAATAGCCTTGCGCTCGCGGATCGGCGGATTGCGCGGCCATAATCCTGCTGGCTCCTGCATCAGCTCCGCCTTGGCCGGCTTGCTGACATACTCTTTCAAATCAACGCCTTTACGCAATCTTTGCAGTGCCGCCTCATCCGGCACACCTTCCACCTGCACCCAGTAGGTTTTGGGCAGTTTATGTTTCGGGTCGGTGATACGGTTCTGCAACTTGCCATCATCCGTCAATAACAGCAAGCCTTCGCTGTCCGTATCCAGCCGGCCTGCGGGATAAAAATCGGGAAGCGCGATATAATCGGCGAGTGTGGGATGCATACCATCCCGGCTGAACTGGCAGATCACCCCATATGGTTTGTTGAAAAGCAATATCCGGCTCATTTACCCGACCCGCATGAAAATATTCCAGTTAATTCCCTGAACGACATGACGACTCCAAAAATAATCTACACGCTGACTGACGAAGCCCCCGCACTGGCAACCTATTCCCTCCTGCCCATCATCAAGGCTTTCACCAAGCCCGCAGGAATTACCATCGAGACCAGCGACATTTCACTCGCGGGCCGCATTCTCGCAAACTTTCCGGACACGCTGAGCGCCAGCCAGAAAACTGCAGATGGTCTAAGCGAGCTGGGCGCACTGACCCTGACGCCGGAAGCAAACATCATCAAGCTGCCGAATATTAGCGCATCCGTGCCACAGCTGAAGACAGCAATCAAGGAATTGCAATCTCAGGGATACAAAATTCCGGATTACCCCGAAGAGCCAAGGAATGAAGCTGAAAAGGAGATCAAGGCCCGCTATGGGAAGGTGCTGGGCAGTGCCGTCAACCCTGTGATCCGTGAAGGCAATTCAGACCGGCGCGCCGCCGCCTCCGTCAAAAAATATGCGCAACAGCACCCGCACAAGATGGGCAAATGGTCACCTGATTCAAAAACCCGTGTTGCACATATGATGAGTGGTGATTTCTATGGGAGCGAGAAATCCGTCACCCTGCAGGAAGCCACCCAAGCACGGATCGAGTTTGTGGCGACAGACGGCAAAACGACCACGCTCAAGGAAAAATTGACCCTCAAGGCTGGCGAAGTCCTGGATGCAGCCGTGATGAGCCGCAAGGCGTTACGCGAGTTTTATGCCGCGCAGATCGAGGCCGCCAGGAAAGAACGCGTGCTGCTATCCCTGCACCTGAAGGCCACCATGATGAAAATCTCCGATCCCATCATGTTTGGCCACGCCGTGTCTGTATTCTTCAAGGATGCCTTCGACAAGCACGGGGAATTGTTTAATAAAATCAAAGTCAATGTCAATAACGGCTTTGGTGACCTGGAGGCAAAAATCTTTGCCTTGCCGGAAAAGGAGCGGGCACCCGTGATTGAAACCATCGCTGACTGCTTCCGCAACCAGCCGCCACTGGCGATGGTGAATTCCGACAAGGGCATCACCAACCTGCATGTGCCTTCCGATGTCATCATCGATGCCTCAATGCCGCCAATGATCCGCGACGGTGGCAAGATGTGGGATGCCGCCAACACCCAGCATGACACGCTGGCAATGATTCCGGATCGTTGCTACGCCACCATCTACCAGGCCACGATTGAGGACTGCAAGCAGAACGGCGCACTGAATCCTGCCACGATGGGTTCTGTCCCCAATGTAGGATTGATGGCACAGAAAGCAGAAGAATACGGCTCTCATGACAAAACATTCGAGATGACCGGCACGGGAATAGTGCGCATTGTTGATGCAACCGGCAAAGTCCTGCTTGAACAAAATGTGGAACAGGGCGATATTTTCCGTGCTTGCCAGACCAGGGATGCTGCCATACAGGACTGGGTACAGCTGGCAGTGAACCGGGCGCGCCTTTCAAACACACCCGCCATTTTCTGGCTGGACAAGAATCGTGGCCATGATGCACAGATTATCGCAAAGGTCGAAAAATACCTGAAAAACCACGACACAAGCGGCCTTGAAATCCGGATCTTGGAGCCTGCTGCAGCCTGCCGTGCCACCTTGACCCATATTCGCAAGGGCAAGGACATCATCTCCGTCACCGGCAATGTATTGCGCGACTATCTGACTGACCTGTTCCCGATTCTGGAACTGGGCACCAGTGCAAAGATGCTGTCCATCGTGCCGCTGATGAATGGCGGAGGACTGTTTGAAACCGGCGCGGGCGGTTCAGCGCCGAAACATGTACAGCAATTCCAGGAAGAAGGTTACTTGCGCTGGGACTCACTTGGCGAATTTCTTGCACTTGGCGTGTCGCTGGAACATCTCGCGCAGAAATTCAACAACCCCAAAGCGCAAATCCTGTCCGAAACCCTGGATGAGGCCATCGGGAAAATTCTCGACAACAACAAATCACCTGCCCGCAAGGTGGGCGAACTGGATAACCGAGGCAGCCACTTCTATCTTGCACTGTACTGGGCGCAAGCACTCGCCGGGCAAAGCAGGGACAGGTTGCTGCAGGCGCACTTCGCACCGCTGGCAAAAAACCTGATGGACAACGAGTCGGCCATCAATGCCGAGCTGATTGCGGCACAAGGCAAATCCGTATCGATCGGCGGTTATTACCATCCTGATTTCGACAAGGCGTCAAAAGCAATGCGTCCAAGCAAAAGCTTTAACACTGCCTTAACGCTGGTCTGAACCTGGCGAATAACAGCAAGGGTAACTCTAGCTTCGGGGCGAGGCGAATCCGGGCAATCAACGCGCTCCGGTTCAGTTGCGACTTGCGAGATAATCAGCTGCTGATTGGTGATACGGCATCGGGGAATTCAAGCCCAACCGGGAATGCCGCAAATAAAAAAGCCCGCTCTGGCGGGCTTTGGCTTTTCAGTTACAGAGCTATCAGGATGCCTGCATGATGTTGGAAGCCTGCTTGCCTTTAGGGCCTTGTACAACATCAAATGTTACCTTCTGACCTTCTTTCAGCGACTTGAATCCGCTCATGTTGATTGCGGAGAAGTGCGCAAACAGATCTTCACTGCCATCATCAGGGGTAATAAAGCCAAAGCCTTTTGCATCATTGAACCACTTCACTGTACCGTTTGCCATGTTTAAAACTTCCTTACAAAAAACCGGGTGGACTCCCGTGAAACTGTTTGAATCCATACTCCCGCGATTATGGCAAAACCATTGCTGCAGATGGTTCGATTCAAACACCCATTCACTTTTTACGCTAGTTTTAGCAAAAGAGTCAAGTATTAAATGCGGGTTTGAGCCGACAAACGGCAAATTAAAAGAATATGCTTGAAAAAGAACCCCTAATCCCAAGATAATGAGTCTGAAAAATGAGACACTATGCCCCATGAGCACCAAACATGAGAGCACGGCTTTAATCGAACGCGAACGCGTCAAACTTGAGCCGCCAAAGCTTTACAAAGTAATACTGCTGAATGATGATTACTCGACGATGGAGTTTGTCATCGATGTGTTGCAGCGCTTTTTTGCGATGAGCAAGGAACGTGCAACCCAGGTCATGCTCAAAGTACATCATGAGGGCTCTGCAGTATGCGGCGTATATCCTCGCGATACGGCAGAAACAAAAGTGGCACAGGTAACAAATTACGCATTGGAAAACGGGCACCCATTACGGTGCATTCTGGAGGAAAACTGACATGATCGCGCAAGAACTGGAAGTAAGCCTGCATCTGGCATTCGTAGAGGCGCGGCAGAAGCGTCATGAATTCATCACGGTCGAACACCTGCTGCTCGCCATGCTGGATAATCCTTCCGCAGCCCAGGTGCTGCGCGCATGCGGCGCCGACATTGAAGACCTGCGCAATGTGCTGATCGCACATATAGACACGCACACACCGCGCTCGCCCGGCAATACAGAAGTTGAAACACAGCCTACAGTAGGCTTCCAGCGCGTGATCCAGCGCGCCATCCTGCATGTACAGTCCTCCAGCAAGAAAGAAGTCACTGGCGCAAATATCCTGGTCGCCCTGTTCGGCGAAAAGGAGTCCCATGCCGTCTATTTCCTGCACCAGCGCGGCATCACCCGTCTGGATGTGGTCAACTACATCGCGCACGGCATCAACAAGACTGCCGAAGTCAACAGCACCAAGCCGGCGACTGAACCCGAAACCAGCCAGGAGCAAAGCGAAGATAGTGCGCTGAGGAACTATACTCAGGACCTGAACATGCAGGCCGTTTCCGGCAAGATTGATCCCCTGATTGGCCGTGACCTTGAACTGGAGCGCGTTATCCAGACGCTGTGCCGGCGACGCAAGAATAATCCGCTGCTGGTGGGAGAGGCCGGCGTTGGTAAAACTGCGATTGCAGAGGGTTTGGCTCGCCGCATCATCGAAGGCGCAGTTCCGGAAATTCTCAAGGATGCGCATGTGTATTCGCTGGATATGGGCTCGCTGCTTGCCGGCACCAAATATAGAGGTGATTTCGAGCAACGGCTGAAAGCAGTCCTCAAAGAGCTGTCCGATGCGCCGCACGCCATCCTGTTTATCGATGAGATACACACCCTGATTGGCGCCGGTGCAGCGTCAGGTGGCACCATGGACGCCTCCAACCTGCTGAAACCGGCACTATCCAGTGGCGCCCTCAAGTGTATAGGCGCAACCACCTATCAGGAATATCGCGGCATCTTTGAAAAAGATCATGCTCTCTCCCGCCGATTCCAGAAAATCGATGTGCCGGAACCTTCTGTCGAACAGACCATTGAAATCCTCAAGGGCCTGAAGACCAGATTTGAAGATCACCACAGCGTGAAATTCAGCGCTGCTGCAATCATCAGCGCTGCTGAATTGTCCGCACGCTACATCAATGACCGCCACCTGCCGGACAAGGCGATTGACGTGCTGGATGAAGCAGGTGCCGCCCAGCGTATCTTGCCCAAGTCCAGACAGAAGAAAACCATAGGCAAACATGAAATCGAGGAAATCATCGCCAAGATTGCGAGAATCCCGGCACGTACGGTTTCACATGATGACCGCAACTCACTGAAGAACCTCGATCGAGATCTGAAAGCTGTCGTATTTGGCCAGAATGCAGCCATCGATGCCCTGTCCAAGGCCATCAAGATGTCACGCAGTGGTCTCGGCAACCCGCAGAAACCGATTGGCAGCTTCCTGTTTTCCGGCCCCACAGGAGTCGGCAAGACCGAAGTTGCACGCCAGCTGGCTTATGTCATGGGCATGCCCTTGCATCGCTTTGACATGTCGGAATATATGGAGCGTCATGCCGTATCTCGCCTGATTGGCGCGCCACCTGGCTACGTAGGCTTTGAACAGGGGGGATTGCTGACCGAAGCCATTACCAAGCAGCCGCATTGCGTGCTGTTGCTGGATGAAATCGAAAAGGCCCACCCGGACATCTTCAATATCCTGCTGCAAGTGATGGACCATGGCACGCTCACTGACAACAATGGCCGCAAGGCTGATTTCCGCAATGTCGTGATCATCATGACCACAAATGCAGGCGCAGAAGCATTGAACAAAGTCCAGATCGGCTTCACCAAGGCCTCCTCCAGCGGCGACGAAATGGGCGATATCAAGCGCATGTTTACACCGGAATTCCGCAATCGCCTTGACGCGATAATCTCCTTCGCTCCGCTCGACAAGGAAGTCATATTGCGCGTGGTGGACAAGTTCCTGATGCAGCTTGAAGAACAGCTGCACGAGAAGAAGGTGGAGGCAGTATTCACCGACGCCCTGAAAGACTATCTCGCGGAAAAGGGCTTCGATCCATTGATGGGTGCGCGCCCGATGTCCAGGCTGATCCAGGATACCATCCGCAGTGCACTGGCAGACGAATTGCTGTTTGGCAAACTTTCCAACGGTGGCAAGGTCAGCGTCGACCTGAAGGATGGCAAGGTTGTACTGGATTTTGAACAGGAAGCCATTCCGGCCTGACCGGATAAATTGCATATCAGCTGATTAACAGGGTGGATTTTCCACCCTGTTCTGTTTCCAGAGCCTGTCAGCCATGACATCAACTCAAGTACAAGAATATCGCGGACGTTTTGCCCCCTCTCCCACCGGACCGCTTCATTTTGGTTCCCTGATTGCAGCCCTTGGCAGTTTCCTGGATGCAAAACATCATCAAGGAGCCTGGCTGGTACGCATTGAGGACCTGGATACCCCCAGATGCATACCCGGCGCAGCAGATGCAATCTTGCGCACACTTGAAGAATATGGATTGCACTGGGATGAATCTGTCATGTTTCAGAGCAACCGAAACTCCGCATATGAAGATGCCTTGATACAGCTAACCAGCAAAGCTGCTGCATACCCTTGCGCATGCACAAGAAAGGAAATCTCTGATTCGGCCCTGACAGGCATGGGCATAGATGGTCCAGTTTATCCCGGCACTTGCCGGAATGGCATCCCGGCAGGGAAAACAGCACGCGCATGGCGGGCAAATACCGACTTGCCTGGTACTCAAACACAAAGAATCGAATTCGAAGATCTAGTTTTGGGCAAGCAATCACAGGATCTGGAAAAGGAAAGCGGAGATTTCATACTGAAACGTGCTGACGGCCTGTTTGCCTACCAGCTTGCCGTTGTTGTGGATGATGCCTCTCAAGGCATCACGCACGTTGTGCGCGGTGCGGACCTGCTTGCATCAACACCCAGGCAGATATATTTGCAGCAACAGCTGGGATTTCCGACTCTGTTATACCTGCACTTGCCAGTTGCCAAAAATCCGGCAGGTGAAAAACTCAGCAAACAGACACTGGCTCCCGCAATTGACGTCTCCCGCAGCCCCCTTCTTCTGATGGAGGCGCTTGTATTCCTGGGGCAGACCCCCCCCAAGGATCTCGCAACCTACCCGAATGAAGACATCCTGAACTGGGCAATAACCAACTGGGACCGGGAAGCAATTACGAATCAGCTAGCGACCGGCAATTGAGTGAACTGAATGGCCCGGCAACCCCGACTCACTCGATCACTGTCAGGTTGCGTCCTTTGCTTTTGGCCTGATACAAACGCTTGTCAGCCTGTTGCAAAAACATTTCCGATGTACTGAGTCCAGGCATTTTGCTGGCAGCACCGATACTGATTGTCAGTTTAATCTGCTTTCCGGCTGACATTTCTATTAAATGATCTGCAACACTCGACCGCAATCTTTCCGCATAACGCCCCATTACATCCATGGGCAAATCCGGACACAGGACCAGGAATTCCTCTCCACCAAGGCGGCAGGCGATATCCTGCTTGCGTATAGACAATTGCAGGATCTTCGCAACTTCCCTGAGGGCATGGTCACCAGCCTTATGGCCAAAGGAATCATTGACATGCTTGAAGTGATCAATGTCTATCATAAGGCAGGATAACGGAGTGTGATTTCGCTCCGCAACCGCCCAAAGACGTGCCAGATGTTCATTTGCCGAACGCCGGTTTGGCAGGCCGGTCAGGTCATCCGTTAGCGCGAGCTGCTGGAAACGCTTGTTGCTTTCAGCAAGCTCCCTTGAGAACTTGCGCAGCTGTTCGCGGTCATGCTCAAGTTCTTCCTGAAGCTGCACAACACGTTGTGCCGCACCCAGTCGCGCTCCAAGAATCTTCGTATTCAGTGGCTTGGTCATATAGTCATTTGCCCCAGCCTCAAATGCCTCCACCAGCCTGTCGGTACTTTCCTGTGCGGTCAGGATAAATACATAGATGTTCCTCCATTCAGGCTTGCGTCGTAATGCCCTGCAAAACTCTACACCATCCATTTCCGGCATCATCCAGTCGGTAAGTATGACTTGCGGCATGAATGAGCTGATCAGGGTCAATGCTTCTTTGCCATTTTTAGCCAGGGCTACAGTATGTCCAGCCTTGTCAAAAAGCATCTTCAGGACCATCAATACGGCATGATCGTCATCCACCAGCAGAATGCGTAACTTGAAAGCGGACCCGACAGTAGAAGGCAGATGAGAAATATCACTGGGATCAGGTACGAGGGGGGCCACGTCCAGTAAAGCCTTCATTTCCGGCATCTTGGAAACCCTGATGTTGAACATCCTGCCCCAGTCTGCCCAGTCTGCAACCGCCCGATCACCAAGCTCGATCAGGAATCCTGATTCAATGCCCAGCCGGGTTGCCTTGAATACGAGCTTCGACATCATCTTGGACCTGGCAGAATTTTCCGCAAGGCACATTTTGGCGAAAAAATCGGCAACATGCAGCATATGAAGCAGGCACCAATCACGTCCGCCTTCGGTATAAGTTGCTGTTGATGGATCCTCAAAATGAAGGATGACAGACTGGAAAACAGCTGGCATACGCCAGTCAGCGAACATTTCACGGCTGAGCTGATTATGATCAAATCCGAATTTCTGCCTTTCCAGATCGTTCAGCCCCACGTCCGCCAGTAATTTTTTCTTGTCGATAACTTCAGAGTATTCGTCTGGATAAGATGCAGCCATCGCCAATATGCCAACCTGGCCCAGCAAGCCCAGAACAAAAGCCTCTTCAGGCGGTATCACGCCGGCACAGGTATTGATGACAAGACTCTGCGCGGCCACCGCACGCAGTAAAGAGTGCGACCAGAAATTATCGTAATTGAAATTCTTGCAGGAAAGCTGGCGGCTGCTATCAATGAGGGATATGCCGAGGACGATTTGCCGGACTGTATTCAGACCCAGCACGGTTACGGCATCGGTCACCGATACGATGGGGCGAACCTGGTGGGAAACCGGGGCATTGGCAAGCTTGATCAGCCGAGCCGATAGTGCCGGATCCGCCTGAATCGCATGCGCCACCTCCTGGTTGGTGACATCATCCTTCTGGCATAACTGCAATACATGCAGAGCAGCCCCCCTGGGCGATGGCAACTGGCCATGCTCCTTGAGTTCATCCAGTATAGTACGCCTGCCAGTATTCACATGCCTCCCAAGCATGAGGGTTCAGCTTTTTTTCAGCCTTTGCCGGATAAATTCCAGCATTGCCGGCACCAGCGTAATGACGATAATACCAAGAACCAGCAAAGTCAGGTTTTGCTTGATGAACGGGATGTTACCTAAAAAATAACCACCCAGCGCAAAAATATTTATCCAGAACAGTCCACCCAGCGCACTGAACATCAGGAAAATCCGGTAATCCATACGGGCGATACCTGCCACAAACGGCGCAAAAGTCCGGATAATGGGTAAAAATCTGGCAAACAGTATGGTTTTTCCACCATGCTTCTTGTAGAAAGCATGCGTCTTGTCCAGATGTTCACGCTTGATCAGGCGGGAACTGCCATGCTTGACCATCCGGCCTCCAACTTCACGCCCTATCCAGTAATTGCAGTTATCCCCCAGAAAAGCCGCCAGCATCAGGAGCGGAATCAGATAAGTAATATCCAGCGCACCCGCAGCAGCCAGGGCGCCTGCGACGAACAGTAGTGAATCGCCGGGAAGAAATGGCAGGACAACCAGGCCCGTCTCGCCGAAAATGATCAGGAACAGGATTGCATATATCCAGATGCCGTATTGCTGGCTCAACGCCAGCAAATGCACATCCAGGTGCATCACCAGCTCAAGCAGGGATGTCAGCCAATCCATGATCAGGGCAACACTTCTTCAGCAGTTGTCTTCTCCGGCTTGATGAAGTCTTCACGCGACACGCCGAATACGATCAGCAGCGGGCTTGCCACCAGCACCGACGAATAGATGCTGAACAAAATGCCGATAGTCAGCGCAAGCGCAAAGTAATGCAGGGTTTCACCACC
Source organism: Pseudomonadota bacterium (assembly GCA_021782995.1). Lineage (GTDB taxonomy): Bacteria > Pseudomonadota > Gammaproteobacteria > Burkholderiales > Gallionellaceae > 39-52-133. The sequence goes on along the minus strand of JAJXUI010000013.1, from coordinate 36,057 downwards.
GAAAAACAGCATGGAGGTGACCATCAACTGCGTACTGCCATGGGTGATCACGGTGCGCGACATCGTGCGTGTAATCGCGTTGTCGATAATTTCCGGCACCGAGGCCTTGCGCAGCTTGCGGAAATTTTCGCGTATCCGGTCAAACACAACGACTGACTCGTTGACTGAATAGCCGAGCACCGCCAGTACTGCTGCCAGCACAGTCAGGGAAAACTCCCACTGGAAGAAGGCAAAGAAACCGAGGATGATCACCACGTCATGCAGGTTGGCGATGATCGCCGCCAGGCCGAACTTCCACTCAAAACGCAGCCACAGGTAACCGACAATACCCAGCGAAACCAGCAACAGGGCCATCGCCCCATTATCAAAAAGCTCCCTGCCGACCTGCGGACCGACGAATTCCACGCGGCGCATTTCTGCACTGCTATCAATCGTCTTGAGTTTGCCCAGCACCGTCTCGCTGATGGTGGAGCTTGTAGTATTCGCTTTCACCGGCACCTGGATCAGCACATCCTGCGAAGAGCCGAAGTTTTGCGCCAGCGCATCCTGGAAACCGATTTCTTCCAGCCCGGCACGAACGCGATTGATATCAGCCGGTTGCGCATAATGCACTTCGAGCACGGTCCCCCCGGTAAAGTCCACGCCGAAATTCAGCCCCTTGGTCGACAGGAAGTACACAGCCAGAATGAAGGTAACCAGTGAAATACTGGTGGTGATTTTCCCGTAGCTCATGAACGGGATATCTTTTTTGAATCTGAAAAATTCCATGTTGCTTATCCTTTACTCGCAGTACGCTTCAACCTATGGAAACCTTGGCCAGGCGGGCACGGCGACCATAGATCAGGTTGACCAGTGCACGGGATACCAGCACTGAACTGAACATCGAAGTCAGGATGCCCAGGCACAGCACTACGGCAAACCCTTTCACCGGACCGGTGCCGAACATGAACAGCGCGAGACCGGCGATCAGTGTTGTGATGTTTGAATCCAGAATGGTGGAGAATGCATTTTCATACCCGACACTGATCGCGGTTTGCGGCGGCACGCCATTGCGCAACTCCTCCCGGATGCGCTCGTTGATCAACACGTTGGAGTCAATCGCCATACCCAGTGTCAGCGCAATTCCCGCCATGCCCGGCAGGGTCAGGGTTGCCTGCAGCATCGACAGCATCGCCACCAGCAACAGCAGGTTAGCACCCAGTGCCATCACGGAAATCGTGCCGAACATCATGTAATACACAATCATGAATACGGTAATCGCGGCAAAACCGATCTGTGTGGAATGGAAGCCGCGCGCAATATTGTCTGCGCCCAGGCTTGGACCCACCGTGCGTTTCTCGACAATCTCCATGGGCGCGGCCAACGCACCGGCACGCATCAGCAATGCCAGATCATTGGCTTCCTGGGTGTTCTTCATGCCGGTAATCTGGAAGCGGTTGGACAACTCGCTCTGGATGGTTGGAGCGGTAAGCACATCCTCCTTGCCCTTCTCGATCAGGATGACCGCCATGCGGCGCTTGATGCCTTCGCGCGTGGCATTTTTCATCGCAATCCCGCCTTTCGCATCGAGTTTCACGCTGACCACAGACCCCGACGATTGCTGATCGATCGATGCATCGGCACCCGTCAGGTTTTCGCCGGTAAATACGACCTGCCTGGAAATCAGCAGTGGTTCTTCACGACCGTCGCGATAGGAATACAGCAGTTCCGTTCCCGCGGGAATGATGCCGCGCTTGGCCTGCTCGATTTTTTCCGGACTGTAGTCGCGTGCTTCCGGATTCATGTGCGCTTCCACCATGCGCACCTGCAGAATGGCAGTACGTCCCAGTATCGCTTCCGCACGAGTTGTATCCTGCATGCCGGGCAACTGCACTACAATGCGGTCCAGCCCCTGTTGCTGGATCACCGGCTCAGCCACTCCCAGCTCATTGACCCGGTTACGCAGCGTGGTAAGGTTCTGCTGTAGCGCGTTTTTCTGCTGCAACTGGGTTTCCTGCAGTTTGAAAGTCGCTTTCAGCAAATGGTCACTGCTGCTGTCAGCATCATTGAAATCCATGCCCGCCGTCTGGAATTTCAACTCGGACAATGCCTTGCTGCGTGTTTCCACATCGCGGAATTTCACATTGATGCTGTTTGCATCATGACTGATTCCGGAATACGGGATGTTCTTTTCCCGCAATATGCTGCGGATATCCGCCACCGAAGTTTCAAGCGCCTTGTCCGCCACTGCTTTCATGTCGATCTGCAGCAGGAAATGCACTCCCCCGCGCAGATCCAGACCCAGATACATCGGCAATGCATTCAGGCTTTCCAGCCAGTGCGGTGAACGTGGCTGCAAATTCAGCGCAACCATGTAATTGTCGCCCAGACTTTTCTGCAGCACATCCTTGGCCTTGCCCTGGGTATCGATATCCACGAACCTCGCCTTGATGCCGGTGGCATCCCGCTCCAGCATATCCGGCCTGATCTTTGCATCTTCGAGCGCAATCTCAACGCGTTTCAGCAAGGCATCATCGGCCTTGAGATGCGACAACAACGGAGTGATCTGTACCGCAGGCGCCTCGCCGTAAAAGTTTGGCAATGTATAGATCAGGCCCATCACCAGCGCGGCCAGGATCAGCAGATATTTCCAGAGCGGGTATTGGTTCATTACGTTACCTTTAATCAGATGGATTTGATGGTTCCCTTGGGCAGCACGGTCTGGATGGCACCCTTCTGGATCACCACTTCAACGCCTTCTGCAACCTCGATCGTGACATAGGACTCACCCACTTTGACCACACGCCCCAGCATCCCACCATTGCTGACGATTTCATCGTTTTTCTGCAAGGCAGAAACCATGGTGCGCAGCTCCTTGTTGCGCTTCATCTGCGGACGCAACACCAGGAAGTAAAACACCGCGACCATTGCGATCAGCGGGATAAAGTCCGCGATGCTGCTACCTGCGGCAGGGGCTGCGCCGTCTGCATATGCATTGCTGATAAACAAGTTACTGATAGTCATAATAATTTTCTCCGTGTGCCGAAATCAAAACATTGATTCTAACACGAAGACATTACCGGACTGCGACAGTTCATTTTTTGATGGACAAGGAATTGCGCATTGCACGGAAATTGGCGACAAATTCGGCAAAGCGCCCCTGCTCGATTGATGCCCTCACATCCCGCATCAGCTCCTGGTAATAATGCAGGTTGTGGATGGTGTTAAGCCGTGCACCGAGGATTTCATTGAGTTTGTGCAGGTGATGCAGGTAGGCGCGCGAAAAATTGCGGCAGGTATAGCAGCTGCACTGCTCATCCAGTGGTTTTGTATCCAGTTTGTATTGCGCATTTTTGATTCTGACATCACCAAAACGCGTGAACAGGTGGCCGTTGCGTGCGTTGCGCGTGGGCATCACGCAGTCGAACATGTCGATACCGAAGCTCACGCCATCCACCAGATCTTCCGGCGTACCCACACCCATCAGGTAGCGCGGCTTGTGTTGCGGCATCTGCGGCGCGGTATGGTTGAGGATGCGCAGCATGTCTTCCTTGGGTTCGCCTACCGACAGGCCGCCGATGGCAAAACCGTCAAAATCGATATTCATCAGTTCGCGCAGCGATTCATCGCGCAGCTGCTCATGCATGCCACCCTGCACAATGCCGAACAGCGCATTCGGGTTGCCTTCGTGCGCCTTTTTGCTGCGCTCGGCCCAGCCCAGTGACAATCGCATCGATACCGCCGCCACCTGCTCATCTGCCGGATAGGGCGTGCACTCGTCGAAGATCATCACGATGTCGGAATTCAATACACGCTGAATGCGCATTGATTCTTCCGGCGACAGGAAACACTTGCTGCCGTTCACCGGCGAACGGAACTCCACCCCGCCACCAGTGATGCGCCGCAACTCGCCCAGGCTGAACACCTGGAAACCGCCGGAATCAGTGAGAATGGGCTTGTCCCAGCTCATGAACCGGTGCAGGCCGCCATGCGCCTCGATCACCTCAAGACCGGGCCGCAACCACAAATGAAAGGTGTTGCCGAGCACGATGTGCGCGCCAATGTCATTCAACTCCTGCGGCGACATCGCCTTCACCGTGCCATAGGTTCCCACCGGCATGAAGGCCGGCGTTTCCACCGCACCATGCGCCAGATGCAGGGTGCCGCGACGGGCTGCGCCGTCGCTTTTATGTAAATCAAACTTCATTAAAATATAATAATAAAATCAAAATGTTATAATTATTTCTGCGATTTCACAATGCTCATCGCCGTTGCCACCAGACTGCCCATTTCAGCCATGTTGCCGGGCAGGATCAGCGTATTGCCCTGCTTCGCCACATTGCCGAAGGCTTCCACATACTTTTCAGCGACTTTGAGATTAACCGCATCCATGCCACCGGGCGCTTCAATCGCCTGCGCCACGGCACGGATCGCTTGCGCATTGGCATCGGCCACCGCCTTGATCGCTTCCGCCTGACCCTGCGCATTGTTGATCGCCGCCTGCTTCTCGCCTTCGGATTTGGCAATCGCCGCCTGCCGTGCACCGTTGGCCAGGTTGATCTGCTCCTGCTGCTTGCCTTCGGAGGTAGCAATCAAGGCGCGCTTCTCGCGCTCGGCAGTGATCTGCGCCTGCATCGCATGCAATATCTCCTTTGGTGGAGTCAGGTCCTTGATCTCGTAACGCAACACCTTCACTCCCCAGCTGGTGGCTGCTTCGTCCAGCGCTGCCACTACGGTGCTGTTGATGTGGTCGCGCTCTTCAAAAGTCTTGTCCAGCTCCATGCGGCCGATCGCCGAACGCAAGGTAGTCTGCGCCAGCTGCGTGATCGCCATGATGTAATCGCTGGTGCCATACGAAGCCAGACGCGGATCGGTCACCTGGAAATACAGGATGCCATCCACCTGCAGCTGCGTATTGTCCTTGGTAATACAGATCTGGCTCGGCACATCCAGTGGAATTTCTTTCAAAGTATGCCTGTATGCTATTCGGTCAATAAACGGAAAAACGTAATTCAGGCCCGGCGTCAATGCCGCATGAAATTTGCCCAACCGCTCCACCACCCAGGCACTCTGCTGCGGCACCACCTTGAGTGTCTTGACTACAAAAATTACGGCTGCAACAAGAATTGCGATTGCGATTTCCATACTGCCTCCCGTTTACCTGAAAATAAATACCTGAAATTAAAAACCTGAATTGGATTTTCCTGAACAGCAATGGCCGGCAATCAGGCCGGCCTGAGATGTGAAATCACCAGCGTCGAACCGCGCATGGACTTGATAAACAGCTCTCCCTCATGCGTATCGTGCGGCGGATCCAGCTCGGCATCCCATTCGGTTCCGCGATAATGCACGCGCGCACGACCCTGCTCATGCCATTGCAATACCCTCACCGGCTGGCCAACATCCAGACTCTGACCATCAGCTTCTGCAGAAGATTTACCTTTCCAGCGACGCAACAGGATGGTTCCCGCAATGGCCACCACAGCGACCAGCACCAGCTGTAAAGCAAGGCCGAGACCGGACAGTGCGGCTACGCCACCCACTCCCGTCGCAATGGAGAGCACCAGCAGGTAAAACGTGCCGGAAGTCATCTCCAGGCCCAGCAATACCGCTGCCAAAATGAACCAGTAAACATAGATCGCCATACTTCCCCCGCTCTAAATTGCCTGTTTTATTCGTTCAATCCGCCCGTTCTATCAGCATGGCATCACCATAACTGAAAAAACGGTAGCCATTATCCACTGCCTCCCGGTACGCTGCCAGCATTTTGTCCTTGCCGCCAAATGCACTGACCAGCATCAGCAGCGTGGATCTGGGCAGATGGAAGTTGGTCAGCAGCACATCCACTATCCGGAAGCGGTAACCGGGCGTGATGAAGATGCTGGTTTCCGCACTGCCGGCTTTCAGTTCTCCGGCTTGCGCAGCACTCTCCAAAGCCCGCAGGCTGGTGGTGCCCACCGCCACCACACGTCCGCCAGCAGCTTTTGTACGTTTAATTGCATCCACGGTTTCTTGCGGAATGCTGTAGCGCTCGCTGTGCATTTTGTGCTCGGCCACATTTTCAGCGCGCACCGGCTGGAAGGTCCCGGCACCGACATGCAATGTGACATGAGCAAGCTGCACCCCCAATTCGCGCAGACGCCCAAACATCGCCTCGTCGAAATGCAGACCCGCGGTGGGCGCAGCCACCGCACCTGCCTCGCGCGCATAGACCGTCTGGTAACGCTCCTCATCCTCGCTGTCTGCGCCATGCGTGATGTAGGGCGGCAGCGGCAGCTTGCCATACTGGTCCAGCACATCGGCCACATCAGCATCACCGCCAAAGCGCAACTTGAAAAACTCGCCCTCGCGCCCCAGCACTTCAACCTCGACACACCCTGCCAGCGTAAAAGTGCTGCCCGGCTTCGGCGTCTTGCTGGCGCGTACCATTGCCAGCACTTCATGTGCATTGAGGATGCGCTCCACCATCACCTCCACCTGGCCACCGGTGGACTTTTCACCAAACACGCGCGCCTTGATCACGCGGGTGTCATTCAGCACCAGCAGGTCATGCGGACGCAACAGGGAAGGCAGATCGAAAAACTGCAGGTGTGACACAGCCTGCAGGCCGACATGCATCAGGCGGCTGCCGCCGCGCGTTGCCGGAGGGTGCTGGGCAATCAGGTGTTCCGGCAGGTCAAAGGTAAATTCATCGGTGCGCATGTGATGCCCGTTAAACCAAAACGCGCATTTTACCGGTTGAAGCCGGACTCTGTGGAATACTTATGCCGCGGGTTTGCACAGTTTGCGAAAATCGGCAACCTCGGCCACCCACAGCACACCGTCGCCATCCTGGCCGGTAAACGCCGCGGCATGGATGGATTTGACGATCTCATCCACCATTTCATCCGGCGCCACGATCTCGATGCGTATTTTCTTTGTGAAATCCGTCAACTCCGCCTTCAGCGTGTCATGTTTCTCGATGCCGGCATGACCGCTGCAACCCTCGACATGCGTAATGGTCATGCCTGGAAAGCCTTGCAGATGCCGCATGCCGTCGCGTATTTTCTGCAGGCGGTTAGGACGGATAATGGCCTTGATCTCCTTCATCACTCACCTCAAATAATATAATAAAATCAAATAGTTACAATAAATAACTATGCTTCCACCCGCTTCTCTTCAAACCATTTATACAATACCGGCAGCACTACGAGGGTCAGCAAGGTCGAAGTAATCAGCCCACCAATGACAACGATGGCCAGCGGCCGCTGCACTTCCGACCCCGGACCGCTGGAAAACAGCATCGGGATCAGACCCAGCATCGCCACTGTGGCCGTCATCAATACCGGGCGGAAACGTTGCCGGCAGCCCTGCAGCACCGCCTCTGCCTGAGGCAATCCTTCATCGCGCAGCGAACGGATATAGGAAACCAGCACCACGCCATTCAACACCGCAATCCCCCATAACGCGATAAAGCCGACCGATGCCGGTACCGACAGGTATTCGCCGGTGACAAACAGCGCAATCACGCCACCGATGGAAGCAAACGGCAGCACCAGGATGATCAGTGATGCATAACGCAGCGAATTGAACAGCAGGAACAGCAGGAAGAAAATCGCCGCCACCGTGACCGGCACGATGATCATCAGGTGCCCCATCGCCCGCTCCATGTTCTGGAACTGGCCGCCCCACTCGAGGAAATAACCTTCCTGCAACTGTATCTTGCGCTCGACCACCTGCTGCAAGTCACTCACGAAACTGCCCAGATCCCGGTCCTTCACGTTCACGCCGATCACGATGCGCCGCTTGGCACTTTCGCGGCTGATCTGCGCCGGGCCATCCGCCACGCGAATATGCGCCACGCCACCCAGGGTAACCTGGGCGCCGCTCGGTGCACTGATCAGGATGTTGCGCACGGCCTCCACATTGTTGCGGAAACCCGCAGGCAGCCGCACCATGCCGGCAAAACGCCGTTCACCTTCATAAATATCCGTCACCACCTTGCCGCCTATCGCAGTCTCGATCACATCATGGATATCGGCCACATTCAGGCCGTGCCGTGCAATGGCCTGCCTGTCGATGTCCACCGAAAGATATTGCTGTCCGGTGATACGCTCCACTTTGATGTCCTGCGCGCCGCGCACACCGCTTGCCACCTTGGCAATCGCATCCGCTTTCTCTTTCAGCAGATCCAGGTCATCACCAAACAGCTTGATCGCCACATCCGAGCGCACCCCGGTCACCATTTCATCCACGCGATCGGAAATCGGCTGTGCCATCACCACCTGCACGCCGGGCAACGCCAGCAATTTCTTGCGGATGGCCTCGGCAATATCGTCCTGGGTCCAGCCCGCCGGCCACTGATCCCGCGGCTTCAGGCTCACGATCGGTGTGGACTCGTTCTGCCCCTGCGCATCGGCCGGGCTTTCGCCGCGCCCCACGCCGGAATAGGCCGACTTCACGCCCGGCACCTGCATCACCAGGCGCATGGCTTCCATTTCCATCTTGATCGATTCATCCAGCGAGATATTTGGCACGCGGTTGATGCCCGGAACAATGGAGCCCTCCTTCATTTCCGGAATGAAGGCACTGCCGAGGAAAGGCAGGATCAGCACAGCCAGAAGAAATGCGCCACCCGCCGCGCCTATCGTCTTGCGATCATTGGCCAGCGCCAGATCCAGCAAGCGCAGGTAGGGGCGTTTCAGCGCCGCCACCAGCCGCGTGTCGTGCTCGTCCTTGCCCAGCAGCAGATAGGAACTCAGCACCGGCGTCAGCGTCAGCGCCAGCAGCAACGACACAAACAGGGCAATCGCAATCGTATACGCCAGCGGTGCAAACATCTTGCCTTCCATGCCCTGCAGCGTCATCAACGGCAGGAACACCAGGATGATGATGCCCACGCCGAATACCACCGGCGTCGCCACTTCCGCTGCCGCCTCCAGCACCACACGTACCCGGCTCATGCCACGTCCCTTGTTTTCCGCAAGGCGCTGAAAGGCATTCTCGACTACCACCACCGAGCCATCCACGATCAGGCCGATCGCAATGGCAAGCCCCCCCAGCGACATCAGGTTGGCAGAAATGCCATAGTGGTTCATCACCATGAAGGTGATCAGTGGCGTCAGCACCAGTGAAGCCACCACGATCAGCGACGAACGTACATCACCGAGGAACAGGAACAGCACCACGATCACCAGGAATACACCTTCGATCAGCACCTTGACCACGGTATGCAATGCAGCATCCACCAGCTCGCTGCGGTCATAGTAGGGCACGATCTGCAGGCCATCCGGCAACATGCCCTGCGCATTGATTTCCTTCACCCTCGCCTTGACCCGTGCCACCACCTCCTTGGCATTGCCGCCGCGTATCATCATCACAATGCCGCCCACAGACTCGGTATAGCCGTTTTTCAGCAGCGCACCAAAGCGTTCTTCCTGACCGATCGCCACCTCCGCCACATCGCGCACGAATACCGGCACGCCATTGTGCTGCTTCAGCACAATGCTGCGGATATCATCCAGGCTGCGTATCATCCCCACGCCGCGTATCAGGTACTGCTCGGCGTAATGCGGCAGCACGCCGCCGCCCGAGTTCGCATTGTTGCGCGCCAGCGCCTGATACACATCCTGCACGCTTACGCGGTAGTGCTGCATGCGTTCCGGATGCACCAGCACCTGGTACTGCTTGACATAACCGCCCTGCGAATTGATTTCCGCCACGCCGGGAATGCCACGCAACAGCGGCCGCACCACCCAGTCCTGCGCGATGCGGCGGCGGGTCAGCTCTTCCACTGACAGCGCCTTTTCTCCGTCATCAGGCCGATCCAGCGTGTACTGGTAAACTTCGCCCAGCCCGCTGGAAAGCGGGCCCAGCGTAGGCGTCACACCTTCAGGCATGCGTCCGCCCGCTTCAATCAGGCGCTCCATCACCAGCTGTCGCGCAAAATAGACATCCGTGGCATCGGTAAATACCAGCGTGATCAACGACAGTCCCGGTTTGTTCAGCGAGCGCATTTCCTCCAGGCCGGGCAAGCCGGTCATCGCCATTTCCAGCGGCACCGTGACAAAACGCTCCACCTCTTCCGGCGAGCGCCCCTTGGCTTCCGTGGCAATCTGCACCTGCACATTGGTCACATCAGGGAACGCATCCACCGACAGCTTGCGCGCGGCATTCAGGCCGAACACCAGCAGGCAAACCGCCAGCACTGCCACCACCAGCCGCTGTTTAAGCGCGGCCCTTATCACGGATTCAAGCATGTCAACCTTCCAGTTCCTTGCGCTTGCGCTCGTTGTTCAGATGGAATGCCCCTTCGGTTACCACCCTGTCACCCGGCGCCAGGCCGGATAACACCGGCACATTGCCATTGTTTTCAGGACCGGCAGATATTTTGCGCAACTTGAAATGGTGCGCATCCTGCTGCACGAGAACATGCTCCTGATTGTCTTCGCGGATAATTGCGGTGGCAGGAACGATGATGCGCTTTACCGCTGCGCCTTCAATCAGCATCGATGCCAGCATTTCCGGTTTCAGCTTGCGCTGGGGGTTGCCGACATCCATGCGTACGGTAACCGTGCGCGTATCCGGATTCACAATATCTGCAACGAAAATGAGCTTGCCCCTGATTTTTTCCCCACCCAGCGCAGGCACTTCGGCTTGCGCCATCTCTCCACGCCTGACCGATGCCGCCAGCTGTTCTGGCACTTCGGCTATCAGCCATACATGCGACAGGTCAGCTACCGTAAACAGGAAATCGGAAGGCTGCACCACCTGACCCTGTGTGAGTTTGCGTTCGATCACCACACCATCCAGCGTGGATGTGACGAAGGACTGGGAGTGCACATTGCCACTGGCCTCAAGACGCTGAATGGAAACTTCCGTCATCCCCAGGGCACGCAGCTGGTCATGCATGGCTTTCAGTTCGGATTGCGCCTGTGCAAATTCACTTTCACGTTTCTGCAGTTCGGCTGCGCCTATCACATCCGATGCATAAAGCAGCTTCGCACGCTCTACTGCCTTGCTTTGCAGGTCCGCCTGGTTCAGTGCCTTGAGGTAGGCAAGCTGAACGGTTGAAAGCTCACTGCTGTGCAGGGTCGCCAGAACCTCTCCGTTATGTACGCGCTGTCCCAGCGAGGCAGCTATCTGCGTCACCCTGCCGGTAACTGCCGCACCGATACGCGCAACCCGCTGCTCATCCACATCGATGCGACCTGGTAACCGCAATCTTTCCGAGATCGCTCCCTCGCTCACCTCGACCACTTTCAGCCGTTGCAGGAATTCGTCATCGATTGCCACCACGCCGGGTTCACCAGGCTCTGCAACCATCGCCGGGTTTTCCTGCTTGCTGCATCCCGCCAGTCCAGACATCATCCCGGCCACCACCAGACCCACCATCCATTTTCCATCCATTACATCTCTCCCATAAGCGGCAAGGCACGTATCCTTTCGATTTCGATCAGTGCCATCTGCAATTCAAAACGTGCATTCAGAAAATCAACCTGTGCATTGCGCCAGATGCGCTGCGCATCCAGGTAATCTATGATTCCCCGCTCGCCAAAGCGGTAGGCGGCCTCAGCCACTCTCAACGCCGACTCCGCCTCTTTCATCAGGCCGGACTCGAACGCTTCCACCTGGCGCCGGGAAATTTCATACTGGCCATAGGCCTGGTTCAGCGCTGAAACCAGATCATGCTGCACCCGCAATTCCTCTGCCTGCGCCTGATGACGCACAGACTGCGCTTCCTGTATCTGGCCCGCGCGCCGATTCCATATCGGTATCGGCACAGAAACACCCACTCGCCACACGCTGTTATCCGGATCACGTTCGGACGCCAGCTTGACTGTGATCTGCGACCATCTGGCTGAACGCTCCTGTTCGATATTTGCATTGCTGCCGCGCACATTGGCTGCAGCTTCCCGCAACAAGGGATGAGTCGATACCAGTTCCTGCTTCAGCTCAACCAGTGCCGGTAACTCCGGCCGAGCCAGCGGCTCGTCTTCAATATCCAGCGCTTCCTGTAAATTCACGCCCAGCACCCTGCGCAACGCATCCAGCGCCTGCCCCACCCGCAATTCGGCACTGCCCAAAGCACTTTCCGCCGCCAGTGTTTCCGCCTCTGCTTTCACGAGCTCATACCTGGGAGATTCCCCCACGTTGACCTTGATCTTTACCCGGTTGCGGATTTGCTCAAGCAATGCAAGGTTTTCCTGTGCCAGCACCACTTCTTGCTTGCGTTTCAAAACATCAAAATAATGCCGCTTCACTTCAGACCGCTTCTGCAAGCGAGAGGATTCAAGTGCAGCCTCGAACATATCCACCCGTGCCTGTGCGACATCCCTGCGCGCCATTCTTTGACCTGCGAGGTCCAGCGGCTGGGACAACCCGATGATTTCATTGCGGCCGCTGCTGCCAGTCTGGCGTGAAGTGGTCTCACCCGCCAGATACTCCAGCTCCGGGTTATGGAAAGCCTGAACGGCAGTCAATGAAGCCCGCGCTGCCTCCATCCTGGCTTCGGCCTGCATAACCTCCGGACTTGAAGCCAGCGCAAGGTCAAGGGATTGTTGCAAACTGACAGTCTGAGCCTGTGCTGTAGTGAGCGCACCTGCAAGCACCACAAACAAGGTGCATATGGCTGGCATGTGCCTGAGATTACCCTGCATATTTTTTCTCCGGAAATAACTGGCCTGATCTTTGCACCCTGTGCATCGTGGCCAGGAGCAACTTTCTAGGCTGCTCTACGCGTGACAGTATATTAGTCGCCCGTGATTCTTAAAAATCGAATATTATTTATACAATATTCGATTTTTACGAACACAAGTAACTTACGCCATGACCCACATAAATTACAAACACTTGTTTTATTTCTGGAATGTCGCCAAAACAGGAAGTATCAGTCGAACCAGCGAACTGCTGCATATCACCCCGCAAACCATCAGCGGCCAGCTCAGCCTGCTGGAGCAGACAATAGGTGAACTGCTGTTCAACCGCGTTGGCAAAGTGTTTGAACTGACGGATACCGGACAGATCGTTTTTTCCTACGCCGAGGAAATATTTTCGCTGGGTAATGAACTGCAGGAAGTGCTGCAACACCATCCGGTCGGCAGGCCTGCTCACCTGAAGATAGGCCTGACCGATTCCATTCCAAAATCCATGGCATACCGACTGATTGAACCTGCACTGCTTAATGAAGATTCGCCACGCGTGATCTGCCGTGAAGGCAAACTGGCCAGCCTGCTGGCGGATCTGGCCATCCATCGCCTGGATCTCGTCCTGGCAGACAGCCCCATGCCCTCATCTCTCAATGTCATGGGATATAGCCACCTGCTGGGAGAGAGCGGGCTGTCTTTTCTGGCAACACGCAGCCTCGCCGCACAATATCCCGGGCCTTTTCCGCAATGCCTGAATGGCGCACCGCTCCTGCTGCCCGGGCAGGATATGGCCATACGACCCAGGCTGATGCGCTGGCTCAGCGAGCACAAGCTCACGCCCAGAATCAGCGGGGAATTCGATGACAGTGCCTTGATGAAAGCTTTCGGCAGGGCAGGCGCAGGATTTTTCTGCACGCCCTCTGCCATCGACGAACTGGTGATGCGCCAATACGATGTGATCAAGGTCGGCAGCGTCAGCGAAATCCGGGATCACTATTACGCTATTTCAATTGAACGGAAAATCACCCACCCCTCGGTGGTCGCGATCAGCCAGGCAGCAAGGCAGGCACTGTTTGTCGATCCCCACTGAATGCCCCGCCAAGGGCAATATGACTTGATGCCGGCGTGGCTTTCATGGATAATGCGCGGCTCTTTGCATGTGGGTCTTTCTTGACATGCAAGTCAATTTCGCCGGGGTGATGGAACTGGTAGACGTGCCGGACTCAAAATCCGGTGCCAGCGATGGCGTGCGGGTTCGAGTCCCGCCCCCGGCACCATCTTAAGCATCCACAACAACTTATAATATCGCCTGAATTCAAATTTAACTTTTTGAATTCATTATTTTTTTCGTCTCAAAGATCCGACAGCGGCCGGTTCGCCAGCTTGTCGTCCTTCATCTGCAACTGCGCAATCACCTTTTCCAGCGAAGCATCCAGCGTCAGAATCACGCTGGAGGGCAGCTCACTTAATGCTTCCGGCAACACGCCTTCGGCCGGTCCGGGCGCTTTCCTGATCAGTTCGGCTGCCTTATCTGTCAGGCGCAATCCTACCCTGCGCTGGTCCTCGCTGCTGCGCGCCTTGACCACCAGGTTGCGCGCCACCAGTTTTTCCACCAGCTGGCTGCAGGTGGACTGGTGTATGGACAGCGTTTCCGCCAGCTCGGACACTCCGATACCCGGTGCATGCGAAATTTCCTGCATCAACCACAATTGGGATCCCGTGACGCCGCAGGTCTTTTCAATTTCGCGAAATTGCTGACGGACCGAGCCGTAAATGATCCTGAATTTTTTAAGCACCTGTATTGTCAGCTGTTTATTGGCTGCAATTGTCAAATTACCACTCCCAAAAATCGTCAAAAATATTTCCTTTATTAATTATAACCTTGCAACATCGAATTCAATCAATTATATTGATATAAATCTAATTTATGCAAATGATTCGGGAGCACTCCAATGACCAGATCGACCCTCATGACCCTGCTTTTTTCTCTCCTCATTTCCGCCTGCTCAACAACCCCCTCCTCCGAACCTGCATCACCGGAGACAGGCAATACAGCAAACCAGTCATCTGACCAGTCCGCACAAATCGCACAGCCTGCAACCGGGGCTGCCAGTGCCGTCACCCAGCCAGACACAAGCGCGCTGGCAACTCAGAATGCAGCGGCAACAATGGTGAGCATTTATTTCGACAAGGACCAGTATGCCATCGCGACAGAATACCAGTCCCTGCTGCAACAACAGGCTGGCCTGCTGATGCAGGACGGCAAGACAGTTACCCTGGAAGGCAATGCCGACGAACGTGGCAGCAGCGAATACAACCTCGCGCTGGGCGACCGGCGGGCGCAGGCAGTGCGCAAGTCGCTGATGGTGCTGGGTGTGCCAGCGGATCGCATCAAAGTCATCAGTTATGGCGAGGAGCGGCCGAAGCAGAGCTGTCACGAAGAAAGTTGCTGGCATGAGAACCGCCGCGTGGATTTCAGGTACTGATGCCGATGATATCCAGCGCACAATTCAACCTGTCCGCGCAGGATGGCCCGATCTATCACACCTGCCACAACAACACTGTCGTGCTTTTCGGGGAGGTTCTGGCTGACATTTTTCCGGACAAGACCGTACTCGGCGGCGCGCCCTTCAATGTCGCCCGCCATCTGAAGGCATTTGGGCTGAACCCGGTGATGATTTCACGCCTGGGCAACGATGCACTGCGCGACCGGATCATGGATGTCATGGCTAAAGTCCACATGGAAACGCTGGGCATGCAATGCAACAAGATCCATCCCACGGGCAAGGTTGAAGTCAGGCTGGAGGGGCGCGGACACAACTTCAACATCCTGCCGGAACAGGCCTATGACTATATCCACCCCTCTATTGCACGCATGACCACACTGACGGTCAACCCGTCCTTCGTGTATTTCGGCACCCTGGCTCAGCGCAATGCGATTTCTGCACGCGCCTTGAAACAGCTGATCCGCAGCACCACTGCCCCCAGGTTTCTCGATCTCAACCTGCGCGCCCCCTGGTATGACGAAAGCACGATCACCCAGTCCTTGCAATACGCCAACATCGTCAAACTCAATGACGAGGAACTGGAAATCCTGACAGCCATGCTGCGCCTGAATGGCAATGATCCCCAGTCCAGCGCAGAAGAACTGATCAGCCGCTATAACCTCGATCAGCTGCTCGTCACCTGTGGAAGCTCAGGTGCCTGGTACCTGGACCGGAATGGCACTTTTCATAAAACGACCGGCAACACATCGGCTATCAGTCTGGTTGACACAGTAGGTGCAGGCGACGGTTTTGCTGCCGTTTGCCTGCATGGCCTGATGCAGCGCTGGCCGATTTCACAAATGCTGCAGCGCGCAAACGATTTTGCAGCACAAATCTGCCAGATACGCGGAGCCATCCCCGACACTGCCAGCTTCTACACTCCATTCATTCATGAGTGGGGGTAACGCGGATGAGTCCTGCTCGCAAGCCGCTATTCATCGTCCTGATCAGCATCCACGGCCTGATCCGCGCCAGGGAGCCTGAACTCGGCCGCGATGCCGACACAGGCGGACAGGTCAAATACGTGGTCGAGCTTGCCCGCGCGCTGGGCGAACGATCAGATGTGGAAAAGGTCGTGCTGCTGACACGCCGCATAGTCGATCCTGCGGTCAGTGCAGATTACGCCGCACCCATTGAAGCCATTTCCGGCAAGGCCAGCATCGTACGCATCGAGTGCGGCGAGGAAACTTACATCCGCAAGGAAAAGCTGTGGGACAGCCTCGAAAATTTTTCCGATAATGCACTCGCCTGGCTAAGGTCACAGGCCAAACTGCCTGACATCCTGCATGCCCATTACGCAGATGCCGGCTATGTCGGCTCGCGACTGTCGTACCAGCTTGGCATTCCACTGGTTTTTACCGGCCACTCACTCGGGCGAAACAAGCGCAAGCAACTCCTCGCCAGCGGAGAATCCCGCATCGAAATAGAAACCACCTACGCCATCTCGCGCCGCATTGAGGCAGAGGAAAATACCCTGGGTGCAGCGCAGCTGGTCATCACCAGTACACAACAGGAAATCGAGCAGCAATACGGCATCTATGATTTTTACCAGCCAGACAGCATGCGCGTCATCCCCCCAGGCACTGACCTTGAACGCTTTCACCCGATACAAGCCGGCGAAAACTTCAAGGGACTGCAAACAGAACTGCGCCGCTTCCTGACCGCACCTGAAAAGCCAGTGATCCTGGCCCTGTCGCGTCCCGACCCCAAGAAGAACATCATTACGCTGATCGAAGCCTATGGAGAATCGCCAGCACTACAGGCCGCAGCCAACCTCATGATCATTGCCGGCAATCGCGATGACATACGCGACATGGACAATGTCGCAAGAAACGTACTGACCGACATCATGCTCACCATCGACAAGTATGATCTCTATGGCAAAGTGGCCTGCCCCAAGCATCACAAGCCTGAAGACGTGCCGCAGATATACCGCATGGTGGCGGCGACCGGCGGCATCTTCATCAACCCTGCCCTGATAGAACCTTTCGGCCTGACACTGATTGAAGCGGCAGCCTGTGGACTGCCAGTCGTTGCCACCGAAGAAGGCGGCCCGGTAGACATCATCGGCAATTGCCGCAACGGTCAGCTGGTCAACCCGCTGGACCCTGCAGCAATCGCCCGTACCTTGCTGGAAATGCTGCAAGACAAAAAAACCTGGGCACAATACTCAGCAAATGGCATTGCCGGCGTGAAAGCGCATTACTCGTGGCATGCCCATGTAGAAAGCTATATGCAGGTCATCCGTCCGCTTGCCGAAAAGACGCTTCTGCCTGTACGCCCCAACGCAATGCGCCGTACAGACCTTTACCGGCATCGCGCACTGATTGCCAGCCTCGACCTGAACCTGATCGGTGACCAGCAGTCGTTGCACGAATTGCTGGGCCTGCTTAGGGCTGAGCGCAAGACCACCATCTTCGGCATTGCCACTGGCCGGCGCCTTGACGATGCGCTGGCAACCATGACCCAGCACAGGATTCCCCGGCCTGATGTGCTGATTACCAGCCAGGGCACGGAAATCCACTACTCGTCCAGCCTGACGGAGGATACTGCCTGGCAAAGGCATATCAACTACAACTGGAATCCGCAAATCATCCGTGATCTGCTGAAGGACATTCCCGGGCTCAAGCTGCAACCCAAGCTGAACCAGAGCCAATTCAAGATCAGCTATTTCATCAATCCCGAAATATGCAGGCCGAAGGAAATCCGGCAGATCCTGCTGCGCAATGAACAGGTTGCACAAATCATCTATTCCTTTGGCCAGTTCATCGACATCCTGCCCGTACGCGCATCAAAGGGGCTGGCGTTGCGCTGGTGTGCAGACCAGTCAGGCTTCGAGCTGGGAAAAACACTGGTGGCTGGCGTGACCGGCGCGGATATCGACATGCTGCTGGGCAATACACTGGGCACAGTGGTGGACAACCGCCACCTTGAAGAGCTTTCCGGCCTGTCGAATATCGACCGGATTTATTTTTCCAGCCATGCGCATGCTGCAGGCATACTGGAAGCCATCAGGCATTATCATTTTTTCGGACAACCGCAACAGGCAGTACAGTCATGACGCATTACCTGCTCTGCACGGATCTTGACCGCACGCTCATTCCCAATGGCGTGCAGCAGTCATCCCCCTCATCCCTGGCCGTGTTTGCCGAATTTGTACGGCGCGAGCACATTACGCTGGCCTATGTCAGTGGCAGACATCTGGAACTGGTCGAGGATGCAATACATGCCTGGCATTTGCCGCAACCCCGATTCGCCATCTGCGACGTCGGCTCTTCCATCTACCAGCACTCGGAAGGGGAATGGCATGTCTCGCTCAACTGGCAGCAGTGGATAGCCGCCAGCTGGGAAAACCAGGAAGCTTCCAGGATTGCCATGCTGCTGGACAAGGATTGCAGCCTGCAATTGCAGGAAGCGGAAAAACAGGGCAATTACAAACTGAGCTTTTATGCCGAAGCCGGTACAGATACACAAAAACTTATGGCTAGATTGCAGCAGCGCCTAGAATCACAAGGCATGCAAAGCAACCTGATCTGGAGCATCGATACGGCACGCAATCTCGGCCTGCTCGATATCCTGCCCGCAAGGGCCGGCAAACTGCAGGCCATCCGCTTTCTCATGCAGGAACAGGGCTTCGACCTGCAGCACACGCTGTTTGCCGGTGACAGCGGTAATGATCTGGATGTGATGCTGAGCGATATTCCCTCGATACTGGTGGCCAATGCCGAAGCGGACATCAAGCACAGCGTGCAGGCAGCACATGCCGATACACTCTATATTGCCAAGGGAAGCTGGCACGGCATGAATGGTAACTACAGCGCGGGCATCCTGGAAGGCATAGACCACTTCTGGCCAGAAGCCGGCCTGCACATTCCGGAGAGGGCATGACATGTACGAACAGGTTTCCCACTCACTGCTGAACGAAATCCTCGACGAACTGAGACCGGAAATACGCAATCTCAAGCTGCGACATTTCTACATCCGTCTCGGTGCTAATTTCTATGCCATCCATTCCCTGTTCAAGATGCTGTATGGTGAACGCGGGGATTTCAGGGAACAGATGGTCAGCCTGGTCGAAACGCTCGCGGCGCGCTACATCGAACGCAGTCCGCATTTGCGCAAATCCGACCTCGCCCGGGAAAAGGATCACAACTGGTTCCTGCATCAGAAATGGGTGGGCATGGCACTGTATTGCGACCGCTTTGCAGATGATCTGACAGGTCTGCGCAGCAAGCTGCCCTACCTGCAGGACCTGGGCATCAACATGCTGCACGTCATGCCGATGCTGGACTGCCCTCCGGAAAACAACGATGGCGGTTACGCTGTGCGCGATTACTACCAGCTCGACCAGCGCTTCGGATCGATCGAAGATCTTGAAGCCCTGACCGCTTCCCTGAGGAAACGCGACATGTTGCTGGCGCTGGATGTGGTGGTCAACCACACATCCAACGAGCACGAATGGGCAAAGCGCGCGCGCAGCGGGGAAAAGAAGTTCCAGGACTATTACTATCTCTTTGACAGTCGTGAACTGCCGGACATCTACGAAGAAACCATGCCGGAAATTTTCCCGTTCACTTCGCCCGGCAACTTCACCTGGAATGAGGAAATGGGGAAATGGGTGATGACGGTATTCAACCACTACCAGTGGGACCTGAACTACCACAATCCGGCCGTGCTGATCGAGATGATAGACATCATCCTGTACTGGGCCAATCGCGGCGCGGACATCCTGCGCCTGGATGCCGTGGCATTCCTGTGGAAAAAAATCGGCAGCACTTGCCAGAATGAGCGCGAAGCCCATCTGCTGCTGCAACTGATGAAGGATTGCTGCCAGGTCACTGCACCCGGCGTGCTGTTCATCGCCGAAGCCATCGTCGCACCCAGCGAAATCGCCAAATATTTCGGTGAAGATGCGATCAACGCCAAGGAGTGCGAAATTGCCTATAACGCCACCTTCATGTCGCTGCTATGGGACGCAGTTGCCACCAAGAATGCGCGCCTGCTCAACCTGGGCGTGAAAAACCTGCCGGTCAAGCTGGACCGCGCCACCTGGCTGAACTACGTGCGTTGCCATGACGATATCGGCCTGGGCTTCGACGACAATGATGCACGACTCTCGGGATACGACCCTGCCCTGCACCGCCGTTTCCTCGTGGACTACTTTACCGGCAAGTTTCCAACCTCCCCGGCACGCGGCTTGCCGTTTGGCGAAAACCCGAAAACCGGGGATGCGCGCATCTCCGGATCGCTGGCGTCACTGGTCGGACTGGAAATCGCCCTGGAACAGCAGGATGACGCGGCGGTACAAGTGGCGATACAGACCGTCCTGCTATTGCACAGCATGATTCTCGCCTTTGGTGGCATACCGCTGCTGTATTACGGAGACGCCATCGGCACCCTCAACAGCACGGCCTACCTGCTGGATGATGCCAAGCGCAACGACAACCGCTGGATGCATCGGTCACATTTCGACTGGGAAAAGGCAGAACAGCGCAAACACCCCGGCACAGTCGAATACCGCATTTTCCACGCACTGAAAAAATTGATCGCCCTGCGCAAGGAAACCACCGCCTTTGCCGATCAGGACAACCGACAGCTGCTCACGCTCGGCAACCCGAACCTGCTTGCCTTTACCCGTACCGACCCGCAAAACAGCCGTAACCGGGTGCTGGTCATTGGCAACTTCAATACCCAGACCCAGCTGCTGGAACTTTCCGATCTGCAAGCCCATCACCTGTTCCTGCAGGAAGAAATGCTCGACCTGTGCAGCGGCAACCAACTGAAAGCCAGCAATGGCAGCGTCCTGATTCCAGCCCTGTCCTGGTACTGGCTGAAGGATTGACCCCCCAAGTCGATAATTTATAATATATTGATTAAATTATATTATTTAAAATACTTTCAGCTCATCCGCTGACAGGGAATTATTTTGCTAACACCTGTCAACGCATTACAAAACTGCCGCGTTAATGGTTGCGACACGCTAGGTGTCATAAACGTTTATCAACCTACTGAGAATTGGAGTGCTACATGAAACTGATTTCCTCCCTGATCGCTATCGCTTTCGCAACTTCCCTGAGCATGTCCGCCATCGCTGAAGAAGCTGCTGCGCCAGCTGAGAAGCCTGCTGCAGAAGCACCCGCTCCAGCCAAGAAGGCACACAAAGCCAAGGCCAAAAAAGCCAAGAAGTCCAAGAAAGCCAAAGCTGACGCAACTAAGTAATTCTCAGGCAACTGAACGGAAAAAGCAGGGTACCCCCTGCTTTTTTTGTGCCTGCAACATTCATCCTGTACTACGTTGGGCGGATTTTCACCTGATGTTAAAATAAGCGCCCGCCAATCCTGGCCAGCAACGCTACAGGCTCCCGATGAAATTCAGCTCCCTTCTGTTTTTATTAAATATTTTACCAAGCATTGCGTTCGCCGACAGCGCAATCACTGACATCAACAACCAGCAGCTGCAAGCACTGCAGGCCAAGGGCATCCCGGTGTTCGACATCCGCCGGGAAGAGGAATGGAAACAGACAGGCATCCTCAAAGGCAGCCATAAGCTGACCTTTGTTGATGCGAACGGAAAAATCATGCCCGATTTTGTCGGCAAGTTTACCCATGCCATCGGCAAGAATGATCCGGTCATCCTGATCTGCCGTACTGGCCACCGCACCGGCGTGCTGTCACAGGCACTGGCCGAACAGCTGGGATATAAAAAAATCTACAACGTGAAAAACGGCATCACACAATGGATCAGCGAGGGCTTGCCCCTGGAGCGTAACTGAAACCATGACAGACACTATCTGGAAACCCCATGTCACCGTGGCCGCGATCCTCGAGCAGGACGGGCGCTTCCTGCTGGTGGAAGAGGAAACCTCTCAGGGACTGAAATTCAACCAGCCCGCCGGACACATGGAAGCACACGAATCACTGCAGCAAGCCGTGGTGCGTGAAGCACTGGAAGAAACCGCGTACGACATTGAACCCGAATTCCTGGTCGGGGTATACCGCTGGCATGCAGCCCATGCCAACACCACCTATCTGCGCTTTGCGTTTGCCGGAAAGATACTCAGGCATCATCCGGGACAAAAACTGGATACCGGCATCGTGCGTGCAGTGTGGATGACGCTGGATGAAATTCGCGCAACGACGGAGCGGCATCGCAGTCCGCTGATCCTGCAATGCGTGGAAGATTACCTCGCCGGCAAGCGCTATCCGCTGGAACTGGTGACCCATTATGAATAAGCAACGTGTCGTGGTCGGCATGTCCGGCGGCGTCGATTCCGCCGTCACTGCCCTGCTGCTGAAACAGCAGGGCTATGATGTCATCGGCCTGTTCATGAAAAACTGGGAAGATGATGACACCGACGAATACTGCTCCTCTAAGCAGGACCTGATCGATGCCGCCTCGGTAGCCGATACCATCGACATTCCGCTGGAAGCGGTGAACTTTGCCAGGGAGTACAAGGAGCGCGTATTCAGCTACTTCCTGCGCGAATACCAGGCTGGACGCACACCGAACCCGGACATCCTGTGCAATTCAGAAATCAAGTTCAAGGCCTTTCTCGACCATGCCCTCCAGCTTGGTGCACACAAGATCGCCACCGGGCACTATGCGCAGGTGCGCGAGGTGGATGGACTGTTCCAGTTACTCAAAGCGGATGATGCGAGCAAGGACCAGAGCTATTTCCTGCACCGCCTCAACCAGCAGCAGCTTTCCAGGGCCATGTTCCCGCTCGGTAAATTACTGAAGTCCGAAGTACGCAAGATCGCCGAGGAACACAATCTGTCCAACTACGCCAAGAAGGACAGCACCGGCATCTGCTTTATCGGCGAGCGGCCCTTCCGTGAATTCCTCAATCGCTACCTGCCCACGCAACCGGGGGAGATGGTAACCCCTGAAGGCGAAGTCATGGGCAAACACATGGGACTCTACTTCTATACCATCGGCCAGCGCCAGGGCCTGGGCATCGGCGGCGGCAAGAAATCCACGGGCGAGCCATGGTTTGTCGCAGCGAAAGACATGCAGCGCAACAAATTAATCGTTGTGCAGGGACATGACCACCCACTATTGCTGAAACATGATCTCACCGCCATGGACATGCACTGGATCAGTGGCAACGCACCCGATATAGCGCAGCAATATGCAGCCAAGACCCGCTACCGCCAGGAAGATGCACCCTGCTCCGTTTCACCGGAACAGAATGATCAGGTGAAGTTCACATTCACCCAAGCACAATGGGCCGTTACCCCGGGGCAATCCGTGGTCGCCTATGATGGCGCCATTTGTCTGGGCGGCGGTATCATCCTCTGATCCACCACCAGGCTATATTCCACAAAATATTACGAAACAGAATACTGCCGATTGCAATTGCGTACACCCGTGTAGCTTGCCGTGTAAATGGCGACACACCCCCCGCATCAATATTCCATATTATTTAATTAAATCAACATATTAAAAACAACATCCACCACCATCCATCACTGGAGCAGCACCCCTGCTTTGACCAGGCGCCACCCTTCCGTTATGCTTCCGAATATATTTTGGAATATCACCATGACCAGACGCGAATTCAGATTCAGGATTTATTCTGGCGACCAGATTGCAATGGGACCCGGCAAGGCCAGCCTGATGGAAGCGATTGCCCGCACCGGCTCCATTTCTGCCGCGGCGCGGGTGATGAAGATGTCATATCGCCGGGCGTGGAACCTGGTGGAGGTAATGAACCAGTCCTTCCAGAAGCCATTGGTCGAGACTTTAACCGGTGGCAGCGGCGGCGGTGGCGCGAAGCTGACCGACTTCGGCGCCGACCTGCTGGCGCAATATCGTGCTATGGAAATCAAGGCACAGCAGGCAATTGCAGCCGACATGCGCGCCATAGAGCGCCTGCGGGCCAAGATGGACTAAAAATTTTTACCCATCGATATGCATGCGAAAACATATCGAATCATTTTCAATCCCTGCCATAAAGGAAAGCCATGAAAAAATCCCTCTCCCGCTTGCTGACAATCTTGCTCCTGACGTCACTTGTACTATCCATTCCTGCGCAAGCCGATGTCGTGCAGGTGGCCGTGGCCGCCAATTTCACGGCACCCTTGAAGGAAATCGCCGCCGCCTTTGAAAAGGCCAGCGGCCATCAGGTGCAATTATCACCGGGCGCAACAGGAATGCTGTATGCACAGATCAAAAACGGTGCGCCGTTCCAGGTTTTTCTGTCCGCAGACAGCGAAACTCCGGAAAAAATGGAACAGGAAAAGCTGACGGTTTCCGGCTCCAGGTTTACCTATGCCACAGGCACACTGGTGCTCTGGTCACCGAATGCCGGATTGGTTGATGACAAGGGAACCGTTCTTGCGCACGGCAATTTCTCTCATATTGCCATCGCCAACCCCAGGCTTGCGCCTTATGGGGCTGCCGCCATGGAAACCCTGACCAAAATGAATCTGGCGACAAAACTGCAGGACAAGCTGGTACAGGGCGCCAATATCGCCCAGACATTCCAGTTTGTCGTCAGCGGCAATGCCGAGCTGGGATTTGTCGCACTGTCTCAAGTGATGAAGGATGGCAATATCAGTAGAGGTTCAGCCTGGACCGTACCCGGGACCATGCATGCGCCCATCCGCCAGGATGCGGTGCTGCTGCAAAACGGCAAGGACAATAATGCAGCAAAGGCACTGCTGAAATTCCTGCGCGAACCTGCCGCTGTCGCCATCATCAAAGCTTACGGCTACCAATAAAAATGCCGGCAGTTTGCCGGCCTTCGGTTAAAACACTCCCGGACTGCTTACTGCTGCGGACGCATGCGGTCAGACGCTACAAAATACTTGCGGGCATAGGCGACCAGTTGTGCATCGGTAGGATGATCAATCGTTTCCACGCCGACAATCTTGTCTGCCATCTGGGCATCATGCGCATGAATATGCTTGATCAGGTTCAGCTTGGCATTGGCCGGCCCCACCACCAGCACTTCGCCAGCACCTTTCAGCGCTTCCACCACCGCATGGTAAAAATCCCCGTCTTCCGGGTTCTTGCCATGACTGACCGCCCCGCCCTTGTCGTGACCCCGCTTGTGGTGAACTTTCTGATGCGGACTTTTCGGACGCACGATGGAGGCTTCGACATCGTCAGCACTGATATGCATCACGTGTGCTTCGGAATGATCGATCCAGACTACTGCATGAAAGTGTGACATGGCCAGGCTCCTCTTCAGGGTTATGTTGTGTATTCGTTTTGCCATTATGCATGCTTACCCGCAATGACGTCTTGATCCGCATCAAGACGGGTCAACCTGAAGGTCCGTGCAAAACTCCTGCGCAAGCCCGGCATCACAGGTAAAATATCGTTTTCTCAAACCGAAATTCTGTTTTAATCATGACCTTATCCGCATTATCCGCCCTTTCCCCCCTCGATGGACGCTATCACGGCAAAGTGGATGCCCTGCGTGGCCACTTCAGCGAATTCGGCCTGATCAAATACCGCGTACTGATCGAGATCGAGTGGCTGAAAGCGCTGAGCCAGGAAAACGGCATCTCCGAACTGCCGCCATTTTCATCAGACACAGTCGCACTGCTGGATAAACTGGCGGCAAATTTCAGCGAAAACGACGCCGAACAGATCAAGGCCATCGAACGCCGCACCAACCATGACGTAAAAGCCATCGAATACTGGCTGCGCGAAAAGCTTTCCGCAGAGCCGGAAACCGCCAACAAGCTGGAGTTCATCCACTTCGCCTGCACTTCCGAAGACATCAACAACCTCAGCCATGCACTGATGCTGAAGCATGGCCGCGACGATGTCATGCTGCCCGCACTAGATGCCCTCATCAAGCGCCTGCGCGAGCATGCGCATTTCTGCGCCGACATGCCGATGTTGTGCCGCACCCACGGCCAGACTGCCACCCCCAGCACACTGGGCAAGGAAATGGCGAATGTGGTGTACCGCCTCGAGCGCGCACGCGAGCGCATTGCCAAAGTGGATTTACTGGGCAAGATCAACGGCGCGGTGGGCAATTACAACGCACACCTGTCTGCCTATCCCGATGTAGACTGGGAAAGCTTTGCCAAACGTTTTGTCGAAGGCCGCGGCCTCACTTTCAATCCGTACACGATCCAGATCGAACCGCACGATTACATGGCCGAGCTGTATGACGCGTTCGCCCGTGCCAACACCATCCTGATCGACCTGAACCGCGACATCTGGGGTTATATCTCGCTCGGTTACTTCAAACAGAAAGTCGTGGCCGGTGAAGTGGGCTCTTCCACGATGCCGCATAAAGTGAACCCGATCGATTTTGAAAACTCCGAAGGCAACCTCGGCCTCGCCAATGCATTGCTGAAACACCTGTCGGAAAAACTGCCCATCTCGCGCTGGCAGCGCGACCTCACCGACTCCACCGTGCTGCGCAACATGGGCGTAGCGCTGGGCTACACACTGCTGGCCTATGATTCCTGCCTGAAGGGCCTGAACAAGCTGGATGCAAGCCCGGCACGCCTGTCCGAAGACCTCAACAACAGCTGGGAAGTGCTGGCCGAACCCATCCAGACCGTAATGCGCCGCTACAATATCGAAAACGCCTACGACAAACTGAAGGAACTTACTCGCGGCAAGGGCGGCATCAACCGTGACAGCCTGCGAGCTTTCATCGCCACACTGGATATCCCTGAAGCTGAAAAAGCGCGCCTGGCCGAACTGTCACCGGATACCTATACCGGCAAGGCTGCGACACTGGCGAAAAAGATCTGAAACCCACTTTAAATATAGCAAAGGATTAAACATGAACACCCTCAAGTCCCTGTTTGCCCTGATGTCCCTCGTCGCTGTGAGCGCCTGCTCCAGCGTCATCATCGGTGAAAAAACTGGTTCCGACCATGTTTCCCTGGCCAATCCTGACCAGGTCAAGAACTGCCAGTCCAAAGGCAAGATCAATGTTTCCGTGATCGCCAAGATCGGCATCCTGCCGCGCAGCGAAGAAGACGTGGAATCCAACCTGTACCAGATGGCGCGCAACAATGCAGTGGATAACGGTGCGGATACCCTGGTGAAAGGCGAATCGCCGGAACTGGGCAAACGCCAGTTTGAAATGTACAAGTGCCGTCCCTGATATAGCCCGCCAAGGAACATTGCCTCTCAGGCAATGTTCCCGTGTTTCCAGCAGGAAGCGACAATCCATGAGTACAAGAAATGTTGCAGTTAAACGCTACATCCTGCTCGCAATCGGCTTTCTCATCGCCATCATCCTGACTGCAAGCGCACTGTATATTTACCTATTGCGTGAAAAGGAAATCAGTACCTGGAAGAACTATCTGTCCGACATGACAATCATTCTGGCGGACCAGACCAACCAGACCATGTCATCCGGACTGCAGGCACTGGATAGCATCATTGATCTCATCAACAGGATGAACGTACACAATGCTGGCGAACTCCGGAAAAGGGTCAGGAACCAGTCTTTTCACAATCAGCTGAAAGAACGCATTACCAACCTGCCTTATATCGATGTCGCCACCGTCACTGACGACAAGGGGGATGTCCTTAACTTCACCCGTTCCTGGCCACCCAAGCCGATCAATCTCGCCGACCGCGATTATTTCAAGGTCCAGCATGACACCGCCGATATCGGTCTGTTTATCGGCAAAACTGTCAAGAACAAGGGCAACGGCAAGCTGGTCTTCTATCTGAGCAAAAGACTGAATGATACAGAAGGAAAATTTGCCGGCATCGTGCTGGTTGGCATTTCTGTGGATCAGTTCACCCAATTCTATGAAAAACTCGGCGTTAACCTCGGTGAGGATGCCGGCATTTCATTATATCGAAACGATTTCACGCTCCTGGCCAGATGGCCGATGATCGAAGAGCTGATCGGTAAAGCCAACAGAACCGGCACCACCTTTAACGTTATCGAAAAAGAGAAAAAAACCAGCGATGTCATCTATCAGGTATCGCCGCGTTTCAATAATCCCGGCGTTACCGTCGCCAGGCTGGGCAGTGTGCGCGCACTTGAGCGCTTTCCGCTGCTGCTCAACCTGACCATCACCGACCAGTTTTTCCTTGGCAGCTGGCGCAACGCCAGCAGGGCCATCGTACTCATTGCAGGAGGCAGCATACTTGCGCTGGTGGTGAGCGGATTATTGCTGCTTCGCCTGGTACGCCAGCGGGAAGAAAGTTCGCGCATGCTGCAGGATTTGTCCGAGCAGATTCCCGGCGCCCTGTTCCAGATCAGGAAATCCACTGACGGTAATTTCCTGATGCCCTACCTTAGCCCCGGTGCAAGCAACATCCTGATTTTTAGCAGCACCCAACTACCGGTTGAGGTCAAGGATGCGTTCAGCAATTTGCACACCGACGACCACCTTCAGTTCTGGAATTCCATACGCAACTCTGCCGAAACGCTGAAAACATGGAGCATCGATTTCCGCCTGATTGCAAAGGACAAGCAGATCAGCTGGCAGCATGTCGATGCCAAGCCGGAAAAGCAGGAAGATGGAAGCACCCTGTGGCACGGCTATATCACCGACATTACTGAGCGCAAAAAACTTGAAAACATCAAAAGCGAATTCATCTCCATCGTCAGTCATGAACTGCGCACGCCACTCACTTCCATCCGCGGTGCGCTTGGCCTGCTGACCGGTGCATTTTCTGCTTCGATTCCGGAAAAGGCGCGCGAACTGCTGCAGATGGCAAACAGCAACAGTGAACGCCTGACCGTGATGATCAATGACCTGCTGGATCTGGAGAAAATGGATTCAGGCAAATTCAGACTGGAATACAAACCTGTAGATATCAAAACCCTTACGGAACAGGCGATCAAGGCGGCCGAAGGATACGCCAGCCAGTACCAGGTCAGCATGAAGCTGGTCGAAGCACCTGAAGGCCTGGTTTTGCAAGCAGATGAAAACCGCTTGCTGCAGGTCTATGCGAACCTGCTATCGAATGCCATTAAATTTTCCAGCGAAGGAGGAACAATTGAGGTATCTGTGAAAAAAACAGATGACCATGTAAAAATCAGCGTCCTCGATCATGGTCATGGCATACCACAATCATTCAGAAGCAGGATGTTTGAACGCTTCTCGCAAGCCGACAGTTCTGACACCCGCAGCAAAGGCGGCTCAGGTCTCGGGCTCAGCATCACCAAGGCCATCATCGAACAGCATGGCGGCAACATCGACTTCATCAGTGCAGAAGGCAAAGGCACCGAGTTCTTCTTTGAACTGCCGCTGACTCGCGTCTGATGAAGCGGCCTCAATAGCGGCCGAACAAGCAAAATGAATTCAATATAATATATTGATTATATTGAATATTTAGAATCGCAATTCAAGCGCATCGCATAAAAACTTCATCAGCGGCGCCGCCTGCCGGTATCGCTCCACCGCCAATTCCAGCAGATTGCCCGACACCACCTCTTTACGGCCCAAGGCAGCGAGGCAGATGAAATCTTTACGTTTCAGATCTTCCGCCAGCGGATGCTCCTTCGCAAACCCGCGCGGCACGCGCGAAAGCGAGTCCCCATCCAGCGCAAAGAATTTATTGAAAGCTTTGTCCTGCAACACCGGCTGCCACTTCTCGCTTTTCTCCACCATGAACGTGCGTATCCTGAACAGTGCATCCGCATCCGGATGCCACACACCCGCTGCAAAGAAACACTGATGCGGCTCAATGTGCAGATAGTAGCCCGGCGCATGCACGTCCTTGCCTATCTCATGGCGAAACTGGATGCCGATATTGGTCTTGTAAGGCGTCTTGTCGCCGCTGAATCGCGTGTCGCGATACACGCGCATCAACGAACCACCCACCTTCTTCGGCTGCGCCAGAAAGTGGCGCGAAATGGCCGGCATGTGGTGCGACATCGCCTCGATAAAATCCAGCGCCGGTGTTCGCACAAAATCCTCGTAGCGCTGCTTGTTGGCTTCAAACCATGCGCGGTCGTTGTTATCGGTCAGTTCACTCAGGAAATCGAAAGTCTGCTTGCTGAAATATTTTTCACCCATGACAATATCCTTTCAGACAAAAAAGCCCGCAGATGCGGGCTTTTACTTTGCTTCAATTCAATTATGCAGCTTGTACCGGAATCTTGTCGCGCTGGTCGATGATATTGTTATGCTCATCCACATAAACCAATTTCGGCTTGTACTTGTGCAACTCCAGCTCGTTATAGGTGGCAAACGCGGCGATGATCAGAATGTCGCCGGGGTTGGCCTTGTGCGCAGCGGCACCATTCACCGAGATCGTGCGCGAGCCGCGCTGAGCGCGGATGGCATAGGTGGAGAAACGCTCACCATTGGTGACGTTATAGATATCGATTGCCTGATACTCCATGATGCCGGCCGCATCGAGCAGATCATCGTCGATGGCGCATGAGCCTTCATAGTGCAGCTCGGACTGCGTCACGCGCACCCGGTGCAGTTTGGCTTGTAGCATGGTTCTCAACATGATTTATATCTCCTCATCGTTGAAGCAAAACGACTTTATACACAAGATTTTGCAATCAACTTCTAACGGGGGCGAATTATACCTCGTAGAGGTTCTTGTAGTATGAGCATCACAGATGCTTGTACTAAAGCCCTAATATTGAATTGAACACCTAAAATTTCAACGACTAAAGAAAAACTTCAATATTATCAATAAGTCGCGTCATTCCCAGTTTTGCCGCTGCCAGCACCACCAGCGCTTTTTCGCCCGGTTCCGGCCTAAGCAGGCTTTGCTGCCCGCGGATGGCCACATAATCCACCTGCCAGCCGCGAGATTCAAGTGTCTGCATGGCGTCTTGTTCCAGCCGCGCAAAATCGCGCTCACCTTGCTTGATGGCCTGCGCAATGCCCTTAAGCATTTGATTCATGAAAGCCGCCTCGGTTCGCTCGTTTTCCGCCAGATACTGGTTGCGCGAGCTTAACGCCAGGCCATCTGCGGAACGCTTCGTCTCCGCACCGATAATGGTGATCGGCAAATTGAACTGCGCCACCATCTGCCGGATGATCGCCAGCTGCTGGTAATCCTTCTTGCCAAACACCGCCACCTGCGGCTGCACGATGTTGAACAACTTCATCACCACCGTCGCCACCCCGCGGAAATGGCCGGGACGGAACGCGCCGCACAACTCGGTGGCAACCGGCGGCGGCTCCACAAACATCGTCTGCTGCTCCGGATACATCTCCGGTACCGCCGGTGCAAATACCACATCCGCCAAGCCCTGCAATTTCTCGCAATCCGCCTGCAAGGTGCGCGGGTACTTGTGGAAATCCTCATTCGGCCCGAACTGCAGCGGATTCACAAAAATGCTCACCACCACACAGCGCCCATGCTCGCGCGCAATGCGCACCAGATCGAGATGGCCCTCGTGCAGATTGCCCATCGTCGGGACAAATGCCACTGTTGGCTCAGTGGCCAGGCGTTGGCGGAGTTCGAAAACGGAATGGATTATTTGCATTTCATTTTTCATGGTTGTCTGTAATTTGTAGGTTGGGCTGAGCCTGGCGAAGCCCAACAACAAAAAAGCAGTTGGGCTTCATTTCATTCAACCCAACCTACTTGCTAGGTACATATACAAAATAACGGGAATCAGCGACATGAGCAGTCTCTCAGTCAAAGCACAACGGAGAACGGACTCAAAGCCATAGCGACATCAATTTAGATTCTTTCATACTACCATCCCATAATCGCTTGTGAGCCAAATAACTGATATTGCTTTAGGTGCTCCTCCCTTATACGCTCAAAATTAAACGTACTATCTAGCATAGTCACCAGAGTGTCGGCCCATTTTCTATGCTTTTTCATTTCAGGATTTCCATTTAGAAGAACAGCCTGTTCTACGCTTACACTCATCATGTAAGTTGCAGTACCCGCATCATGACCATGAGCAGTATGCGCAGGAAACATCCTTGCGTACTCTCCAATGCCTGGACTTAGTAACAATTTAGACAGCTTTACAGCAACTGAGATGTACTTTGTCTCCAAAAATATTAAAAATGAATGATCCCCCTCTAAGGTAATTTTGATGTCAGTATCAGGAGGGAAAATTGACGTATCGGATAGCAGTTGCAGCACCGGTATAAGCGGATTCGATTTGACAAAGTAATTGTTTGGAATACTTTGTTGTATGAACTTGGCGAAATTTATCTCTTTACCACTTTCCTTGCCATATTTAGTACTTAGCATTTCGCCACTTGGTGCGATGATGCGCTTTGTCTCCGTATCCCAACCGTTATTAAACTGTTGAAATATGTCCTTTATTACAATGTATTGCAACGCTTCAAAGTATTTATTTTGAGCATATTCAAGATCAATCTGAGATTGGGCAGAATTAAGTCGATCTGCTGATTTAATACTTTGCATACACATACCAAGATCCCATGAATATGGGAGGCGGATAAATAGAGGTTGGTAATTCGGTAATTCAAAAAATACAGCAACAGGGAATTCTTTAGAGAATTTTATAGTCTTATTGGAAATCGCCTCGTTTACAATAAATCCAAAGACAGCAATCACAATAGCAGTTGAGAACGAAAGTAGTACTCGATCAGAATCTCGGTTACAAAACGTATAGATTGCAACAGCAATAACCGCGATAAATGCGAATCCCAAATATATGCTCTTCATATCCACTCTTAATCTCCTCTTGCTAATCACAATTCCTCCAGAGTTAACAAGTTTGGAATGCATTATTTTCACCGAACAAACTTGCCAATAGATATTCTCGAAAAAATATGAATAAATTCTGTTCGTGCTAGTGATGAGCTCTAAGCAAAGTCACATCCCAGAATGTAGCCTAGTGACCAAGAATAGTTACCTCAGAAACAATGCTCCGCCGCCGGGAACGACCCCGCCTTCACTTCCTTCACATATTTGCCAACTGCCTCGGCAATGCTTGCCGAGCCTGCCATGAAGTTCTTCACAAAGCGTGGCTTCTTGCCGGGATAGATATCCAGCATGTCATGCAGCACTAGCACCTGGCCGGAGCAATCCTTGCCGGCGCCGATGCCTATCGTGGGAATATTCACATTCGCGGTGATCTCTGCACCCAGTGTTGCAGGAATGGCTTCCAGCAGCAGCATGCCGGCACCGGCCTGTTCCACCGCATGCGCATCGCGCAACAGTTGCTGCGCCGCCTTGTTGTCCTTGCCCTGCACACGGTAGCCACCGAGCTGGTTGACCGATTGCGGTGTCAAGCCGATATGTGCAAACACCGGAATGCCGCGCTGTGTCAGGAAGGCGATGGTGTCGGCCATCACTTCGCCGCCTTCCAGCTTCACCATGTGCGCACCGGCCGCCATCAGGCGTGCGGCATTCTCAAATGTTTTTTCGGGATTTACCTGCGAGGTGCCGAAAGGCATATCGGCCACGATGAAGGCCTGTTTCGCGCCGCGTGCGACGCATTCCACATGGTAGGCCATCTGGTCCAGCGTTACCGGCAGCGTTGAGTTGTGGCCCTGCAGCACCATGCCGAGCGAATCGCCCACCAGCAAAATTTCCACCCCGGCCTGCTCCAGCACCTGGGCAAAGGTGGCATCGTAACAGGTGAGCGTGGTGAGCTTTTCGCCCTTTTCGTACAGGCTGCGGATCTGGCTCAGGTTCATTGTCATTTGCTGTCTCCAGTAAGTCATTTTGAACGATTTCCCTCTACCGTTCGATAATATATATTTCCGAGTTTCTGAATATTCCGCTGCACATGAAACAACGTACCCATTCCCCATCTCCACCACTGAGTAGCACAGAATGGTCAGGAGGTTTCGGCGACAACATGGCACAAAGTGACTTGTTGCGGTGGAGACTAACCTTTAGGTTATGTCGAAACCACGACTGTTTGAGCACGTGGACGCGAAGCGGTTCGTGCGAGTTCCGCAGCCGCCTGATCATTCGAGCAACGCAAGGAATCCCGAAGGGATGGTGGAGCTGGGGTCGCCTTTTTTGGTTACTTTTTTGGCGAAGCAAAAAAGTGACTAGCTGCCGGGCTACCCCCGGCAATCGCCAAGCTTCCGCAACTTTGTCAGCCATTACCTCCACACTTGCTCCCCCACCCTAACCCTCGCCCGGAGGGAGAGGGAATTGAGATGCCAAGATTTTCCCCTGTAGTCGAGGAATCTTAACCTCCCATGCTGAAAAATTCTCTCGCCCCGCGCATATTTTCAATTCGGTCGAGCAGGAGCTGGAAATCCTCCGCATTATCCACGAAATTAAGGTGTTCGCTGTTGACCATCAGGATGGGCGCGGCTTCGTAGTAATGGAAAAATTCACCATACCTTTCACCCAGCCGTTTCAGGTAATCCTCGCCCAGCTGCCTTTCGTAATCGCGCCCGCGGCGGCGCACACGCTCCAGCAGGGTACTGGATGAAGCTTGCAGGTAGATGACAAGGTCCGGCGCCGGCGGCTTCGGCGCCAGGCTCTGGTAGATTTGCTGGTACAGCTTGAATTCATCCTCGCTCAATGTGATCTGCGCGAACAGTGCGTCCTTTTCAAACAGGTAATCGGACACGGTACGGGTGCGGAACATGTCCAGCTGCGCCAGGTCGCGAATTTCATTGATGCGCTGGAACAGGAAAAACAGCTGCGTGGACATCGCGTGGCGCTGCGGGTCGACATAGAATTTTTCGAGGAAGGGATTTTCCTGCGGCTTTTCCAGCATGGGTTCCACACCAAGATGATCAGCCAGCTTCTGTGCGAGGCTGGTCTTGCCCACGCCAATCGGCCCTTCCACCACGATGTACTGGTATTTGTCGAAGGCCATTACAGCTTCTCCAGTTGCTGGTCGCGGCAATGCTGCATTGCATCTGACGCACGACCCACGCCGGGTATGATGCACTCCGGTGCAATTTCCAGCAGCGGCAGCAGCACGAAGGCACGTTTGTGCATCTGCGGATGTGGCACGGTGAGGCCGTGCTCGTGATGCTGCAGGTCATCATACAGCAACACATCGAGGTCCAGCGTGCGCGGGGAATTGAGGAATTCGCGGGTGCGGCCATTCTGCTGCTCCAGCGCAAGCATGGCCTGCAACAATGCAATCGGCGGCAACGTGGTCTGCACCTTGGCCACGGCATTGATGAAATCGGGTTGGTCAAGGTAACCCACCGGCGCGCTGCGATACAGCGAAGATTTTGCCAGCAGACTGACACCCGGCAGGGTATCCAGTGCCTGCATGGCGTGGGTGACCTGCGCTTGCGGATTTTCCAGGTTGCTGCCGAGGCCGATGAAAGCGATGTGGGTCATGCAGCGGATTCAGGCAGTGGTCGGCCTGGCGGTTTTGCGCGGGGAACGACGGCGACGTTTCTTCGGGCCTTTTTCCGGCTGGAGCATTTCTGCACGTTCTTCAGCGGAGACTTCCTGGAATTCTGTCCACCACTCGCCAAGCTCCATCGGCAACTCGCCGCTGGCACAACGCAACATCAGGAAATCATAGGCCGCACGGAAACGCGGCGTTTCCAGCATGCGCAACGGCCTGTGTCCTGCGCGCTGCTCGAAGCGCGGCTGCAGCAGCCAGATTTCCTTCATGATCGCATCGTGCCGATGCGGAATGGCGAGTTGCTGGCGCTGCTTGTGCAACACGGCATCCATCGCCAGGTGCAGTGCAGGTATCGCATGCTTGCCTGCATCCAGCTGGGATTTCCACAGGCTCAGCACTTCATGCCACAACAGCGCGGCAAACAGGAAGGCGGGAGATGCAGGTTTGTCTTCGCGCAATCTCTGGTCGGTATTTTCCAGTGCCAGCATCACGAATTTCTTGCCCATGGGCTGCTCGAGGATCACATCCAGCATCGGCAACAAGCCGTGGTGCAGATGCATTGCGCGCAGCTTCTTGATGCACTCCACCGCATGACCGGACATCAGCAGCTTGAGCATTTCATCAAGCAGGCGCGCCTCCGGCACATTGCCGAGCAAGCCTTTCATGCTGGCGATCGGCTCTGCGGTTTCCGGGTCCAGCTTCATGCCCAGTT
>JAJXUI010000012.1 GCA_021782995.1 Pseudomonadota bacterium | reverse complement strand
AAAAGCCCGGATGCTACCGCATCCCACCATCCTGACCTACATTACTCAAAATTGCACTTCAAACTAGAATCCGCCATAGACCCATGATTCCAATTTATAAATAAGGAGACCAGTCGCGTCCATATTTTTCTTATATTTTGATTCAGGAAAGCAGACGTTTCCAAATGACAGTACCTAGGACAACGCAGCCATTGGAGAATGTCCGCTTCCAAATTTTCTGGCTGAAATTTATTTTGAACAAAGGCAGACCGGCATTTGCTGCCGTTCAATAGCAGCAGGAAATCAATGTTTGCCGGTACTGCCGAAACCGCCCTCGCCGCGCTGGCTTGCGGGAAATTCTTCAACCACATTGAACTCAACCTGCATGACAGGAACGATGACCAGTTGCGCCATGCGCTCCAGCGGCATCAGGGTAAACGGGACATGTCCGCGGTTCCATAGCGATACAAAGATCTGTCCCTGATAATCGGAATCGATCAGCCCCACCAGATTGCCCAGCACGATGCCATGTTTGTGACCCAGCCCGGAACGCGGCAGGATCATGGCGGCATAACCGGGGTCGCCGATATGCATCGCGATGCCGCTGGGGATCAGCTCACATTGCCCGGGATGTATGATGACATTCTGGTCTATGCAGGCGCGCAGATCGATGCCTGCCGAGCCCGGTGTGCCATATCCAGGGGGATTTTGATGCAGGCGCGGATCCAGGATTTTTACATCCACTTTTTTCATGCTGTTCAACCTCTGAGTTTGATGATGTGTTGCAACAGGGCTTGCGCCTGTTGCTGTTTTCCCGAGCGAGGCAGCGGGTGCTCTCCGGCCTCGTCAAACAGGATGAGCTGGTTATGTTCTGATCCGATCGCTTCCTGCGCCAGGTTTGCCGCGAGCAAGGGCAACTTCTTGGCACGCCGCTTCCGCTCGGCATAGTCCCTGAGGTTTTCACTCTCGGCTGCAAAGCCCACGCAGAATGGCGGCTTGGGCAGCGATGCGACATACGCCAGAATGTCCGGATTCGGCACAAGCTCCAGCGTCATGCCTTGGCCATCCTTCTTGATTTTCTGAGCGCTGGCATGGGCCACGCGATAGTCGGCCACCGCAGCGACACCGATGAAGATATCGCAATCTGATGCCCGCGCCTGTACCGCATCAAACATCTGCTGCGCAGTTTCTATCCTGACCACAGTTGCGCCTGCTGGAGGCTGCAACGCGACCGGACCGGATACCAGGGTGACTTCTGCACCCAGATTCAACGCGGCCTGAGCCACCGCATAGCCCATCTTGCCGGAGCTGCGGTTGGTAATGCCGCGCACTGCATCAATCGGCTCATAGGTCGGGCCCGCAGTCATCAGCACTTTCACGCCCTGCATTTGTTTTGGGTGCAGGCAGGATGCAATGCCCAGCGCCAGTTCTGCCGCTTCCAGCATGCGCCCCATGCCTTCTTCACCGCAGGCCTGCAATCCGCTGTCTGGTCCCAGGATGCCCACACCATCTGCTTTCAGCAGGCTGATATTGCGCTGCGTGGCTGCGCGTTCCCACATCTGCCGGTTCATCGCGGGTGCAACGAGCAACGGGCAATCGCGTGCCAGGCACATCGCCGACAGCAAATCATCCGCCATGCCATGTGCAAGCTTGGCGATAAAATCGGCAGTGGCGGGTGCAATCACGATGGCATCGGCTTGGCGGCTGAGGTTGATATGCGCCATGCCGTTTTCATTCTCGTCCCACTGGCTGGTCAGCACCGGCTTGCCGGAAAGCGCCTGCATCGTGGTCGCGCTGATGAAATGGCAGGCTGCTTCGGTCATCGCCACTTGCACTTCCATGCCCTGCTTGATCAACAGGCGCACAAGTTCGGCCGCCTTGTAGGCGGCGATGCCACCGGTGATGCCCAAAACAATACTTTTTGTGTCAGTTTGCTTCATAATTCCGGTCATATTAACAAAAAATACCGCCTCAATTCGACCTTTCAGGGGAACACACATGGCAATCAACGACTGGCCGGAAGGCGAACGGCCACGCGAGAAACTTGCGCAACGCGGGGCTGCCGCGCTTTCCGATGCCGAACTGCTGGCCATCTTCCTGCGCACCGGGGTCACCGGCAAAAGCGCCGTCGATCTCGCACGCGACCTGATTGCCCGCTTCGGCTCGCTGACTGCGATGTTTGCCGCGTCGCAACAGGCGTTTTGCGAAATACACGGCATGGGTCCTGCCAAATACGTGCAGCTGCAGGCCGTGCTGGAAATGGCACGGCGCGCACTCAAGGAGGAAATGCATACGGGGAATGCGCTCACCTCCCCCCGCGCGGTAAGGGAATATTTGCAGTTGCTGCTGCGCGGAAAAGCGCATGAGGTTTTCATGGCGATCTTCCTCGATGCACAGCACCGGGTCATTGCCGCTGAAGAATTGTTCCAGGGCACGCTGACACAGGCCAGCGTCTACCCGCGCGAAGTGGTCAAGCGCGCACTGCATCACAATGCGGCGGCCGTCATCCTGGCGCACAATCACCCCTCTGGGGTTGCCGAAGCCAGCCAGGCTGACCGCCTGCTGACCGATGCGCTTAAGCAGGCATTGTCGCTGGTGGAGGTGCGTACGCTGGATCATTTCATTGTGGCAGATGCAGCCTGCCTCTCCTTTGCCGAGCGGGGATTAATTTAATATATTCAATTTGTTATAAATGCGCCCTGCTTTTCATTTCCTGCTGATTACCCTCACCCTGTCATTTGTTTCCGGTTGCAGCAACACGACGTTGCTGACCCGGCAAGATTATGCAAAAAGCCGCAGCTACCTTGCTGATGGCAGGACAGATGATGCCGTGCTCGGTTTTCCGCGCCAGTTCGAACGCGGCGATTTCATCACCACAATGGAAAAGACCTACCTCAACCTGCTGCAGGGCAAGCCGCAGATCAAGGCGCTGAAAGCCCAGGTCGATATCCTCGAAGACCGAGTGCGCTACCACATTTCGCGTGAAGCAAAAACCTTCTTCTACCTGCAAACGCCGGAAGATTATTACGCTTCCGAACATGAAGTGATATGGATGCATTTCCTGCTCGGCTGGGGATATGCGCTGCAAGGCGAATATGAAAGTGCATGCGTCGAGGCGCGTGTGGCCGGCAGCCTGCTTACCCTGCCGTGGAGTGCGCAGGGCAATTTCGATGATCCCATGCTGCGCATCTTCCTCGGCACGCTGTGGACGATGTGCGGCGAATGGCAGGAAGCACAGGTGGATTTCCGCGCCGCATGGGAGCTGGACCATACGCTGGTATGGGCGCGCGAACTTGCAATGCGCGCGACACCGCCCGCCAACCTGATACTGGTGCTGGGCGGTACAGGACCTGAAGTGAAATGGACGCCGGAACTGGATATCAACCCGCTGCGTTCGGAGCGCCAGGTCAGTTTCGAATTCCAGGGCAGGAAAAGCCGCCTGATGATCCGTGATCACGCGGGCTACCAGCTGAACACTTTCCTCTCGCCAGATGCGACGCCCTGGTATGTGCGGCACCTGGAACGCGAAAGCGAATTGCACGAACTGATACTGGATTCTGCTTTTGGCGGCAAGGCAACCGCCAGCGGTGTCGTCGCCGGCGGCAAAATCGCGGCGCATACCGGCCTGGGCATACTGGTCGGAGTCGGGGGTACCGCGCTGGGTGCCGTGATTGCGAATGCCGGCCTGCAATCCAGCTCAGAAGAAGTATTCAGACTGGGCTTGATCACGATCGCGGCGAGCCTGGCTTATGGTGGTGATATCATTTCGGATGGCTACAGGTCCAGCGTCAAGGCATTCAAGCAGGATATGGATCCCAGCCTGCAATACCGTTATGTGCGTTTCCTCCCGGAATACCTGTGGCTGGGCTGGACGGACAATCCGCTGGAAATGCCACTGCAGCTGG
The DNA here is from genome assembly GCA_021782995.1 of Pseudomonadota bacterium. GTDB lineage: Bacteria > Pseudomonadota > Gammaproteobacteria > Burkholderiales > Gallionellaceae > 39-52-133. The sequence goes on along the minus strand of JAJXUI010000012.1, from coordinate 67,964 downwards.
ATGCCTCAAGCGGCATGCAGGGCAAGATTGAACAGGCTGCGGTCAGGAACAAAAGCACCGTCAGCCTGGGTTACATGCCCGATACGACCCGGGTGTTTTCATTCACCCGCTAGTCAAGCACGACTGTCAGATCTTGCGCATCAATTCAAAGTGCTCAAGAAAAGGCTGGCTCAATGCAAGGTTCTGGATCATCTGGCGGTAATTGCCCTGGGCAAACTCCAGCGTTTTGCTGGCAACGGCCGGACCCAGTTTGGTCAGCCCGAAACCTTCAGCAATCCATTTGTTCCAGTTTTCCGGTGACGCACGCAGGTCCCAGTCCAGCTCGCCCCCATTCATCGCACCTGCCGACAGTACCTTGCCTTCAACCACCACCAGCAAGCCACGGGCACTGGGCTCCCCTTTGAAGCCATAGCCTATTCTTGCATTGAATGCCGCCTTGACCAGCGGCTCATAGATCTTGGGGGAACCATTCCACGCCTTCATCAGGCTTTGCATCCATGCCTCACTAAATAGATCGCTCAATGTTTTCTCCTGCTTTCCCTGAATTGTTTGTCGCCACCAACCATTTGATTATATTAATATTTACTTATACTCAAGGTAGTGGCTGAAATATTATACAAACAATCAGGCAAACTGTTCATGCAGGTGGATATCACTGGTTTCCCGGCATAGCCTGCGTGGAAATTCGCGTGATGCATCAATGCAGCCGCCGCTACGATATACACCCTGCGGTTCGCGCAAACGCATCATCTGGCTGAGGATGCGCTCCGCTGCAACAGGGTTACCCTGTGTCTCGGCGACCAGTGCCTCTACCTTGGCCTCATCCATCTGCAGCTCGCCTTTTGCATCGGTATATGTCCCGTTGCGCCAGTGGTAGATCTCGATACACTTGTCTCGCAGCGTATATTCATTGCCCTTTTTCCAGAAGTTATTGAACAGGCCATTCCCCAGATAGAACAACCAGGAACCTTCATAGCCGGTGGCATTGGAAGAAGGTTCATCCGGATTACGGAACCACACGCGGTCCCCCGGCACATAATATTTCGCCGGCAATGGCGCCTGCAAGGAGCCATATTCACGCAGCAAGGTTTCCTGAAACTCGGCAGACATCAGTGCGCGCTGGCGCCACAGGGTTTCCAGATCGCTGTACAGGATATGGTTATGTGCATGCAGCTCCTCGGCGATGCCCAGCAACGCCACATATTCCGTAGCCCGGTAACAGGAAAATGCATAGCGCCGGCCCGATTCCTCCGGCAACAGGGTGTTACGCAGCGCTTCCACAAGAGACTTCCCCGGCAGCAAGGTGAACCCCGCATCCTCGTCATGCTTCCAGTATGCCGTAGGGCGTGCGATCCCCTCGGTGCTGAAATCCAGCTCGGTACGGTGGGCCGCCCGCACGATATTGCCGCGCACCCGCAAGGCTGACTGCAGTTCGTTGCAATCCGGAAACACAAAAGGCACCGGGCCCAGCAGCATCGCCAGCAAAATTTCCCGGTATAAATCTTCTTTGCGCCCAAAAATATCCAGACCCAGCTGCGCCCCCAACTGCAGGGTGTCAAATTCCGGCGCCAGGCTCATGGCCAGCGCCGCCACCAGGCCAAATACAATGCCATGTTGCGGTGACTGGCCGCTTTCCACAGTCCGCACAAATTGGCCCAGCTGAAGGTTGTCCAGCAAGCGCAGGAAACTGTCCCGCGCTTCCGCGAGGATTTTCCGGTCTGGATTTCTGAAATGTATCAAATGCTACCTCTGTGTTTATATGCAATCCACATGAAAAAGCCCCGGCATATCCGGGGCTTTTTCACAGTCATATCAGACTGAATATCAGCTTGCAGCAGTCTGGCCGCTCTTCTGGTTTTTCATCAGCTTGGCTTCTTCCGCAAAATCCTCCACCATCGAGGCTGGTGCACGATCCAGCCAGTACAGGGCAATGACCAGCGCTACAGAGGCAAGCAACATGAACAGCGGAGCAAACAGCCAGAACAACAAGGGGACGCCAAAGTAATAGGCGCGCATGCCGAAGCTGTAAAACGCACCCGCACGATTCAGATGGGCTGCCACATGCACTGGCTGCAATGCCTTGTGATTGCGCTTCAGCGGCACATTGATCATGAAGCCAACATGGTTGTATACGCGAACGGCCATCGCGAAGCTGAAGAATGCCACCAGCAGGTCCAGCAACATCATCAGCAGCTTGGACAGCCACATCTCGGAACGGGTACTGCCGGCGATATTCAGCACATGCCAGGTGCCTTCAAGCTTGTCACCCTGTGCACTGAGGGTCAATACACCAATGACCAGCAGTACTGCAGTTGACGCCATCAGGGTTGCTGCCATCGTGGAGTTGCGCAGCGTCTGCACGGCCAGCACCTCCTTGCCCGGATCGCGCATCATGGCATCCACCCATTCGGCGCGTGCCATCATGTTGACGGCCTGCACGGTGAAGGTCGGGTCCTTGCGGTTACGGTAACCCACGTAAACGTAGTAGCCGATCAACAGCATCAGGCTCAGCACGAAGCTGATAATGTCGACACCATACAGCTGCCAGAAATCAGGCGCTGGAGCGACGGTTGCGGCAGCTTCCGCTGCCGCGTGCAAGGCGTGATCAATTTGTGCCATTTTGTCTCCGCCATGCATCAGCCGCATCCAGGTCGCCCGCTTCGCCCAGCGCGATCGCTGTACCGATACGATTCAAAGTTGATTTGACTGCAGACACGGTATTGCGCACGCCGGCAAACAGGTTGGCAGGCTCAATTTGCGCAGCTTGCTGCAGGGCGCTTTCGGGGGTCAGTGATGAAACTTTCATTTTGCACGCTCCACTATTAATATCCGGACTCAAAAAAGCTTGAGACACAGGCACTTCCATTAACTTCATATGCCCGGATATTAAAATTTCCAGCGTTAGGCCATAGTGAAAACAGCGTGAAGGCACCGTTAATTCACCAAATTGAAATATTTATCATGCTGATTTTATTAAATAATATTTTCGGGAAACAAACAGCACCGTGATGCCGATGGCTCAGGTGGCATGAAAGATCAGATAGGCGGTCGTGCCTGCGCCTTCCGTACTCTCCAGGATGGTCTCCCAGCCATAGCGGTCGCAAATCCGTTTCACCAGCGACAACCCGATTCCCGAACCCGCACTGCCACGGCCCTTGAAATGTTTCTGGAATACCTTGCCCATCTCGTCCCCGCGAATACCGGTGCCGGTATCCCGCACCATCAGCTGGCGCCCTTCAACCGAGACCGTGACCCTGCCCGAGGGCGTATGGGTAAACGCATTGCGTACCAGGTTGGCAACCACGATGCTGAGCAGCGTCCTTTCTGCCGGTATCAGCAAGGGGCCGCCGCACACCAGCGCCACTTCGGTTGCCGGGTTCAGCAGGTGCCGGTGCGACTCCACGACGGCGGCGGCAAGTTCGCACACATCGCAGGTCTGCCGCACCTCCTCCCCCGACGCCTCTTCGCGCGCCATCAGCAGCAAGGCTGCCGTCATGCTGATCATGTCCTGGTTGGCGCGGCCGATACGTGCGATACGCTCACGCTCCCTGCCCTGCAGGTGTTCGTCTTCCTGCATGATTTCCACCACGCCCTGTACGATGGCAAGCGGCGTGCGCAATTCATGGCTGACATCGGCGGTGAAATTCTGCTCGCGCTCGATGAAGGCGCGCATGCGCTTCAGGTAATCGTCAAACACACCGGCCAGCTGGCCTATCTCGTCCGCGGCAAATCCGGCGGAAACACTTTCACCCGCATCCTCGGGATGCGCCTCGCTCACCCGTCTGGCCAGTTCAGCCACTGGCGACACGACACGGCCCGCCAGCCACCAGCCGAGTGCAGCTGACAGCAGCACCATGATGGCTGCCCCCAGCAACAGGTAAACACCGAAGGTTTCCTCGCGGTGGCGCTGGCGCATTTCATTGAACAGCAGGAAATACCGCTCGTTGGCGCTGTCCCGCACGGCAACGCGGTAAGGCACCCGTTCCAGTACCAGCTGGTATTGGCCCTCACCCAGCGTGCGCAGTTCTGCAGGAATTTCCGCATCGTCGGCCCCCGCGCGCTGCACATAGCCGCGAATGCTCAAGGTATGTGGCGGCAAGGAGGCGGGGTTACGCAAGCGCCGGTTCATGTAGTCTTCCAGTTCGGCGCGCAGGGTTTCATCGATCAGCCTGTCGCCCAGATTGTGCGCAGTGAAAGACAGCCCCACGGAAAGCAGCAGGCTGATGAACGCGCCGAACAGTGCGAATGTCAGCGTCAGCTTGAAGCGCAGGCTGTGGCGGATCTTACTCATCGACGATCTGGTAACCTATGCCGCGCAAGGTCTTGATCAGCGGTTGCTCGCCTTCCACATCCACCACACTGCGCATGATGTGCAGGTGTGCACGCAGCGCATCACTGTCGGGTGGCGAATCGCCCCAGATCAGGCGCTCCACCTCGTCACGCGGCATCACCCTGGGCGAGCTGCGCATCAGGATTTCCAGCAGGCGCAACGGGATCGGCGGCAATTCGATATTGCGTTCACCGCGCGTCACTTTCAGCGTGCCGGTATTGAACACCAGATTGCCGACGCGCAGCACGGTAACCCCTTCGCGCACCTGCGAACGGCGCACCAGCGCCATCAGCCGGGCCTCCACTTCACGCAGGGAGAACGGCTTCACCACATAATCGTCCGCCCCCGCTTCGAGGCCGGCGATCTTGTCTTCCAGCGCATCGCGCGCGGTGAGCATCAGCACCGGCGTATGCTTGCCGGCATCGCGCAACTTGCGGCACAGGCTAAGCCCGTCTATGCCCGGCAGCATCACATCCAGCAGGATCACATCGTAATTGTTGGTCGCCGCAAAATGCAGGCCGGATATGCCGTCTCCCGCAAGATCCATGGTATGGCCATGCGCCTCGAAATAGTCAAACATGTTGGTTGCCAAATCACGGTTATCCTCGATCAGCAGAATGTTCATGTGCGTATCCGGTTGTTGTTATAAATGACTGCAACAATAAAACGGCAGGAGTTTAACACGAGCAACACGCTCAATAAAAAAAGGGATGACTCCTCGCGGAAATCATCCCTGTGCAGGGCAGGTGCAACCTGCCACGGGAGAGCAGGCTTATTTCTTCTCTTTCAGCTTCATGATACCGACGGCTTTCAGCAGCACTTTTTCGAACAGATGTTCGGACGTACCACGCTGCATCTTGCGCATGAAATACTTTTCGAATGCGACCTTGGCCAGGTGCACCCATTTGCCTTCGGAATACCAGTTCACATTGCGCGGCGGAATCTGCGGCAAGGCGACAAAGGCCATGCCGGTGTCACCGAAATCGGCCAGGCACACGGCGTTCCAGGTGGCGCGTTCATGTGGTGACTTGCCATCCAGTTCGGCACGGATGTTGTGTGCGGTCGCAGTAACCATGGACTCGATCATGTAACCTGTCTTCGGTGCGCCAGTAGGCACTGGTGTTGCTTCCACCGGCGGAATCGCCACACACACACCAACCGAGTAGATGTTCTTGTATTTCGGGTTGCGCTGGTGCTGGTCGATCAGGATGAAGCCACGCGGGTTGGTCAGGCCTTCAATGCCGAATACCGCATCGATGCCCTTGAAAGCGGGCAGCATCATCGAATATTTGAAATCAAGCACGTGCTCTTTTTTCACGCTGCCATCATCATTGTGTTCGGTCACATGCATCTTGCCGTCTTCAATCTTGGTGGTCTTGGCATTGCAGATCCACTTGATGTGGCGGTTGCGCAAGGCAGATTCCATCAGCCCCTTGGAATCGCCCACACCGCCGAGGCCCAGGTGTCCGATATACGGCTCGGCAGTCACGAAGGTCATCGGCACCTTGTCGCGGATCTTGCGGCGACGCAAGTCGGTATCCATGATCGCGGCGAATTCATAGGCTGGGCCATAGCAGGATGCCATCTGCACTGCGCCGACCACGATCGGGCCCGGGTCCTGCACGAACTTTTGCCAGGCATGCTCGGCATCCACGGCATGATCCACATGGCAAACGGACTGGGTAAACCCATTCGGGCCCAACCCTTCCACTTCATCAAATGCCAGCTTGGGGCCGGTGGCAATGACCAAATAGTCATAATCCACACTATGGCCGTTATCCAGTTCGATCTGGTTTTTTTCCGGATGCACGCGTTTTGCGCCAACGCCGATGAAATCGATTTTCTTGCGCTTCAATACCGGCTCAAGATCCATTTCGATATCGTTACGGGTACGCCAGTTGACCGCAACCCAGGGGTTGGACGGAACGAAATGAAATTTCGGGTTATTTGAAATGACCGTGATCTTGTCTTCCGGACGTGCGTTTTCACGCATTTCAAAAGCCATCGGCAAACCGCCGATTCCTGCGCCCAATATAACGATATGTGCCATGTAGTTCTCCTGAATGTATTGTTTTGCCAGCCTGGCTGAAAAAGGCCGGATTGAGTCATGAAACAATCCGCATCTGCTTCTTGATTCTGCACCTTCTTCAGCAAGCAACGTGCCAGATACGCAATATTTTGAATATATTAACATATTTAAAAAACGCATCGACATGACAATTTTTTTGTCATGTCAAAATGGCAGATATCACCTAGAATCCTGACACCGTCATGACACTTTGTCAGGAGACAAACCATTGGAAAATTTTAACCGCAGCGAATTGCAGGCACTGATCGACGTCCAGGAAAACCCTTTTGTACTGATCGACGAGCACTACCATATCGTCGCGGCCAACAAGGCCTATTGCACCAATTACGGTGTGACGCGCGAAGACATCATCGGTCGTTGCTGTCATGAGGTTTCGCACCTGTCTAAAGTGCCATGCCACCAGAATGGCGAGGACTGCCCGCACCAGGAAGTGTTCCGCACCGGGCAAATGCATGAAGTCATCCATACACACTTCGACAGCCATAACCGTCCGGAACATGTGCGCATCAAGGGTCACCCGATACGCAGCAACAACCGGCTGTTTCTGGGTGAAGCGGTGTTCCCGATTGCGAGTACCGATGAGCTCGCCTGCGAAGACATGCAGATGGTGGGCAACTCTCCAGCCTTTCTCAACACACTGGAACAACTTACCCGTGCCGCTGCAACCAATGCCGCCATCCTGTTGCTGGGGGAAAGCGGCGTCGGCAAGGAACTCGCGGCGCAATACATCCACAAGCGCTCCTCCCGCAAGCAGCAGCCACTGATCGTGCTCAATTGTGCGTCGATTGCTGCCGACATGTTCGAGGATGAACTGTTCGGCCACGAACGTGGAGCATTCACCGGCTGCGTGGGACGCAAGCAGGGCTTGTTTGAAATGGCCGACAAGGGCACTCTGTTCCTCGACGAGATCGGCGACATGCCGATGTACATGCAGGCCAAATTGCTGCGCGTGCTGGAAAGCGGGGAGTTCCGCCGCATCGGCGGCACGGAAACACTGAACGCCGATGTGCGCCTGCTTTCCGCCACCAACAACGACCTGCTGCAGAAAGTGCACAATGGCGAATTCCGCAAGGACCTGTTTTACCGCATTGCCGGTATCGACTTGCGCCTGCCCACGCTGCGCGAACGCAAAAGCGACATCCCGGCACTGGCACAGGCCATGCTGATGCGCATCACCCGCAGCAATGGCAATAGCTGCAAATTTACCCAGGAGGCAATGGACCTGTTGCAGGATTACGATTTCCCCGGCAACATCCGCGAGCTCAAAAACATCCTGATGAAAGCGGTTGCCGAATGCAATAACGGCATCATCGGTGCCGCCAACATCCATTTCAGCGAATCCGCACCGCCGCAGCCGGCAACCGTGCCAGCACCCTTGATGCAACTTGCAGCAGCTAGCACAAACCTCAATACGGATCGATCCATTGCCAGTGTCGAAGCCGATCATATTGCCAAGCTGCTGCAGAGTTATAACGGCCATCGCCGCAATGTTGCAGATGCACTGGGCATCAGCGAACGTACGCTATACCGCAAGCTCAAACGCTATCGCCTGGACTGAATTACTGCCGCATCCGGTCAACCAGCAACCAGACTCCTGCTGATGCGTGGCGCGATCGCTCACATTACATCACCGAGCCGAATGATGGATCGCGCACATGAGGTGGCTGCGGCAAACCGGCAAGTCGACTTGCCTGGCTCACCGGCCCCCGGGGAAACAGTTCAAACAGCAAACTGCGTCCATGTCTGCTGCAAAAATGCGCCTCCAGGTCGTGCATGATGCTCCTCGCCGGATCTTCGTTACCGTGCTGACGGTAACGATCGCGCAGGAACATGATGATTTCCCAGTGCGCGTCGTTCAGTACCAGACCATCATCGGCTGCCATGCTGTTTGCCAGCTGTGGCGACCAATGCGGCAGGTCGGACAGATTGCCTTCAGGATCACTGCTGTAGTGCAGTGGATTGAGGATGACTTTATTGATATCAAGCATGATGACCTCCTGCGGTTATATGGTCACAGGCCAGACTGCAACTGCCAGACTGCAACTGCCAGACTGCAAATTGCCAAGCTGCAATAGACAGAGTGCCCGTCGCCCGCAACTGTCCGCGTGATGAAAAATTCCAGGGCATGCACCTGAGCCACGCACGCGGTTTACTGGCTCGGCACACCATGAAGCACCTGACCCGGCCAGACATGCCGCGTCAGCGCATGATCCGCGCCGGCCACGATGAACTGTGAGCCGGCAAATCCACAGGAATACTGCCTGCCGGTTTAAAGCCCTACCCGTGTTGCGACCGGATCAATGGTGCGCACCACATCCAGAATCACCATGCCTTCAATTTCAGCCGGATCATACTTCACGATCATGGCGTGGGGATGGGGCTGATGGATGAATTCTGCGCAATCAACACCGCAGCATTCCATCAACCTGCGCTCCAGATTGATTCTTGCATGTGTATCCAGCTCAGGATGTACATGTATCAACATATCTGCCGAATTCATGATGACCTCCTTCTGTTGACAACTACAGACAGGAACAAACTGCATTCCATGACGATCAAGATAGGCTTTTCATCCGCAAAATTCAAGCGCTAATGCAGTCTGATACATGCAGTTTTTGGGGGCGCAACTTAGCGAGTTTCCCGGCTACAGGCCTGCCTGCCCGGAACAATGCCGAACGACACGCGTTACACTGAAAAATCTTTATGCAATCAAATCAGATAAATAATAATTACCACGCCGACCGCTTGAATTTATGGCATGATTTTTCTGATGCCGGGATACTGGAATTCTCACAATTCTCCTCGAAAGGTGAAACTGTTTTGACAACCCGCACTCACCAGCAATACATCCTGATGGCCATTTCGTTTGGTGGTGCAATTGCCATTCTGCCGTTTGCGATTTATCGCATCCTGCAGCAGGACTGGCATATCGCGCTGGTGGATCTCTTCCTGATTGCTACCGTCACCCTGACTGGCAGTTATGTCTACTTCAAACGGCAGATCGGCCAGGCCGCCTCCATCCTTTCGGTATTGGCACTCATCGGCGTAACCGGCGTGATATATCTGAAAGGAGCGCCAACCATCTACTGGGCCTACCCGACCATGCTCGCCCTTTATTTCATCGTCCCCCCCAGGACTGCAGCCTTCCTGTGCCTGCTCACCACCCTTGCGATGATTGTGGTGCTTTATCCCATACTGGAATTTGCAGTATTGATGGCTGTCGTCGTGTCTCTGACCGTGAATAACCTGTTCGCCTACGTTTTTGCCAACCGCATGTACCACCAGCATCACTCACTGACCATGATGACGCGGCGCGACCCATTGACCAATGCCTGCAACCGGCGCGCCTTCGATGAGAAAATAAAGGATGTGATCCTGTCCGCCAGAACAAATTCAGACTCAGCCTGCCTGATCGTGATCGACATAGACCATTTCAAGAGCATCAATGACAATTTTGGCCATGCGGTGGGCGACACGGCACTCGTCAACCTGGTCAAACTGATCAGCAAATACATCCGCAAGACGGACTTCATATTCCGTCTCGGCGGTGAAGAATTTGCGATCCTCGCCCCGGGCGCAAACTTGCAGACGATACGGAACCTGGCAGAGAAGCTGCGCAGCAAGATTGAAACTTCGGAACTGATAGCCGAACGCAAGCTGACCATCTCGCTTGGCGTTGCCGAATACCGCCAGGATGAAACCGCCAAACACTGGCTGGAACGGGCAGACAGCGCCCTGTATGCCGCCAAGCATCACGGGCGCAACTGTGTGGAATATGCTGCAGTCACTGACGCGGATTGATTGCCAGCCAGCCGCTCCGGCAGCACCACACCCTCCCCATAAAAATATATAACATTATGAATTAATTATATATTTTGATGCAACCATGCAGCCTGACGCAGCAAGATGCCATGCCGGATTATTTCAGATTGATCATCACGACGCCGCCTTCCAGCCTCACCGGGAAGTTGCGCGCGCAACCCACATCCGGCGCAACGGCCTCCCCGCTCTGCAACTGGATATGCCAGTTATGCAGCGGGCAAGCCACCTTCTTGCCGAAAACGATGCCCTGAGACAAATGCCCCCCCTTGTGCGGACACTTGTCGAGCAAGGCAAACACCTCATCTTCCTGCGTGCGGAACAATGCAATGTCGCCTTCCGCAGATTTCACTACACGACTTCCCAGACGCGGGATATCTTCCAGCATGGCTACCTGTTTCCAGTTACTCATCTTGTTATTTCCTGTTCCTATACTGTCAGTGATTCGAATTCACGCTTGTTCACGTTCTCGTTTGCCCAGGGATCGCCGAGTCCCTGCAAGGCAAACAGCAGGCGTTCATGCAATGCCTTGCGGTTGGCCACATCGCCCACGATTTTTTCCTTGATGTAGTCAAGGCCGACACGTTCCACATAATGCACGGAGCGATCCAGGTAACGCGCTTCTTCGCGATACAGCTGGGTGAACGCCATCGTGTATTCCAGCACCTCTTCCTTCGACTTCACTTTCACCAGGAACTGCGCGACTTCTGTCTTGATGCCGCCATTTCCGCCCACATAGATTTCCCAGCCGGAATCGACACCGATGATGCCCACATCCTTGATCGCGGCTTCGGCACAGTTACGCGGGCAGCCGGAAACGGCCAGCTTGAATTTGTGCGGTGTCCACATGCGGTCCAGCGCATATTCAAGATCAATCCCCATCTGCGTGGAATCCTGCACACCGAAGCGGCACCACTCACTGCCGACACACGTCTTCACCGTGCGCAGCGCCTTGCCATAGGCATAACCCGAGCTCATGCCCAGATCCGCCCACACACTCGGCAAGTCCTCTTTCTTGATTCCGAACAGGTCGATACGCTGACCCCCGGTCACTTTCACTGTCGGCACCTTGTATTTTTCCGCGACATCGGCGATGCGGCGCAACTGGTCCGGCGTGGTCACACCGCCATGCATGCGTGGCACCACGGAGAATGTGCCATCCTTCTGGATGTTGCCATGCGCGCGTTCATTGATGAATCTCGATTGCGGATCATCCTTGGCTTCATGCGGCCATGCGCAAAGCACATAATAGTTCAACGCCGGACGGCAGCTGGCACAGCCATTCGGCGTGTTCCACTGCATGAATGTCATCACATCGGGAATCGACAGCAGCTTGTTTTCGACAATCGCCTTGCGCACTTCTTCATGCGTATGCGAGGTACAACCGCACATCGGTTTCTGCGCTGTCGCCTGCGGCGCATAAGCACCGCCCAGCGTGGAAGCCAGAATCTGCTCGACCAGGCCGGTACAGGAGCCGCACGAAGCGGAAGCCTTGGTGTGCTTGCGCACATCCTCCAGCGTGAACAGGCCCTTCTCCTTGATCGACTTCGTGATATCGCCCTTGCATACGCCATTGCATCCGCACACTTCCATGCTGTCCGGCATCGTAGCCGCAAGATCCTGACCCTGATGACCCAGATTGCCCAGATGCGACTGGCCGAACATCAGGTGATCACGAATATCAGTCACCGAGCGTCCATCACGTATCATCTGGAAATACCATGCACCATCCTTGGTATCGCCGTACATTACCGCGCCCACCAGCTTGTCGTCTTTCAGCACCAGCTTTTTGTAAACGCCGCCGGCAGCGTCATGCATGAGGATTTCCTCGGTCTGGTCATTGCCGGTAAAGTCACCTGCCGAGAACAGGTCGATGCCGGTGACTTTCAGCTTGGTGGAAGTGATCGAACCCTGGTAACGCGCGATGCCCAGTCGCGCCAGATGGTTTGCGCATACCTTGGCCATGTCGAACAAAGGCGCCACCAGGCCGTATGCCGTACCGCGATGCGACACGCATTCACCCACCGCATAAATGCTGGGATCGAAAGTCTGCATCGTGTCATTCACCACGATGCCGCGGTTGCAATGGATGCCGGCCGATTCGGCCAGTTCCGTATTCGGGCGAATGCCCACTGCCATCACTACCAGGTCAGCCGGGATCTCGCTGCCATCCTTGAACTTGATTGATTGCACCCGGCCATCTGCACCACCCACCAGTTCCTGTGTCTGCTTTTCCAGCAGGAATTTCAGCCCTTTGGCTTCCAGCGATTTCTGCAACATGTTGGCCGAACTCTTGTCCAGCTGGCGTTCCATCAGCCAGGGCATCAGGTGCACTACGGTCACATCCATGCCACGGATCGCCAGACCATTCGCCGCTTCCAGTCCGAGCAGGCCGCCGCCAATCACCACCGCATGCTTGTACTTGGCGGCAGCATCGATCATCTGGTTGGTGTCATGAATGTCACGATAGCCGATCACGCCTTGAAGTTCCTTGCCGGGTACTGGCAGGATGAATGGATTGGAGCCGGTGGCCAGCAACAGGCGGTCATATTCGGCCTCGGTGCCATCATCGGCATAAACCTTCTTGTTCTTGCGGTCGATCTTCACCACTTTCTTGCCGGTGTGCAGCGTGATGTGGTTTTCCTTGTACCAGTCCAGATCGTTCAGGATGATGTCCTGTATGCCCTGCTCGCCAGCCAGTACCGGCGACAGCATGATGCGGTTGTAATTCGGATATGGCTCCGAGCCGAATACGGTGATGTCATAAATATCGGGTTCCAGCTTGATCAGCTCTTCCAGGGTACGCACCCCGGCCATGCCGTTACCTACCATCACCAGTTTCATTTTCTTCATTGCTCTGCTCCTGATTGTTCAGTTCTTTCGTGCATGTGCACTGCTTTGGTGTTTGATGCACCTGATACATAGCAATAACGGTGCCACCAATCCAGCCACGACGCATGCAAATGAATTAATGAGTATTTATTTATTACGGACAAATACAGAATATGCTGATGCACCAAATTATTCCGGCATGCACCACCTCGCGCACAGCATTGGTGAATACAAACCTGCCCTCACCAGGATGGTGCAAACTGAAGTGACATTCGCGCATCAGGATGCAGCAACCGGCTGGGCAACCAGCCGCTTCAGTTCCGGCAGGCATGAACCGCATTGCGTACCGCATTTGAGTTTTGCCTGGATAGCGGCGACTTCGGCACCCTGCCTGACTTCAGCGAGGATTTCCTGTTCGGAAACATCGAAACAGTTGCACACGATGCGCCCACGCTGTGACTGACCGGCGGGAGGGGCGCTAAGCGGCGCAAACAGCCAGGGGCGTAACTCCCTGGCATCAGCACCCTGCGCAATGATTTCCTTCAGCCAGTCGCGCGCCGCTGTTTCCCCGTTCAGTCGCACACCGAGCAAGCGACCATCTGACATCAGCGCACGCTTCGAAATACCCCGCTTCGCATCACGATAATTCATCACCTCATCGGCATCGTCCAGTCCCAATGCCGCATCAACTTCCGCGAGCCACGCTTCCGGTACCGCCTCCGCATGTGCCACACGCAATACCACGCCTTCCTCTTCACGCCCGAACAGGCCGAGTGTGGCGTAGTCGAAACGCTGCAGCAAGGCACGTAGCCTGTCCATACGCACCAGCGCATTGCCGCGGCGCATTGCCACCAGTTGCCAGGGCAATTCCAGTTTTGTCACCTGAACTGCAGTATGTTTGAGTTCAGGCTGCTTGGAATAGGCATCAAATACCCCGGTGGTCAGGGCATTCACGCCCGCCCCGCCCATATACTGTCCGCCCCAGTGCATCGGGATAAAGGTCTGGCCGCTGCGCATCTCCTGCGACGCTGCCACTTTCAGCGTTGCACTGCCGTGCCGGCTTGCCACTTTGACCACATCACCATCCGCCAGTCCGCGCCGCGTCATGTCCTGCTCATTCATTGAAATCATCGGCTCTTCCACATGACTGAACAGCCTGCCCAGCTTGCCGGTGCGGCTCATGCCATGCCACTGGTCACGCAAGCGTCCTGTGGTCAGGTGCAGCGGATAACGAATATTGATGTCTTCTGCCACACCGACATATTTCGCATTCACAAATCGCGCGCGTCCATTCGCTGTCGGGTAAACGCCATCGGCATACAGACGCACCTTGCCCGTCGCTTCACCCTGCAACAAGGGCCACTGCTGAGGACCGGCGCTTTCCAGCATCGCATAACTCATGCCGCCGATATCCAGATCGCGGCCAATGGTACTCAGGCGATGCTCGTTGAAGACTGTTTCTACATCGGCATATGCCAGGATATTTTTGCGCCCCAGTTTGCCAGACAGGCACGCGGCAAAATCCACCACAATCTGCCAGTCATGGCGCGCTTCGCCCGGGGCTGCCACTGCGGGCAATACGCGCGAAATCCTGCGTTCGGAATTGGTTACCGTGCCGGTTTTCTCACCCCAGCTGGTTGCCGGCAACAGCACATCGGCAAATGTCACGGTTTCGGTATCGGCATAAGCTTCCTGCACCACGACAAATTCCGCTGTGCGCAGGGCTTCATGCACCAGCGTCACGTCCGGCAGGGATTGCGCAGGATTGGTACACGCTATCCACACTGCCTTGATCTCGCCGCTACGCAACGCGTCGAACATTTCCACTGCAGTCTTGCCCGGCTTGCCGGGTACACTTTCCACCCCCCACAGTGCAGCCACCTCGGCACGGTGCTCGGGATTTGCCATATCGCGGTGAGCCGATAGCAGATTGGCCAGCCCGCCCACTTCGCGCCCGCCCATTGCATTCGGCTGGCCGGTCAAGGAGAACGGTGCCGCACCGGGGCGGCCGATTTGTGCCGTGGCGAGATGCAGGTTGATCAGCGCCGCATTTTTCAGTGTGCCCTGTGCAGACTGGTTGAGTCCCTGGCAATACAGGGAGAGTGTCGCTTTGGAAGTGGCAAACCACCGTGCTGCCTGTACGATGTCTTCTGCCGCAACGCCGCAAACGGTCGCTGCATGTTGCGGCGTATAGTCACGTACTGTGCGCTTCAGATCGTCAAAGCCTTCGGTATGCGCCGCAATGTATTCCTCGCTGTACCAGCCTTCCCACAGCATCACATGCAGCATCGCATTGAACAGCATCACGTCAGTGCCGGGCAGAATGGCAAGATGCAGGTCGGCTGCCGCTGCCGTATCGGTACGGCGCGGATCTACCACCACCAGCTTCATGTCAGGATTGCTTTTTCGCGCCTCCTCGATGCGGCGGAACAGTACCGGATGCGCATAGGCCGTATTCGAGCCGGCGATGAAAATGCAGTCTGCGTGGTTTACATCGTCATAACAGCCGGGCGGTGCATCCGCGCCGAGCGTTTGTTTATAGCCGGTGACCGCGGACGACATGCACAGGCGGGAATTGGTGTCGACATTGTTGGTGCCGATCAGGCCTTTCACCAGCTTGTTGAAGACATAATAATCCTCAGTCAGCAATTGCCCGGAAATATAGAAGCCGACCGCATCCGGCCCATGCGCCTGGATAATGGCGGCAAATTTGTCTGCAGCCAGTTCCAGTGCAGCATCCCAGCTTGCGGGCTGGCGCGCATGCGTGCGCTGTAACCGCACTTCCGGATGCAGCGCACGCAATTCCATTCTGGCCGTGAGGTGCAGCGTGGAACCCTTGGTGCACAGCTTGCCGTAATTTGCCGGATGTTCCGGATCACCGCGCACACCCGTGATATTGCCGTTTTCCGAGGTCATGATGACACCGCAACCTACCCCGCAGTAACAGCAGGTTGAGCGGGTTTCTTGAGTGGATAATATTTGCATGCCCGCAATAAAAGCAAGATACATACCATTAGATGCAATTTGACACTTTAGTCCAGAGATTCATTGAGATATATACTCATCCCGACAGAAAATGGTGCATGCATAAACCCTGAAGGTTTCATTTCAGTGCAATTCAAACGCCTATGCACCACAATCATGCCAATATAGAAACCTGCATTAATTCATTAACCTATATAATCATTACGGGAATAATCAACCGCTTAATTTCTGCCCGAATTTGCCGATAAACCAAGGTATCCGCAACATCACCCCAAAAACAGTGCAGAAATAGAAATCATGCACCAGCAAAACCGGAGGCTGAACATGTTAAACAAACTCAAGATCAGCACACGCCTGAAACTGTTGATGATCATCTTGTTATCCCTGACGATGGTCATTATTGCCATGAGCGCGTTTTACTCAATCAGGGTGGAATCTTCGAGCAAGAGCCTTTATGAAGACAGGCTGATTGCCTTGAAACAACTTTCCATTATCGAAGAGCGAGCCCTGCACAGCAGGCTTGCTGCCTCTCTGGCAAGCTCACACCCGGAAAATTACGCGATGTACAGAAAAGAGCTTGAAGAAAATGCACAAATCATTTCTGGCAATCTCAAAGATTACCTGAATACCTATATGGACGGGCATGAG
This sequence comes from Pseudomonadota bacterium, assembly GCA_021782995.1. GTDB lineage: Bacteria > Pseudomonadota > Gammaproteobacteria > Burkholderiales > Gallionellaceae > 39-52-133. Next base: position 51,261 of record JAJXUI010000012.1, on the reverse strand, counting down.
CTTGCCGTTGCCCGAAAGCTATCCGAGTCCTACAAGGACTACCATGACAAGGCGATCCAGCCGTTAATGGCGGCCATCGATGCAGGTGACAGTGCCTCTGTCAGGAGCATCGCCGGCAATTCGCTGCGTACACTATATTACGACACCAAAAAGGATATCGACGCGCTGATCGACATCCAGCTGGATGCAGCTGCTCATCTGAACAGGGACATGAACGACCTTGCGAACAGCATGAAAATCATCACGGGCATCATAGTGATACTTGGCGGCGGCTTCAGTATTTTTCTCGGCATCACCATTACAGGCGGCATTAACCGTTCCCTGACCGAACTGAAAAATGTCATGACCGACATGGCTGCAAGCGGCAATCTGGCCAAGCGTTCCATCGTCTACGGCAAGGGCGAAATCGGCCAGTCCGCCACCGCCTTCAACAGCCTGATCGATGAGTTCAGCCGCATCATCCAGCAGGTTTCCCGTAATGTGGAAACCGTATCTGGCACCGCCAGCAGCCTTTCCGCAGCCTCACGGCAAATCGAGGAAAGCTCGAACATGCAAAGCGAAGCCGCATCCGCTTCCGCAGCGTCGATTGAAGAAATGACCGTCAGCATCAATTCGGTTGCCGACAACACTGAGCAGGTACGCCAGCTGTCGGCCACCAGCCTGGAACACACCCTGCATGCCACCCAGACTGCTGGAAAGATGATCAGTGAAATCAGCCAGATCAGGAACGTGGTCAACCAGATCGCGGAAGCCGTACAGGCATTCGTCAGCAGTGCCCGTGCCATTGCCGGCATGACGCAGCAGGTAAGGGATATCGCAGACCAGACCAACCTGCTTGCGCTGAATGCCGCCATCGAAGCTGCACGCGCCGGTGAAACGGGGCGCGGTTTCGCCGTAGTGGCCGACGAAGTTCGCAAGCTGGCGGAAAAGTCCGCCAGTTCAGCCCAGGAAATTGACCAGGTCACGCAAGCGCTGGGAGACAAGTCGGAGCAGGTGGACATCGTTTTGCAAAAAGGAATGGGCGCACTGGAGTCGATCCAGCAACTGGTGGCTGCAGTTCAGGTAGCACTGACCAGCGCCGAGCAATCCGTGCAGGCATCCAACCAGGGGGTGGCCGACATTGCCGCCGCCGTGCAGGAGCAAAGTTCAGCCAGTACGGATATCGCCCGCAACATGGAAAAAATCGCAAACATGACAGAACAGAATCACGCTGCACTGCAATCCAGCACCGAAGATTTCTACAGGCTTGAAACACTGGCCAGGGAGCTCAAGGAATCCATCAGCCGATTCAAAGTATAATGCCGCAGTCGGAATCTCAGCTTCTACTGATTTGCGCCATGTTAGTAAACGCCCTGCACAGGCCCATCTTTCTATTGCTAATTGCCATCGCTACGGGCACCAGTAGCGCAGAGACTCAACTTTTGCCGGTCCAGCAACAGGCAAGAATCGAGAAATACAGGGCTCTGCTTGCATTCTGGGCAGCACAGCCTGCGATCATTGACGCCACCCGCAAGGCAAACCGGAACCCCCATACCATGTCCAATATCGCCTGGGACCGGCTGGATGAGCAGGACCCACTGGTCCTGAAACCTGGAAACAGCAGCATTGCCAAGCAGCTGGAAGCCTGGGAAAAGGATGTCTACATCATCAAGCTGAATTTGCGTGACAAGCAGGGCAACCTGATTGCCTATTCCGCAAGAAGCGGAAAACCGCTGCTGTTCAACAACAGCAATCGCAGCCCGTTCATTAACGGCATCAAGGGAAGCTGGGCTGCCGAGGAAATCAAGCCCGATCCCTCCACCCAGCAAAATGCCGTTCAGATTGCAACGCCAGTCATGGATGGCAACCATGCAATCGGCGTACTGCAATCTGCAGTGATCATCGAATAACCCGTCAGGTCATTCGTTACCGGTTGCATTTGCGGCTTCATCCGTCAGCACCGGGAACAGCAAAGGCAGCAATAACAGGGTGAACAGCGTGGCGGATACGATCCCGCCCACAATCACCACCGCAAATGGCCGCTGCGTTTCCGAACCGATACCGTGCGACAACGCGGCGGGCAGCAATCCAAGCCCGGCCATCAGGGCCGTCATCAGTATCGGTCGCAGCCGAGATACCGCGCCTTCCATCACGCTGGTCGGCATGTCGATACCATTACGCAAACCCTCCATGAACTGCTCCACCATGATCACGCCGTTCTGTACGGAAATCCCGGCCACTGCGATGAAGCCCACTGCAGCAGATACGGATAGATGCAACCCGGCCAAGGCCAGCCCTGCAATACCCCCGATCAAGGTAAACGGTACCATCATGATTACCAGCATGGCTTTTTTCATTGAACGGAACGCCCAGAACAGCAGCACGAAGATCATCAGTACTGACAGCGGCACGATCACTTTCAGGCGCTTGACCGCACGCTGCTGGTTTTCAAACTGCCCGCCCCAGGTGAGGCTGTAACCGGCAGGCAGCTTCACCCGCTCCTTCACTTTCTGCATCGCTTCGGCAACGAAACTGCCCTGGTCGCGCCCCAGCAGGTTGGCCTTCACTGCCACCATGCGCCCCCCCGCTTCACGCCCGATGCGCGCCGCGCCCTGCCTCACCTGGATATCCGCAATCGAGTTCAGCAAAATGCTGCCGCCAGCTGGCAACGCAATCGGCAATTCACCGATATCATCCACCGCATTGCGAAATTCCTTGTCCAGCCTCAGAGTCACATCAAACCTGCGATCTCCTTCATAGTAGACATTTACCGTACTGCCCGCCATGGCCGTCTGGATGGTGGCATTCACATCATTGATGTTGAGCCCGTAGCGCGACATGCGGCTGCGATCCAGCGTGATGTTGAGTTCGGTCTGGCCGCCCACCTTGATCGCCGCCACATCTGTCGCCCCCTGGATGCCGTTCAGGATATCGGCCACCTGCTCTGCCTTGTCCTCGAGGATTTCCAGATCGGTGCCGTAGATTTTTACCGAGATTTCGCCCTTCACACCTGACAGCGCCTCTTCGACATTGTCCTGGATCACCTGGGAAAAGTTGGTCGGTACACCGGGTATCGCACGAATTTTTTGCGTCATGTCTGCGATCAGCGCTTCCTTGTCGGCAAAGCGCCAGCTGCTGCGCGGATTCAGGTCAGCCATGATCTCGATGTTGTTCGGTCCCTTGGGATCGGTACCGTCATCCGGCCGCCCTACTTGCGGCACCACATTGTGCACTTCGGGATAACTTTTCAGGATATCGCGCACCTGGTGCATGACCTCTTCCGATTTTTCCAGCGCAGTCGCAGACGGCAGCGAGATGGTCAGCCAGATATTGCCCTCATCCAGCTTGGGCAGGAATTCACTGCCGAGGAAGGGTGCACCGGCCAAAGCCAGCACAAGAATGCCGATTGAGCCCAGCACAATGCGCTTGCGCCATTGTCCGGCCCACAACAGCAAACCTCGATATCTTTCCTGCAGCCTGTGCATCCACGCACTATGCTGCTCGGCCAGATCATGTTTGCGTACCGCGAATGACAACAGCGAAGGCAGCAATGTCAGCGTCAGGATGATCGCGCCCAGCAAGGCAAATGACAGGGTAAACGCCACCGGCGAAAAGATTTTTCCTTCAACACGCTGGAAGGTGAAGATCGGCAGGAAGGCCAGAATGATGATCGCCTTGGAAAACAGGATGGGATGCCCCATCTCGATGCCGGTCTGCTTGATCAGGTGCACGCGCCAGCTGAATGTATGGTGCTGTTCCAGCTTGTCCGCCTTGGCCAGTGCCAGCTTCACCATCAGCGCTTCCACCATCACCACCGCGCTGTCGATGATGATGCCGAAATCCACCGCGCCCAGCGAAATCAGGTTTGCCGATACGCCTTTGTAATCGATGAGGATGAAAGCAAACAAAAGTGACAGCGGAATGATCACCGCCACCGCCAGCGCGGCATACCAGTTGCGCAGGAACAGGATGAGGATGGCCACCACCAGCACCGCGCCGACGATCAGGTTTTCACTCACTGTATGCACGGTATGGCTGACCAGGTCAGTACGGTCATAATAGGGCAGCAGCTTCATGCCGTAAGGCAGTTTTGTCTCGACGTCTTCAATCCGCTGCTTCAGTCGCTTCACCACCTTGCTGGCATTCTGCCCCTTGGTCATCTGCACGATGCCTTCGACCACATTGTCCTGGTCATTGAATGCCACCACACCGGAACGGGTACGGTTGCCCACTTCCACCATGCCGACATCCCCGACCAGTACGGTCTTGCCATCCCTGGCCGACACCACCACGCGGGAAATGTCGCCGATATTGCGGAACAGGCCGATGCTGCGCACCACCAGCGCTTCATCGCCGCGCCGCATGATGCCACCACCGCCATTGCTGCTGTTGGCACTCACCGCCTGCGCCACCTGGTCTATCGTCACATTGTATTTTCGCAACAGGAAGGGATTGATGCGCACCTGGTATTCCTTCACCGTGCCGCCAAAGCTCACCACATCGGCCACGCCCTGCACCTGGCGCAATGCCGGCCGGATGACCCAGTCCTGCACCGCGCGCACTTCGCTGATCGGCATGTCCTTTGGTGCCTGCAACACATAGCGATACACTTCGCCCACTGCATTGGTCAGCGGTGCCAGCCCCGGCTGCACGCCCGGTGGCAAGGTGACGTTCTGCAACTTTTCCATCGTCTGCTGCCGCGCAAAATAATCGTCGGTGTTGTCGGCAAAGGTCAGCGTCACTACCGACAGTCCGGTGATGGAAACCGAGCGCAATTGCGTCATGCGCGGCACGCCGCTCATTTCGCGCTCGATCGGCAGGGTCACGCTGCGCTCCACCTCTTCCGGCGCCTGTCCCGGTGCCTGTGTGACGATCTGTACCTGCACATCCTGCACATCCGGGAAAGCCTCGATCGGCAGGTTATCCAGCGCATTCCAGCCGGCGATCAGCAGCACCAGCGAGCCTGCCAGCACGAATACGCGCTGCTGCAATGCAAAAGTTATGATTTTTTCAAGCACGATGTGACTACACCCCTGCCAGTTCGGAATTCAGCAGCAAGGCGCCGGAGCTGACCACCCGTTCACCGGCCTTGAGGCCTTCACGTATATAGGTGTACTGGCTGCCCTGCAAATCCAGCGTCACCTTGCGCCGCTGCAATTCGCCAGGCGCGATTTCAACAAACACGAAGGTATACAGCCCTTGTGTAACCAGCGCAGTATTCGGTACACGCGGCAACGCCGATTGTTTGCTGGCAACCGGCGTGACGCGCGCAAACATTTCCGGTTTCAGTTTCATTGCCGGATTGTCCACCTCGCAACGCACCTGCACGCGGCGCGTCAGCGGATCGAGCGCACCGCCGATCACCGTGATGCGCCCCGGAAATGTTTCATCGGGATAGGCATCCACCTCGAGCGTTACCGGATGCCCCACTTGCACCTTGCCCAGCTGCCGTTCCGGCAGGTCCACCAGCACCCACAGATGGCGCGGGTCGGAAATCACGAACAGCGGCGAGGCGGAATCCGTGCGTACTTCGCTGCCCACGCTCACCTGGCGCTCGGTGATATAGCCGGCCACCGGCGCGCGCAGCACAAACTGTCCGCCACTGCCGTCCTTGCTGGCACTCAGGTTTTTCAGGCGCGCACGTGCACGCTGTGCTTCGGCTTCGGCCTGGTGCCAGTCGGCTTCGGCCCCTTCCACGTCCTTGCGCGCCAGCCCCTTGATTTCGTACAACTGCCTCGCCCGCTCATAGGCTGTCTTTTTGCGTTCCTCATCGGCATCGGCCTTCGAACGGTCTGCCTCGACCATCGCAAAATCCGGCGAATCCAGCACCAGCAGCGGATCACCCGCTTTTACCTGACGGCCAACCTCGGCCGGGATATGCACCACGCGTCCGGCCAGTGGCGAGAACACACGTGCAGTCCGGTTGTCATCATAGGTTACACGCGCATTCAACGCTTCCACCAAAGGCTCCGGATAGGCCTTCACCGGCTGGATCTGCAGGAACAGCAATTGCGGTGCATCGGCTGCAAATTTCAAGGTATCGCTGGCAACCCGCTGCGCTGGCTGTGCTTCGCCTTGTACCGCTTGATGCGCCGCATGTTGCATGCTGTGCCAACCCCAGTAGCCCAAACCCGCCAGCAACAGCAATAGGGCTCCGGCCATTTTCCGATTCAGTTTCATTTTAGTAACCACATGAATATATTATGTTAATTCGCATCTTCCTTACCCGGACCGGTTACAGATGGCTCAGCTGCCTTGCGGTTCCACCAGCCACCGCCCAGCGCCTGGAACAAGGCCACCGTATCGCCAAAGCGCGTTGCCCGCGCCTGCACCAGATTCACGCTTGCCTGCTGGTAATTCTGTTCTGCCAGCAACACCGACTGGTAACTGGCATAGCCCAGTTCATACTGCATGCGCGTCAGCTCTGCGGTTTCCTGCATGGCGCGCTCGGTGCGCAATGCAGCCTGCAAGTAGTCGGCGTCAAAGCGGATCGCATGCAGCACATCTGCCACATTCTGGAACGCCGTAATCACTGTCTGCCGGTAATTCGCCGCCACCTGTTTCAGGTTTTCGCGCGCGGCCTGCTCGCGTGCCTTCAGGGTGCCACCATCAAAGATAGGCATGGTGATGCTGCCGATGATATTGAAGAATTCGCCGCCATTCCTGAACATCCAGTCTGGCGAGGGCGCCATGCCGCCTACATTCGCGGTGATGGCAAACTGCGGCAACCGCCCGGCACGCGCGACACCCACTTGCGCGGTGGCCGCATGCCACTGTGCCTGTGCCGCGCGGATATCCGGGCGTTGCTCTACCAGCTGCGAAGGCAGGGACAATGGCAAATCCTGCGGCAGGCTCAGGTCGTCAAGACTGAATGTTTCGTCCAGCTCTTCATTGGGCAGCTTACCCACCAGTGCACGCAGCAGGTCACGTGTCTGCTCCAGTTGCCTGTTCAGCGGTATCAGCATTTGTTCAGCCTGTGCAGCGGCCGCTTCCTGCCCGGCCACATCAATACCGGCCACGTAACCAAGCGACAACTGCTTGTGCAGGATGTCGAGGTTTTCATGATTGAACTTCACCACCTCATCCATCGCCTTGATCTGTGCACGCAAGGTGGCTTCCTGCAGCGCAGCAGCCACCACATTGGCGGCCAGCGTGATATAGGCCGCCTCCAGCTGGAAATGTTGCGCCTCCAGCTGCGCCTGCAAGGACTCCACCTGCCGCCGGTTACCCCCGAATACATCAGGCACATAACCCACCGACAATTGCGCAACATGGAAATTGTAGAGTACCGGCTGATTCGCCCCGGCTGACAGCACGTCACCGTTATTCTGCAGGCCCGGCCCGCCCCCGCCATTGCCTGCAATCATGTTGCGCGAAGGCGAATAGCTCGCCGACACATTCGGATAAAAATAGCCCTTCTGCGCAATGACATTCTGCTGCGCCTGGCGCAGCATGGCGTGCGCGGCCTCAAGCGTGGGGCTGTGTTTCAGCGCGCGCTCAACCAGCGCATCGAGTTGCGGAGCATGGAACAGGCTCCACCAGTCCGCAGGCAGGACCGATGCCGGGTCAAACTTCTGCGCTGCCCCACCGGCAATTTCAGCAGCAGAGGCAGTCTGTGCCGGTAAGGCTTGCACGGTATAACCTTCCGCCTTGGGCGCAGCGGGAGACTTGAAGTCCGGGCCCACAGCACACCCCCCCAGCATGGCAAGCAGACTGGCCAGGCCAATGACAGGGGAGCACAGCTCTTTGATCTTAAAAAGGACAAACTGCGACATTCGGGGAAAATCCATCCAGGCTGCTAAAATTGATCATTCTTCAAAAACGGCCGCGATTATGCCCCTCCAATCTGACATGAACCTGACATGCGCATCCTGGTAGTGGAAGACGACTCAACCCTGGGCAATGCGATGAAACAATCGCTTACGCTTGGCGGATATGCGGCAGATCTTGCCGGCACCGTGGCCGATGCCCTGCATCTGCTCAATGTGGAGCACTTTGATGCGCTGGTACTGGACATCGGCCTGCCTGACCGAAGTGGTTGCGATGTCTTGCGTAGCGTGCGCGGCATTGGCAGCACGATGCCGGTACTCATCCTCACTGCACGAGATGCAGTTGAAGACCGCGTGCAGGCACTTGATCTTGGTGCAGATGACTATGTCGTGAAGCCGGTCGCCATGGCAGAACTGCAGGCACGGCTGCGCGCACTGATCCGCCGCAGCACCGGAAATAGCGTCTCATTCATCCGGCTGGGCAAGCTGGAGTTGGACACCGCCGGCAAACGCGCGCTGGTAAACGGGCTGCAGATAGAGCTCTCCGCGCGGGAATGGAGTGTGCTTGAACACCTGGCCACGCGACCTCGCCGCATCGTCTCCAAGGAGCAGCTCATCCAGTCTATCAGCGCACTCGACCAGGCCTTGAGCGAAAATGCGATTGAGGCCTATGTGCACAGGATACGCGGGAAGCTGGAAAATGCCGGCGTACTGATCCGCACCGTACGCGGCCTCGGCTACATGCTGGAGGAAATCCCGGATGCGCACTGACAGTCTGCGCCGCCAGTTGCTGAACCGGCTGCTATGGCCACTGGCAGCCATGCTGCTGCTTGGTGGTGGCATCGGCTACACATATGCCATCCGCACCGCGATCAATGCCTATGATCTTGAATTGCTGGATAACGCACTGGATATCTCGAGATTGGTTGCCCTGCATGACGGGAGTCTCACCCTCGATCTTCCCCCAGTGGCCAGCCAGATGCTGTCGACCAGTATCGATGACCATGTCAGTTATGCGGCATGGACAGAACGGGGCATCCTGTTTGCAGGCGATCCGAAACTGAAACTGCCCGATGCACTGGTATTCGACGAAAACCATGTTTCCGATTACATCCGCCTGCATGGTGAAAACAACCGCGTCACGGTACTGCGCGGCGAGCTGGAGGGTCACGTGTTCTATATTGCAGTGGCACAAACCCTGCATGGCCGAAACCGGCTCACCCGGGGCATCTTTTTCAGCCTGCTGCTGCCTGAAGCCCTGATTGCGCTGATATCCATCATTGCCGTTCTTGTTGGCGTGCAGCGCGGATTGCTGCCCGTGGAAAAACTGCGGGACGAAATCGCCAGCCGCACTCCGAGCGACCTCAAGCCGATTGAGGAAAACACCGCACCTGCAGAACTCGCGCCCATCATCCACGGCATCAATGACCTGCTTCACAATCTTTCACGCTCATTCGCCAGCCATCGCCGCTTCATTGCCGATGCCTCTCACCAGCTGCGCACGCCACTCGCCGCCCTGAGCAGCCAGATTGAAGTGGCACTGAACACACGCGACCTCGACTCGCAGGCGCTGTTACAGCAACTGCTCGCTGCCACACGGCGCACCTCCCACCTCGCCAGCCAGTTATTGTCCCTGTCACGACTTGAGCATGCCGACCCCAGCCAGCAATCTCTTTCCGCGATTGATTTGCCCGCGCTGATCACCGACCTCGCCGGAGATTTTGTTTCGCTCGGCGCAAACAAACAGGTGGAGCTTGAATTCAGGCTGATTCCCGCCACGGTATATGGCAATCCCCTGATGCTGCGCGAACTTGTATCCAACCTGCTGGACAATGCCGTGCGCTATACGACAGCCGGCGGCAGCGTGCAAGTCAACCTGCGTCAGCATGCAGGAAAAATCGTACTGGAAATTGCAGACAACGGCCCCGGCGTTCCTGACGAAGAACTGGAAAAGCTTGGCACTCCCTTTCACCGCCTCCCCTCTGGCCATGCAGATGGTTGTGGCCTGGGGCTTGCCATCGTGTACGAAATTGCTCGCCTGCATCAGGCACAGCTATCATTCGCCAATATCCGCAATGGGCACGGCCTGATTGTCAGTCTGGAATTCAATTCGAATCCAGCCTGACCAAGTCAGGTGGTGCAGCCAGATCTTTTCCAGTGTCGAGACATGACACGGCGGCGCCAGGGAATCCGGCAATTCACGCTGCGCGGTTCTGGTGTTCAGCCACTTTCCCAGTTGTCACAGCATGCATACAAATCAATACGCAAGCATCGCAATCAGTCCTTTGCCGACAGCGAAATCATAAAAGCCAATATCATCCGTTGCTAATAATTACCAATGGATGATTTATGACGACATGCGGTATCCGGACCCACTGTTTCTTGGACAGGCGTTCAGCTATGTTAGCGCCGGCAACAATACCAATACCAAACATCAGGGGGAGTTCATGGGCTTGCTATCTTTTTTTACCAGCAAAAACGAATCCACTGCCAAAGCAGACATCATCAAAAATATCGACATCATGGCGGCAATCAATGCCCACCTGAAATGGAAAGTCCGGCTGGACAAATATGTGAACGGCACCTCTGATGAACAACTCGATCCCCAGCTCATCTGCATGGATGACCAGTGCGTGCTGGGCAAGTGGATACATGGCCCGGCAAAGGAATATTTCATGGATGATCCGAAGTTCAAGATACTGCTTGAAGACCATGCAAAGTTCCACATGGTTGCTGCCCAGGTTGTCAACCTGGTCCTGCAAGACAATGTCGCGAATGCACACTCAGTGTTGCGCGGCAGCTACCTGAAGGCCTCGCGGCAGGTGGTGAAAGACCTTACGGATATCGGCAAACAGTTCCACGCAGACAAGGCTGCCTGAACCGCCAGAACCGCGGCAATGCAGGGAATCGCCGGATACCGAAAAATATATAATTAAATCATATTGTTGTAATATACGGCTTAATCCCGATGATCTGGCGCCACCCACAACTGATGTGCATCCAGCAATAAGCGATACCTCGCCTCATTGGCATCCAGCTTTGCCAGACTGGCCGCCAGGGCCGATTCCAGTGCCAACCTGCGCGCATTGAGCAGGTCCGTCATGCTGCTCTCGCCCAAGGCGTATGCGCGTGCAAGCAGATCGGCATTCAGTTGCACGCTGACCTTCGCCGCTTCAGCCTGTTGCCAGACCCCGAAATGATCACGCGCCTTGATATACGCAGCATATACATCTCCCTGCAAGCGCCTGCGGGTCGCTTCCACTTTCGCTGCCGTTGCCGCCGCATGCTGAGTGGCCACTTCTGCACTCGCACCCCGCACACCGAATGAGATAGGCACAGAAAGATAAACACCTGCCACTTTTTCCTCGCCATCCTTCTCGCTTGAATAGCGCAGCCCCACCGTCGGATCGGGTACCCGATCCGCGCGCTGGCGCTGTGCGAGCAATTGCTGCACTCGGTTTTCCGCCTCCACCATGGCCAGCTCATGGTTGTCATCCATGACCCGCTTTTCCCAGTATGCAAGCGCCTGGTCTATGGCCACTGGCGTTTCCATCACCGGCGCAGCAGGCAGGGTAAGTTCCGGGAATGGCCGCGCGAGTTCGCTACCTGCCAATTGCGCACTTAACTGCGCCTGCTGCAGGGAAACGCCAGCCTGGGCTGCAAAGGCCTGTACCTGGTTCAGCTCCAGTTTCGGCGCATCCCCCGCGCGCATGCGCTTTTCAGTCAGCTGAACCTGCTGCAGCAACAGGCTGACCTGCTGCTGCCACAAATCCGCCTGGGTACGCTCACGCATCCAGTTGAACCAGAGGTGCAACAATGAACGTGCCACTTCATGCCGTGCATCTCCCAGCGCATACTCGGCGTGGTGCACGCTTTCACTGCCGATGTCACCGTCGAGCAGCATCTTGTTCGGCAGCCGCAGTGGACGCTCAATTGCCACATCCCACTCCTTCTGTCTCTGTCCGGTTACTGAGTTTTCGCGCTGCGCACTGCCCGCCTTCACGTTGAATTCATAACTCCCGCTTTCCCAGCGTTTGCGGCTGGCTGATTCAGCCAGCAAATTGCTTTCCGCGATGCGAACATCCAGGTGGGCATGCAGTGCGGCCTCGACCTGGTCAGCAGGAGGCAGGTCCCCGCGTGCAAGGTCTTCAGACCTTGCATCCAGTGCTGGCAGGCTCAGCAATATAAACAATGCGACTACAGGCAATCTGCTCATGCCAGCCTCCCATATTCCAGTACCGGCGTTATCCAGTAGGCGATATCTGGATTCCTTTCATGAAGTTTCAGGTATTCGAGCAATGCCTGAGCGTCATGGCCATTCATTACGCAACGGATCTCGATGCGTTGCGACCTGCCGCGCACCTGCTCCAGCACGCTGGGCAGGTTTTCACCGACACTGTGGCCATCCACCGCATCCACGGTAAAGCCACCCACCCATTGCGGATGTTCCAGCAAATGATCGATCATCCGCTCTTCCAGCGATTTGTGGCAGACCAGCGTCAGACAACAATCCAGTAATTTGTTCATGCCCGTCTCCCGTCAGCATCCACGCCAAAACGCCGGTAAAGTACCGGCAACATCACCAGCGTCAGCAATGTCGAACTCAGCAAACCGCCCGTCACCACGATTGCCAGCGGTTTCTGGATTTCCGAACCCGGCCCCTGCGCAAACAGCAATGGCAGCAATCCGAAGGCCGTGATGCTTGCAGTCATCAGTACCGGACGCAGCCTGCGTTTCGCCCCTTCGGTCACCACCTGTGTCATCTCCATGCCGCTTGCAAGCAGCTGGTTGAAATAGGACACCATCACCACACCATTCAGAACGGCAATACCCAGCAATGCAATGAAGCCTACTGACGCAGGCACCGACAGATAGGAACCGCTGACGCCCAGTGCAAAAATGCCGCCTATCATCGCAAAAGGTACATTGCTCAGCACCAGCACTGCCTGCCGCACCGACCCGAAAGTGGCAAACAGCAGCATGAAGATGAGCCCCACTGCCACCGGCACCACCACCGTCAGCCGCGCAGCTGCTCGCTGCTGGTTTTCAAACTGCCCGCCCCAGCTCAGATAATATCCCTGCGGCAGCGGCACCTCCTTTGCCACTGCAGCCTTGGCTTCCTCGACAAAACTGACCAGGTCCCTTCCGCGGACATTGCTCTGCGCCACTGCCATGCGTTTGCCATTTTCGCGGTCTATCTTGACCGGCCCCTCGGCGCGCACCAGCTTCGCGACGACCGACAGCGGCACGTTACGCCCGTCGGGCAATGGCAAGGTCAATGCTGCAAACAATGCCGGCGACTGCTGCACCTCAGGACGTCCGCGCAGCAACAGGGGCGTGCGGCGGCCTTCCTCTATCACCAGCCCCAGCTGCCGACCCTCCACCTGCGCACGCAGCGCATTGCTGATTTCATCCACCGTCAGCCCCATACGGCCTGCTGCCAGGCGATCAACCTCCACCCGGTAATACTGCACACCGTCGTTCTTCACGGTATACGCATCTTCACTGCCCTTGACTCCCTTCACCACCTCCACCACCTTTTCGGCAATGGAATTGAGCATGCCGCTATCGTTGCCGAAGATCTTGATAGCCACATCACCGCGCGAGCCAGTCAGCATTTCGGAAACACGCATCGCGATCGGTTGCGTGAAATTGATCTCGATGCCGGGAAAATCTTCCATCACCTTGCGTATCTCACCTATCAATGCTTCCTTGCTGTGCATGCGCCACTCCGCAGGCGGTTTCAGCACGAGGAAGGTGTCGGTTTCATTCAGACCCATCGGGTCCAGCCCCAGCTCGTCCGAACCGGCGCGTGCAACAATGCGCTTCACTTCCGGCACGCGCTCGAGGATGGCCCGCTGCACACGACTGTCCAGCTCGGCTGTATTTGCAAGATTGATCGAGGGCAGCTTGCTGAGTTGCAGGATGATGTCGCCCTCGTCCATCTCGGGCATGAAGGTCTTGCCCACCAGCATATATACCACCACCGCCAGTGCCAGCAGCCCGGCTGCCACCTGCATCACCTTCTTTTCATGCAGCAATGCCTTTTGCAGCACGGGTACATACAGCCTCATTGCCTTCCGCATCAGCCAGGGCTCATCATGGCTGGCGACTCGCAGCATGTAGGAGGCCACGACCGGAATCACGGTCAGAGACAGCAGCAGCGAACCCGCCAGCGCAAACACGATGGTCAACGCGACCGGGATGAACAGTTTGCCTTCCAGGCCCTGCAACGTGAGCAGTGGCAGGAACACGATGATGATGATCGCCACGCCCGCAGCCACCGGCACGATCACCTCCTTCACCGCACGATAGATCACATGCAAACGCGAAATATGACGACGCTGCTCCGCAAGATGGCTGATGATGTTTTCCACCACCACCACTGCGGCATCGACCAGCATGCCAATGGCAATCGCCAGTCCGCCCAGGCTCATCAGGTTGGCCGACATGCCGAACCACTGCATCAGGATGAATGTCACCAGCACGGCCAGTGGCAATGCCAGCGCCACCACCAGTGCGGCGCGCAGGTTGCCAAGGAACAGCAGCAACAGGATCACCACCAGCACAATGGCCTCGCCCAGCGCCTTGCTCACAGTGCCAATCGCGCGCTTGACCAGGCTGCCGCGGTCATAGAACACGCTGGTGGTGACGCCTTTGGGCAGTTGCGGTGCCAGTTCCTGCAGTTTGGCCCGTACGCCTTCGACCACCTTCTGCGCATTTGCACCGCGCAAACCCAGCACCAGGCCTTCCACCGCCTCACCCTTTCCGCTTTGCGTGACCACGCCATAGCGCGTCAGGGCGCCGATACGCACCTCTGCCACATCGCCCACACGCACCGGACTGCCATTCAAGCTGCTGATCACGATGTCGCGTACATCCTGCAAGCCCTTTATGCTGCCTTCCGCACGCACCAGCAGTGCTTCATCGCCATCGCTGAGGCGGCCGGCACCATCATTGCGATTATTCGCCTGCAAAGCCTGAACCAGCATTTCCATGCTGATTTTGCGCGCAGCCATCGCGGTATTGTCCGGCACCACCTCAAAGCTGCGCGCCATGCCACCCAGTGAGTTCACATCCGCCACGCCGGGCAGTGTGCGCAGGGCTGGCCGTATGGTCCAGTCCAGCAGTGTGCGTCGCTGTTCCAGCGTGTAGTCATCGCCTTCAACAGTGAACATGAACATTTCACCCAGCGGCGTGGTGATGGGCGCAAGCCCGCCCCCAGTGCCTTCCGGCAGGTCCTTCAAGACATTGTTCAGTCTTTCGGCAACCTGCTGTCGCGCCCAGTAAATGTCCGTGCCATCCTGGAAATCGATGGTGATGTCCGCAATGGCATATTTGGAAATGGAGCGCAGGATGCGCTGGTTGGGGATACCCAGCATTTCCACCTCGATCGGTGACACGATGCGTGCCTCGACTTCCTCAGGCGTCATGCCCGGCGCCTTCATGATGATCTTCACCTGAGTGGAGGAAACATCGGGAAAGGCATCAATGGGCAGGTCGCGGAATGCCATCACTCCGGCAGCAACCAGCAATAACGTCAGAACTATGACCAGCATGCGCTGTGTCAGCGAAAATTCGACCAGTCGGGACAGCATCACTCACCTCCCACGCCTGTAAGCTTGGCCTTCAGTGCTGCCACACCCTTGACGACAATTTTTTCATTGCCTCCCAGCTTGCCACTGACCAGGCTCTGCTGTGCACCTTCATTCAGCACCTTCACCGGTTCTGCGCGAAATCCGTTTGCCGTTGCAACAAAGACCATGCTGTTGCCACCAATACGGGCAATTGCAGCATTCGGCAGGTTCCATTGCGCTACCTTGCCCGATGAGGTGGAGATGGTCACATCCACCATCTGGCCTGGCCGCAGGTTGCTTGCGCCCTTGCTGATCAATGCACGCAGCAGGACAGTCTGGTTGCCAGCACTGAGACCGTGACCGACGGCAGTTATCTTGCCGCTTGCCTGATATGCAGGAATATTGACCGCAGCGCCTTCCCGCACGTTCATTGTGCTGCCCAGCGGCGCCTGTATTTCCAGTCCCAGTGGCTGCAAGCGCGCCACATTGAACAATGGGGCAGCACTTTCAACGCGCTGCCCTGCACTTACCCATTTTTCCATGATCACGCCATCGATCGGTGAAACTACCTGCAGCTGGCTGCCGAGCCCGCCACCCGCCTGCAATTGCACGATGGCAGCCTCGGACATGCCCGCCAGCACCAGCATTTGCCGCTTTTCTGCCAGCACTGCACTGGCTTCCGTATGCTGGCTCAACGTGGCGCGGTAGCGGCTTTCGGCAATGATGCCTTCCTTCCATAACTGCTCATCGCGTGAAAAATTGTCACGTGCAAGTTTTTCCTGCGTACTGGCCTGCAGGTAGGCACGTTGCAATTCTGCCAGTGCCGGACTTTGCAGGCGTGCGAGCAACTGCCCCTTATTCACGTGGTCGCCCACGCCAGCATGAATCTGTTCCACCATGGCCGGCAAAGGTGCGCTGACGACCTGCAGCTGGTTGGCAGGTATCATGACTTGCGCGGGTATGCCTGCAAGCTCGCCTTTGCCCTGGGCAGGCAAAGGCAGGGTTTCAATCCCCAGGGCTGCAGCTTGCCTGGTGTTAATCTCAATTTCTTCAGCCGTGGCAAAAGGCGCCAACAGGGCAAGCGCCAGCGCGAATGCGTATGCAATGAATCTCATGTTTCTTTCTCCAGTTTCATCCTGCCATGTGGTAATCAGGTACCCATGGCATGCGGGTTTGAATGATGCCAGCACCGCCAGGTGCCTGATGCATCAGGCTGGAGGCGCCTGGCTTAGGGGAAGCTGGTAATGCGGGGATTTTAAGTGCGGGGATACCGCAGCCTGCAGGCTGGCCACCATGATGGCTACGGGCACTGGCGATACAGTATGCGCTTGCGGTGGCAATGCCAGGGACATATCGAATGTCTTGCCACGGAACTCGGGCTGCATGCTGACAACCTGGGAATGATCTTCCTCTGCCGTCATGGAAGGCCCTGTTGCTACTTGCAACAGACTGCCATGCGTATCCAGTTCAGCAAGATGGATATGGTGATCTTCACTATGGCCATTGACATGGGCATGGGTCAGCGGCGCTACAAACTGCAGCAGCGCAATAACCATCAGCAATATGAGTTGTATCCGTTTCCTCATGTCCATGTCCGTCATTTTACAGCTTTTTCAGGCCGGGGCCCCAGAGCGTGATATGGGGATGCAACGATAACCTTGCAAGGGGCTGATTAGGATAAGAATCAACAATCCGTTATAATTGTAAAGATTTCTTGACAGAGCGGCTGGTACTGCCACACCCGACGGACAATAATAAATAGAACATTCAGGAAAATCCGTAGTGACCCACCCCGACACCGGGGAAGACATTCAACTGAATCAATACTTTAAAAAAAGATTCACAAGCGTAAAGGTAAACTCGTGTCCAGTCTCCTGAGATTTTTCCACCCCCACAAGATTTTCCCCTTCCTGCGCTGGTGGCCCATGGTCAGCCGCGAAACCAACAAAGTTGATCTGCTTTCAGGATTTACCGGTGCAATGATCGTGTTGCCCCAAGGTGTGGCTTTTGCGACAATCGCCGGCCTGCCGCCCCAATACGGCCTTTATGCCGCGATGGTGCCAGCCATTGTAGCTGCGATGTTTGGCTCAAGCTGGCATCTGGTATCCGGCCCCACTACCGCCATTTCGATCGCAGTATTTGCGGCAATGAGCCCGCTGGCCGAGCCCGGCACGGAACATTTCATCAGCATGGTGCTGACACTGACATTCCTCACCGGATTGTTCCAGCTGATATTGGGGCTGGCTCGCATGGGCGTGCTGGTGAATTTCATTTCGCATACCGTGGTGATCGGATTCACTGCCGGTGCTGCGATACTGATTGCAGGTAGCCAGATCAAGAATTTCTTCGGACTGGACATTGCGCGCGGCGCTCCCTTCCATATCGTGATCGAGCAGCTGTTCATCCAGTTCGGTAATATCCAGCCCTATGTCACCACGATTGCGATCGTCACGCTGATCACCGGCATCCTGTCACGCATTTACCTGCCCAAGCTGCCCTACATGATCGTGGCCATGGTCGTGGGCAGCATTGTGGCATTCATCTTTAACCATGAGGTCGGTTTCGAACACACCCATATCAGGACAGTAGGCGCATTGCCAGGCAGCCTGCCGCCTTTCTCGCTACCCGACTTTTCCTATGACACCCTCCACAAGGTGATCTTCCCGGCACTGATCGTCACCATGCTGGCACTGACTGAAGCCGTGTCGATTTCCCGCGCAATTGCCACCAAATCAGAACAGCGCATCAATGGCAACCAGGAATTCATCGGCCAGGGACTCTCCAACATCATGGGCAGCTTCTTCTCTGGCTATGCCTCTTCAGGCTCGTTCAATCGTACCGGCGTGAACTACGCTTCGGGCGCGCGCACACCGCTGGCCACGGTATATGCATCGATCTTCCTTGTACTCATCCTGCTGCTGGTAGGCCCGCTCGCTTCCTACCTGCCAACCGCAGCGATGGCCGGCATCCTGTTCATGGTGGCGTATGGCCTGATCGATTTCCATCATATCAAGCAGATCACACTGCATAACCGCTCCGAAGCCGTGATCCTGTGGGTGACCATGATCGGAACGCTGATCAACCTGGAGGAAGGCATATTCTTCGGCATCCTGCTGTCATTGATCATCTACCTGTATCGTGTTTCCAAGCCCAATATCGAGACCGTGGTACCCGCGAAGGAAGAAGGCTCCTATCATTTTGTCGGCGCTGCCGATCATGCGGAGTGCCCGCAGCTCAGCATGCTGCGCGTGAATGGTGCGATTTTCTTTGGCGCGGTTGATCATGTACAGAACTCATTGATGGCTGTGGATGAGCGCAACCCCATGCAGAAACACCTGATGATCGCGGCCAAGGGCATCAGCTTCATCGATGCCGCAGGTGCAGAGCTGCTGGGCCAGGAAGCACGCCGCAGGAAAAAAATGGGCGGCGGCCTGTACTTCTACCGCAGCCATGATGAAGTGATCGACTGTCTGAAAAAATCCCACCGGCTCGATGATATCGGCAAGGAGGCTTTCTTCACGGTGCGCGAAAACTGGTTCAAGGCGGTCTATCCAAAACTCGACAATGAAATCTGCCGCAATTGCCCACACCGCATTTTCCCGGAATGTAAAACAGAGCTACCCGATGGAGAGGCCCGAGCATGATCAGGAAAAATCCCAGCGGCGACATCCCGGTCATCCATGAGTCTGCCTATGTCGACAGCACTGCCATCCTGTGCGGCAAGATCATCGTCGAGGAAAACGTATTCATCGGGCCCTATGCGGTGATCCGTGCAGACGAAGTGGATGAAAGCGGCGAGATGGAACCCATCATCATCGGCGCCAACTCCAACATACAGGATGGGGTGGTGATCCACTCCAAAGCCGGCGGCCTGGTTCAGATCGGCACCAATACTTCCATCGCGCACCGTTCCATTGTTCACGGTCCGTGCATAGTCGGAGAAAACGTATTCATCGGCTTCAATTCCGTGCTGTTTGACTGCAAGGTCGGCAATGGTTCAGTTGTCAGGCATAACTCGGTGATTGAGCATTGCGAAGTCCCGGAAAACTTCCATATCCCTTCCACCACCAACATCCATTCCAACAAGGACCTGGTCAATGTGCCGCAGATCACACCGCAAATGAGTGATTTCTCGGAATCCGTGATTCGTGCCAATCAGGAGCTGGTCAAGGGATACAAAAAACTCAAAAACGAATTTTGATCAGCAAGCATGTATTATCAGCTCATGCAATTTTCTGTTTATATGAAGTATTCAGGATATTTTCCGGAACATCCATAACCCGAGAATTTCACTCAACCATTGTCCGGCATGGTTGATTTCGCTAGAATGAAGCGTTTTCAACCATACACTCAAGGAGATTTCAGATGGAACACAAACTGCCAGACCTGCCCTACGCAATGGACGCGCTGCAACCCCACATGTCCAAGGAAACCTTTGAATACCACTATGCCAAGCATCACCAGGCTTATGTCACCAACCTCAACAACCTGATCAAGGGCACAGAATACGAAAGCCTTGATCTGGAAGCCATCATCAAGAAGGCACCCGCTGGCGGCATCTACAACAACTCCGCCCAGGTATGGAACCACTCCTTCTTCTGGAACTGCATGAAGCCGAATGGCGGCGGCGCTCCAAGCGGTGCACTGGCAGATGCGATCAACAAGAAGTGGGGCTCGATCGACGAGTTCAAGAAAGCTTTCCAGACTTCCGCCGTGGGCAACTTCGGTTCCGGCTGGACATGGCTGGTAAAGAAGGCCGATGGCTCGGTGGATATTGTCAACATGGGCGCTGCCGGCACCCCGCTGACCACCGGCGACAAAGCATTGCTTTGCGTTGATGTATGGGAACACGCCTACTACATCGACTACCGCAACATGCGTCCCAAGTTTGTTGAGACCTTCCTCAACAATCTGGTGAACTGGGATTTTGCAGCGAAAAATTTCGCCTGATTCTGCGTATCCATGCCACAACAAAAAACGCCCTGCGGGGCGTTTTTTCATTTCAGCACATTTTTCAGAAACCTGCTTCAGGCAACCCCAACACGACGCCATGCAGGCGGGCACTGTTGCCCCCCACAAACAGCGCCTTGCATATCCTGACCTGCTCGATGCCAACCTTCCATTCATTGCATGCGGAACCTGCCCAACATCCAGAGCTGTCTGTCGCCGTTTTCAGCGCTTTCGCAAGACAGGCAACTGCACCATCGAAATCAGTACGCCTGCCAGCACGATCACACCACCAGTAAATTGCGCTGCTGTCGGATATTCGCCCAGCATGGCTCCGGTCAGCATGGCAAATACAGGGATCAGGTTAAGGAATATCGCCGCACGTGAAGCGCCCAGCCGTGCAATGCCGATGCTCCAGAACAGATAGGCCAGCACAGTGCCACCTACCACCATCACCGCCATTGCGATACTGGCATGGGCTCCCATTGCTGCCGGGTGAGCACCACTGAACATGGCGATGATGGTCAGCAACAGGCCGCCAGCTGTCAGCATCCATGCATTATTGCCGAATGCATTGTCTTTCGGCATATATTGCCGGTTCAGCACATTGAACATTGCCCACGCCAGGTCCGCCAACAGCATCAGCCAATCGCCCAGTGCAAAGTGCAATGCAAGCAGGCGCTGCATGTCTCCCTGTGCAATCACCACCGCGACACCGGCAAGCGCGACAGGCAATGCCAGCAAATGGCGCAGTGATGGGCGCTCCCCCAGGAAAGCAGACGCCAGCAAGGTGGTAAGCAAGGGATTGGTCGCCATGATCAGCGCACCGTTGTCAGCCGAGGTACTTTGCAGAGCATAAAAGAACAGCACATTGAAACCCACAATGCCGATACCGCCCAGCAACAGGTAAATTCCCGCATGCCGTTTCAGCAAAGTCAGCATCGGCTGCTTCTGCCATGCCGCCACAACCAGCATGATCAATGCACCCAGCAGGAATCGGAATGCGGCCGCCCATAGCGGTGGCAAGTCAGCCAGGATGGGTATCGCCAGCACAAAATTCGCACCCCAGAACAGTGCGGACAGCGTGACAAACAAATAGATCAGGTAAATCGGCATGTTGCGGTTCAAGCGTATGTGAAATATTTGCCAGTGTATCAAGCCTGGTAAAATTGCTTAACCTGAATGATGTATCAAAAATGACAAACCCCGCCGCAGCGGGGTTTGTCATGCTCCCTGCAAGCCGGATCAGGGTGTAATGACAGCCCAGCCACGCTGTGCATAATCAGCCAAAGCGACGACTCCACCCGGAACTTCTTCCACTCCTGGTGCGAGATCGGCTGTTTTCCAGCCATTGCCGCGCATGGTGTTCTGACACAGGTAGAAATGCACCCCCGCTGCAATCAATTGCTGCACGGTAGCGGCTGAAGGATTCCCGGTAGTGACGCCCTTCACCCGGTTATAAGCATCATTGCTCAACAGGAACTGCCCCCCCTGGAAATGCGCAACGATGTTGATTTTCAGGTCCTCACCGATATTGATGCCATATACATCGCGATAATTGGCCACCATCAGCAATGCATTGTTGAGGGTCTGGCTGATGCCGCTCTTCGGGTTCAGTACTGCAGTACTCAGGTTCAATACGTTGCGGATGTGTTCACGCTTGGTAATGCAGGTAGTCAGCGCACTGGTGGTTGCGGTATTGTCAGCGGTCAGTCCGAACTCGGAATCAATTTGTGCCTGATAGGCTGGCGGGCAAACATTGTTTGCCGAATCAGTATCTCCTGCCGCAAAAGCGGAAGTGATCGATGCCATGCCCAGCAATGCCAGAAGCAGATATTTCGATTTCATAAAATTTTTTCTCCTGATTGTTATGAATGATTAGCGTCAACCTCCCTTGCTGTAACTGAACAACATGACAGCCCCAGGATGACGCGCGGCATCCTAACAAGCGCAAGATCAAGAAATCGTTAAAATTTTACCGGGGAAACAGGCCGTACCGCAGTACGAAATTGATAAAATATCAATGTAATATATTGTTTATATTATATATATTTAAAATCAGGGAAAATTGTAATAAATTGTATCAATGCCCTTGCAATTAGCCGGGGCATTGCGAAATTCAGCCAGCAGTTGCCCGCTTCTGGCAGCCTCAGCCCGCCCTGCAGGGATATGAAGCACCAGAAGGCGCCGGCGTTGCGGTTGCCTTGTCTTTGCCAATGGTAAACAGCTCCCGGATCTGGATAAAACATCCGGTGGCATACCCAAGAGAAATGTCGTAATCATGCCCGGCCTGTGGATAAAAAGTACTGGCCAGGGGACCGCAACTGGCACGCATGCCATTTTTTTCAGCCTGCCAAAATAGCTTGACTGTTACTGGCTTGCCGCCTGGCACCACATATTCGTTGTAATTGAGCTTGATGTCTCCTGTCTCGGGCATGCCCAGGCGCTTGTGTGTACTGAAGATGGTGAACCCAATTTCTGCAGCCAATATCTTTTCAGGATTGTCTTCACTGTAACAGTACGCACCCGGATACAGCGTGATCTCGCCTTCCTGATAGACACGCACCCTTGCAGGATAAGCCGCCTCTTCCGCCAGTGCTGAAAACTGCACCATGCATCCTGCCACTAAACCCAGCCACAACCATTTATGTCGCATACCGCTCCTTGCTTTCCAGTTGCTGTCAATGTCAAATCGCAGCAATATTATCACAGCATTTTTATTAATATAATCATATTATTACAATAACCCACCTGGATCGGGTGCGAGTTCGCACTGCACTCAAAATATCATTGAGCATGAAATCCAGCAGAGTACGCTTTGTTGTACTTTACCTTGCTGTATCCAGCACCATACCCGGCATGCTGGACGAATCGCACTTTCTCAAACGCCAGATTATTGAGAGATGCTATTCACGACGACATATAGAAACCCGTCACTCAAACCCAAACCACAGAAGTAAATTATCAAACCAACCCCATCATACCGCACCCCAACTTAATGCAAACACAACATACTGTATATATTACATTAATTTTAAATCTCACTTATTCCACCCGCATACTCCAAAATACAGATGCCTGCATGGCGTGTATCAGAATTACAACAAATATGCCCGTAAAACAAAAAAACTGAAAAATATTTTATTTTTTCGCGCTTTCATGCCAAAACACATGTATAGTGCAACCCGTTATTTGTTTTGAAGTTCTGCAGTACTGGTAATCCATGTGCAATCTTTATAACCAAATAATATGCGGGAATTTCCCCGCGGTTTTATTAATTAAGGAAGTTTTAACATGGCAACTGGTACAGTTAAGTGGTTCAATGATTCTAAAGGTTTTGGTTTTGTAACTCCTGATGACGGCGGTGACGATCTGTTCGCACATTTCTCCGCAATCAACATGAGCGGTTTCAAAACTCTGCAAGAAGGCCAGAAGGTAAGCTTTGAAGTTACCCAAGGCCCAAAAGGCAAGCAAGCCTCCAACATCCAGGCCGCTTAATCGCGCTTCGGATTGAAAAAAAGCCCGGCACACATTGTGCCGGGCTTTTTATTTGTCAGGCTTCATTGAAATCTCGCAACTGACAAAACCAGTATTTACTACCCGCAGCGATATCTCCGTGATCTCCGATCACTGCAGACACTGATCTCAAATGGTGCTCCCGCCAAGGCTTCCACACATAATGTTGCACCATCCAGGTGCCATCAATGTACCACCCAGGATTGGGACATTTCCAAACTGGCGGCTTGCTTAACCGTCATAAATGGATTTTTCCATCCCGGTCAGTATTTTTTGTATTGCAGCCACTTGCCGTTGAAAGTCATCTCAAGTCGCGGCACGCCAGCCGGCTCTTCCACTTTCACGATATCCACCGACATGTCGATTGCGCTCATGATGCCATCACCGAAAATTTCATGTGCCACATCCTTGTACACCGGTCCATACAACATCACCGCTTCGTACAGACGATAAATGAAAGGATCTGTCGGCGGCCACGGTTGGGCAGGCACTCGAGTGGGGACACGGGTCATTTCCATCGCCAGCTCGGAAGGGAGCTTCAACATTGCTCCCAGCTTTTCTGCCTCTTCCTTACTTGCCTGGCCGTAGCCATATATCAGCATTGCGGTATACACCGGACTGCGCCCGATCGCTTCTGCCAGCTGCGGCCATCCCAGCTTCAATTGATATTTCGCCTCCAGTGCCTCGGTTGCCAATTGCTGTCTTTTCTCTACGTTCATTTCTGCTTTCCTTTTATTAAGCCACGGTTTTTGAAGCTGCCTTCATCGCAGTTGCAAGCAATATGTATGCCTCCGTCCAGGCCAGTTTCACCTCTTGCGTAAATCCTTCCCCCAGCCCCTTGCCCAAAGTATCCAGTAGCGCGGCGGCTACCGTGTCATAGTGTTCATCCTTCACGCCATACCCCGCATGTCTCCGCCCAAGATCCTGCACTGCACCAATCAGGGGCTCGAGCCTGTCAAGGCGGCCTACCACCAGCGTGATCATGCTCATCAGCTTGCGGCCCTGCTCTGCCATGTCACCCTTGAATAGCGGTTTCAATGACGGATCCAGCTCGAACAGCTTGTCATAGAACAGTTTTGCAGCGACATCCTGTATCGGCAGCACCTTATCCCAGCTGTTGCGCACCAGACTGATTGCTTCCGTGTTCATTGCACACTCCTTTCATGCATTACAAAACGATTTTTTCCCTTGCCGCATCCGACCTGATCTTGAACGACGCAGCGTATTTTTCGGGATTGATGCCATCCCAGACCTTGCCATCGATCAGCCGCGAATTTCGCATCACATTTTCCGGTACCGTGACATTGATACGGGTCGCAGCTTCCCGGTAAAGGTCAACCTGATTGATCTGCCGGGCCACTTCCAGATAGTCCGGATCCTTTTTAAGCAGCCCCCAGCGCCTGAACTGGGTGAGGAACCACATACCATCTGAAAGATAGGGAAAGGGCACCTTGCCCTCGTTGAAAAATTTCAGGTAATTGGGGTCATGCCACCTGCCTCCCATTCCGTCTTCGTACTCACCCATGAATCGCCACTTGATCACATCCACCGGTGCATCAATGAAATCCTTGCCGGCAAGCAGCTCAACAATTTTCTCCCGGTTTGCAAGATCATCCACAAAACGAGCCGCATCCAGCAACGCCATGATCAGCGCACGTGACGTACCCGGATATACACTCACGAAGTCCGCAGTGACACCCAGCACCTTCTCTGGATGGTCAACCCAGACATCCTGCGACGAAGCGACTGAGATACTGACCTTGTCATAAATGCCGCGAGCATTCCATGGTTCGCCCACGCAGAACCCATCCATGCTGCCAAATCGCGCATTCAGCACCATCTGCTGCGGAGGTACCGTGAGTGTGTCAATTTCGGTGATCGGGTTGATGCCGTAACTTGCCAGCCAGTAGTAGAGCCACATCGCGTGCGTTCCGGTCGGGAAAGTATGCGCGAACTTGTACCTTCTGCGCGCAGTCCTGATGGCTTTGGCCAGCGATTGCCCGTCGGTGATTCCTTCGCCCTTCATCTGGCTGGAGAAGGAGATGCCCTGGCCATTGTGATTGAGCGTCATCAGTACTGCCATGTCCTTCTTCGGTGCCCCGATACCGAGATGCACACCGTACACCATGCCATACAGCATGTGAGCCGCATGCAGCTCGCCATTCGTCACCTTGTCGCGTATTGCAGCCCATGAAGCCTCTTTCGACAGCTGGATCCTGATGCCGTACTTCTTGTCAAAGCCCAGCATTGCTGCGGCCACAAGTGAGGCGCAATCCGTCAACGGAATAAAGCCAACCCTGACCTCCTTCAGTTCCGGCGCCGGAAAGCCGACTGGTTTATCCGGCGTGTCAGACATGATCACACTCCTCGAGGAAAGTCAGCAGCTGTTCGCGCAGGCTGTAATAGTCCGGATGTTCGAGCAACATCTTGCGCGAGCGCGGACGTGGCAGGTTGACTTCCAGTATCCTGCCTACCTTCGCGTTCGGTCCATTGGTCATCATCACCACCCTGTCAGCAAGCAGGATCGCCTCGTCGACATCATGCGTCACCATCATCGCAGTGACACTGGTACGGGTCCAGACTTCCATCAGGACCTCCTGCAAATCCCAGCGCGTCAGCGAATCCAGCATGCCGAACGGCTCATCCAGCAACAGCATCTTGGGTGACAGCGCGAATGCACGCGCAATGCCGACACGCTGTTTCATGCCATTGGAGAGCTCGGATGCCTTCTTGTCCCGAACATCAGCCAGCCCCACGCGAGTCAGGTAATTTTCAATGATGTCTCTGCGCTCGTTTGCAGTGGCATGGGGGTAGACCTGCTCGACACCCAGCGCAACATTTTCATGGGCACTTAACCATGGCACCAGGCTGGGAGACTGAAACACAATGCCGCGATCCGGGCCTGCAGCATCCACCTCGCGGCCATCCAGCACGATCACGCCTTCACTGATGTCATTGAGTCCGGCCATCATCGACAGCACTGTCGATTTGCCACATCCCGAGTGGCCAATGATGGAAATGAACTCTCCCTTGCGTATCTTCAAATCGAAACCGTCGACCACCCTGATCGGACCCTTGCGTGATGGATAGATTTTCGACACCCGCGAGAAATCGACATAGCGCTCTACATTGGGCGGCAGGCTGGCCTTATCCTTCCGGTTCGCCTGATGTTCACGTGAAGTATTGGGCAGCACTGCTGGCAACTTTACGACCTTGCCGTCATCTGCTGCACCTTTTGCTGCACCAACCTGCATCAGGTATTGCGTGACATCGCGGCGGATGCGCTTGAAGTCGGTGGAATGATTGATAGCAGCCCTGTCACGTGGACGTGGCAGGTTCACCACAAACTCAGGTCCCAGGGTAGCTTCCGGACCGGGATTCAGCGGAATGATGCGATCCGCCATGATGATGCCTTCATCGACTTCGTTGGTGATCAGCACCACAGTTTTCCTGTCCTGACTCCAGATGCGGATGATTTCATCCTGCAATTTGGAGCGAGTCAGCGCATCCAGCGCGCTCAGCGGCTCATCCAGCAGCAGGATATCCGGTGATGCCGCCAGTGCACGCGCGACGGAGACGCGCTGACGCATGCCCCCCGACAATTCGGAAGGCCGCTTGTCCATTGCCGGTGTCAGGTTCACCATATCGATATACTTTTCGACACGTGCCTTGCGTTCTTCCTTTGAGGCATTGCTGAAAACCTGATCCACCGCAAGCGCCACATTCTGGCGTACCGTCATCCATGGCATCAGGGAATAATTCTGGAAGACCACCCCCCGATCCGGGCCCGGGCCCGTTACCGGACTGCCCTTGCACAGCACTTCGCCCGCATCCGCCTTCTGCAATCCGGAAATCAGCGAAATCAGCGTAGATTTTCCGCTGCCGGAAAATCCCACGATGGCTACGAACTCGCCTTCATGAATCCGCAGGTTGATGTCTTTCAGTACTGTCGTAAGCTGGTCTCCACTGCCATATGACTTGCTGACTCCCTTGAGCTCAAGTATGGCTTCGCCTGCAGACGGTGCAGGCATTGCTTCCGCACCGGCAGTTCCTTCGATTTTGAGTTGAGCGTTCATCATGATCCAGTTCCCGATAATATTTTTACCAATTCACACCATCACTCGTTGCGCTGGCCAAAGCTGGCCATCTGTTGCAGCGTATGCATGGAGCGATCGAGCACGAAGCCGACAAAACCAATGGTGAATACTGCAACCATGATGCGTTCAAGCGACTGTGAGCTGCCGTTCTGGAATTCATCCCACACAAACTTTCCCAGGCCGGGATTCTGCGCCAGCATCTCTGCCGCAATCAGTACCATCCAGGCCACACCCAGTGACAGGCGCATGCCGGTGAAGATCAGCTTGAGCGATGACGGGATGACGATTTTCATCACTTTGGTTCTGGTGGAAAGACGCAGCACTTTGGAGACATTCAGCAAATCCTTGTCAATGGAAGCCACACCCAGCGCAGTATTCACCAGCGTTGGCCACATCGAGCACAGGGTGACGGTAATTGCAGAGATCAGGAACGATTTTGCGAACATCGGATCTGGTGATACATAAAGCGCGCTGACGACCAGCGTAACGATAGGCAACCATGCCAGCGGCGACACCGGACGGAAAATCTGGATCAGCGGATTGAGCGCAGCCTGGAATGTCTTGTTCAGGCCGCACAGGATGCCAAGCGGCACCGCAATGATGGTACCCAGCAGGAAACCGACAAACACCGTATACAGGCTGGTGAATATCTGGTTCAGATAGGTTGGCTGGCTGGTGTATTTGATCCCTGTGTATTCCTGGCCAGGATTGGCAGCCAGAAATTCTGCTTTGCGTTCCGCCTGACGCTTGATAAATGCTGCCTTGCGTTCCTGCTCATTTCGGTATTCCTGGTACAGGTTGCCTGCCTGCCGGATGACGGCAACAGGCCCCGGCAAGGTCCCCAGGGAAGTCTGCACATGGCTTGCGCCGATATCCCATAACACGAGGAATACGAAGATGCCCAGGAGGGGCGGTACAAAACTGCGGAACAGGGTTCGCATGAGCGAATCACTGCCGGAATTCGGAAGCACTCGCGCCAGTATTGACTGTATTGCGGACTGTGCATTGATAGTTGCTGTATTCATGTTTCACCTCGCTGTTTCAGCACGCCCCGGCTTGTGCCGGGTACGGACCTGCTTGTACTTCTATGCTTACTTCAAACCGATCTTGAATTTCTTCAGGTACTCATTAGGCTTGCTGCCATCATAGACAACGCCATCGATAAAGCCTTTCTGCGGTCCCTTGAATCCTGTTTCCTTGGCAAAGTTGGGAAAATCGGAGGCTTTCATCTTGCCTTCCGCAATCAACTCCTTGGCAGCCTTGGCATAGATGTCGGGACGGTAAATCTGTTTTGCCATCTTCAGGTACCAGCTGTCCGGTTTGTCTTCGCTGATCTGTCCCCAGCGGCGCATCTGTGTCAGGTACCACACAGCATCGCTGTAGTAAGGATAGGTTGCGTTGTAACGGAAGAACACATTGAAATCGGGTGCCGCACGCTTGTCGCCCTTTTCATATTCGAAAGTGCCGGTCATGCTGTTTGCGATGACATTTTCATCCGCACCAACATAGATGGGCTTGGCAATCATTTTCACGGCTTCCATGCGGTTCTTGTTGTTTTCCTCGTCCAGCCAGTAACCCGCGCGGATCATCGCTTTAACGACATGGATGAGTGTGTTTGGATTTTCATCCGCCCATTTCTTGGTGACGCCGAATACCTTTTCCGGATTATTCACCTGCACGTCATAGTCGGTTGCAACCGGTACGCCAATCCCTTTGAATACCGCCTGCTGGTTCCATGGTTCGCCTACACAATAACCATCGATGGTTCCGGCTTCCATGGTGGCCG
The DNA here is from genome assembly GCA_021782995.1 of Pseudomonadota bacterium. GTDB lineage: Bacteria > Pseudomonadota > Gammaproteobacteria > Burkholderiales > Gallionellaceae > 39-52-133. The sequence continues at coordinate 21,590 of JAJXUI010000012.1, read as the reverse complement.
GCATTTGTGGTGGCGGCGTGACGGACAAAGGTACATCCGCCTTGATCGTGCCGCTGGTATCACCCTTCACTGGATCATAGTAACCGGGGTTGATGCCGCCTGCTGCCAGCCAGTAGCGCAACTCATAGTTATGCGTTGACACCGGAAACACCATACCCATCTTGAAGGTCTTGCCCTCCTTCTTGTAATCATCTACGACTTCCTTCAGGTATTTCGGGTCGATAGGATGCACAATCTGCCCATTCTTGGTTGGCAGCTTCTTCTTCAAGTCGGCCCATACTGCATTGGAGATCGTGATGCCATTGCCATTCAGGTCCATGCTCAGTGGCGTAATGATGTCTGCCTTGGTGCCGAAGCCGATGGTAGCGCCGATGGGCTGACCGGCAAGCATGTGTGCGCCATCCAGTTCACCCGTGACCACGCGGTCAAGCAGCACCTTCCAGTTGGCCTGCGCTTCCAGCGTAACTGAAAGCCCCTCATCCTCGAAGTAGCCCTTTTCATATGCAACGGCGAGCGGAACCATATCCGTCAGCTTGATGAAGCCGAATTTCACTGAAGTTTTCTCGGGCTTGCCTGCTTCAGCACTTGCACTCATTACGCCAAATGTTGTAACGCCACTCATCGCCAGTACACAGGCTGCAATTGCCGTTTTCCTGAAAAAACCACGTCTGGCGTTTTTACCGACTGCATTGATGACCGCTTCACTGCTTTCATTGCTGCACTTCATGTTTAAGCTCCTTAAATTAACCATGTTAATTTCCTGTACCCATGCAGAGTCATTTTTGCTGCACAAAATAAAAGGCGCCCTGCCGTGCACTTGCACAGCGGACGCCTTTGCCCTGATCTTCATTCGCCGAATCGCCGTTGATTCGCCGCTTACCCTACACTAAGCAACTGCCGTGCCAGAATGTTCTGTCTGAAATATATTCAATATAATCAAATATATATAATTTTCATCCGATTTCACCTGCCAATCCATTACCCTCAATTCCTTCGCAGGCAGAACCAATTGAGTGCGCATGCACCAAACCATGCACCTTACTCGCTCAACTCCTTGGTGAAGATAATCGCCTCGGCAATTTCCGCCATCCGCTTGGCTTTGCTCATCGACAGGCTGCGCATGCGCTTGTATGCCTCAGGCTCGCTGTAACCGTGGTCTGCCATCAGGATGGCCTTAGCTCGATCAACCAGCTTGCGTTCGGCAAGCTGGTCCTTGGCTTCCTTAAGCTCGTTGCGCAAACGTTTGTGTTCTGCAAAGCGTGCAGTTGCCACCTGGATGATCCCGCTCAAGTCTTCCCCTTGCACACTATGTGCAACATAGGCACTGACCCCCGCACGCATCGCACGTGTGATGCTTTCCTGGTCTTTCTGGGCACTGAGCACCACTACCGGTTTTTCCAGCGTATTTGACATCAGGCTGATCTGCTCCAGGGTATCGCGCCCAGGCGCATCGGCATCAACAATAATGACATCTGCCAGGGCAGCCTGAATGGAGGATTCATCTACCTGCTCCCACGCAAGAATGCCGACCACATGATAGGATGCCACTTCAAGGCTGGCTTTCAGCCATGCAGCTCGATCCCGCAGATCATCAATAATAAGAATACGTTTCAATTGCTCACTCCCGGTTTTCTACAGACTCGTATGCAATAATCGCGCCACCTCCCGACATACCCATATCAATAAGTGAAATGACGTATATCCGGGAACCTGCAAATCGATCAGGCACCAAAGATGTGCGATTGATGCGCCATGCCCGATTTTCATGCATTGCTCAAACACTGGATTGCATCAAACCGGCGTCAAATGGCTGATATGCCTCACTGGCATGCTCATTGCTTTTTTGTTTGATGCTGCCCCCTTTCACTCCTTTTCATTCTGATGAGCGCCATATGACGATTCAATTACCTGGTGGAAAATATCGAGAAATCATCTGGGCAGTCGCACTGTTCCTGCTGCTGGACCTCTCCGTACTTGTCCTTAATTTCTATATTTCTTTCCAGATTTCGGAAGATGCCGTCGCCATCAACCTGGCTGGCCGACAGCGCATGCTGTCTCAACGCATCGCCAAGAGTCTGCTGACTGCACAATCTGAAATCAGCAAGGGCGCATCTCCTGACAATGCCCTGGAAGAACTGTCAGGCACAACCGGGCTTTTCGATTCAACACTACAGGCATTTGAAACGGGTGGCTCCGTACAAGGTTCCGATGGCAAACCAGCCATCATCTCTCCCGTGAAAAGCGAGGCCGGCATGCAGGCTTTGAAAGATGCACGTGCGATATGGGTACCCTACCTGAATCTGGCACGGCCCGTGCTGGAAGACAAATCCGGTGCGCAGCTATTTGCGCAGATCGACGGCCTGGTTTCATACGCCATGAACAACAACCTGAAATTGCTCAAGCTGATGAACCAGCTGACAACCTCACTGGAACAAGGCGCAAATGCAAAGGCCGATACCTTGCGTCAAATACAGACGGGTGGCATTTTCCTCGCGATGATCAACTTCATCTTCATCCTGTTCAAATTCATCCGCCGCTTGCGCGAGAATGACCGGAAGATTGAAATTGCACAAAAGGAGAACGAAGAGATCCTGTCCACTGTCAAGGAAGGCCTGTTCCTGCTTGACCGTGAATTCAGGGTTGGCAACCAGCACTCCGCTTCTCTTGAACACATGCTCGGCATTCCCATCATCCCCGGCACCAACTTCAGGGAAATATTGCGGACTTCGCTGGAGCAAAGCACTTACCAGAACGCATGTGAATATATAGATCTCCTGTTCAGCGATCATGTCAAGGAATCGCTGATGGGTAATCTGAACCCGCTGCACAAGGTTGAAATGCACCTGAAAACCCTGCAAGGCAAACCGGTAAAACGCTATCTCACCGTAGAATTCAACCGCGTACAGCAACGCGGAAAGACAGTGCACCTGCTGGTTACATTATTCGATGTGACAAACGAAGTCGAGCTGGAAAAGGAGCTTGTGGAGACGCGTGAAGAGGCCAGGGAAGAAATCGAGGGCCTGCTGAACCTGTTGAAGGTCAATCCCAACATGCTGGGAACATTCATTGAAAAGGCAGAAATCACCCTGCTGGAAATGAATGATGAGCTGCGCAGTTCAGGCAGCCAGCACGACCTGAAGCCGCTGGACTATCGCCGCATCATCGATTCCGTCTTCCGGAAAGTGCACACCATGAAAGGCGATTCAGCCATGCTCGGCTTGGAAATGTTCGAGGCATTGTCACAGAAGTTCGAGACCGTGATTTCCCCCTTGCGCAACAAATCCATTCTGAGCGGAGAAGACCTGCTGACCTTGCCTTTCTATATTGAAGAAATCCTGCAGAAAATTCTCACCGTGAAATCCATGGTCGAACGCCTTTCTGCATTCCATGATGCGTTTACGCCTGCACTGACTGCAGAAAACCTGGGCAACAACCTTGACCGCCTTGCCCAGCGCATTGCCATCGAGCAGGGCAAGAAGATCAAACTGATCAGTGATCTGCAGCAACTTGAAAAACTGCCTCCCCATGTACATAACGAATTGAAGGAAATCATGGTGCAACTGTTGCGCAATGCTGTCGTGCATGGCATTGAAACACTGGATGAACGGCTGCAACTGGGCAAGCACACGATGGGCAATATACATGTCACGCTGAGGGAAACCGAAACCGGCACCTATGAATTCACAATACTCGATGACGGACGCGGCCTTTCCCCCGAAAGAATCAGGGAAACACTCTTAAAGTCAGGAAAATACAAATCTGCCGAGCTGGAAGAACTGAATGACCGCCAGATCCTGATGAAAATATTCGAGCCCGGCTTTACCACGTCAGCCAGTGCAGACCGACACTCCGGCCATGGCGTTGGACTTGATGTTGTTTACAGGAAGATCGAGCAGCTTGGCGCCCGCATGCGCCTTAATACCAAGGAAAACAGCCATACCAGGTTCAGCATCATCTTCCCGGCCTGATTGCAGAAAAGAATATGAAACTTTTAATCGTAGACGACTCCAGCGTCATTCGCTCGCGCATTGCCCGGATCAGCAATGAGTCCAGACTCAGCAACCTCAACATCATCGGCCTAGCAAAGAATGGCAACGAAGCGGTGCGCATCTGCAAGGTCATGCAACCCGATCTTGTTACCATGGACCTGACGATGCCAGAGATGGACGGCGTGAGCTGTATCGCTGAATTGATCGGGATGCATCCTGACATGAATATCCTGGTCATTTCAGCGCTGAGTGACCGCACCACCGCCCTGCAGGCACTCAAACTCGGCGCGCGCGGATTTCTCAACAAGCCTTTCAGTGACAAGCAGCTAATCGATGCCCTGATGGAATTTCAAGGAGCAAAGGAGTAATCATGGCTGATATCAATGAAACTGATGCCCGCGTCTTTATCGAATCGGTCACCCATTATTTCGAACAGATTACCGGCCATGCGGCAGAAATACGTACCGCCTACCTTGCCAGCAACAAACTGCCCCAATTTGAATATACGGGGCTCATCGACTTCAGCGGCCAGTTCCGGGGTAGCGTCTATTTCTCAGCCACCAGCATGATGGCCGCACGCATGCTGCTTGCGATGCGTGAAAGTGACACCAGCAACAGCAACCTGCTGGACATCGTGGGCGAAGTCGCCAATACCATTGCCGGCAATGCACGCAAGCATTTTGGTGCGGGGCTGGAAATTTCCACTCCAACGACTTCCTTTGGAAACCGCGTTGCATTGACCAGCCCTACGCGAGCCCGGCCATTTGCCATCGAATTGCAATGGCAACAAAGTGAAGCCGTCGTGGTGGTGGATCTTGAAAATAATATATAATAATCATAGCGATATAAATTTCAAATGCTTGAAGCCAGCACTTGCGCCCGCCCTCATCCTGCTCAAAACCCGCAGATGCACGTATCGATGGTTGAACAGCCCATCCATTTCAGGGTACAATCCCGCCTCTTTGAAAAATGGCTGGAGTATTTACCATGGCACGTGTCTGTCAAGTAACGGGAAAACGCACCGCAGTTGGTAACAACGTTTCCCACGCAAACAACAAAACAAAACGTCGTTTCCTGCCCAATCTGCAGCGTCGACGCCTGTGGGTGGAAAGCGAGAACCGCTACGTTTCCCTGCGCATCAGCACTGCTGCCCTGCGCACTATCGATAAAAATGGTATCGACGCAGTGCTGGCTGATATGCGCGCACGCGGCGAGAAAATCTAAGGAAAATCATCATGCGTGACAAGATCAAACTGGAATCCACCGCTGGTACAGGTCATTTCTATACCACCACAAAAAACAAGCGCACAACACCAGAAAAAATCGAGATCAAGAAGTTTGATCCGGTTGCGCGCAAGCATGTGGAATACAAGGAAACCAAACTGAAATAATCCGGCCTGACAACCGGCCAGTTTCAGCAGTTTCTGCACCGCACATGACCAGGACCCGCCAAATGTTATTTGGCGGGTTTTTGTTTTGGGATAAACTCCTGCTTGCCAACAACTGCGTGACGAACCCATGAACCAGACAGTATCAGAATTGCTCATTGATCCGCCTGAATTCCTGCGTGAAACGTTTGAACTACAGCAAGCGGCCTTTGCGGCTGCTCCCATGCCGAGCCTGCAGGAGCGACGCAAACACCTGCTCGCTTTGCGTCAGTTGCTGGTAAGCAATCGGGAAGCACTAGCCGAGGTCGTAGACCATGACTACAACGGCCGATCCCGCAATGAAACCTTGATTGCAGAAATCGCCCCATGCCTGCTTCACATCGATTACACACTGAAACATCTCGGCACCTGGCTGAAGCCGCAGCGGCGAAATCCTGGCTTACTGTTTCTCCCCGCCAGGGCCCGTGTGATATTCCAGCCCCTGGGTGTAGTCGGCATCATTTCCCCGTTCAATTATCCGGTATACCTGGCTGTCATGCCCCTGATCACCGCGATTGCCGCAGGCAACCGGGCAATGCTGAAACTGTCCGAAGCCACGCCTCGAACAGCCAACCTGCTGCATGAATTGCTCGGAAAAACATTCAAAGCCGATCTTGTCAGCGTAATACGTGGCGACGCAGAAACAGGGGCAGCTTTTGCGCAATTGCCATTCGACCACCTGCTGTTTACCGGCTCAACTGCCATCGGCAGAAAAATCATGCAGGCTGCCGCCAATAACCTGACACCAGTGACACTCGAACTGGGCGGGAAATCTCCAGCCATCATTGCAGATGATATTTCGATGTCGCTGGTTGCTGAACGGCTGTGTTTTGCCAAATCCCTGACCGCAGGGCAGACCTGCATTGCGCCTGATTATGTCCTGCTGCCACGAAACCGGATGAATGAGTTCATCGAGGAATTTGGCACCGTTTTCCGCAAGATGTACCCTGCAATTGAGGGCAACGCAGACTATACCGGCATCATCCATCAGCATGCATACCAGCGCTTGCAGTCCTGGCTGCAGGATGCAGCAGAAAAGGGCGCACAGATCATCCGGATCGGGGAAAGTAAAAATGCAGATGGCAAACTCCGCATGCCCATGCACCTGGTCTGCAACGTTAACGAAAACATGCAGATCATGCAGCATGAACTGTTCGGCCCGGTACTGCCGCTATTGCCCTATGACAGTATTGATGCTGCGATACACTATGTGAACAGCCATCCACGCCCGTTGGCACTGTACCTGTTCAGCAATGAGAAGAGCCTGCAACATCGCATCACGTTTGGCACGCATGCAGGATCGATGTGCTTCAATGAAGCACTGTTGCAAATCGGTGTGGACGACATGCCTTTTGGCGGGATTGGACCTTCTGGCATGGGTCAATATCACGGTCATGAAGGATTCCTCACATTTTCCGCCACGAAGTCCATATTGCAAAAAGGCAGGCTGAATTCAGCCCGCCTGCTCTATCCTCCTTACGGCACTAAAATTCAGAAATGGTTGATGCGATGGCTATTCCGCTGACGCCACTTTCAACCCATATCAACCGGCACAAACAGGCGCTGGTCCCCCCGCAGGATCAGCAACGCCACATTTTTCTTTGCTTTTTCAAGGGCTGACTTGAGCTGCCCGATGCTGTCTATCTTCTGCTGATTGACTGAAAGAATGATGTCACCCGGACGGATACCGGCATTGGCAGCCGGGCCATCTTCCACACCTTCAACAACAAGCCCGGACTCAATGTCGGCACGCTTGCGCTCTTCGGATGTCAACTGGCGCAGTGCCAGCCCAAGCTTGCCATGGGTCTCACTGCCACCTTCAGCCTGTTCATTATCTGCCAACTCCATCTCTCCAATCTTGATGGACAAGGTTTTGACATTCCCCTTGTGCCAAATGTCGACTTTGGCCACATAACCCGGTGACTGACGTGAAACCAGCGGTGGCAAGTCCGATGATTTTGCGATCTCCTGTCCATTGAATTTCAGGATCACATCTCCAGGCTCGATACCGGCTCTCGCGGCAGGACTATTCTTCATTACCGAACTGACCAAAGCCCCTTTCGGCTTGTCCAGCCCAAAGGTTTCGGCAAGTTGCTGGTTGATTTCCTGGATAGTCACCCCCAACCGGCCATGGCTGACCTTGCCATGACTGAGAATTTCCTTCTCCACATTCATTGCCACATCTATCGGGATTGCGAAAGACAATCCCTGGTATCCGCCACTCCGGCTGAATATTTGAGAGTTGATGCCTATCACTTCGCCACTGGTATTGAAAAGCGGGCCGCCAGAGTTGCCCGGGTTCACTGCCACATCAGTCTGCAGGAAGGGCACATAGCCATCATCTTCCAGCGTGCGAGACTTTGCGGAAATAATCCCGGCCGTCACGGTATTTTCAAAGCCGAAAGGTGAGCCGATGGCAATTACCCACTCGCCAACACGTGACTGATCCGGATTGCCTATCTTCACCACCGGCAAATGGTCAGCCTTGATCTTCAATACAGCGACATCTGAAATCTTGTCCATGCCGATCACCTTGGCCGGGAACTCACGTTTGTCCGTCAGTCTGACAGTGACCTTGTTGGCATTTGCCACGACATGCGCATTGGTCAGAATGATGCCGTCTGCATTCACAATGAAGCCGGAGCCAAGACCTTGTATGGGGGTACTACCAGGCTGCTGTTGCGGGGCCTGGAAGCGACGAAAGAAATCATAGAAGGGATCGTCCGGATCCATTCCCGGAACTTGAGGCATGGAAGACATGCTGGTTTTGATTGTGCCGGAAACACTGATATTGACTACCGCAGGACCTTGCACGGAAACAATTCCGGCAAAATCCGGCAAAGCCACAGATGCTCTTGAAATGTCAGTCCGTTGCACTTTGGCTTGAGCCTCGGATGCATTGGCATTCTTGAAAAATGATAGATCTGATGCGGAAAAACTGAAAGCAGCCATCTCTGCAATAAGCAGAGCAGCAACGATATACCTGAGACCCCCGGGAAAACGGATGGAATTCATACTGGCACCTCTCGAAATATTATTTTGAAAACAGTCAACATTTCTTCTGCATCAAGGCAGACGAGAATTTCGAGTTGGTGAATCACAAAAAAGTTCCTGCGGGAACCTTCAACTGGTCCCGTTGTCGTATCGCTTTTCATATCCCTAAAGTAAAATCGGAAAGGAAGTCTCATGCCGAACCTTGCCACGGCTGAACGGTTCCAGCATGATCAGCTCAGTTAGATCCCCATTTTCTCACGCCGGGCAAGGGAACACTGGCAGCAGATAAGCCCCCCCTGCATCAAGCAGCGAACTTTCCAGATGGCGAAAGAATTGAAGCTTCGAGATTATCGCGGCTTACCGGAAAGCCGAACATGAAACCCTGGAAATGTTTGCATCCAAGTTCTTTCAGCAGCTGGAATTGCGCCTCGGTTTCCACCCCTTCGGAAATGACATCCAGATTCAGGCTGTGCGCCATGGCGATTATTGTACGGACAATGGCCTGATCACTTTCATTGTGCTTGATATCCCGTACAAATGACTGATCTATCTTGAGCTGGTCGATCGGCAGTCTTTTCAGGTATTGCAGCGAAGAATACCCCGTCCCGAAATCATCAAGGGCAAACCTGATGCCGTGGGTCCTCAACAGGTTCATTCTGCCTATGATCTCCTCCACCCTGTCCAGCAACATGCTTTCCGTGACTTCAAACTTGAGCTTTTCAGGGTTGATGCCGTAGTGATTGATCAAGGCCAGCACCTCCTCGGCGAATGTTGGCAAATGGAACTGCTTGGCAGATATGTTTACCGACAGGCACAATCCTGCAAGATTCGGATTTGCAGACCAGTCAGCAAGCAGCCTGCAGGCCTCTGCAATCACCCAATGACCAATGGGAAGTATCATGCCTGTATCTTCAGCCAGCGGAATGAATTCAGAAGGCATCAGGAATCCATGGTCCGGATGTTGCCAGCGTATCAGCGCCTCCGCGCCATACAGATTGAGATTGTCATCTACCAGCCGGTGGTAATACATCCTGAATTGTTGCTGTGTAACGGCCTTGCGCATATCGACCTCAAGCCGCATGCGCTTGCTGACGATTTCCTGCATTTTCCCGTCAAAGAAGCTGACCATGTTCTTGCCGGATTTCTTTGACTGGTACATTGCAATGTCAGCCTGTTTCATCAGGTCATCACTCTGTTTGTCATTTCCTGCAAACAGCGTTACGCCTATGCTTGCCGTGCAGTTGAACTCATGCATGTCGAGGTAAAATGTGTGCGCCAGCGCCGTCATGATTTTCTGGCTGATATTTTCAACCTGAGCAGCAACCTCGTTTTGCCGTATCCCGAGATTCTCCAGCAAGACAACAAACTCATCCCCTCCCAGCCTGGAAACCGTATCCCCTTTCCTGACACTGTCATTCAACCGCTCCGCCACCTGCTTCAGCAGCAGATCACCGACTTCATGTCCCAGGGTGTCATTAAGGGATTTGAAATTATCCAGATCCATGAACATCAGTGCGCCAAAGGTCCCTGCTCGTGCACTGGTTTCCATGGCGTGCTGCAGCCTGTCCATCAGCAACCTGCGATTGGGCAACATGGTCAGGGGATCAAAGTATGCAAGGTTATTTATTTTTTCCTCGGCAAGTTTAAGCTCCGATATGTCAATATGCGAACATACATAATGCGTTACCACTCCCGCAGCATTCTTTACCGCGGTAATACTCAGCCATTTCGGAAATACCTCCCCGGATTTCCGGCGATCCCAGATTTCCCCGCTCCACTCCCCGCTCTCATTCAACGAACGCCACATCTCACGATAAAAGTATTCATCATGCCTCCCTGATTTCAGCACCCTGGGCGTTTTACCTTCAATATCCCCCTGGGAATATCCGGTTGACCTGGTAAATGCGCCATTGACCCTCAATATCCGGGCATTGGCATCCGTAATCATCATGCTCTCGTGAGACTCGAATGCACTGGCTGCGATCCTCAATTCCTCCAGGTTCATTTGCTGTGTTTCTATCATCTGATTGAACTCAAGTGCGACATCGACTACTTCGCGCGGCCCTTCCGCGACTGCCCTTACATTCAGATTTCCTTCGCGCACCGCCCTGGAAGCCTGTTCAAGCGCCATGACAGGTTTGGTGATGCGCCGGCTAATTGCAAGCGCTATCAGCAAAAGTGCTGATATGACGGCAAGCCCGGCAATAGTGGATTTGAATGCACGCCGCTTTGCCTCGGCATACAGGGAGCTGGCAGGTACTGAAACAAAAGCGATCAACCCTGTATCAGGAATCGGCGTAACGGATATATACCGTGCCAGCCCGTCAAACGCCACACTTTCGAATTCGCCCTGCCTGACACTGACAATTTTCTGCGCCGAGTCGGATTCTGGACGCGTACCGATCAGGTGATCAGGATCCACATTGCGCCAAACCATCGTGCCATCCTCACTAAAGTATCCATATCTGCTGTTTTCAGGCAACAGGTGTGCCGGAATATTCGGATCGAATGAGTTGCTGTCGAGAGGCATACTGATAACTCCGGCCATTTCAAGATCATCATTCCAGATTGGCGTACTGAGGACGATGACCCATTTCTTCGTAAATGGACCGAGGAACGGCTTGCTGATGGAAAACGACTGCTTTCTGAGTACTGTCTGGTACCAGGGGGCATTGAACATGTTCAACGGCTTTCCTGTCGGGCTGGGCACTGCAGAACAGACTACCCTGCCGGTAAGGTTGGAATATCCGATGTTCGCATACTCCGGATTGAGGGATTTCAGGCTGGTTAAAACAGGATCGCAATGCTCCGGATCACGCAACTTTACCAAGGGCCGGGCTGCCAGCTTTTCCAGAATTTGTTTTGCCCTGGAAATCTTGCTTCCCGTATTGCGGACCATGGTTTCGCCTACAATTCTCAGCGCAGACTTGGTATGCAGGATAGATTGCTGCATGTCTGAATAGATCGCATAAGCAATCAGCAGCAGCAACGGTATCGAAACCGTCAGCACCAGAATCATGACATGGGTTCTTATGGATACGGCTCGCACAGTTCACCCCCATAGATACCTGCATACTATTGTATTCCTATTTGGCCAGTCTTACAGTATCAACGGGAAACCAGTCTGCCTGAGGGCTGAAATGTCATATCAGCGGCCTGTCCACGCTTTAGCCGGCTTCCATTCATTTGCCCAGGCCATGAATTCATCTGCATGCATGGGGCGGGCAATGACATAGCCCTGGGCCATTTCACATCCCAGCAACAACAGCCTGGTACCATGAGCAACCGACTCCACCCCTTCAGCTATGACTTCCCGCCGGAATGCATTAGCCAGCCCGATAACGCCTTCCACAATTGCCAGATCATCCTGGTCATCCAGCATGTCACGCACGAAACTCTGGTCAATTTTCAGGACATCTGCGGGTAATCGCTTAAGGTATACCAGCGATGAATATCCCGTACCGAAATCATCCAGCGCGAATCTCACACCCGCTTCCCGGCATTCATGCATGATGGAAGATACCTTGATCACATCTTCAAGCGCACTGGATTCGAGCACTTCCAGCTCAAGACAGCCCGGGTTGATGTCAGGATATTCTGCCAGCAATGACAGCAAACGCTTGCTGAAATCTTCCTGCTGCAACTGCCGTGCCGAAATATTCACGCTGACCGTAATATCAAGTCCACCGGCAAGCCAAATGCTCATTTGCCTGAGGGCCGACCTGATCACCCACTCACCCAGCTCGACTGCCAGCGGGTGGTTTTCTACAACCGAAAGGAATTCTGCCGGGAGCAGCAGGCCGCGCTCAGGGTGCTGCCAGCGAATCAGTGCCTCTGCCCCCACCACTTCACCTGTCAGCATATTCACCTTGGGCTGGTAGTAAAGCACGAATTCATTTCGCCCCAGGCCAAGCCGGATATGTTCCAGACTTTCACGCTGGCTCTTGACCGCCGCATCATGCGTCACATCAAAGAAGTGATAACGGTTTTTTCCTGCCAGCTTGGCCTGGTACATAGCCTGATCCGCATGGCGCAGCAAATGATCCGAGTCGGTATTGTCCTTGGGATACTGTGTCACGCCGATACTGACAGACACCTGCAAAGTCAGATCTGCGCAGGTGACAGGGTCTGCAGCCGCACGCAGCAGGCGTTGCAGGACATTCTCGCAGTCCTGCATGGACTCAAGGCCGGCCAGCACCGCCACAAACTCATCTCCGCCCATGCGCGCCAGCGTATCGCCGTCCCGCAATACCGACTTCATGCGCTGTGCGACGGTGATCAGCAACTGATCACCCACATCATGTCCGTAAGCGTCATTCACGGCCTTGAAGCCATCCAGGTCAAGATAGGTTACTGCCAGCATCTGGTTGTTGCTCTGGCTCAATGCCATGCCCTGTTGCAGGCGCTCCGCCAGCAATACCCGGTTAGGCAGGCCGGTCAGCGCATCGTAATGCGCAATATGCTCCAGCTGGCGCTGATACTCCTTCATCTCCGTAATGTCGGTAAACAGCGAAAGGTAGCTGATGGTATTTCCCTGCTTGTCGTGCACCGCACTGATGGAGATCCTTTCCGCGAATTCGCTTCCATCCTTGCGTTGGTTCCACATTTCGCCCGACCAGTAACCTTTCTCGACCAGAGTCCCCCACATCTCCGTATAAAACTCAGGGCTCTGACGGCCGGATTGCAGCAGCCGAGGGTTTTTGCCCAGCACCTCCTCCCGGCAATAACCGGTAATTTCGGTAAAGGTGTCATTGACCTCCACGATTGTTCCCGTTGCATCCGTGATGAGTATCCCCTCCCGAGCATGTGTGAATACGTTTGCCGTCAGCTGCAGTCGATCTTCAGTCTGCTTGCGCTCCGTGATATCCACAAACGTGACAACCGCTCCCGCCAGCTGGTCATTACGGTATATCGGGTGTGACCAGAACTCCACCGGGAATCTGCTGCCATCACGCCGCCAGTGCACCTCATTGTCTGCATGTGCAGTTTTTCCTTCCCTGGTCGACAGACGGACGGCACATTCACTCATCGGATAATGTGAACCATCTTCATAAGAATGATGGATCAGGCTGTGGATAGGCTTTCCGACCAGCTCACCTGCATCTTCATACCCCAGCATACGCAGGCAGGCCGGATTCACAAAAGTACAAATGCCGTTTACATCAACGCCATATATGCCCTCGGCGGTGGAGTTCAGCAACAGACCGAACATTTCCTGCTGTTCAAGATGGGCCCGCTCAGCTTCACTGCGTGCTTCATTCTGTCGCAACGCCTGCAAGGCATACGCCCCTTCGCGCGCAAGCCCTTCGATCAACCTCACATCCATGCCGGAATAATGATGGGGACCATCTACCGTGATGGCCAGCAGCACGCCTATGACATGGTCCTCCCTCCATAATGGCGTACCAATTGCAGAGCGGGTATTGAACCTGCTGATCATCCTTTCACTCATGCGCGGATCATTCACGGCATCATCAATCGTTACAGTCTCCCGCCGCTCGAAAACAAATGATGCCAGTGACGTTTCATCCCTGCGCATGCTGAAAATGCCCTCTGCACTATATTCAGTGCCCGACTGGATGACACCTTTCAGGTCTCCTGATCTTTCATCCTGCAGGATTACAAAAGCAATGTCAGTCCTGGTCGCTTCACTGCATAGCCCAACAATCTCCCGCAGTATTGCAGCCATGCCGGCATCACTTCTGGCACTACGCAGCAGCCTGTTGCCGATTTCCTGAATTTTACCCTGCACCCACTGCCTTTCCAGGAGCTCGCGGTAATCCGATGTGAGCACTCCGATTTCGTCCGTCGAAGTGGCACGCATCGCCGAAATGCCGGCTTCAGGCAGTTGATGTTCGTTACTGATCAAGGATTGCAAGGGGTTCAGTGACTGCCCGAAACTGCGTGCAAAAATCAGGCTTCCACCAATCGCTATCACCTCCAGCATCAGCCAGACGACGAAGGTTTCAGCAGAAAAATAACCTGTCCTTGTCCAGTAATACTGCACCAGCATGGTATCGATCAGCAGCGGAACCAGCGCGCCAATCAGGAATACCTTGGTCCGTATGGTCAGGATAGGCTGCGGCAGGCGCAATGTTCCCAGGGCCAGACCGAACATGTCGAACATCAGGAAAAATATGGGCAGGCCAACGATGATGGAAGAAATCAGCGCAACCAGTTCAATGCGTAACCAGTCATAGGGTGTGGCTGCAAAGCCCGCATAGCGTTCTGCCGCCACGATGACTGAAGCGGGCGCCGCTGCCAGATAGGCCAGGAATGCTATCCAGAAGTAAAGCGGAAAGGAGCGCACAGCCTGTTGTGCCTGTTCGGCACTGCTGCCCGGCCGGCAATCCAGCCAGTTGATCAGCGGCTGCAATCGTGATGGCAAAAACCAGACAGCAAACACCAGCCACAGGAAGACATAGGCCGGTTGCGATGGTGTCATCAGAATGGCAAGCATCTGTTCTGGCCGCAATACGCCTATCATCAGGATGAAATTCAGGCCGAATACAGCCGGAAAAATCCAGGTAAAGGCGATCAGCCATCGCAGCTTGCGCCGCAATGCTGAACCGGTCATTGAATTGTCTTTACGCTGGTCTGTTATTGATATTTTTTTATGCAAAACTCTCCTCCATCACCTTCAGCAGAAGATCCTTGCACTGTATGTATATTTTTATGTGAAGGACATCCGTTCATGGCTGCGCTGTAAATGTCAGGCAAGCTTAAAAATCACATGGAACGGAGCGTGATGCCCGCCATTATGCTGGAACGGGAAAGTTGTGCAACTGATATCAACATGCGCACTGAATTTGTGCACATGTGCGGCTATCACAATGAAAGCATTTGATACTTTACTAATATATATTGGCTCTGCAGCCAGCTTCAACCCAACAGGCATGATGTCGGGCTAATTCTGTGTCAGGCCAATTTCGCCTTCAAAGCTTGAACCGTTTCACGCCATCATCGAGCAACGCTGACAGCTGCCCTAAATCTCGCGCCATATGCACGGAACTCATGACTGCATGACTGTTTTCCTCGGACATCCTCGCAATTTTTTCAACCCGGATTGCAATATCATTGCTCGCCACGCTTTGCTCGCGGAATGAGGCAGAAATGCCATCTACCACCTTGACCACACGCTCGCTGCTGCCCTTGATGCCGGCAATCGCTTCGCGCGCCTTGCCTGCAAGCACCACTCCGGTATCCACGCGCGTGACACCGGTTTCCATCGTCGCGACTGCAGTTCGGGTGTCCAGCTGGATTTGCTCGATCATCGTTCCGATTTCCAGCGTGGATTGCGTCGTCCTTTCAGCCAGCTTCCTCACCTCATCTGCCACCACGGCAAATCCCCGCCCCTGTTCGCCGGCTCGGGCAGCCTCGATTGCCGCATTCAGCGCCAGCAGGTTGGTTTGCCCGGCAATGTCCCTGATCACCTGCACGATTGCGGAGATGTCCAGGGAACGCAGCTCCAGGTTGCGGATCACCGCAGAAGTTTCGCGCACCGATTCCGAAATCCGGTTCATTTCGGCCACGGCTTCCAGCACCACATCGGTACCCTGCGACGACAGCTTGCCGGACTCTATCGAGATGGCATGCGCTTCATGCGCATTTTCCGCTACCTGGTCTATGCTCACCGAGATCTGTTCTACCGTAGCCGCCACGGCCGATGCTGCCTCAGTCTGCTCGGCCGAGCCTTGCGAAATTCGTTCGGAAGCGCTGTAGAGTTGCGATGTGGTTTTTGTCAGCAGGCGTGAGCCTTCCTGCACCTGGCGCAAAATGACATGTGTCTGCTCCAGGAAAATATTGACTGCATGCGAAATTGCCGCAATTTCATCCTTGCCCCGCGCGGGCAAGCGCTGTGTAAGGTCGCCCTGCTGCAACAGGGTTGCAATCTGCTGCACCTCCCCCACGCGTTGCCTCAGGTTGCGGATGATGAGTATCTGCACTGTCACGACAACCACCCCGCCCACGATCATGGGCAGCAGAATCAGCCAGAGGATGCGCGACATGCCCGACAGGATTGCGGATTTTGACGAGATTTCAGCGGCCCGCTTTTCCGCAACCAGCTGATCGAGCTGCTCAACCATCGGCAACAGCTCACCCATATAGATAGCATCGGGTATCTGCAGTGCATCATTCGGATTTGTTGCGGCAATTTTTATCGCACTGCCAAATTGCTTCATGTATTCAGACCAGAGCGCACTGACCTTGTTCAGTCCCTCCCTGACTTGCGGCTCGGCCACCATCGTATCCAGATGTTTCAGCAAGCCTGCAATATGTGTATCAGCCGTATTCAGTTTGCTGGCGGTCTGCGGCAGGATCGGGTCAGACCTTGCCACGAAAAGTGCCGTCGCCTTGATCTCCACCATCGCCGACTCCATCTCGTTCTGCGTCTGGAAGTCGGCAAAGCTGCCTTTCAATTGCGCCAGGCTGATACCCGAAAACAGCGCGACCATACCTATACTCAATATCGTTACCAATGACAACACCGTCATTCTTTGCTTGATGTCCATACTTTACCTTCTCAATGATGACATTGCTTTCATGCAGGATCCAATTGCCCGGGAAATCCAGCTTCACGCCTCCACTCCGCGGCGCAAACAACCTGCTCCAGGTCACACAGCTTATGAAGCTTTGATGACAAATCCATGACACAGCATGGCGGCTGAGCTGGACGCTAGCCCGCCCCCATTCCATACAGGCACTTAAGATCACTATCAGTCAGTCAGATGCCTGCCAATCTGGTATAATTGACCCCGCAACATCACTACAGTCTGGTTTTTGCAGCCTTTACAACTCCCTCATCTGCCTCAGACTGGCGCCTCCATGGCGACAGGCCGATAGACCAACTTCAGGAATTCAACATGAGTTTTTCATCGCTCGGCCTGGCCGATGCCATTCTTTCTGCCGTTAACGAATGCGGCTATACCGACCCCACCCCCATCCAGGCACAAGCCATCCCCGCGGTATTGAGCGGCGGCGACCTGCTCGCCGGTGCGCAGACCGGCACCGGCAAGACCGCCGGTTTCACCCTGCCGCTCTTGCAACTGCTTTCATCCAGGCCGGTTCAAGGCAAAACGCCCATCCGCGCACTGGTGCTGGTACCCACGCGCGAGCTGGCTGCCCAGGTGGAAGAAAGCATCGTCAAATATGGGAAATATCTGCCGCTGAAATCGATGATGATGATCGGTGGCGTGAGCATCAATCCACAGATCGACCGCTTGAAAAAGCGCGTGGACATCCTGGTCGCCACACCCGGGCGCCTGCTGGACCACGTACAGCAGAAGACCGTGGATTTGAGCCACATCGAAATCCTCGTGCTGGATGAGGCCGACCGCATGCTGGACATGGGATTCATCCACGACATCAAGAAAGTGCTCGCACTGCTGCCAAAACAGCGGCAAAACCTGCTCTTCTCCGCCACCTTCTCGGATGAAATCAAGAGGCTGGCAGAGAGCTTGCTGCATCAGCCTGCGATGATCGAAGTGACGCCACGCAACACCACGGCCGAACGCATCGAACAGAAAGTCTACCCTGTCGACAGCAAGCGCAAGCGCGAACTGCTGACCAAACTCATCAAGGACAACAACTGGTTCCAGGTGCTGGTGTTCACCCGCACCAAGCACGGCGCCAACAAGCTTGCCGAGCAGTTGACAAAGGAAGAAATTCCGGCAATGGCCATCCATGGCAACAAGAGCCAGGGTGCGCGCACCCGCGCACTGGCCGAATTCAAGTCCGGCAAACTGCAGGTATTGTGCGCCACCGACATCGCCGCCCGCGGTATCGACATCAGCGAACTGCCGCATGTCGTGAATTACGAACTGCCCAACGTGCCGGAAGATTATGTCCACCGCATCGGCCGTACCGGTCGCGCCGGCAGCGAAGGCGAGGCCAGTTCTTTGGTCTGTATCGACGAACACAAATTGCTAAAAGACATCCAGCGCCTGATCAAACAGGAAATTCCCGTGGTGCAGATTCCCGGTTTTGAGCCAGACCCTACCATTCAGGCCGAGCCCATCCAGAATGGCCGCAACCGCCAGCCACACCCGCAAGGCCAGCGCTCGCAAGGTCAGCGACCACAGGGACATCAGGCGGCTCACCATAATCAGGCCAATCACAAACAGCCGCACCACAACAAGGCACATCACAACGGCAATACACTCAGCAAAAACACGCAAGCAAAGCAAAACAGCACAGGCACCCCCGGCAACAATGGCAAGCCACGTCCCGCCGGACAAAACCACAACCAGAAGCCACGCGCACATGTACCCGGCCATGTACAGATGACCGTACCCGGCGGCATGACCGGGCCTTTGCATCGCAATGGCGGCCGGGGCAGGTAAAAAAGTCAGCTTCGCCTGCTTGAAGATGCGTTACTGAAAGCCTGATTAACCTGCTTCATGGCTGCCTGTTTTTTTAAATTGAGAGCACCCGGAAAATGACCAGTCCATCCCACGAACAGATCATCGCCGACACACGTCGCTGGGTTGAGCGCGCCGTGATCGGCCTCAACCTGTGCCCCTTTGCCAAGGCCGTGTATATGAAAGAGCAGGTGCGCTTTGTCGTTTCTGATGCCACCACGCCGGAAGAACTGCTGCAGGACCTGATCAACGAACTGGAAAAGCTGGCCGAATCCAGCGCGGAAATAATCGACACCACGCTGCTGATTCATCCCTTTGTGCTGCAGGATTTTCTCGACTATAACGACTTCCTCGATGTAGCGGATGAAGTGCTGGAAGAACGAGACCTCGCTGGCGAACTGCAGATCGCCAGCATGCACCCGCAATACCAATTTGCCGATACCGACATCAACGATATTGAAAATTACACCAACCGCGCGCCCTATCCCACACTGCACATCTTGCGCGAAGCCAGTGTAGACAAAGCCGTGGCCGCCTTTCCCGAAGCCGAACAGATATTCGAGAAAAATATCGAAACCATGAAGAATCTGGGATACGACGGCTGGGACAAACTGTGGGAAAAGTAGCAGGCGTTTTGCTTTGCCTGCGCCTGCAATAAAATCCCACACCATATGAGTGCAAGCGACTTCTCCACCCTCACCCCGGACCTCATGCTCGATGCGCTGGAAAGCATCAGCCTGCGCTGTGATGGCCGCTTCATCGCGCTCAACAGCTATGAAAACCGTGTGTTCCAGGTCGGCATCGAAGATGAAAAACCCGTCATCGCCAAGTTTTATCGCCCACATCGCTGGAGCGACGAAGCCATCCTGGAAGAGCATGCTTTTATCGCAGCGCTGGCCGCCCAGGAAATCCCCGTGGTTCCCGCAATGATATATAATAAAAACAAAACGTTATGCAAATACCGGCATTTCCGTTTTGCCGTATTTTCCAGGCATGGCGGCCGCGCGCCCGAGCTGGAAAATGAAGACACACTGGAATGGCTAGGGCGCTTTCTTGGCCGCATCCACATGGTGGGCAAAGCACAACCATACCAGCACCGCCCTACCCTTGATGTGCAAACCTTTGGCCATCAGCCTTTGCACTGGTTGCTGCATCACAATTTCATTCCGCAAGACATCACCGAAGCCTATCGCAGCGTAGCGCAACAGGCGCTGGCTGAAGTACAGCACTGCTATGCGCGCGCGGGCGAAGTTGAGCAATTGAGACTGCATGGCGACTGCCACGCCGGCAATGTGCTGTGGACAGACGAAGGCCCGCACTTTGTCGACTTCGACGACAGCCGCATGGGGCCTGCGATACAGGATTTGTGGATGCTGCTTTCCGGCGAACGCAGCGACATGGTGAAACAGCTTTCAGCCGTACTCGCCGGCTATGAGGATTTCTGCGAATTCAACCCGCGCGAACTGCACCTCATCGAAGCCTTGCGCACTTTGAGACTGATCCACTACTCTGCCTGGCTAGCCCAGCGCTGGGATGACCCTGCCTTCAAGCTCGCCTTCCCGTGGTTCAATACCCAGCATTACTGGCAAGACAGGATACTGGAACTGCGCGAACAGATTGCACTGATGCAGGAAGCACCGCTATGGCCAAGCTAACCCACCCTTGCCCGTGTGGCAATACCCTGGAGTTTGAGCAATGCTGCGGGCAATATATTTCCGGTTCAGCAACTGCACCCACCGCAGAAGCCCTGATGCGTTCGCGCTACACTGCCTACACCCTGAAAGATGAACCCTATGTCCTAGCCACCTGGCACACCTCCACCCGCCCGGAAAAACTTGAGCTGGCTGCCGACACCGCAACAAAGTGGATAGGCCTGGAAGTGAAACGCCATCAGCAGCAGGACGACACGCATGCGATCGTCGAATTTGTAGCAAAATTCAAAATCAATGGCCGCGCGCAGCGCATGCATGAGATCAGCAATTTTGTGAAGGAAGATAGGAAGTGGTTTTATATGGATGGCGAATTTGACGAAAGCCGATAATCGCAAAGTTATCACATAGGCTTGCCATCAATTGCCTGTCTGATGTTCGGCCATAGCGGTCATATCAACCTTTTGATGTCTCGTCTGCTTTCACATCTAGAACGGAAGTTCTAAATTCTTCGGGAGTAACAACAATGTATGCAAGGAGGAACACACCCATTGCTTCACTTTCCTATCCTCAATAACCACCATTCCGTACGTATCAATAATTAGATCAAGGAAAGTTAGCGAATTCTTATATCTTACTTATTTAGACATATGGTTTTTAGAGAGTTTTACTGATAGAGTTTGGGATGTATTTGGTACCCCGTGTTACTTGATAGAGGGAAATTCAGATGTATTTCCTGACTACTATTCTTATCAAACTTTAGAAATATGAATGGAAAAAATATGGAAATGAGTTTGTGGAATAAACTGGGCTATACCGATAATCCATATAGCCCACGTCCAATTGAAGCTAATGAGCTAGGTGTGCAATTGCTCGTTGGACGTGAAAAGGAACTAAAAAAGCTACAAAACTATATAAAGTCATCTGATACACACGCTACATTAGAAGGACCTAATGGTGTTGGCAAGACAAGCCTTGTAGCAGTTACTGGGTATCAACTGTTAAGCAGTTTTAAAGATAAGCAGAGCCAGCAGGCTCTTATTCCTATCCCAGAGCCATTTCAACTTTCGAATAAGGCGGATTCTAGTTTGAAGTGCAATTTTGAGTAATGTAGGTCAGGATGGTGGGATGCGGTAGCATCCGGGCTTTTTGACCTGCCAGTCGAAATTG
>JAJXUI010000011.1 GCA_021782995.1 Pseudomonadota bacterium | reverse complement strand
TTTTCGTCAGCGGGCGTTTCGTGCCCGGCATGGCGATCATCACCTCGGCGGCGATTCCGCATTTGCGCGGCACGTTCATGGGATTGAATTCGGCGGTGCAGTCTATCGGCACGTCAGTGGCGACATTGACTGCCGGTTTCATCATCACGCTGAATGCGCAAGGCAACCTGGAGCATTACAACCGGGTAGGCTATGTTTCACTTGCGGCAATCCTGATCACGCTATGGCTCGCGGGACATATCAGAATCGCCACGGCAGAGGGCCGCGTAAAGGCTCGCTAACGCCACACAGTTTGCGCAGCCCTGTGCTTGCTGCATGGCTCCGCGTGGCAGATCATGCAGCCTTGAGCGACGGCAGTTTATTTGAAAGGGAAGGCAAAGATGGCTTTTGCGATCCATTTGTCTGAGGCATTGCCATCACCGCGCCCGATGCCGAAATTGACTTCAAAATCGTCTTTTTCGTAATCAAATGCCGCATACAGGTAATTGATGCGCCGTTCCTGTGGCAGGAGTTCATTGGTATACCCGTACTCGCCATAGTATTCCAGGCCAGCCTGCAGGCTTTCGTTCACCTTGTGCGACACCTTGAGTGCAGGCTCGAATTGCGGCGTGTGATTGAAGTTCTCGGACATATCCATGTTCAGGATGGGATTGAAGCTCAACAACCACACATCATCGTGGTAACCCAGTATGGGGCGCAATTCCATGCCCCATGCACTTTCAG
This sequence comes from Pseudomonadota bacterium, assembly GCA_021782995.1. Taxonomy (GTDB): domain Bacteria; phylum Pseudomonadota; class Gammaproteobacteria; order Burkholderiales; family Gallionellaceae; genus 39-52-133. Next base: position 71,697 of record JAJXUI010000011.1, on the reverse strand, counting down.
CCACGCGCGGTGCTGAATAGCCATATTCGACATTCATGCCCCAGAACATGTTTGAAGCTTCGGCTGGCGTTGCGATGTATTTCATGCGCAGCCGCAGGCCATTGCCATACAGATTGCCATTCTCTTCATAGGCGACAGGCACATACATCCCCGCCTCCCAGTTGGGCGTGATGCCATAGGAAAATTCGGGTGTCATCTGCAACATGTGATGGCTGGGCGACCCATCCGCGTAGCTTGCCTGTTCTTCACCTTCGAGTACGTAATTCACGTGTGTCTCAACGCCAAACTCACCCGGCTTGTTCATGTCGTCGATATAGACCTGGATTTCGTCATCCACCGCATGCGCCGGTATGCTCCACAGGCCATGCAGGATTAACAACAATGCGAGCGCGGCTCCCCGGTAATTTTTCATTCCAATTGCCTTGTTGATTTCAGAATTCATATTCTACCTGCATCCGGACTGTATGCTCCGGGATGCTTTCCCCGGTGCCGGTCAGCCACGCTGCATTGTATTTAATCACGTTGCGCCCCCCCATGTTGAGCTTGCCAAATACCGCAGGCCCCACGCTGTGCCCTTCTTCAGCCTTGCTGCCCACCCAGCTGTCCCATTCGCCCTGCTTGCCAAAGCCCTGTGCGCCAAATTCGAATTCCTGCTGCATGCGATACTTGACCTGCCACTGGTAGGCAAATTCGGTCGCGTATTGCGTGCCGCTGTTATCAGTAGAAAATTTCCGCTCGAAAAGGAAGTTTGCGTTGAACTGGAATTTGCCATATTCGGTCTGCAGCAGCGGGCCCACTTTCAGTTCCACGGGGCCTGACTCGCTCACCGGCGCTTCGATTTCGGTAATCACGCCGAGTTCAAGCGGATATTTGCCGGTCTCCAGCAACTGGAACTTGTTTTCCCATTCGGCCAGCGTGACATCACTTGCATTGCCTTCGATTTCCCGTTTCAGGTAGAGCTCGGTAAACCAGTAGTCGGTTGCGCCATAACCAAAACCCAGACTGCCAACTGTCTGGCGATCTCCACCGGGGGGGGTACCGGTACCATATTTGAAATCGATCTCGCGCTCTCCTTCTTCAACCGTCGGCATATAGACATAGTCTGCCGTGCCTGCATGCGCCACGCCAGCTGACAACAACAAAACCGCTAAAATTTTATTTAATTTATTCATGATATTCGTCTTTGCAATAAAAAATGAGAAAACTGATCCTGCTCCCGCCGTGCAGGCGGGATGACTATTTAAGCGATGGAATTTTTCAGGCCGCTTTCAGCGCAGTGTCCTGGCCCCTGGAATGCTTCGGCTGCTTCTGTTTGACAAGATGCATCCCTAGAAGAATGGAGACAATCACCACCAGATAAAACACCAGCTGCATACCTGCTGGTCGCTGGTCATAACCGATGAGGATGTGCAGCAACATACCGACAGCAGAGCTCTCCGGCAAGATTGCAGAGGTATCCCATATTGGGCTCGCCAGTGCGGGCAAGATATCTGCCTGGATCAGCAGCCGTGCCGCCTGTGAAGCCAGGCTTGCTGCCAGCAACAGCACCAATGCGCCCGTTGCAGTAAAGAACCAGCGTATGGGCAGGCGCAACAGGCCGCCATAAATTGCATACCCGGTGAGCGCACCCGCGAATGCACCCAGCAGTCCGCCAAACAGCATGGAGGCATGACCGCTTTCGCCGGAAACTGCGATGCCATACAGGAACAGCACACTTTCCGATCCTTCGCGCAATACCGCCACTGCCACGATGAGCAGCAATGCGGAACATTCGCTGCGGCCATCACGGATCTGGCTACCCATGGCCTTGGCCTCAGCGGCCAGTGCTGCGCCATGCGACGACATCCAGATGTTGTGCCAGGCCAGCATCAGCACCGCAACGCCGAGCACGATGGCATTGAACATCTCCTGGCCGATTCCATCGGCCAACGCACTGATCGCATCGGTGGACGCAGCCACGATGGCCGAACCCAGCAACCCTGCTGCAACTCCCGCCGCCAGCCAGCGGCGGCTGCCGGGGATATTGCGCGTCGCTGCAGCGAGGATTCCGATGATCAGCGCGGCTTCAAGTACTTCACGAAATATGATGATGGCGGTTCCCAGCATATGCTGCTCCTATCTGGCGATGATTGTGCCTTGTGCAGTTTTGGGATTGAACTCCCCCTCAAAACTGTAACGCCCCGGTTTCAATGGGCCTATATATATGGTTGCCTTACCGTTGCCCGCGATCACTTTTTCCCGGTTGAGGTCATGACTCTCAAACTCTTCCGGGGTGGCATCCTGATTTTCCACGATGAGCTTGACCTTCTTCCCGGCAGGAATGGCAATTTCTGCCGGCTGGAAACGATGCTCCCTGATGATCAGGCTGTAAACACCCTCCTCGGCATAGGACAGCACGGGCAACAACATGACGATGACAAAAATGAATTTCATGGCTCCTCCTTAACAGGAGTAAATGATAAACATTCTCATTTATAAATGCAAATAATTCTCAATAATATTCAGAGTGAGTAAAAAAATCGCGTATAAATCTTTTAAAAGCCCCGTATTTGCGTTATCTTCGCGGGTGCAAAGGGTGTTGCACTGTTCTGGAGCATTTCACGATTTTCAGGCTTGCACACAAGTATCATCACCGACTCCGAAAGACTCAAACACACCATGCAGACACCCAAGGATCTCCATAAAGCCGGCCTTAAAATCACGCTGCCACGCCTCAAGGTTCTGAATCTTTTTGAAAATGGCGATAATCGGCACCTGAGCGCGGAAGAAGTGTACAAGCAGCTTCTGGCCAGCGGTGAAGATGTCAGCCTGGCGACGGTTTATCGCGTGCTGACCCAGTTCGAGCTGTCGGGTATCCTGGTCCGGCATCACTTTGAAGGCGACAAATCGGTGTTCGAACTCAATCACGGCGAACATCACGATCATATCGTTTGCATGCAATGCGGGCACATCGAGGAATTCTTCGACTCCGCCATCGAATCCCGCCAGAAAAAAATCGCAGCCGAGCACGGTTTCGCCATACACGACCACTCACTCTATATATATGGCGACTGCACGCGTGAAAAATGCCCCAACCGCCGCTCAGAATGATCCGGGCATCGATTAACCCGCAATTCCAGATTCATCCGATATGACTGAAAACCAGGAACATCACTACACTGAAGACGTGCAGGAACATCTGCATGAGGTGGAGCATCTGCTGGAAAAGCACGCCCTGGTGGAGACCGTTGCACACCAGCAGGAAATGCCACGGGATGAGCGCCACATATTGGTAGACAAGCTGCTGCAAAAACAGCATCTGGCAGAGCTGGGGCAGAAACTGGCCACCCTGCACCCGGCGGATATCGCCTATATCCTGGAAGCACTGCCCATCGAGCAGCGCTTGCTGGTCTGGGAGCAGGTCGAGGCAGACCGGGATGGTGAAATCCTGATTGAGGTTTCGGATGCCGTGCGTGAATCGCTGATCGCCACGATGAGCGGCGAAGAATTGCTGGAAGCCACCGAGCAGCTGGATACCGACGAGATTGCCGATCTCGCGCCCGACCTGCCCCACGATGTGATTTTCGAAGTCTTCAAGTCACTGTCAATCGAAGAGCGTGAACAACTGCGCTCGGCCATGTCCTATCCGGAAGATGCCGTCGGCGCCTTGATGGATTTCGACATGGTCACGATCCGTGAAGATGTTTCGCTGGAGGTCGTAACACGTTACCTGCGGCGTTTCGATGAGCTACCCGACCATACCGATCTGCTGTTCATTGTCGATCGCGAGGATAACTTCAAGGGTGTCCTGCCACTGAAGCGCCTTCTGGTACATGAACCCGAAACCGAAGTCGCCGCACTGATGATCACCGAAACCGTCATCCTGCATCCGGATGACAAAGCGGATCATGCTGCACAAACCTTTGAACGCTATGACCTGGTTTCTGCGCCGGTTGTGGATGCAAAGGGCATGCTGGTCGGCAGGCTGACGGTCAACAGCGTCATGGACTTCATCCGCGCCGAATCAGAAAGCGATGTGCTTAACCTGGCCGGCCTGCGCGAAGAAGAAGACATTTTCGCATCAGTATGGAAATCTGCCCAAAACCGCTGGTTGTGGCTGGCACTCAATCTGTGCACCGCCTTTTTTGCCTCGCGCGTAATCGGCATGTTTGAAGGCACCATTGCCAAATTTGTCGCACTTGCGACATTGATGCCTATTGTGGCCGGTATCGCAGGAAACTCGGCAAACCAGACAACGACCATCATTATCCGTGCACTCGCACTGGGCCAGATTTCATCTACCAACGCCCGGCGGCTAGTTGGCAAAGAGCTGGCAATCGGCGCCTTGAATGGCCTGGTATGGGGAGGCATCGCGGGACTGTTTGCATTCCTGCTGTATGAAAATTTACTGATAGGCGTGATCATGACCAGTGCCATGCTGCTCAATCTGCTGCTTGGTGCGCTGGTCGGCCTGCTGATCCCGCTTACCATGCAGAAACTCGGACGTGATCCTGCGATTGGCTCCAGTGTCCTGCTGACCGCAATCACTGACAGTGGCGGATTCTTCATTTTCCTCGGTCTTGCAACGCTGTTCTTAACGAACTGATCCCGCTGGCTGCACAACCACAGGCCCGATATTCCAGCCAGAATTGCTGCGCCACTCACCCGATATCCGTCAGATTTCCAGCCAAGCTTCTTAAAAACCAGCTGCGCCCACACCCCTGAAAAAGAAAAACCCCCTTCACGCCACGAATGGCAATGAAGGGGGCTTACTCTCATCTAGTTCACCATGCAAACAGGAACCGGGAAAAGCACCACACGTCGGGCAATATAGCACGACAATTCAGCATACCCCCAAGCGAGGGAACACGCTACAACTCACCTGACTAAACGCGATGGCTTGCGTTAGCCGGCCCTGGTGCTTAAATGCCAGCGGCTACGACAGGTGTTGCCTTTTTAGCGGCGACTTTCTTTGCAGCAGGTTTTTTGGCTGCTGTCTTTTTCGCTGCAGGCTTGTTAGCGGCGACTTTCTTGGCGGCCGGCTTTTTGGCTGCAGGCTTTTTAGCTGCCATTTTCTTGGCGGCTGGCTTTTTGGCTGCTACTTTTTTCGCTGCTGGCTTCTTTGAGGTGACTTTTTTCGCGGCCGGCTTTTTGGCTGCTACTTTTTTCGCTGCGGGCTTCTTAGCGGCGACTTTCTTGGCAGCTGGCTTTTTAGCTGCAGCTTTTTTCGCTGCGGGCTTCTTTGCGGCGACTTTCTTGGCAGCTGGTTTTTTGGCTGCAGCTTTTTTCGCTGCGGGCTTCTTTGCGGCAACCTTCTTGGCTACCGGCTTTTTAGCTGCTGTCTTTTTTGCAGCAGGCTTCTTTGCTGCTGCTTTCTTTGCTGCAGGTTTCTTGGTGGTTTTTACTTTCTTGGTTGCCGTAGCCATAATCGATCCTTTAAAAAGTTTAAGTGACTTTATTCCAGTTTCTGCATTGCGTGCGTCTGCACTCCCAGGCTCCTGTTTGCATTCAAAATACCTAGTGGCCGCATTCTATGCGCGAATAAAAACTTTACGCAATAACTATCTGCAATATTTATGAAAAAAATTAAAGAAATATTTTCTCTGCAGCGAGCAAATCATTCACTTTTTCTCTTTCACGGATCAATTTCACACTCGATCCATCTACCAGAACTTCAGCAGCGCGAGGCCGTGTATTGTAATTGGAGCTCATGCTCATACCGTATGCCCCTGCTGACATGACCGCAAGTACATCACCCTGCTCGACCGCCATTTCACGATCATGCCCGAGGAAATCGCCACTTTCGCACACCGGGCCGACGACTTCATACGACATGGACGGTATGTTTTTCCGCCTCAACGGCAAAATCTGATGGTATGCGTCATACAAAGCCGGGCGCATCAGGTCATTCATCGCCGCGTCTACAATGGCGAAATGCTTTTCTTCACCCGGCTTCAGATACTCCACCGTTGTCAGCAAAACCCCTGCATTCCCCACCATGACCCTGCCAGGCTCTAATATCAGCTTCTCCTTGCGCTTATCCATCACCTGCAGCAATGCCGCTGCATAATCAGCGATGGCAGGCGGTGTTTCTTCGTTGTAACGAATGCCCAGGCCTCCCCCGAAGTCGATGTGTTCAAGGTGTATGCCGTCCTTCGCCAATGCATCCACAAGCTGGATGACCTTTTCAGCTGCGGCTACAAACGGGCTGATTTCTGTCAGCTGGGAGCCGATATGGCAATCAATACCGGTTATTTTCAGGTGAGGTAACCGGCTGGCTTCCCGATAAAGTGCCAGTGCATCATCATAGGCAACGCCAAACTTGCTCTTTTTCAGCCCTGTGGAAATGTAAGGATGTGTCTTGGCATCCACATTGGGATTCACGCGGAAACTGACCGGAGCCACCTTGCCCATGCTGCCAGCGACCTCATTCAACCGATGCAGCTCCGCTGCAGACTCGACATTAAAGCAGTGAATACCTGCCTCTAGCGCCAGGCGCATTTCAGCAACGGATTTGCCTACACCGGAAAACACCACCTTGCCGGCCTCACCGCCTGCGGCCAGCACGCGCTGCAACTCACCGCCGGACACAATATCGAAGCCGGCACCCAGTTTTGCAAACAGCGCGAGGATGGACAGGTTGGGATTGGATTTCACCGCAAAGCAGATGAGATTGTCGCGGGTACTCAGCGCATCGGCATATTCACGGTATGCCTGGGTCAATGCGGCCTGCGAATAGACATAACAGGGCGTGCCGTACTGCCGGGCAATATCTGCCAAAGCCACGTTTTCGATATACAGCTGATCTTGCTGATAGGTAAAAGTTGGATTCATGGTTATTTCGATGGTTCAGGTTGAATGGTGGAGGCCGGAGCCGATACAGGCTGTACCGCAGGTGCTGGCTGGGTGGCAGGCCTGCTCATCGGGCGCTCAAGATAAAGCGGACCCTTCCTGCCGCATCCTGCAAGCTGTACAGATACGACGATGCCCACAAGGAGCAGCACTCTGGAAATGTTCATAATTGTTCGTCAGAAAGGAAAAGAAGTGGAATTATAAGCTGCGCACAGCCCTGCAGTTACAGTTCTGGCGCAGCGGGGCTCCATTGCCTGAGTTCAGCGCGGATTTCCCGGTAATCCGGACAGGCCTGCTCTACAATTTTCCAGAAGGCAGGCGAGTGATTCATTTCAACAAGGTGCGCCAGCTCATGCACAACCACATAGTCGATGAGATGCAGGGGCATCGTCACCAGCTGCCAATTGAGGCGGATCACCCCTTCTACTGTGCAACTGCCCCATTGTGTACGGGCAGATGTCAACTTCAATGATTTTGGCGATACCTGCATCTGCGGGGCAAAATGCTCAACGCATTCGCGGAACACCTGCTCGGCTTCCTGCTTGTACCAGTTGAGCAGTTTCCTGACGACTGCCTTGCGATTGCTGGTGTCGTACACCGGAATGATCAGCTCATTTCCGGACAACTGGGGCGTGGCGCGCACCAGGCCGGAAACAATACGCAGGGTAAAATTTTCCCCGCGAAAAAGTACTGTCTCCCCATCTTCCCATCTCTGTGCAGGCATCCGCTTGCCCTGCCAGTTTTCCAGCTTGTCCAGCACCCAGGCCGCCTTCTCCTGCAACACGCTATGCAACCATTTTTCCGATGCGCGTAACGGCATGCTGACGGTCAGGCCCTCATCATTGATCTGCAGTCCGATACTGCGGCGACGCGTGCTACGCTTCAGGGTATAGGGAATGATCCTGCCAGCAAGCTCGATGCTGCGCTGCTCGATGGCAAGGGGCTGTGAGTGGGGACGCATGCTGAACATGCAATATATGTTAGCAGTTTTAGGGTCGGGTTAGAGGGTGGACACTTCTGCCTCGATCCACTCCTCCACTTTACGGCTGATTTCCTCGGCTTTCATGCCTGCAGGGTCAAACGGTTTGCCGATACTCATCGTGATCGTGCCTGGATATTTCAGGAATGCGTTCTTGGGCCAGTATTTGCCGGCATTATGCGCAATTGGCACCACCGGCGCCCCGCTGGAAGCCGCCAGCATTGGCCCGCCTATCTTGTATTTGCCACGCATGCCATAAGGGATGCGGGTGCCTTCGGGGAAAATCACCACACAGAAGCCCGTCTCCAGGCGCTCTTTCCCCTGTTTCAGGAGTTGCTTGATGGCACCTTTGCCATCGCTGCGGTTGATCGCAATCGGGCTGGTCATCGCCAGGCCCCAGCCAAAAAAGGGTATCCACAGCAATTCACGCTTCAGCACCCACACCTGGGGTGGAAAGACTTTCTGCAACGCAATGGTTTCCCAGGCTGACTGGTGTTTGCACAGCAGGATGCTGGGCGTCTTCGGTATATTTTCTGCGCCCTTCACCTGCATGCGGATGCCCAGTATCACGCGCATCAACCACATCATGCTCAAGGCCCAGCCCGAGATCAGGCGATAGCGGGTAATGGGGTGCAACGGGAAAGACAGGATGCCGATCAATGCAAACAATGGCGTTAACAACAACTGGCACAGGAAAAAGACAACCGACCGCAGGATTACCATAATATTATGATTTAATTAATACAATTATAATTCCAGCGTTACCACAAAAGCCGCCAGATCCGGAAATACCAAAGTTCCCTCGGGCAAACCGCCCTTGGCTTGCGTCTTTTGCCCTTTACCGGTCAGCACCAAAATGGGCTGCGCGCCCAGCCTGGCCGACGCTTCCAGATCGCGCAAGGAGTCACCCACCGAAGGCACGCCCGCGAGATCCATCCCGTATCGCTCGGCAATTTCCTGGATCATGCCGCTCTTCGGCTTGCGGCATTCGCAATTGGCTTCGGCCGCATGCGGGCAGAAAAATACCGCGTCGATACGACCACCTGCCTGCGCGCAGGCCTTGTGCATTTTTTCATGGATTGCATTCAGCGTGGTCATGTCGAACAGGCCGCGCGCCACGCCAGACTGGTTGGTCGCCACCACTATGCGGTAACCGGCCTGTGTCAGCCGCGCAATGGCTTCCAGGCTGCCAGGCAGCGGCTTCCACTCTTCAGGGCTTTTGATGAAATGGTCCGAATCCTGATTGATGACGCCGTCGCGGTCGAGAATGATGAGCTTCATAATGCCTTTATTGATGAATACTGTCGCTGAAACAACTCAAAAAAGTGACTGGCCAACGCACAGGCGACTTTTCAGAGTTCAAATTAACTACCGCCTGGGCCGGCTCAGCCGCTTTGCAACAACCTGCTAAACCGCGAGCCTCGAGATATCGGCCACCTGATTCATCAGCCTTGCCAGCTCTGCCAGCAACGCCGCACGGTTCTTGCGCAACTCCTTGTCGTCCGTCATCACCATCACGTGGGTAAAGAAATCGTCGATATACGGCTTCAGTGCCACCAGTGCTTTCAGATTGTGCGCATACTCCCCGCGTGCCATGTAGTGCACCGAATAGGGAATGATGTCCTGGATGGACTGGAACAGGTCGACTTCAGCCTTTTCCATCAGCAAGCCCTTGTTCACCTTGCCGACGCTATCCGGCCCCAGCTCTTCCAGATTCTTGCGCACGATGTTCTGCACCCGCTTGTTGGCTGCTGCCAGGTCTTTGGAGGCCTCCAGTGCGGCAAATGCCTTCACGCCATCCAGTCGCGGGATGGCCTGGTGCAACTTGCCTTCCACCATCGGCAATACAGCCTCTACGTGCGCGGCCTCGTAGCCGCGCTCTTTCAGGTAACCGCGCAAGCGATCCTGCATGAATCCTTCGAGTTCCTTTGCCACATTTGCACTCAGCATGCCGGCAGGGAAATTGTCCGCCGCAGTTTTCAGCAAGGCAGGCAAAGGCAATTCCAGCGGTGTTTCGATCAGGATGCGCAGCACGCCCAGCGCATGGCGTCGCAAACCGAACGGATCCTTGTCGCCGGTCGGAATCTGGCCGATGCCATAAATGCCCACCAGCGTCTCCAGCTTGTCGGCGAGCGCCACCGCACAGGCCAGATGTCCCTGCGGCAAGCTGTCACCGGCAAAGCGCGGGTGGTAATGCCCTTCGATTGCATCAGCCACTTCCATGTTCTCGCCATCATGCAGCGCGTAATAGCGGCCCATGATGCCTTGCAGTTCCGGAAACTCACCGACCATATCCGTCAACAGGTCGGCCTTGGCCAGACGCGCCGCCAGTTCGGCGGCCGCCTTGTCTGCATTCAGCAGGCGCGCGATGATGCCGGTCAGCGTGACGATGCGCTCCACGCGCTGCAGCTGCGAACCCAGCTTGTTGTGGTACACCACATTGCCGAGCCTGGTGACGCGCGATTCGAGCTTCTGTTTGCGATCCTGCTCGAAGAAAAAGCGCGCATCGGACAGGCGCGAACGCACCACTTTCTGGTTGCCGCCGACGATGTGCTGGCTGTCCTTCACCTTCATGTTGGATACGATGAGGAACTTGTTCAGCAGCTTGCCGCTGGTTTTATCCAGCAACGGGAAATATTTCTGGTTCTGCTGCATGGTCAGCACCAGGCATTCCTGCGGCACTTCGAGAAATTCCGCCTCGAATTCCCCGACATACACCACCGGCCACTCCACCAGCGCAGTCACCTCGTCCAGCAATGCGCTCGATACACAGCGGTCCTGTGCTGAAAGCGCCAGCAGTTCCGGCATGGGCTGGTTGCTGCTGTGGCCGATCCACACTGCACCCAGCGCAGAAGCGGCCTGCTCCAGCTGGGCGGTGATCATCTTGCGGCGGCTGCGGTAGTTTGCTACCACATTGCCGACAATATTCAGCGAATTCTCATATTCGGAGGCTGTTTTCAGCGTAATCACGCCACTCGACAGGAAGCGGTGACCACGTGTAACGTTGCTGCTGCCACAGCCCATCACCTCCCCCTTGAGCACCTTGTCGCCATGCATCATCACCAGCGACTTCACCGGCCGCACAAACTGGTGCTCGGTATCGCCCCAGCGCATCACCTTCGGAATTGGCAGTTTTTTCAGCGCTTGCATCACCATGTCCGGCACATATTCGCTGAGCGGCTTGCCGGGCTGATCGATGCTGACCGCGTAATAGTCGGTCTTGCCGTCATGCACCAGTTTCAGCTGCTCATACACGACCCCCGCGGAACGCATGAAGCCCTCCAGCGCCTTGCTGACGCTGCCATCGGGATTGCGTGCCGCGGCTACCGCCGGGCCTTTGCGCTCCACCTTGCGGTCCGGCTGTTGCGCCAGCACATTGGTCACGCTCAGTGCCAGGCGGCGCGGTGTCGCAAACGGTGTGCACACACTATCGGCGCCGGCCAGCTCCTGTGCCTTCAATGCGGCGAACACATCTTCGGCAAAGCTCAAAGAAAGTTTTTCCAGCGCCTTCGGCGGCAGCTCCTCGGTGAGCAGTTCAATCAGCAGGGTATCCTTTTTCACGGTCATGTTCATGCTGCGGCTCCCGATTTTTCCTTGAGCCCGTTGTTAACTTTACACATGGGAAAGCCCAGTTTCTCGCGGGATTCGTAATAGGCTTTGGCGACTTCGCGTGCCAGGGTGCGCACACGGCCGATATAGCCGGCGCGCTCAGTCACCGAAATGGCACCGCGCGCATCCAGCAGGTTGAAGCTGTGCGAGCACTTCATCACCATTTCGAAGCCGGGCAATACCAGGCCGGCCGCAATCAGGCGCTTGGCTTCACCTTCATACGTATTGAAGTGATTGAACAGCATGTCGATGTTGGAGTGCTCGAAGTTGTATTTCGACTGCTCCACTTCGTTCTGGTGATAGATATCGCCATAGGTGACGATGTGATCGCCATTCTTCGCCCACACCAGGTCATACACGCTATCCACGCCCTGCAGGTACATCGCCAGCCGCTCCAGGCCGTATGTAATTTCACCCAGCACCGGCTTGCACGACAGCGAACCCACTTCCTGGAAATAGGTGAACTGCGTCACTTCCATGCCATCCAGCCACACTTCCCAGCCCAGTCCCCAGGCCCCAAGCGTGGGCGACTCCCAGTCATCCTCGACAAAGCGGATGTCATGCTCATTCAGGTTCAGCCCCAGTTCACGCAGACTGTCCAGATACAATTCCTGGATGTTCTCGGGCGAAGGCTTCAGCACGACCTGATACTGGTAATAATGCTGCAGGCGATTGGGGTTTTCGCCATAACGCCCATCCTTGGGACGGCGCGAAGGCTGCGCATACGCGGCGCGCCATGGCTCTGGACCGATCGCGCGCAGGAATGTGGCAGTGTGGAATGTGCCTGCGCCAACCTCGATATCGTAGGGTTGGAGCAGCGCACAACCGTGCCTGTCCCAGAATTTCTGCAGTGTTAGGATTAGTTGCTGGAAAGTGAGCATTGCTTGCTTGGACCGGAAAATGCAAAGGCGCTATTTTATGCCATTTGCCAGACAAGGTGAAATTGCCGGTAATGACAGTCATAATTCGGCATGACGCGAACTTCCGGAAAGTGAATATGACCGATACCCGCACCCTGATCGAAGCCTTGCGCCAGTTTCGCGACGAACGCGACTGGGCACAATTCCATAACGGCAAGGACCTTGCCCTTGCTTTGAGTATTGAAGCCTCTGAATTACTTGAATTATTTTTATGGAAACCGGCTGAAGATGCCGACCCCGCGAAACTGCGGGAAGAACTGGCGGATGTATTCGCCTATGCCCTGCTGCTGGCGGACAAATACGGGCTCGATGTCGGGCAGATCGTGCTGGATAAAATCGAGAAAAACCGCCAGAAATATCCGGTGGAGAAGGCCAAAGGCAGCGCAAAAAAATATCACGAGCTTTAGACCGGGACAGTTTCTTAGCTTCAACCCACAGTACCGTTTATACATGCAAGGCCCCTGCGGTCCACTTGCATTCATGGCTGACTGGGTTATGCTTTCAAAGGGCACCGATCAATGATTTTCCGGAAATAGCACTTTTCAGGGAATTAACTCGGTGTTTCATAAACTTATAACCAAAACAGGGAGTGACATGAAGGATACACTGATCGATATGATGGTAAACATGATGCCATTGATGAAGCCGATGATGTGGCTGGCGATTATCGCTGCGGCTATCGGACTGCTGTTTGCGCTGGGACGCATCGCATTCAAAGCCAATGCCTGCAAGATGGTGAGCTGGTCCAGCAGGATCGTGCTGACCATTGCCACATTCTTCCTCGCCTCACAATTGATGGGCTACCTGCTCAGCATGCCACCCACTTTCAATCTGGGCGATTCCAGCAAATTCGAGTTCATCTTGGTCAGTTTCTGGAAAGTCGGCGCAGCACTGCTGGCCGCAGGGATCGTGATTCATTACTCATGCCGCTTCCAGCCACGCAAAGCTGCTGCCTGAACCTGGCACGCAAACAGCAATAAAAAAACCCGCCTCAAAAGGGCGGGTTTTTTATTGCTTGCGCAACAGGTAATGCTTATTTAATGCGGGTGAAATTGCCACTCGCACACACGTTGGCTGCTGTGCAACCATCAATATGCCAGGTGTCATTGTTCACCATGGAAATCTTGGAGTTGTATGTGTCTCCGGTTTGCGGATGGGCAACCTTGCCGACAAAGCTGGAATCAGCCGATGACAATGCAGACTGGATCATCTGCAGGCCTACATTTTTCGGACCGGAAATAACCTCGGCGCATACGCCGGTTTTTTCACATTTCTGCACCTTGATTGTGAAACCCTCCCATTTCCATGTACCAACCATGTCTTCCAGCTTCGGGCTTGCCAATGCGTTTTGCGCCAAACCCAAAGCCAACATTGCTGCAACCAGAGTGATTCCCTTTTTCATCAAAACTCCTTAGTATTTGATTTATTTACAGATTTAAATGCTCCCTTTGCCCTGAATAACAATACAGCCACTCATGACTTAATGATTATACCGCAATAAACCGCAAATACCTTTTGCCTAACCTCCGGATAAGGCGCCAGGCGCGTAAAAATATCATAACAATTTGAATTTATAACGATTTAATGAGTGTCATTTTTGCTGCACGCGATAGGCGTTTGATCTGCCTTTCACGTTTCAAGGCAGCGGATTTATCCTCGCAGCTTTCCTGATAAACCAGCCTTACCGGCAGTCGGCCGCGCGTATATTTCGCACCCGTACCAGCATTATGTGCGAGCAGGCGCTTCGGCAGGTCGTTGGTGATACCGCAGTACAAAGTCTCATCTGCACATTGCAGCAAATAGCACACCCACTCCCTCATAACAGAATGAATTTATTACACCGCATCAGAACCAGCCACACACCAGCCCAAGCATTCCATACTCAGAATCCACGCTGCATTCTTTCCAGCATTTTTCCTGCATTCACCACGCCCAGACCGGCAGCGCGCTTCAGCAGCTCACGGGCTTTTTCACGGTCACGGCTGACGCCCAGACCATCCTTGTACAAAACTCCCAGCCTGAAATAGGCAAAGGGCGCATCGAGCCCTGCCGCCTTCTCATACAACTTTCTGGCTTCCGCATAATCCCTGTCCACCGCCCAGCCGTTTTCATACATAAAGCCCAAAAAGGCAAAAGAGGCTGGTACGTTGTAACGCTCGGATTCCCGTAACAGTGCAAGCGCCTTTTTATGGTCCACTTCTAGGCCACCCTGACCGAGGTTATACATATGGCCCAAGCGTGTCATCGACAAGGGCTCGCCGTGATCCACGCATTTCTGATACAGCTCAACTGCTTTCTTTTCATCCCGATCCAGACCCCAGCCAACCTGGTAAGTGAATCCCAGACGTGACATCGCCAGATAATTCCCCATCTCTGCGCCTTTTTCATACAGCGCCCTGGCTTTCAGTCTATCCAGCGTTACGCCTTTGCCGGTTTCATATATCCAGCCCAGGAATGCATAGCCCAGCGCATTACCGGCGCGTATCGCCTCGTTGTAATAACGGGCAGCCTTGGCATAGTCTCGCTCGACTCCCATACCCAGTTCATACATCCAGCCGACCCTGGCAATGGCGCTGGTGTCGCCATTCGCCATCGCCTTTTCATACCACATCATGGCTTTCTGGAAATCCTGCGGCACGCCGATACCCCGCTCATACAACCAGCCCATGCGGAATTGCGCCTTGGCATAGCCCTTCTCGGCCAGTGGCTGGATTTCCTTGACCAACGCGCCAAAGTCGCCACTCATCCTCGCTGCAAGTGCGCGCTGGAAGGCCTCTTCCACCTCGACATCCTGCGCTGCCTGCTGGTAATCAGTCATCAGCTTTTGTTCTTCTGCACTGATTTTAACCACTGGCGCAGGCGCTGTTGCCGCGACAGGCACGGCAACAACCATCGTCTTGGCCACTACAGGTTTGGGCGACGCAGCCATGGCAATTTTTTTCTGCTCTGCGATGGCCTTCTCCATGTCCTTTTGTGCCTGCTCTGCATGCATTTTGGCTTGCAGGTCGTTATCCGGCACCACGGGCGTGGAAGCAATTACCGGCGCTGCAGGTACTGCCGGCAGCGTCGCGAGAATTTTCTCTTCCTGCCGGCTTTCAGCCGCTTTCTGCTGCGCCTGCTCTTCCTTTTTCTGCATGGTTTTGACGACCGATACCGGGACGGGAACTGGCACCGGCTGAGGTGCAGCGGTCGGCGCAGCAGCCACAATCGTCGTTCCGCCCACAGCGGCTTGCCTGAGCCGAGCCAGCTGCGCTTTCAACTCGGCCATTTCCGTGCGTGCGCGTTGCAGCTCCTCATAGGAATCACGCAGGTTTTTTTCCAGCTCCAGATCGGCGCGCATCGCCTTCAGCTTGCTCAGCACATCGTCCGGATCGGCCTTCATGCCGGCCTTTACGTAGTATTCAGGCTGCGCCCATTTTTCGTTCAGCACTTTCAGCGACACGATGCCGGCAGTGATGTTCACCATATCCTGGCTCATGTAGGAGTTGCCCAGTGAGTCCTCATGCTGCCGGATCACCGAGCCGACATAGGTGCCCAGTTCATCCAGCAATTCACGTTTTACGCCATCGATGGCATTGATGCGGCTGGTGGATTGTGTGTCGAACTCGGTACCGTGGTAATTGTAGTCACGCACATACTCTTTAACTTCTGCAGCTGCCTGCTGGCACAGCAGGCAGCTTCCAAGCAATATTACGCGCAAACAGGATTTCATTACTTACCCCCTTGAGAGATGACAGCTTCAGGTCACAGTCACCTACGTCAATCCAGATAATTATAATAATATATTCAAATGGTTATTTAATATCGAACATAGCTAACCAGACAATGCACGTGACACCAGACAACCATGTCCGCAGGGCTCCCTGCCTGGACTATACTGCCTTCGCCCGATTTATCAACCATGCCGCCGCCAGCAGCAAGCCTGCCAGCAATAGCACTGCCGCATTGCCCCATACCACATAGGGTGTACGTCCCGCATAGCCCTGCACTGCGGCAGTCAGCACGCCTTCTTCATGCTGCGGCAAGGTCTGCAGAATGCGGCCATCACGATCGATAACGGAAGTCACGCCGGTATTGGTCGCGCGCAGCATCATGCGCCCGGTTTCCAGCGCGCGCATGGAGGAAATCTGGTTGTGCTGCATCGCCGCATGCGAGTGTCCATACCAGGCATCGTTGGTGACATTCACCAGCATGGTTGCTTCCGGCAGGTAACGGATGATCTCTTCGCCAAACACATCCTCATAGCAGATATCCACTGCCACCTTCTGCCCTGCGACCTGCAAGACTTGCTGGCGTTCGCCGCCGCGCGCCTGGTCCCCCATCGGGATATGCAGCACCTCATTGATCAGCACGCCCAGCAGCGGTCGCAACGGGATGAACTCGCCAAACGGCACCAGGTGGTTCTTGCGGTAATGCTGAGTGGGCGAGCTGCCCAGGCTGACCACACTGTTGTAATAAAGTCCGCGCTCGCGCTCGAACAGGCCCAGCAGGATGTCGCCGGCATTGCTTCGCACATGTTGCAGCAGTTTTTCTGCATACAGCGGCGGCATTTCTTCCCGCAAGATCGGCAGGGCCGTTTCCGGCATCACGATCAGCCGTGCATCACTGCTTTCCGCAAGCCGGCGATAGGTTTCCAGCGTGGACACCAGGCTACCCTCCTCGAACTTGGCACTCTCTTCGATATTGCCCTGCAACAGGGCAACCTTGAGCGGCTCGCCCTCGGCATGGGTCCACGCCATCTGCTGCAAGCCTGCCCCGATCAGCCACACGAGTACAAGCAAAACCAGTGCAAACCTGCCTTGCCGGGAAAAGCCGGCCTGCCATAACCACACCAGCAAGCCTGCGCTGATGGCGCAAAACAGCGACACGCCGTAAACACCCAGCACCGGTGCATAACCTGCCAGCGGACTGTAAGGTACCTGCGAATAGCCTGCTGTCAGCCACGGAAAACCGGTAAAAATATTGCCGCGCACCCATTCGCTGAACACCCAGACTGCGGGTATCAACAACAGCAGCACGATGCCGGAATGCAACCCTGCATGGCCAGCGAGCTTCGCATGCAGACGCGCCTGTGCATAGCCGGCCGCAGCAGGAAACAATGCAAGGAACCCGGCAAACAATGCTATCGCCAGCGCCGACAACAGCATCGGCATGCCGCCATAATCATGCAGCGCAACATACAGCCAGCCTGTGCCTGCACAGAAAAAACCAAAGCCGAACACGAGGCCAATCCGGAAGGCCATCCATTTGCCGCGGGCATGCAACCACGCATGAAACAGCACGGCCAGGGACAGGATCATCAGCGGAAACAGGTTGAAAGGGGCAAAACCAGCCACCGCCAGCACACCTGCGGCCAGCACCAGAAAATAATTTTTCATGACAGGAACATACCGCAGAAAGTATAAATTAAAATAATATATTCAATATCTTACTTGATTTTCGGCAAGCGCACACTCTTGCGCCGCTCCGCCCCGCTGTATACGCCGGGGATATCCACCTTGGCCTCTGCCCATGGCGATGAAGCCAGCCACTTTTCCAGATCTGCAGCCCGCATCGGGCGCGCCATGTAATATCCTTGCGACGCATCGCAACCCATCGCCGTCAGCAAATCCCAGCTCTCCCGGCTTTCCACGCCCTCTGCCACGACCTGCATCCCGAGGTTGTGGCCAAGGGCAATGGTGGAACGTACGATCACCGTATCGTTTGCGTCCAGCTCCATGTCCTTGACGAAAGATTTGTCGATCTTGATTTCGCTGACCGGCAATTTTTTCAGGTAGGAAAGCGAAGAGTATCCTGTGCCAAAATCGTCCAGCGACAGCTGGATGCCCATGCGGTGCAGACGGGTCAGGGTTTCCAGCGCACGCAAAGGCTCTGCCATCACCGCACTTTCTGTAATCTCGAACACCAGCCAGTCCGGCTGCACCTGGCTTGCCTGCAGCATTTCCTCAATCCGTCCGGGCAAGTCGCCATCCAGCAAATTACGCGTGGAAAGGTTGAATGCCACCTTGAAGGTATGCCCCGCCTCGCGCCATTTCACGCATTGCTGCATTGCCTCGTGCAACACCCAGAAAGCCAGCGGCTGGATCAGTCCGGTGGCTTCCGCCATCGGCACGAATTCATCCGGCGGGATCAACCCCCGTCGCGGATGCTGCCAGCGCACCAGTACCTCCACACCGGTAATGCTGCCGGTGTGATGGCTGATCTTGGGCTGGTACTGGACGAACAATTCGCCATTGCCGATGCCCTGGCGCAGCTCGTTCTGCAATTCGGTATTGCGCGCTTCCAAGAGCTCGATTTCCGGCGAGAAGATGCGGAAGCCGACATTGGCACGCTTGGCTGCGTACATTGCGATGTCTGCCTTCAGCAATAGCTGCCGTACATCGGTTTCATGATCGGGATAGGTCGCAATGCCCATGGAACAGGCCACATCCACGATCACACCCTCCAGCACCACCTGCTGGTTCAGGGTTTCATAAAGCTTCTTCACGATTCTCTGCGCATTGTCAGCAGAAACTGCCGGCAACAGCAGCATGAACTCGTCCCCGCCCATGCGCGCCACGGTATCGGTGCGGCGCATCAGGCCGGTCATCCGTTCTGCCACATGCTTGAGCAACAGGTCGCCCGTATGGTGGCCATGTTGGTCATTCACCTCCTTGAAGCGGTCCAGGTCCAGCACGGCAATGGAAAATGGCTTATGCTCCACCTCAAACTGTCGCTCGGCCTGTTGCAGGCGGTCAAAGAACATCGAACGGTTAGGCAGCCCGGTCAAGTCATCAAACAGGGCCTTGTACTCCAGCTCGCGTGACTGCCGCATGACCTGCCTCAAGACAAAGATCGCGACAAAAATGCCGATCACGATCGTCAGGCTGCACAGCAACAGCAGTATTCCTCGCGCGCGCGCATAGGAGTTTTCCGAACCCTCTACCGCTGCCTGCAGCTGTTTCTGCTGCAATTCCATCAGCTTGTCCAGCTCGCCTGCTATCACCTGCTGCCCTGGCAGTACCACTTTGCGCATGTAATTGGCAAACGCCAGCCCGCTCGATTTCTCCGACCTCGCGATCGCCTGGTTGACCAGGGTGTTGCGTCGCGCCAGCAACAAATTAAGCCTGCCGACCAGCTGCTTCTCCTCTTCATTCAGCTGCATCTGCTGAAACTGCTGCCATGCACTGACAAACTCGCTTGCGCTCTGCTGAAACTGCTGCAGCTCCTCATCACGCTCGAAAGGATCAGACAGGTAAGCCAGCGCACTCATGTGCACGGCTCGGTCGCGCTGTGCATATTCCATCTTGTGCGCCAGCTCGATTTTCACATTGCTGACCAGCGTGATTCTCTTCAGGTCCTGATGCACGCTCGCCATGTAGCCAAAGCCGGCGATCATCACCAGCACCACAAGCAGCAGGGTCACGCCAAAGCCCAGGCCCAGGCCGATGCCGATGCGCATGGGTTCGGGCAGGGATGCCAGTTTCAGTCTGAGGGCGGCGATGGACATAAGGTACAGCAGTAACAGTATTCAGGAACGGAACAATGTCTGACAGGATAGCGCACAGCACAAGTTTGGCAAAGCGGGGAATCCCGGCTTTACAGCAAGATATGCGATCGTTGACAATGCCGCACCCAAAATATTCGGAATCCGACATGCAAAAATCCCTGGCAGCCAACGTTACCCCCAAGGAAGTGTGGTCATGGGCCATGTATGACTTCGCCAATTCGGGCTATACCACCGTGGTGATCACTGCGATCTTCAATGCGTATTTCGTCAGCGTCATTGCCGGCGATGCACCATGGGCCACTTTCGCCTGGACACTGGCCCTGGCGGTGTCTTACGCCATGATCATGTTCATGGCGCCCGTGATTGGCGCCTATGCAGATGCGTATGCGGCCAAGAAAAAACTGCTGTTGCTGACCACGGCAGGCTGCGTGCTGTTCACTTCACTGCTTTTTTTCACGGGGCCCGGCGGGCTGTGGCTCGCAGTGCCGCTGATCGTGCTGTCAAACTTCTTCTACGGTAGCGGTGAAAACCTGATTGCCGCCTTCCTGCCGGAACTGGCGAATGAACAGGCGATGGGCAAGGTCTCCGGCTGGGGCTGGAGCCTGGGTTACATCGGCGGGCTGGTCAGCCTCGGCGCATGCCTTGCCTATGTTACCTGGGCGCAAGGGCAAGGCCGGCATGCGCAGGATTTCGTGCCGGTGACGATGCTGATCACTGCTGTGCTGTTTGCACTGTCCAGCCTGCCGACCTTCCTCTTCATGAAGGAACGCGCCGTCGCGCAACCCCACCTGCAAAGCAAAACCCCGTTGCAAGAGTCCTTTACCCGCCTGGCGCATACCCTGCGTCATGCAAGGCTATATGCCGACCTGCGCCGTTTCCTGATCTGCACGGTGCTTTACCATGCAGGCATCAACACCGTGATCACGCTGGCTGCAATCTACGCGCAACAGGCCATGCACTTCACGACCGCCCAGACCATACAACTGATCTTCGTGGTGAACATCACCGCGGCAATCGGCGCCTTCCTGTTTGGCCACCTGCAGGACCGTATCGGACATATTCAGGCGATTGCGCTGACCTTGATCGGCTGGATCGTGATGGTGCTGCTGGCATGGACGGCGGAAGGACCGGGTCAGTTCTGGGCGGCGGCAAATCTTGCCGGGCTATGCATGGGTTCCAGCCAGTCTGCCGGCCGCGCACTGGTCGGGCTTTTGAGTCCGACCGCACGCCGTGCAGAGTTTTTCGGGCTATGGGGCATGGCAGTGAAATTTTCCGCCATCATCGGCCCGATGACCTATGGCCTGGTCAGCTGGATGTCAGCGGGTAATCACCGCCTCGCAATCCTCATCACCGGCGGATTCTTTGTGGCCGGCCTGCTGGTTCTTTTTGGAGTGAACGTCAGGCGCGGCATGCAGGCTGCCGCCATGCCCGAGTCCTGAACCCGATTTCAGGCGAAACGCTGCAGATACTGGATGATGGCACCACTTTCGTAAAGCCACTCCTCTTTTCCTTGCGCATCAGTAATTTTCAGGCAGGGCACTTGTATCCTGCCCCCGCCCTGCAACAGGGCCTGCCGATTCTGCTGATCATGCTGCGCATCGCGTAATTCAATATTCAATGACAGCCTGCGCATTTCGCGTCTGGCCTTGATGCAGAACGGGCATGTCCTGAACTGGTACATCACCAGATGACTCGTCTGACGGTCCACAACCTGCTGGACTTCCGGCGAGCGGATCATACCCTTGGGCGTAGTCAGCTTTTCCCACAACAGCATGAATGGGTGCAGCATCAAGCGGATGCTACGAAAAAAATAGCGTATCAAAAATCTCATAATAACCAAATATAATCAAAGCATTGAAAAATATAAGCGAATGCTTATTATAACATTGTTTAGCACCCGCCCCCGACGAAGACGCTTGCCAAACCCCAACCACTCCATCTCCACCAGCAAAAAACCACATATTCCTTTACACCAAGGAGTTGGCGCACATCCTTGGTATTTTGCTTTATAAAGTTGTCCCCTTCCGATTTATTAATTACCATGCTGCGGCTTAATCAATAATTCGCACTGGAAAAGCACAGTACCGTGAGTACATCAAGGGAGAATTTATGAAACAAATCCATGTTGCCGGGTTACTCATGCTATCCATGAGTATGCCGGCACAGGCTGCATATACCCCACTATATGCAGGCGCACAGCTCGACAACAACACCACAACCGGGCTGGTCGGTTACCAGATCGACAAAAACTGGGCCGTTGAAGGCCACGCCAGCCGATATGTCACCACCATCAACCAGGCGGGTGCCACCAACGAAACACAGATCCTGGCAATGGGACTGTCCGCACTTTATATGGTTCCAATGAAACTGGCGGGTGGCTCACCCTATTTCTTTTTCGGCAAAGTGGGCTATGAACGCACGATCCAGGAAGTGACTTACAGCTTTCCCTCTTCCGTCACCTACAGTGGCAGTTATACAAACTACACCAACCGCGGACGCTTTGGTGTTGGCGCCCAGTATGACTTTTATGAGCACTTGAGCGGCCGGGCAGGCATTGATGTATTCGGCCCGGACCGTTCTGTGTATGTGAGCGCCATTTTCAAATTCTGATCCCGACCCCATTCACCGCGCGAGACGACAATGTTCGACATGAAAACAACAACGCTGATCACAATCCTGGCCCTGGCATCGACCCCCCAGGCACAAGCAGCAAAACTGATCTCCAGAGCTTCCGCCAACACAGCGGTATCAGCAACGGCTGCGACTGAAATTACCAGCAAAGCCCAGGCCACTGAACCTGGCTACCCTGTGCGCATTGCAGCCGCCGAGACGGTTACCCGGTCCTCTGCACCGGGAGTCACTGCGCCCGCCAAAACAGGGCCTGTCACGGGTATCGCAACCGGCTTCTATCTCGGTGCACAGCTGGGTGATTCCAGTGTCGGCGCAGTGATGGGTTACCAGTTCACAAAAATGGTCGGCATGGAAATCAGCTACGATTACTTTGACCCGATCTATACACGCGCAACGACCACGACGATTGCCGAAAAAAACCGCCTGGGAGCCTCCTCGCTGTGGATGTTCCCGGTCCGTTTCAGCGACATGGGACCGATGGCGCTCTATGTCAAGGTTGGCTATGCGCGAACAACCGACAAACTCACCACCAACGATCCAGGACTGCCGCCTTCCACCCAACCCTCGACTTTCATCACCACCACGACCAAAACCGGCGTGACCGGTGGCGCTGGCGTGCATGTGGATGTCAGCCAGAGTGCAACCGTCAGGCTGGGCGTGAACGTGGTGGGCGCTGAACGCACCACTTATCTCGCCGCACTGTATCGTTTCTGAATACCCGTGATAAAAGGGAAATAGTCATGGATACCCAAGACATCAAAGCTGCAAACCCAGAAAGTGCACATCCAGAAACCTCACTCCCGGCAAACTCACTCTCGGCAACCTCAAATCCGGAAAGGCAAGGCAGCACATTGGAAACGCTGGCAGGCGCAGCCCTGATGGCCACCGTGCTTTCCGGCTGTGGCGTTGAGACACAGACAACCTCGGATGTCGCACAACCAACCGCAAAGGAAGCTGCCCGCATTCTCAACCAGGGCACCTTCGGCGCGACGATAGACGAAATCGACCGCATCCGTACGATAGGCTCAGGTGCCTGGTTCAATGACCAGTTCGACAAACCGCAAACCATGCACTTTGCCTATGTCAACCAGGGTCTTTCAACACTGCCGGACAATGCCAACATAGATGATTCGCTGTTCATCCAGTCGTTCTGGCAACAGGCCATCAATGGTGCCGACCAGCTGCGCCAGCGTGTGACCTTTGCGCTGTCGCAGATTTTCGTCGTGTCATTCCAGAACGACAACCTGGCCAGCCAGCCACGCGGCATGGCCAGCTATTACGACATGCTGGGTGCAAATGCCTTCGGCAATTTCCGCAACCTGCTGGAAGCCGTGACCCTGCACCCGATGATGGGCATTTATTTAAGCGCGCTGCGCAACCAGAAAACCATAGGCGCACGCGTACCCGATGAAAATTACGCACGTGAAGTGATGCAGCTTTTTACCATCGGCCTGCGCAAGCTCAACCGCGATGGCTCCGACACCACCAGTCCGCCAACCGCGACGTATACCAATGACGACATCAAGGGGCTGGCCAAGGTATTTACCGGCTGGAGCTGGGCGGGCCCGGACAAAACCAACAACCGCTTCAATGCTTCGATTACCGACACCAATCCCTCACGCGTGGACCCCAACCGCGACTGGCTGCCCATGCAGAACTACTCGCAATATCATGAACTGCTGCAGAAATATGACTCGAACAACAGCCTGGAAATTCCCAAGTCGGTGCTGTATACCGACACCACCTATGGCAAGCTGATTCCGGACAATACCAGCGGCGAGGACAGCCTGAAAATCGCGCTGGATGTGCTGTTCAACCATCCCAATGTCGGCCCTTTCATCGGTCGCCAGCTGATCCAGCGACTGGTCACAGACAATCCAAGCCCAAGCTATATCGACAACGTTGCCAAGGCATTCAATGACAATGGCAACGGTGTGCGCGGCGACATGAAAGCGGTGATCAAGGCCGTATTGCTCGATACGGAAGCCCTGACACAGCCCACCGCAACCAGCGCCGGCAAACTGCGAGAGCCTGTCATCCGCATCGCAAACTGGATGCGCGCTTTCCGCGCAAAATCTGCCTCCGGCAATTTCCTGCTCGGCCGCACCGACGATCCGTTGCGATCGCTCGGACAGACTGCACTACGTGCGCCTTCCGTATTCAATTTCTACCGCCCCGAATACCAGGCACCGAACACGACATTAACCTCCACCACGAGTGTAACGGGATATGCCAATGGCCTGTTCGCACCGGAATTCCAGATCACTGACGAGACCTCCGTATTCGGCTATCTCGATTACATGCGCAATGCCATCCCCTACGGCGCAGGCTCAGGCCGCGAAATCAAGGCAGATTACTCGGCAGAACTTGCGCTGGCAGGCACGCCGGAGCTGTTGCTGGACCGCCTGGACCTGCTGCTGATGCAACAGACCATGAGCAATCCATTGCGCACGCAGATCCTGAATGCAATCAACTCCAACCCGAACAACAGCGCAGGCAACAAGGTGTACCTGGCCATTTTCCTCATCATGGCATCGCCAGAGTACATCACCCAGAAGTAACAGGAGCCCATCATGTCCAAAAAAGAATTTGACCTCTCCCGCCGCGAATTCCTGCTGAAGTCGACCCTGCTGTCTGCCAGTGCCGTGGCAACCCCGTTTGCGATGGACCTGTTCGGCATGAATGCCGCGATGGCTTCAACCCTGACCGGAGATTACAAGGCGCTGGTGTGCATCTTCCTTGCCGGCGGCAATGACCATAACAACATGGTGCTGGCCACGGATACGCCCTCATGGAACGGCTATCTTGGCGCACGCAACGTGAATGGCTCCTCCATTGCGCTGTCGCTAGGCAGCCTGCTTTCCATCACGCCGGCCACCACCAAGGTGGATAGCGTCGGTACTCGCGAATTCAAACTGCACCCTCAGCTGACAGGCATCAAGAACCTGTTCGATGCCGGTCGCGCTGCCATCATCGCCAATGTTGGCACGCTGAGCCGACCGATCTCCGACAAGACCGTCTATCGCAACAACGCCAGCTGGCGCCCTGCAAACCTGTTCTCGCACAGCGACCAGACTACACTGTGGCAATCCACCGATACCACTAAACGCAACTACGGCTGGGGCGGCCGCATGGCAGACCGCATCAAGTCCAGCAATACGACACCCAACTTCACCTCGCTGTCGATGGCCGGCAGCACCACTTTCCTCGCCGGTGAAACACTGAACCAGTACCAGATCAATAACAATGGCGTTCCCGTACCCATTAGCGGAACAAATGGATTCGACGGCCTGTTTGGCAGCATTGATAGTGGTGACAATTTCACAAAAAAAATCACCACAGGGCCCACCAGCGGCAACCTGTTTGAAATTGCGCATGCCAACGTGGTGCAGCGTGCCATTGATGCTCAATCCAACCTGCAATCTGTAATGACAAAGACTACGGCCCCGATCGTGCCCGCCCCGAGCACCTACCTCAATCCGAATACCAACACCCAGCAGACCAACCCGCTGGCCGTGCAGATGCAGACCGTGGCGCGCCTGATCGCAGGCCGCAACCTGCTGGGCGCACACCGGCAAATCTTCTTTGTCACGCTGGGCGGTTTCGACACACATGACTTCCAGACCTCCAGCCAGGCCAACCTTTTCGCGCGGCTGTCGCATGCGATTGAATATCTCGACACCACATTGGGCTCCCTGGTAGATGTCAATGATGGCACCAGCTCAAACATGCGCAGCGCAGTTACCACTTTCACCGCTTCCGACTTCGGTCGCACTTTTGCCAGCAATGGTGATGGTACCGACCATGGCTGGGGCTCACATCATTTCGTGATAGGCGGCGCAGTCAACCCCGGCAAATCAACAGGCGATATTTACGGCACCTTCCCGATGACCGCCGTCACCGGCACCACCAGCTATGGCACTTTTGACAATCCGCTGGACGTAGGCTCCGGCAACACCATCCCGCAGATTGCCGTGGATGAATATGCAGGCACCCTGGCCAAATGGTTTGGCCTCAGCGCTGCAGAAGTGCTGGAAGTTTTCCCCTACCTGAGCAGCTATGGCAGTACCGACCTTGGTTTTATGGCCTGAGGAATTGCTTCAACCAATCTGACACCCGAGGAATTTTCTTTCACATGACACGCCATATTTGCTCCGCCTATAAATTTCCACTTGTACTGTTTTGCAGTGTGCTGACCGCATGCGGCGGGGGAGGTGGCGGAGGGGGTAGCAGCAGTTCAACTTCTGTATCAATTACCGAATTGCAACCCAAAGGCTTTGTGGTGCCGCAAACTTCACGCACGGTCATCCTCACCGGCACCAATCTTGCAAACGGCATGACTATTACCGCGACAGACAGCAATGGCAACAACTATGCCGGCACTGCCACCTACAACGCAAGCCTCGGCAACCTGTCCGTGCCGGTCACAATTTCAACTGCACCCACGGATCGTTATCTGACTGTCACGTTGAAATCCTCAACTGGCACAGTGCTGGCAACAGAAGCACTCGGCGTGGCGAGTGTCAGCAAGACACTGGCCAGCGATGTCTTCCCCATCTTCAACAACAATGTGTGCTACAGCTGTCATACTTCGGTCAGCAACATTCCGGACATGAGCAGCAGTTCCCTGGCCGCAAGCACTTTGATCAACACTTCAAGCACCAAATGCAGCGGCAAATATCGCGTCAAGGCAGGCGACCCGCGCAGGTCAAGCAATGTCCTGCTGGATGTCCTCTATGCAAAGACAACAACGCCGGTCATGAGCTGCAACAGTGTTACCAGCACCCGCGCCATGCCACAGGGCTCCGGCGCTGCCCTGACGCAGACCGAACTTGATACCATCACAGAATGGATTGCTGGCGGCGCAAATTAGTAACCTGATGAATATATTATTAATTCAGTAAGGATTACCACCCTGATATTCCCCCGGCACATAGAATGCCGGGGTGCGCCCTACCAATGCTTCCAGCATGAACAGTTCATCATCGGTGTGATTGATTACCGGCGCCTTGGCGATCATCGTCTCACCTGAAGCATAGATGTAGCGCGGCGAGTCATGCTTGTAGGTGGTGATGCTTTCCTTGATGGACGGATCTTTTGTGGTACTGATTTCCACCTTGCCGTAGCAGGTACAGATATAGCAGCGCTGCGGTTCCACCTCGGCATACACCGCGGTGCCGCGGATGCCCACCGTTGCGGTCGGCACCATGATTTTCTTTTCGCCCTTGCCGAATACCGAGAGCATCTTGCCAGCCAGCAGGTTTAGCGAGCTGACAATCCCGCCATCCCCGGCAATTTCCAGCATGCTGTTGCTGCGCAGCATGTAGGCATCACGACCCAGCACGAAGATCGCCAGGCTGTTATCGCCAGTTGTCACGCGGTCACCCGCCTTCACCAGGGTATCCTGCTGCGCCTGCTGTTCATTGACCTTCACCACGCCCTGCACCTTGCGCATGCCTTGCGGGTAAACACGGTTACCCATTGCCAGTACATCACGAATCAGGAACGGGGCAACCGCACTCAGCCCGCCCATTGTGGCGAGATTCATCAGCCATTTGCGTCGATGATGGTTCATGCCCCCTCCTTTATTTGGTCTTGAATGCAGTCACGCCATCCCAGTCCGGTCCGGGCGGGTGGCTACGCAATTCACTGATCCGGCCGCGATACAGCTTGACCAGCACTGCATCGTCTGCCGTAAGCTGATCCAGCATGGCTTCAGCCGCATCCCACTCCTGCGCGCGGTAATGCGCCAGCATCAGGTGTGTCAGCTCGATGCGCTGCAACTGTTCTCCGCTGACCTCTTCACTCCTGCCCATGGGTTCGAAAATCGCCACTGCCACATCCTTGCCCTTCACGCGTACCCGGTCCAGTTCGCGAAACGCAACATCGGGCACGGCTTCACGTGTTGATTCACTGACCAGGATGCCCACGCCATATTCCTTGGTCAGGCCTTCCAGGCGCGCGGCGAGATTCACCGCATCGCCCAGCACGGTATAGGCACGGCGGAAGCTGGAACCCATGTTACCCACCGCCATCATGCCGCTGTTCAGGCCCACGCCGATGCGGATTTCCGGCCAGCCCTCGTCGCGGAATTTCACCGTCAGCTCATGCGCCAGTGCCTGCATGTCCAGCGCGGCAAGCACGGCGTGCCGGGCATGCTCTTCATCCGGCAGTGGCGCGCCCCAGAAAGCCATGATCGCATCGCCGATATACTTGTCGATGGTGCCCTGATATTTGCTCTTGTCGATGATCAGCCGCGTCATCGGTGTCAGGTACTCATTCATCATGCGCATCAGCTGTTTCGGCTCAAGCCCTTCGGATATCGTGGTGAAATTGCGGATGTCGGAAAACAGCACGGTCATGTTGCGGCTGGTGCCTTCCATCGATTCCAGCGCCTGCGGATTGGCGATCATCTCCTCGATCACCTCGGGTGAAACATACTGGCCGAAGCGATCCTTGTACAACCGCTTGGTGCGTTCCTCGGTAAGGAAGCCGTAAGACATGTTCAACACGAACAGCATCAGGATCATCATCAGTGACGAGGCCAGCGGAATCACGACATCCGCCCCCAACCACAGCATGAAATTGCCGACGAATACCAGCGCTGCCAGCAAGGCGGACATCCATACCACCTGCAGTGGTGAGGCGCGCCCCAGCAGTATGGCAAACACGATACCCAGCACCAGCAGCATCCAGCTCTCCATGCCATGAATGACCGTGGGTGATTTCCTGATCGTGCCGTCGAGCATGCCGGCCACAAGATTGGCGTGCACCTCCACGCCAGCATAGGAGCTGCTGACCGGTGTCGCGCGATAATCCAGCAAGCCGGCAGCGGTGGTGCCCAGCAGGGCTACCGTGCCCTCCAGCAACCGGGGATCTGCTTTCCCGGTCAGCACATCCGTCGCTGAAACATACGTGAAGCTGCCCTGGAAACCCCGGTATGGTATCCACGCTGAACCATCGCGCATTACAGGTATGCCGATTTCGCCGACTTTAAGCACTTGCCTGCTCCAGGCATCCGCATCATGCGCCGCCATCACCTGCGGGACGTCCAGCACCTGCTGCAACAGCGCAAGCGACAATGCGGCATAACACTTCCCCTGATACTCCACCACAAGGGGGACTGAACGGATGATACCGTCCTTGTCCACATTGGGAATGAAATGGCCACCGCCTGCAGCGGCTTCCTGCAGTACTGGAAGATTTGCACCATAGCCCGATTCATGCTGAAGCTGCATGCCTTGCGCTGTCACCTGTGCAAGGTCACATGCCGTTTGCGGCAACTTGCCGGAAAGACTTTCCGCCTCGGTATTTTCTTCACTCTTGAAATAATAGCCGAGTACGACCTTGCGTCCTTTCATCGATTGCGCGAACCGGCGGTCACCATCCAGCAAAGGCTTGATCCTGTTCAGCAGTGCCTGTGCCTCCTTGCCTTGCACATCACCTTGCCTGGTCAGTCGTTCAAACTGCTTCAGGCTGGTCTGGCTTTCAGACTCGGCATACACCACGTCCATGCCGAGGGCCGCTACCTGATATCGGTCGAACAGGCGGTTCACCAGGTCGGCCAGCCGCGCACGACTCCACGGCCAGCGGCCTTCCTGCTTCAGGCTCTTCTCATCAATGTCGATGATCACTACTTGCGGATTGACGGTGTTCGGCATCGATGCACGCAAGCGCGCATCGTAAAGGTCACCTTCGAGGCCATTCACCAGCGGCAAGGTAATCACATGCGCGCCATGCAGTACGAAAAGCATCACCACACACAGGCCCATTACGATGCGTGTGCCATGGGTTTGTATCTTCTTCCCGGGTACAGACAAGAACCTCAGCGCTCCCTTCATGCAGCCTCCCTTGATGTTCGAATTATGTGTCGAGCAGCCAGCTTTCCATCTGCGCCAGCCGCTGCCAGGCTTGCGGCAGGCTATGACCTTCTGCATCAATCTTGCCCAGCAGGCTTTTCCCCTCTTCCACCATCTGCGCAATGCTCTCCGGCGGGAAAATCGCCAGTGCCGCCTGCAGCGCTTCTTCGCCTTCATTCAGCAAGGCAGGCAACTGGTCTTCCTCGGAAATAATCCCGTCCGGATTCAGCATATCCGAGACCACGGTAAAATCACACAGGTAGTAATGCAATCTTGTCTGCGCTTCATCGCGTTCCAGTTTTTCCAGCGCATGCGGATCGCTTGCCGAAGCCGTCACCATCGTGGAATGGATTGCCGACACCAGCTTGCGGATCGCATCGCGTATCTGCTGTGGCCTGCCCGGCAAGCCGCTGGCCACCGCATACAGTTGCTCCAGCTGAACCTTCAGCAATAGCAGCACCTCGCTTTCCACTGATGCATCCAGCTTCACTGCACGTTGCACGGTTTCACGGAAAGCTTCCATGTATTGCTGCAACGCCTCTTCATCCTTCAACCTTGCCAGAGCAACATCATGCTGGGTCAAGGCAGCCGCTGCACCAAATAAAGGATTGCTGGCTTTACGCTGCAAATGTCGCTCACGCGGACCGGGACTGTCTGAAAATGATAATATCATGATTATATTATTAAATTTATCTTTATTATTGACATCAAGCTGCTGCCACGACTTACCGGACATCTGCACAAACACCGGAAGTCACTCAAATCGAATCATTTTCCCACGACTGAATATTTGAGACAAACCTGCAGCGCTGTCATCAGGCGCTTGAATGATCTGGCCCGCAGGAAATCCGGCATACAGTTTCCGCTGTAACAGTGCATGATCCTGCTCCCTGCATTTCCGCTGACTTCCACCACTTTTGCGGAAACTCCTGCCAGCCTTCATGCAGCGTTTGCATGAGCGATTATCTGGCTCAATGGCAGTATAAAATGATCACTACTTACCGTTTAATCATAAAACCCTGCACCAACACCGGATGTATCTGGCTTTTCGACTGTTACTCACGGCTTCGTATTCGCCTTTATCGGTTAAAATATCCTCAACTGTCTGCTTATATTCGTTTTTTCAGGTCATTATGAAACTGTGGCGCATACAACTGCATTACTTGCCAGCATGCCTGCTGATGCTGACAGTCGTCACACCCAGTCACGCCCAGACTGTAGATGCCAAATTGCAGAGCGGCATCCGCCTGACCGCCAGCTTTCATCAGGGCAATTCTTCCGCGACAGCCTTGCTGATCCTGCATGGGTTCCTGCAAACCGGACTTTCCGAACCGATCAATGCATTGGCATCCAATCTTGACCAGAAGGGTTACACAACATTGCGGCCCACTACCTCCCTCATGATAAGCAGCCGCAAACAAAGCATGCCTTGCGAAGCCATGCATACGCATACGGTAGAACAGGACATGAGCGAGATCGATTACTGGTTCAAGTGGTTGCAGCATAAGGGCTACAGCAGGATCGTGATGATCGGCTTCAGCAGTACCGGCAATTTCGAGACGCTGCAGTACAGTGAAAACAAGCCATCGCCCATGCTGGACAGGCTCATCCTGATCAGCCTCAATCCTGTGGCTGTCGACCCTGCAGAAAAAACGCGCGCACAGGCATTGCTGCAGAAAGGCTATTCGCGACATGGACAGTATCCCAGACTGTATACGCTCGGATACTGCCGGCGCAATTACGCGGCTACCCTGAACAGTTATGCCTCTTTTGCCAGATATGATGAGGATCAGGTATTGCAGTTGCTGGCAGGCAACAAGCTGCCGCTCAATATCATCTTTGGCGGAAATGACACCATCCTGCCGGCAGAATGGATATCCCGCATATCCGCCCTGCATTCCAGTGCCGAGATTTCAGTCATCCCCAATGCAAACCATTTTTTTGATGGCACGTCCGAATTCGACCTCGCAGAAGCCGTTGAAAACATCCTGAAAAAGGAAACGGCGCTACCATGATGAATTCCGTAATCAGCAGACTGAAAGGTTTCTGGCCTTTTACCATCAAGTTCTATGCCTTCTCTTTCATGATCCTGATGTCGCTGACTTTCGGCATCCTCGGCTGGGGCATGCAGTACAAGCTGGACTCCATCCGTGATGATGCCGCCAAACGCAACAAGGAATCTGCAACCGCCGAGATCCGCTATGTCATCGGCCATATCATCGAAGAAATCAATACCCGCGCACAAGCCCTGTCTGTTCAGGATGAAACGCGTCACCAGTTCTATGACCCGGCCTATTACCATTACTGGCGCGATATACGCATCCTGGCCGGTAACGTGTTTCCTTCCTTCGCCAGGGCAGTTGAACTCTACAACAGCACAGGCCAGGCGCTGCAGGGCAAGACCCTGGGCAACATGCCCAGGAGCATCATCCCAAGACACCTGCAGAATTACGTGCAGCGCGAAAGCAACCGCTACTTCATTTACCTGTTCCACCCGGTGACTATCACGGAAGGTAAACATGCAACCACCCTCGGCTATATCGGCTTCAAGCTTGACCTGATTGACGCGCTGAAAAACGAACAGCGGTTCAACCATTTCAGCGTCGATGCGCTGACCATCCGCCTTGCCGACCAGGAGCGCATCCCGCTGGACCAGCTTTTCCCGTTCATCAATTTCGAACTGACACCGAACCGGGAAACCCTCGAACTGACAACTTCCATCGAACGATTCCAGCGGCAGATCCTGTTCAGCATGATCGTGCTCTATTTCGTTTTTTACCTGATGCTGACATCCATCCTTTCCGCCCCGCTGCGCCGCCTGTCGCTGCACATCGACAACCTGCGCAACGGCAAGGGCGGCCTGCTTTCACCCAGCTACACCAAAAGCCTGCCACTGGCCGAACTGGAAAAGGTGCGCATATCCCTGAATGATTACCAGAACAAGCTCGAGGAAATGCATCTCAACCTGAATGAGAAAAATGACGAGCTATGGCAACTCGCACACCATGACCCGCTGACGGGTGTATACAACCGGCGAGGCTTCGAAGAAGACTGGAAACACATGCTGGCCGTCTCTTCCGGCCACCGACTGGGCGTGGCACTGATCCTGTTCGACTGCGACCATTTCAAGGCCATCAATGACACCTATGGTCATCCCACCGGTGACCAGGTCATCCAGGCCATCACCCGCACACTGCAACAGACCTTGCGCCACGGTGACCGACTTTACCGACTGGGCGGTGACGAGTTTGCCACCATGTTCCTCGACATCGACAAAGACCTGGCCGTGCATACCGCCGAGCGCTGTATCGAAGCCGTCAGCCGTTTCGATTTCAACAGCCTCGGCATCAAGGAGCCGGTGCGCATCAGTGCAGGCCTCGCCTTTGCGGTAGGCACAGAGCCTGAAACACTGAGCAAGCTGCCCAAACAGGCAGATGTAGCGATGTACCATGCCAAACGCCCAGGCAAGAGCAAGATTGCGGTGTTCGACCAGGAGATGTTCACGAACTCCAATATCCTGTTCTCGAACAGCATCAACAACCTGGTATTCCGTGTCATGAGCAATGACGAGTTGCTGGAAATGCACTACATGCCCATCGCCAACCTCGCCACCGGCCAGGTGGATTACTATGAAGCCCTGGTGCGCATACGCGATGGCGAAAACCTGATCATGCCATCGACCATATTCCCCATCATTGAAGACCGCCGGCTGGAATCCGAGTTCGACATTGTGGTACTCAGCCGCATC
Organism: Pseudomonadota bacterium; assembly: GCA_021782995.1. GTDB lineage: Bacteria > Pseudomonadota > Gammaproteobacteria > Burkholderiales > Gallionellaceae > 39-52-133. The sequence continues at coordinate 37,631 of JAJXUI010000011.1, read as the reverse complement.
GCAAAGGAAATCGAGGCCGGGAAAATACCCGCCAACAAGGGCGTCACTTTCAATGTATCCGGCCCCGGCATCATCGATCTTGCCGTACAGAAGAAAATACTGGAACTGGCAAAATACCTGGACCGCTACAAGCTGATCATCGAAATTACGGAAACCGCGCTGATCACCCAGCTGCATGTGGCTTCGGCCATCCTGAACAACCTGCGGCAGAAGGGGTTCCGCATCGCACTGGATGATTTCGGCAGCGGCTATTCCTCGCTGAGCTATCTCTCCAACATGCCGGTGGATTGCGTGAAATTCGATGTATCCCTGATTCGCCAGCTGTTTGATGACAGCCGCCAGAGCACTATCATTGAAAACCTCGTCGACATGGTCAACAAGGCAGGCTACGATATCGTGGCGGAAGGTGTGGAAAACGAGGCCATTCTTGAGCGTATTGCCGAGCTCGGATTCAACCGCGGCCAGGGATTCATATTCGGCCGTGCTGACAAAATCTGCAGGGAACTTCCCAAACTGAAATTTTTCGATATCCGACGGGAATTGCCCGCCACGAAATGCTGACCCTGCCCCATGCATGCTTGCTGATGCATATACACCATGCTTGAATTCACTGAATACACCAAGATTTTCATCAGCCTGTTTGCGATCCTCGACCCGATAGGCATTATCCCGGTCATCATCCTGTTCACTTCAGGCATGGCAGTATCAGAGCGCAACCAGGTAGGCCGCGTGGCTTCCTATGGCGTTTTCTTCATCCTGCTGACTGCATTGCTGGTTGGTGAGTTCGTGCTGCAATTCTTCGGCATCACCATCAGCTCGTTCCGCCTCGCAGGCGGCATCCTGCTGATGATGATGGCACTCAAGATGCTGAATGGCCACCTGAACGAAACCGAAGCGCCAAAAGCCGATGACTCCCGTTCCATGCTGGCCATCGTCCCCCTTTCCACGCCATTGCTGGCAGGCCCCGGCTCTATCAGTACGGTGATCCTTGATGCACACAAAGGACAAGGCTTCTTTCATTATTTCAGCATGAGTATCGTCATCATGATGCTCAGCTTTTCGGTTTGGCTCACCTTCATGATTGCCCCGTGGATAGAGCGAAGGCTCGGCCGGGTCGGTATCGATATATCTACCCGCCTGATGGGCCTGATTCTTGCCGCCATTGCGGTCGAGTTTGTGGCGGCTGGCGCGCGTGGCCTGTTTCCTGCGCTGGGCTGAATGAATTCGCCGCACTTTACCCATCCCATGTGTTGTTTCAATGATGACGATTATCATTTTCCTGCACCATACCCCCCCTCAGGCAGGAATCCTTATGGCCGGAAAGCGGGCAACTGGCATGCGGAAATCGGACTGCCAGGGAAATTAATTTGCCCTCCTTCCTCCATATGACTTGCCAAACCGGAAATATGTACCACCAGTCCCTTTTTATGAATACTGAATGTATCTGAATTTATAAGGTTTGATTCATGGAAAAAATTCGCCTCTCAAAATTGATGTCCGCACAAGGGCTGTGTTCACGACGTGAAGCAGACGCCTATATCGAAAAGGGCTGGGTCCTGGTGGATGGTAAACCCGTTACCGAACTTGGTACACGCATCTTTCCAGATCAGAAAATCACCCTCAACCGCTCTGCGCAGGAACAGCAGCAATCCCGACTGACCATACTCCTCAACAAGCCAGTCGGATATGTTTCAGGTCAGGCGGAAGACGGGTATCAACCCGCCATCACACTGGTGAATGCAGCTTCGCACTGGGAGGATGACCCGCATCCGCTACGTTTCCATCCCAAGCAACTGTTTGGCATGGCACCTGCCGGCCGGCTGGATATCGATTCGCAGGGGCTGCTGGTGTTTACCCAGGATGGACGGATCGCGAAGCAACTGATTGGCGAAAATTCCGAGGTGGAAAAGGAATACCTGGTACGGGTCAGCGGCAACATGATCGATAATGGCCTGAAACTGCTCAATCACGGCTTGTCGCTGGATGGGCAAAAACTCAAACTGGCCAAAGTGAACTGGCAGAACGAGGATCAGCTGCGCTTTGTGCTGAAGGAAGGCAAGAAACGGCAGATACGCCGAATGTGTGAACTGGTTGGACTGAATGTGACGGGGCTTAAGCGCGTCAGGATAGGCAAGGTTCGACTGGGAGACTTGCCGCCGGGGAAATGGCGTTATCTGGCTGAAGATGAAATATTCTGAACGGCATGATCGCTATCTTTTACTGTAATCGAGCAGCTTCAACAGCAAATTTTTGGCTATCTCCTGAAACCTGTCATTCAGCTTCGATATATCCTGCTGTCTGCCGCCTTGAATGGCCGATGCAATTTCGCTTGCAACCGCGTGCAACTCGGCATTTGCATCGTGGATTTGCTTAAGCAGCTCGCGTTTCTCACCAGATTTTTCTTCCTCATCCGCCTGCAGTATCCAGCGTCCGAGCTCGGTTTCATTGGACTGGGACAGCACCTCCGGATCCAGTTGATATCCCAGCGTTCCCTCCATGAATTTGTTCATGCGTGCCTTCCAGTTGGCATGCGCGCCGATTACCTGCGCAATCGGCATGATGTCCTTGACTGTATATTCGCTCTCGTAAAACGATGATTTTTTGAAAATATTTGAAAAAAATCCCATCGTTTCCTCCAATGAAAAAAGCAAAGACAACCATGCACATTCATGTTTCAACCGCAAACAGTCTATCCAATTCTCAGGCAGCTGTTGTTTCAGGCATGGCTTCCTGCTGTTGCTCGGCCAGCAATGAATACAGCCTGCGGCTGTCTGCACGCAATACCGTGAACGCCATACCGCCAATAATAAAATGCTCGCCGCGTTTGGGCAATTGTCCGGCAGCCTTCAGCACCAACCCCCCCACCGTATCACACTCTTCATCACTGTAAGCAGTACCAGTCACATCATTGAAATCCGCAATTACTGTTGCCGCCTTGACGCGCCAGCTCCCCTTGCCCACCGGAATGACATTTTCCTCTTCCTCGTTGAAATCGAATTCATCCTTGATTTCACCGACAATCTGCTCCAGCACATCTTCGATCGTCACCATGCCGCAGACCCCGCCATATTCATCTACCACCAGCGCAATATGGTTGCGGTTATTCCTGAAATCCCGCAGCAGGACATTCAGGCGCTTTGATTCCGGCACAAACACGGCCGGGCGCAACATGTCCCGCACATCAAATTCCTCTCCCGCATAGAAACGCAACAAGTCCTTTGCCAGCAGAATGCCGATGATGTTGTCCTTGTTGCCATCAATCACGGGAAAACGCGAATGCGCTGTTTCGATAACGAATGCGATGAACTGCTCGGGGGGCTGGCTGATGTCGATCACATCCATCTGTGAGCGCGGCAGCATGATTTCACGTACTTGCCTGTCTGAAACCTGAATGGCGCCTTCCATCATGGCCAGGGCTTCGGCATCCAGCAGGTTGCGGTCGTAGGCAGAGTGCAGCAGGTCTATCAGTTGCTCCCGGTCTTCCGGTTCGCGCATCAGTAATGATGACAGGCGCTCAAGGAATCCGGGTTTGTTACTACTGTCTGGGTCGTCCATTATGCTTTTCTGGTTACTTCATAGGGAGGAGGATACCCCATTTTGACGATTAATGCAGACTCCAGCGCCTCCATCTCCTCCGCCTCGGCATCCGTCTCATGATCATACCCTTGCAGGTGCAGCATGCCGTGCACTGTCAGGTGTGCATAATGTGACAACAGGTTCTTGCCCTGTTCCAGGGCTTCGCGCGCCACCACAGGCGCGCAAAATACAAGGTCACCGGCAAGCGGCTGCATATCATCGTAAACGAATGTCAGCACGTTCGTTGCGTAATCCTTGCCACGGTAATCACGATTGAGCATCCTGCCTTCCTCCCCATCAACGATGCGTATCGTGCATTGCAGCTCCTGCAATACCGAGTTCCGCACCCAGCGGCGAAACTGCTGCCGGGAAGGCAAATCTGCCGAAGTGTCGGCATATTGGACCGACAAGGAAAAACGGTGTACCTGTTTCATGAGGATTCAGTTCAAACGGATGCGTTATCGATGAACAGCGTTATGAAAATGATATTTTGGGTAATGGCCAGCCGTAAGCTGGCCAGTAGAATTTGGTGGTGATAGGTGGAATTGAACCACCGACCCCAGCGTTATGAGTGCTGTGCTCTAACCATCTGAGCTATATCACCATAAAGCCGGAAGGAGAGCGGTTACCGCCTCCCCTCCCGGCTATCGAAGGAGGCAGCATTTTCCAGATTTAACCCGCTTCTGTCAATCTTCATCGATGAATATTCGCTTTTTTTCTTATTCAGTGACACGCGGTTTTCTTCAACTCGCTGTTTGGGAATTCCTTTTGCAGTTTAGTCAACCTGCCCTGCTCCTGTTCACTGATGCCTTTCATGCTGAAAATCGTATATTTCAACTTGCTTTTGCGTTCGCCAACATGCGTATGCAGTCCCTTTTTCCTGAGCTCAGCCTGCCATTGCCGGGCCGATTCGATGGACTTGAAGATGCCGAATGAAATGGCGTTATGCCATTTTCTGGCATCACGCAACACATAAAATTCCGAAATGCCCAGTTTCTTCAGTTCGGCGATTTTCCTGTTCAGGGCAGCCTTGCTTTTCAATGGATCCACATATACCCAGTAGCCCGTATCATATTCAACCGTATGATGTGACAGCCTGTCGCCGAGCTTCAGGTCAATGAGCAATTTGTCCGCCCGTTGCAGATCCGTACCCGCAAATTCCCCCCAATCCATGCAAACCGGCGTAACAGGCTTGGACAGAACGGCTGGACTGACCGGCACTGCAGGCTTGGCCGGATCCCCGGTTTTCGATCCGGGCTTGGCCTTGGGTACCGTTGTTTCACCGGCGGCCATCGCATGCGCTGCCGGGCTGGCCGGTGAGGCTGCAGAGACTGCCGTAGTTGCCGGAACAGCAGAAACTGCAGGTGCTGGCACCACTGCAGATACAGCTGCCACGTGGGATAACGCGGGTGATGCAACATGGCTGGCAGGCAACGGCGTATCCAGCAGGATGATTTTTTCAGGATACATTTCACCATTAGCCTGACTGACCTTGCCTGCACCAGCCAGCATGCCGCCCCACTGGATTGCGACAAACAGCAGGATGCACAACGCCAGCATGATTCCGAAAAAAAGCCTCATTCAAATACCACTATCCATATGATTATATTAAATATTACAAGAACTTCCACTACCAATGATGTACAACCCCTGCAATACGAGATCGTCTACCAGCGCTGCAGTTCCGTGCAGCTCATCCACCAACAAGCATGCAGCACCGCCACTCAGCAGGACAGGACATGTCAGTCCTGTGATTTCCTGCAGTAACGACCTTTGCTGGAGGATGGCCCCCGCAGTTGCGCGAACCGCACCACTATAAATTGCATCCGCCGTATTGCGAGGAAAATGTTGCCGAGCGCCACCCGCGACATTCAGCTGGGCAGTATTTTCAGTAAGGCAGCGCTGCATCATTGTCATACCAGGCAATATCAAGCCGCCCGTAAACTCGCCGTTCGCTGTCAATGCATCAATCGTAGTCGCTGTGCCACAATTGACAACCAGACAGGCGCCCTGCTCGCGCTTCCAGGCAGCGATCAATGCGCACCAGCGGTCACTGCCCAGCTGACCCGCCTGCTCGTAAGCGTTATGTACACCGCACTGGAATCCCGGCGCCGTGACAAATTCCGGCATCATCCCCCACACCGAACATGCTTCAATGATGCGTCGTGCTATTGTCTCGCCCGCCACATTTGAAACAACAATTTTCTGCGGCGCACGCATGCCGGCAAACCTTGCCTGGAGCAGCTGCCAGGATGCCGTATCGGCATTTTCCAGCACACCTTGCTGTTGCCATGCCCCATCTGCATGAAATGCCCATTTGCAGCGGCTATTGCCCGCATCCAGCAGCAACATTCATATCCCCCTCAGGCTGATTTCACCGGCATGATATGCCTGCACCCTTGCCGAACCACCCGCCAAAGACTGTGTTTCGACCAGCAAAGCACCTTCTTCATTCACCCCCCTGGCAATCCCGCCCACTGTGTCCCCGTCGGGCAGTCTCAATTGCACCGGCTTGTCCTGAAAAATATGGCAATTTTCCCATTCTTCCCGAAAACTGGCAAAACCCGATTGTGCAAACACCCCCAGTACATTCGCCATTTGCCGCAACACCATGGCCAGCAGCAGATTTCGATCAGGCTGCTGGCCACCCGACAACCGGGACAGATCACTGACTGGCTGGTCTATCCTTTCCATCACCGCATCCGGCAGTGAGCAATTGATGCCTATACCGATCACCACCGCTGTCGGCCCCAGCATATCTCCCTGCGCCTCTATCAGGATGCCAGACAGCTTGCCTTCTGCAGCGACCAAATCGTTCGGCCATTTCAGGCCCACCCCCTGCAGACCCAGCTGCCGCAAGGCGCGTACCAGTGCAATGCCCACGACCAGACTGAGCCCGGACAAGCCGGACAGCCCGCAATCAAAGCGCCACAACAGGGAAAAGGTAAGTGCATTGCCGAGTCCGGAGTGCCATTGGCGCCCCAGCCTGCCACGTCCGCCACTTTGCCACTCTACCGCGAGTACGCTGCCATGCGCCGCGCCAGCTGCAGCGCGTTGCAGCAACAATGAATTGCTGGATACGGCAGTATCCAGAATCTGAATGCCGAAAATCCCGGCATCCTTTCCCAGCAAAGTATGCAGCCGATTGACTTCGAGCCACTGCGGAGGATTTGGCAAACGGTAACCCCGGCCGCGTATGCGATGCAGGGTCAACCCGTATTGCCCGACATCACTCAAGGCATTATTGACACTGGCACGCGAAACCTGCAACTGCTGCGCCAGCACTTCGCCGGAATGAAATTCGCCATCCGCCAGCAGGCGCAGCAAACTGAATGTCAGCGGCCGTGGTTCACCTGCCGCACCCTGCTCGCCTGTCATGCCTGCCACCAGATTACAGGGTGCATCATTCACTGCCTGACGCATCCGGGCTCAGCCCGAGAAACGCAATCAGCTCCTGCTGCCGGTTCATCGCATCCTGGTACCCAAGGTCGATCAGCGCTGTGCAGAACGCCTTCTCGAACAACAGGTAACTGACCAGATTCGAGGCATTGCGGCGCATCGCCCCCACGCCCCCCAGCAGGAAGCGGATCGGAAATGGAAGATGCCTGGCATATTTACCTGCCAGCCGTTCAATGGACTGGCTGGGCGAAATCTGCAATACATCGACATGACGCAAATTGAGATTCCTGCGAACATCATCATCGATCAGGTCCAGGGTCTTGTTGATGCGCTCCAGGCGCTCGACATCCACTTCAAGGCTGTCAAGAAAAATGCTGTCCAGGGCATGGCCTGCAATCTTTGCCAATGAAGGATACTCATCGACCTGAACCCTGGGCGACTGCTTGTCTGGCTGGCCCGTTCCGATCACCAGCACTCTGGATGCCCCCAGATGCAAGGCCGGGCTGACAGGTGCCAGCTGGCGCATCGAACCATCGCCGAAATATTCACGGTTGATGCGCACAGCAGGGAAAATGAAGGGAATAGCAGAAGATGCCAGGATATGCTTCGCCTCGATAAGTGTCGCCACGCCTATCCTGCGAGCACGCTGCCATGGCTTTACCCCCGGCGCGCTCTGGAAAAAATTGACTGACTGGCCGGTGCCGTAGCCGGAAGCTGATATGCTCAAGGCGTGCAGCACGCCTGCATTGATGTTTTCCTGGATTTTTTCACTGGGGAATGCCCGCTCCAGCAATTCACTCAGCGGGCTGCTGTCCAGCATCGAGACATGGTTCATGCGGTTGATGCCAATCCCGTTCAGCATCAGCCCCGAAAACCACTTAACAGTATTGTTCAGCACGCCGAGCGCATCAGCACGATAGATGTCATGCGCGGTAAAATTCGTCCACATCTTTTCCAGATATTGCACACCCAGACGGTAACTCTGCGCATATACCGCAATTGTCACGGCGTTGAAGGCCCCGGCCGACGTGCCGCAAATGACAGGAAAAGGATTGGTCGAGCGACGCGGCACCATCTCCGCGATCGCCTTAAGCACCCCAACCTGATAGGCAGCGCGCGCCCCGCCACCGGTCAGTATCAGGCCCGTCATCTGCTCATGCTGCATATATTCAGCCAGTTCCTTTCAGAAATCTGCCATGCCCGGCTCGGCATGAACGCTATCCAGCGCCTCTTTCAATACCTCCTCAGGCAGCGCATTGACCAGCGCCGACAGCATTTCTGCACTTTCAGCAGCTTCCGGTGGCAAATTTCGGCCATCGGTATTTGCCATCAGCACGGCAGCAGCCCCCACGATTTTAAGCAGGATGTTGCGCTCGATCATCATCATTTCCATTTCTTCGCGCAACATCCCGATTTCCTGCTTGTTCAGATTTTCCGGCATGCAATCCCCCTATCTTATTCCCGCCTCTGCCACGGCCATGGCACTCATATTGACAATGCGACGCACTGTAGCCGTAGGTGTCAATATATGTACCGGCATGGCCGCACCCAGCAGCACGGGCCCAATTGTAATCCCTTCGCCGGCAATCATCTTCAGCAAATTGAAGGAAATGTTTGCAGCATCCAGGTTGGGCATGATCAGCAGGTTGGCCTCGCCTTTCAGCACCGACCCCGGAAAGATGTGCAATCGCAGCGCTTCCGACATCGCGGCATCCCCATGCATTTCCCCCTCCACCTCCAGATCCGGAGCGCGTGACGCAATTAGCTCGCGCGCGAGCCGCATTTTAACTGCAGATGCGCTGTCATAACTGCCAAAGCTGGAATGCGACAGCAATGCAACTCTCGGCACAATGCCGAAACGCCGGACTTCAGCTGCTGCCATCAGGGTCATTTCCGCTATCTGTTGCGCATCCGGGTCAAGGTTGATATGTGTATCGCAGATGAACAGTGTGCGTTTGTGCAACAGCAGGATATTCATTGCCGCAAATATGCTTGCCCCCTTGCGCAGCCCGATCAGGTTGCTGACATAATACAAATGCTCCAGTGGCTGCGCGAAAGTGCCGCAGATCATGGCATCCGCTTCCTGCCTGTGCATCATCATCGCGCCGATCAGCGTACCGCTACGGCGCATCTCCAGTCGAGCCTGTTCCTGCGTCACGCCCTTGCGGGACATCAGCGCATAATATCCTGTCCAGTAATCGCGGTAGCGCGGATCATGCTCCGGGTTAACAAGCTCGAAGTGCTCGTCCGGCCGGATACGCAGTCCCAGTTTGCGCAGGCGCATTTCCACCACCGCCGGCCGTCCTATCAGGATGGGCTGTGCAATATTGTCATCCACCACCATCTGGATGGCCTGCAACACCCTTTCATCCTCGCCTTCGGCATAGACCACCCGGCGCGGCTGTCTTTTCGCAAGTTCATACACCGGCTTCATCAGTAACGCGGACTGGTTGACGATGCCTGACAGCTGTCCCTTGTATGATTCCAGGTTATCCATCTTGCGCGTCGCCACACCGCTGTCCATCGCAGCCTGCGCCACTGCCGGCGCAATCGCCGTGATCAGGCGCGAGTCAAAGGGCAAGGGAATCAGGAATTCCGCTCCCAGCCCTGGGCTGACTTCCCCGTACACCGCATCGCCATGCTCCGCTTCCGCGAGTGCCGCGATTGCATATACTGCAGCATGCTTCATCGCCTCATTGATTTCGGTAGCACCCACATCCAGGGCGCCGCGAAAAATGTAGGGAAAACACAATGCGTTGTTGACCTGGTTTGGAAAATCGGAACGGCCTGTTGCGATAATTGCATCCGGTCTTGCTGCTTTTGCAATATCCGGCAGGATTTCCGGCTCCGGATTGGCCAGCGCAAAGATCAACGGCCTGTCCGCCATTTCCCTGACCATTTCCGGCTTCAGCACACCGCCTGCAGAAAGCCCGAGAAACACATCTGCACCAGCCATCACCTCTTCCAGGCTGCGCGCCTGTGTTTCCACCGCATAGCGCACCTTGTTGTCATCCATCTCCTCGGTACGTCCCCGGTATACGACCCCCTTGATGTCAGTGACAATGATATTTGACCGGCTGACCCCCAGCGATACCAGCATATCGAGGCAAGCAAGTGCTGCCGCGCCAGCACCGGAAACCACCAGCCGGACCTGATCGATGGCCTTTCCCACCACTTTCATGCCATTCAGAAAAGCTGCGCCTACGATGATCGCCGTACCATGCTGATCGTCGTGGAATACCGGGATATTCATGCGCTCGCGAAGTTTGCGTTCGATATAGAAACACTCGGGTGCCTTGATATCCTCAAGATTGATCCCGCCAAAAGTAGGCTCCAGCGCGGCGATGATGTCTATCAACTTGTCCGGATCACGTTCGTCGATTTCCAGGTCAAATACGTCTATCCCGGCAAATTTCTTGAACAACACACCCTTGCCTTCCATCACCGGCTTGGCCGCCAGCGGACCGATCGCTCCCAGACCAAGCACAGCCGTGCCGTTGGAAATGACCGCAACCAGATTGCCACGGGCGGTGAGATTGCCTGCTTCATTGGGATTGGCGACGATGGCATCACATGCGGCGGCGACACCGGGAGAATAAGCCAGTGCAAGATCACGCTGGGTCTGCATGGGCTTGCTGGATACCACCGAAATCTTGCCCGCCGGCACCATGCGGTGGTAATTGAGGGCATCCTTGCGCAGTTGTTCATCCATCGCCATGCCTCACAGGACAGTTGGAAACGGTTTTACTGTATAGACTCCCATAACAAGGCGCAAGTGGATCAAAATCCATCCCTGGACCTGCTATAGGGTCTCCCACATTTTCTGCAGGCGCTTCACTGAAACGATCACCGGCGTCTTCAGCTCCTGTGCAAACAGGGACACACGCAGCTCCTGCAGCATCCAGCCAAACTCCGTCAGCCTGTCATCCACTTCGCCCTGCAATGCAGCCAGCTTGCGTTGCCATTGCTGCTGCATCAGCTGCATCTGGGCGAATTGTTTGGCATCTCGCGCAGGGTCAGCGCGCAGCTTTTCCAGGCGCAGGTTGATTGCCTTCAGGTAGCGCGGTATGTGCTGCAGCCGTTCATATGGCGTGCTGGCCAGAAAGTCCTTCTGCAGCAACCATTCGCACTGCGACTTGATATCCTGCACCGCCGCGCCATGCGCCTTGAAACCCGGCAGGGCTTTTTGCAATGCCTGGTATTCCTGCAGGATATTGCTCAGCAATCGAACAATCTCCTGCGCCACCAGGTTGAGGCGGCTCTTTGCATCCTTGCAGCGCACAGAAAATTCCTTTTCCGTGGATGGCAACGGATCGTTGAGGCAGCTGCGGTCAAAGCTCACGGAAAAGATCTGCCGCTGCATGTCCTGCGCGCTGCCGAAAGGCATGAACAGCATCGCCATGTTGGCGCCGTATTCCTTGCCGGATAACAGGTTCTTTTCCAGGAATTTCACCTGCTCTTTCAGCACCAGCATGAACAAGCGCCTGAGACCTGCGCGATGCGCCTGCTGCGCTTCTTCCTGCGTATCGAAACCACGTATCACGACAGCATCGCCGTCATCACATAATGCATTGAATATATTAATATTTTGACCAGATCGTAACACCTGCGCGGTGGCCTTGAAATCGCCAAATGTCCAAGCCGTGTAACGTACGGCTGGCGCCACCTGATCCGCCGCGGCCTTGCTGGCGGCAACAGGCATAACCGTCGTCGCCTGTTTTGGCGCATGTTCGCTGCGCAATTGCTGGAAATTACGCGACACCCCCAGCTTGCGCCCGTGCTCATCGACGATGCTGAAATTCATCAGCAAGTGCATCGGCAATTGCTCCAGGCGGAACGCATCCTGCGGCACCTCGATCTGGATTTTTTCGCGGATGTATTTTGCGAGCACCTGCAGCAACGAGACATCCGATGGCTTCACTGCCTCACAGAAATCCGCGGCGAATTCCGGCACCGGCACGCAATGGCGGCGAACTTTCTGCGGCAGCGATTTCACCAGCTGCGTTACCTTTTCTGCCAGCAGCCCAGGCACCAGGTATTCACAACGTGCCGCCGATACCTGGTTGATCAGCGCCAGCGGCACGGTGAGCGTGACGCCATCATCATTCTTGCCCGGTGCAAAGTTGTAGCCCAGCGCATACGAAACCCCGTTCATCACCAGCTGCGGCGGGAACTGGTCGGTGGTGATGCCTGCCGCCTCATGCCGCATCAGGTCGTCGCGGCTCAGATACAGCAATTTCGGTTTGTCGCGCTCGGCCTCCTTGCGCCAGGCTTCGAACGCAGCGCCGTTGTGCATGCCCTTCGGAATGCGGCTGTCGTAGAACGCATAGATCAGCTCATCATCCACCAGCACATCGGGTCGGCGCGATTTGTGCTCCAGCGCCTCGATGTCGGCAATCAGCTTGCGGTTGTGCGCAAAGAACGGCGCCTGCGTGTTGAATTCCCCTTCCACCAGTGCCTGGCGAATGAAAACCTCGCGCGCCTCTTCCGGATTCATCGGCCCGTAATGCACGCGCCTTTTCGGATTGATCAGCAGGCCAAACAGCGTGCTGCGCTCCCACGCTGCCACCTGTGCCGCGCGCTTTTCCCAGTGCGGATCGAAGTAATGACGCTTGATCACATGCACCGCCACCTCTTCCAGCCATTCCGGTTCGATTTTCGCCACGCAGCGCGCATACAAGCGCGTGGTCTCGACGATCTCCGCAGCGACGATCCACTTGGGACCTTTTTTCGCGAGCGCCGAACCGGAAGCCACGAGGAACTTGATCTCGCGCGGCCCCAGATATTCGTTGCCTTCCACCGCCTTGCTGCCGATGTTGCCGAGCAGGCCGGTGAGCAAAGCCTTGTGCACCTGCTCATAGGTGGCCGCTTGCTCATTCAGCCGCATGCCGGTTTCCACCACCTGTGCATGCAACTGCTGGTACAACTCATGCCATTCGCGCAAGCGCAACGCCGACAGGAAATGATTGCGGCATTCATTGAACCAGTGCCGGTTGGATTTCTTGTGCTGCACCGCGCTCTGAAACCATTGCCACAATTTGAGATAGGACAGGAAATCCGAACGTTCGTCATTGAAGCGCAGGTGCGCCTGCTCCGCCGCTTCGCGCCGCTCGGCTGGCCGCTCGCGCGGATCCTGCAATGCAAGTGCGCTGGCAATGACGAGTATCTCCTGCAGGCAGTGATATTGCTTACCGGCCAGCAGCAGTCTGGCCAGCTTGGGATCCAGCGGAAACTTCGCCAACGCTTTACCGATGGCAGTCAGCTCGCGCCTGTCATCGATTGCGCCGAGCTCGGCCAGCAACTGGTAGCCATCGGCAATCGCGCGCGAGCCCGGCATTTCGATAAAGGGGAATTCGGATACCTCGCCCAGGTTCAACGCATTCATGCGCAGGATCACCGTGGCCAATGACACACGGAAAATCTCCGCATCGGTATAGGCCGCGCGCGTGATGAATTCTGCTTCATCGTACAGGCGAATGCAGATACCGGCCATCACGCGGCCGCAACGGCCCGCACGCTGGTTGGCCGCCGCCTGCGCAATTTTTTCTATCCGCAGCTGCTCGATTTTCTGCCGGATGCTGTAGCGGTTGATACGCGCCAGGCCACTATCAATCACATAGCCGATATTCGGCACGGTCAGCGAAGTCTCGGCCACATTGGTGGCGAGCACCACGCGCCGCATGCCGGAAGTCGGCTTGAACACGCGGTCCTGCTCGGCTGCAGACAGGCGCGAAAACAGCGGCAATATTTCAACATGTTTAGGGTGATGCTTGCGCAGCACTTCAGCCGTTTCACGGATCTCGCGCTCGCCCGGCAAAAACACCAGCACATCGCCGCGCAGGCCGCCAACTGCAAGTTCATCCAGCGCACTGCTGACCGCTTGCGGCACATCCTGCATCTCGCCTTCTTCATTCTGCTGTGGCGGGCGGTAGCGGATTTCCACCGGATAGCTGCGGCCGGACACCTGCAGTACCGGCACATTGCCGAAATGCGCGGAGAAGCGTTCGGCATCCAGCGTCGCAGACGTGATGATCAGCTTGAGGTCGGGCCGGCGCGGCAATATGCGTTTGAAATAACCGAGCAGGAAATCGATGTTCAGCGAGCGTTCATGCGCCTCGTCGATGATCAGCGTGTCATAACGCTTCAGCAGTGGATCGGCCTGGATTTCGGCGAGCAGGATGCCGTCTGTCATCAATTTCACACAGGTATCCGGCGACACCTTGTCATTGAAGCGGATCTTGTAGCCGACGGTGCCGCCCAGTTCGCTTTTCAGTTCATGCGCAATGCGGGCCGCCACGCTGCGTGCTGCCACACGGCGCGGCTGGGTATGGCCGATCATGCCCGCCACCCCGCGCCCGATGGACAGGCAGATTTTCGGCAGCTGCGTGGTTTTGCCCGAACCGGTTTCACCGCAAACGATGACGACCTGGTGTTCCTGTATGGCTTTTGCCAGCTCTTCGCGACGCGCAACAACCGGCAACTCCGCCGGATACTCAATTGGTCCAAGCAGTTCAATCCGGGCGGCGCGCCGGGCCGACTGGGTATCACGGGATTGCAGATTGGAAGGTGACTGCGCTGCTGGAGATTTTGATGCGTGCTGATTCATATGCCGCAATTTTACCTGTTGCGCTTACTGCAGACAAAAAAAGGGAGGCAGCTGCCTCCCTTGTTTCGATCTGTTACCCGGTATATCAGCCCAATGCGACCGGCTGTAAACCACTTTGCACCCAGCCTATCATGCCGCCACGCAGGTTGAAGACATTCTCAAAACCATGCTGTTGCAGGAACATGCAAGCCTGTGCAGAGCGTGCGCCGCTGCGGCACACAAACACCAGTTTTTCTTCACGATCGAATTCACCCACCTTGGTTGGCAGGATATGCAGAGGAACAGCTTCTGCGCCAGATACGGTACCGGATGCAATTTCGCCCATACCACGCACATCAATCACGCGCAGTTTGGGATGTTTTTCTTCTACCCACTTCGCCAGTTCTGGTGCATCGACTTCCTTGATACTGTTCATGAACATCGCATGGACTCCTTGGGAAAATAAATTGAATACCGAGAATATTAGCACAGTCTAATATTATTGCAAGCCCGCTCATGAAAAATAATTAACATATTGAATATATTATTATTTAATTTCCCTCAATTCAAAACAGACACACCCCTCACGATTTTGCTGCAGGCTCAAACGGAACCCCAGATTTTCCGCCCAGCGCGCCGCCTGAAACAGGCCCACACCCAGTCCATCTTCCGAATCAACCACCGTACGCAAGAGCCGTGTCGCAATCTGCTCTGAAACCGCCCCCCCGGTATCACAAACCATCAAACGCAAAGGCGCATCCAGCAGTGTGACCGTGATGCTTATCTCCTCATTGTGCATGCGCTTGTTCCTGGCATTTTCAATCAGGTTGTCGAGAATATTGTCAAACATCGCATACGGAATCTGCTGAGCTTCAGTTATCCGGAAATTACAGACCCACTCCAGATTGCGGTATTGCTGACGCTCCTGCAATGTCTGCCACCACATTTCCAGCGGCATCAGCGCATCCGCTTCCTGCTTGCCGGCAATTTTCAGCTTGGCCAGCGCCATCTCGATACGATTGGCCATGACCGGCAACTGGTTCATCAGGATGGATTTGGCCTGTTCCGGCTGCTTTTCCACCACCGAAATCAACACCAGCAATGATTGCAGCATATTCTTGAGGTCATGCGTAACTCGCGCCCCCGTTTCATGGACGGCTTTCAGGCGCATCAATTCACGCAAATGCTGCTCGCTCTTTTTCGCATGATAAAAATGCGACATGACCTGGCATAGCAGATGGATATGCATCAGGATGGCAGGTGCCAAAGAGTATCTTGCATACAGAAACAGACGCATGTCCTGGTCGGCCCAGGTGAAATCGTATTTCCCCGTCTCCCCATGTTGTCCGCGCGCACCTTCACAGGACCAGCGCACGCCGGTCAACCATGGCAATTCAGCCAGATGCTTCGAAGCAATCCTGAGAAATATTTCAGGTGATTCCTCGCGGCTGGAGTCTTCCGCCAACTGTTTGATCCACAACTCGAACGGCGTTCCAACATTCAGGAAGTAACGCGAGAACAGTGTCTGGAATCCGGAGAATCCCAGACGCGGATTCCACAGCCATCCCAGCACAAACAGCACCAGCGCCATCAGGAACAGCGTCCGCAACAGGGACTCGAAATAGCTGACATTCGCCAGGCTCATGAAGGTCAGGCTGCCCAGCATCAGCAGTGTCAGCATGGTGAAAAGCAGCAGGCTGTAGATCAGGTCGAAGGTAACCGATTTCTGCAGCCGCTCCCTTTCCGCCGGTATTAACGCGATCCCCCCCAGGACGATCGGCAACACATACATCATCAGATAACCGCTCGCCTCGCCGGTTACCCTTAAACTGAACAGTTGCGGTGTCACCCAGAATAACTGCACTGCCAGAAGATAAGCCATGGCCAGCAGGTAACGGGCTCGCTGCAACAGGCTCTGAAACGCCAGAACGCGCCCCCCAACGATGGAAAACAGCCCGCCGACCCAGAAGGCCAGTAACCACCAGTTCAGCCAGAACAGCGCCAATGTACTGATCCCGATGATGACCAGCGCACTGCTGCTACTGAGCTTTTCCTCGCCACGCCAGATGGGTTGCCACATCAGGAACAGGCCAAGGTGGGCAAACAACAGCGGCCGCGCCCAGATGCTATGCACACCAAACCACAACGCCAGGTGCAAGGTGAGCAGCATGATAACCACCACCCTGCGTCCGCCGCCCCATTTCCATTTGCTCAGCAGGGATGTCAGGATTTCATCAGCCATCTGTTGAAATCTCGTCAATATTTTTTTAAACATGGTGAAATTTACCCTGATTACCGACTTTTGTGCATGAAAATCATTGGTTTCTCTTTGGCATAATAATTGCATGCAATTCAGCTCATCAACAATAACAATTTAGATTCGAGGAAAAAATGAAACAAACCCAATCCGGCTTCACCCTGATCGAAATCGCCATCGTGCTGGTCATTATCGGCCTGCTGCTGGGCGGCGTGCTCAAGGGCCAGGAACTGATCAACAGCGCCAAGGTGAAAAATCTGGCGACGGATTTCCGTAATATCCCCATATTAATTTATGGATATCAGGATAAATTTCGGGCATTGCCCGGAGATGATGGCGCGGCCAGTACCCATGTCAGCGGAACCAACGCTTCGACTCCCGCCAGCAGTTTAGGTAACGGAATGATAGACGGCCTATGGGACTCTATTACAAAAACTGATGAAAGTTATCTATTTTGGCAGCATGTACGACTTGCAGGCCTGACCACCGGAACCACAACGATTCCCGGCACCCCTGCCCACGGAGATGGTTACCTTCCGCTGAATGCCAATGGAGGTGAAATCGGCATCCAAAGCAATAATGCTTCCTTTGTAACCATCACCAAAAATTCCGCTGGCTCTAATAGTGCCATGACCGGCACCTATATCATTTGCTCCAAGGGAATCTTGGGTAAATTTGTAAAGCAGCTAGATGTCACGTTGGATGACGGCAATACGGATACAGGCTCTATGCGTACTGCAGACCCTGTAACTGCAGGGCAATCAATGGATCAAACTAAAATTAGTGATGGCCAGACTTATACCGTATGTATGGGTGTATAAACAAAAGCTGCCTCATCATAAGCCCGCTTCGGCGGGCTTTTTTATTTGCCTTCCCGCAAGCGCTTTTCCGCTTCCACCAGCGCTTCCTGCGCCCCCAGCAACATCAGCACATCTCCTGCCTGCAGCACCAGCTCACCAGCAGGTTGCTTGAAAATCTGGCTACCGGCGCCGGCAAAACGACGTACGGCATTGACCGCCACCTCGACATCCTCCAGCCCGAGCTCAGACAAACGCTTGCCCACCGCCTTATCGCTTCCGGTCAGGATCACATTCTGAAGGCTGGATTGCAGACTTTCAGTGACCTCATCCACGCGCTCATTCGCCGCATGGAATTGCCCGCTGAACACGCTGTAGCGCAACGCCCGGTTTTCCTGGATGCGGCGTATGACACGATTGAATGGAACGCCTGCCAGCAGCAGGGATTGCGAAGCCAGCATCACGCTGCCTTCCAGCACCTCTGCCACCACTTCCGTGGCGCCGGCCTGTTTCAGTTTTTCCACATGCGAGTCATCCGCGGTACGCACCACGACGGACAATCCCGGTCGCAAGGTTTTGACATGATGCAGGATTTTCAGCGCAGAATGTTCGTCGTCATAAGTGATCGCCAGCACCTTGGCGCGCATCAGTCCGGCCGCCATCAGCACTTCGCGCTTGCTGGCATCGCCATACACCACGGTATCGCCATCCATCACCGCCATGCGCACATGGCGCGTATCCATATCCAGCGCGACAAACGGGATGCCTTCACGCTTGAGGAACTTGACCAGTGCATGACCGCTGCGGCCGTAACCGCAGACAATGATGTGCTCGCTGGCAGCCATGGTTTGCACCGAGATCTGGTGCATCTGCATCGCGCGGTACATCCAGTCCGTGGGCGAAAGGTAACGCGCAAACCATTCCGAATACTGCAACAGGAACGGCGCGGCCAGCATCGACAGCAGCATGGCAGCCAGCATGATCTGCGACACATCCTGCGAAATCAGTTTTTCCTCAAATGACAGTGTCAGCAGCACAAAACCGAACTCACCGGCCTGCGCCAGTCCCAGCCCGGCACGGATGCCTATGCCCCAGTCACCCTTGATTACCCGCGCCAGTACCGCGACGATCAGGCTCTTGAATACCAGCATCCCCAGCAGCACCAGCAATACCCAGCCCGCATTGCCCAGCAGCTCACGCAAATCCAGCATCATGCCGATGGTGACAAAGAACAGCCCCATCAGCACATCCCGGAATGGCTTGATGTCATCTTCCACCTGATAGCGATATTCGGTCTCCGCGATCAGCATCCCCGCGACAAAGGCGCCCAGCGCCAGCGACAACCCGACCATCTCGGTCAGCGCCGCCAGCCCCAGCGTGATCAGCAGCACATTCAGCATGAACAGTTCGGATGATTTCTGCCGCGCCACCAGATGAAACCAGGGCCGCATCAGCTTCTGCCCGAAAGCCAGCAACAATCCCAGCACGAGGCCGGCCTTCAGCACCGCCAGCAGCATGGCGTACAACAGGCCCTGGCCATGGCTGGCCAATGAAGGGATGATGATCAGCATCAGCACCACCGCCAGATCCTGGAACAGCAACACACCCATGATCAATTGCCCGTGCGGGGCGTTCAGCTCGGCACGTTCAACCAGTATCTTGCTGACAATCGCCGTGGAGGACATGGCCAGCACACCACCCAATGCCACGCCTGAGCGCCAGTCCAGACCGGACAGGATTGCCGTGAATGCAACCGCAGCCAGCGTCAGGAGCAGTTGCGCCCCGCCAAATCCGAAGACGATATTTTTCATGCTGCGCAATTTGACCAGGCTGAACTCGAGGCCAATGCTGAACATCAGGAAAACCACGCCGAATTCCGCAAGATGCCGCGCCTGCTGCGTGTCGGGTATCCAGCCCAGCGCATGCGGCCCGATTGCAATGCCGACGGTGAGGTAACCCAGGATCACCGGCAGATTCCACAGGCGGCACAATACGACGACCAGCACGGCAACTGAAAGCAGGATAAGGACGAGTTGCAGGGTTTGATGCATGACTGAAATCTTGTAATAATTCTGTGGCTTCCGATATTGCCTGAAGTTGCTGCAATTTCAAAATTTCTCCCGCCCCTATATGCACTGATATAATGGCGGCAATATGAATACACCTGTTTCCGCAACCCCCCAAGCCCTCAATCTCGCCCGGGAAGTCATCAGCATCGAAGCCGCTGCCGTGCAGGCCCTTGCGGATCGCATTGATGACAATTTCCTGCTGGCGCTGAACATCATTCTGTCCTGCAAGGGCCGCGTCATCGTCAGCGGCATGGGCAAGTCCGGCCATATTGCGCGCAAGATTGCGGCAACCATGGCCAGCACAGGTACGCCCGCCTATTTCGTGCACCCGGGTGAGGCCAGTCACGGTGATCTCGGCATGATTACCACCGATGACGTGTTCATTGCGCTTTCCTATTCAGGTGAAAGCGACGAATTGATGACCATCGTCCCCATCATCAAGCGCCAGGGTGCCAAGCTGATCAGCCTGACAGGCAATCCCGTATCCAGCCTGGCCAGGTCTGCTGATGCACACCTGAATGGCTCGGTCGCGAAAGAAGCCTGCCCGATGGGGCTGGCCCCCACCACCAGCACCACTGCCGCACTGGTACTGGGGGATGCGCTCGCCATGGCACTGCTCGATGCCAAGGGCTTCGGCAAGGAAGACTTTGCCCGCTCCCACCCCGGCGGCAGCCTGGGCCGACGCCTGCTGACCCATGTCCGCGACATCATGCATGCCGGAAACAAGGTGCCCGCCGTCAGCGAAAAAGCGATGCTGGCCGACGCAGTACTGGAAATTACCCGCAAGGGTCTGGGCATCACGGCCATCGTGGATGAGCAGCAGCACCTGCTGGGCGTCTATACCGATGGCGACTTGCGCAGGAACTTCGAAAAGCATGTGAATTTCAATACCACCCCCATCAGCGCAGTCATGTCGCGCAACCCGCGCAGCATTACGGCCGATGCCCTGGCTGTCGAGGCCGTGCGGCTGATGGAGGAAAACAACATCAGCCAGCTGGTGGTTGTGGATGAAAACCGGAAGCTTGTGGGTGCACTCAACATGCTCGACCTGCTGCGCGCCAAGGTGATCTGAAATGACTACAAGCAACCTGACCCAGCGCATTCAGTCCACCAGGCTCATCGCTTTTGATGTCGATGGCATCATGACAGATGGCGGCCTGTACCTCACCGATTCCGGCGAGGAAATCAAGCGCTTCAACTCGCTGGATGGGCATGGCCTGAAAATGCTGAAGCGTTCCGGAGTCGAACTTGCCATCATTACCGGCCGCACATCAAAGCTGGTCGAGATGCGCGCGAGAAACCTCGGCATAACCCACCTCTATCAGGGCATAGAAGACAAGTGGTCAGCCATGCACGACCTGTTGCAGAAGCTGGAACTGTCTCCGGAAGCTGCCGCCTTCATGGGCGATGATGTCGTTGATTTGCCAGTGATGCGTCGCGTCGGGTTTGCCGTTACCGTGCCCAATTCCCCGCAGGTCGTGCGCGACCACGCCCATTACCTGACCCAGAGAGACGGCGGCAATGGCGCAGTGCGTGAAACCTGCGAACTGATCATGACTGCGCAAGGCACGCTGGAAGCCCAGCTTGCGCCATACCTGTCATGATGGAGCGTGTGCGCAGCTGGTTGCCCCTGTTGCCACTGCTGCTGCTGCTGGGCGCAACCTACTGGCTGAACCTGCAGGTGCAGCCATCGGATAGCGCCGGCAATCAGGCACTGCGGCACGACCCCGATTATATTGTCGACAACTTCACTGCAACTTCGCTGGACAAGGCCGGCAAGATACGCTTTGTCATGTCCGCGCAAAAAATGGTGCATTACCCCGACAATGACACGACCTTGCTGGTGGCGCCAAAAATCTCCAGTTTTGCCGCAGAATACCCACCGCTGAACATCACCGCAAAAAGCGGGGAAATTTCCAGCCAGGGAGATGATGTCTACCTGCGCAACGATGTCACCATCATCCGGCCAGCATACGCCAACCAGGATACACTGACTTTCCTGACTGACTATCTGCATGTCATGCCGCAGAAAAATACGGCCGACACTGACCAGCACGTCACGATGCTGGAAAAGCAGGGCACACTTAACGCTGTCGGCATGGAACTGGATGGCAAGGCCCGCATCGTGAAATTCCTGTCCCAGGTCACTTCTGTTTATGAAACTCACAAAAAGTAAATTTCTTCAAATTTTGTCACTGATGGTGCTGGTGATCCCGGGTTACAGTCATGCCGAACGCGCAGATCGCGACCAGCCGATCAGGATGGAGGCCGACCATGTGACCGTGGACGACCCCAACCAGACCAGCCTTTTCGAAGGCAATGTCCGCATGCAGCAAGGCACACTATTGATTGAAGGATCCAGCATACTGATTAAACAAGATAAAAATGGCTACAACCAGATGACGGCAACTGGCAATCTGTGCCATTTCAAGCAAAAGCAGGATAACAGCAACGACTATGCAGAAGGATTTGGTGAACGCATCGAATACGACAGCTTTGCCGAGACAGCAAACATATATGGCCAGGCGCGAGTAAAACGCGAAGGCGATGATGTCCGTGGCGAGCACATCATCTACAGTACAAAAACCGGGGTATTCCAGGTTTTCGGCTCCGGCCAGCAGACTGCAGAAAAACCCGGCCAGGGCAGGGTCACCATCGTCATCCAGCCCAAAGCCCGCAAGGAAGAAACTGCCCCTGTCCCGAAACCTGCAACAGCCCCCTGAAAAGCCCAGAAAACAGCATGAGTGAATTGCGCACCGCCTCCCTGAAAAAAAGCTACCGTTCGCGTACGGTGGTTCACGACGTATCCCTTACCGTCAAAAGCGGAGAAATCGTAGGCCTGCTCGGGCCCAACGGTGCCGGCAAAACCACCAGCTTCTACATGATCGTCGGCCTGGTCGCCGCCGATGGTGGTGACATTTTTATCGATGACAAGAACATCACCCACTTTCCCATCCATCGCCGCGCGCGACTCGGCTTGAGCTATCTGCCACAGGAAGCCTCGATTTTCCGCCGCCTGACCGTCACGGAAAATATCCAGGCCGTGCTGGAGCTGCAAGGCTACGGCAAGGAAGAAATGCAGGCCCGCCTCAATGCCTTGCTGGAAGACCTGCACATCACCCATATTCGGGACAATGCGGCAATCAGTCTGTCTGGTGGAGAACGTCGTCGTGTGGAAATCGCCCGGGCCCTGGCCAGCAATCCGCGCTTCATCCTGCTGGATGAACCATTTGCGGGCGTAGACCCGATTGCAGTGCTGGATATCCAGAAAATCGTGAGATTCCTCAGGGAACGCGGCATCGGGGTACTGATAACCGATCATAACGTGCGGGAAACACTCGGAATTTGCGACCGTGCCTATATCATCAATGCCGGAACGGTCATGGCGGAAGGCAAGCCTGACGAAATCATCTATAATGAAAGCGTGAGGAAAGTTTATCTGGGTGAGAATTTCAAGCTTTAACGCCCCTTCCCTGGAACACTTTTCTGCTGCAGCACTTCCAAAACACATCGTATGAAAGTCGGCTTACAACTCAGGCAATCACAGCAACTGACGCTTACCCCTCAGTTGCAGCAATCCATTCGCCTGCTCCAGCTCTCCACCCAGGAGGTCAACCAGGAATCAGAACGCATGCTGAACGAAAACCCCTTCCTCGAGCGGGAAGAGGATTATGGCGCCCTGTCATATGTACCGGGCGGCGGGCAAGCGCTACACCAGCAAAACGTCAGCACCAAGCAGGAAGACCCCCCCGCAACCGAGCGCGAAGCAGCGCCGAGTGATGCTGACTGGGCAATTCCCTCCTTTACCTCCATCGGCAAGGATGACGACGATGACACGCACGGCGAAATGGCTGCCGAAAAACCCAGCATGCGTGAACACCTGATCGGCCTGCTCAACCTCAGCATGCTGGCCGAGCGGGACAAGCTGATTGTGGAATTGCTGATCGGCGACCTGGATGAAAATGGCTATCTTTCGCAGACCCTGGAAGAAATCCATGAAATGCTGCCAGCCGAACTGGACATCACGCTGGATGACCTGCAGACTGCACTCGTGCAATTGCAGCACCTGGATGAACCGGGCATTGGTGCACGCAACCTGAGCGAATGCCTCAGCCTGCAACTTCAGGCCCTGCCGGCCTCCACTTCCCAGCTCAAGATCGCCAGGCTGATAGTCAGCCAGCATCTCGATTTGCTGGCTGCCCACGACTTCGCCAAGCTGAAAAAACTGTTGCATTGTGACGATGCATCGCTGCGTACCGCCCACGAACTGATCGTGCATCTCAACCCGCGCCCCGGCTCGATCTTCGAGCAGGCAGCTTCCGACTATGTGATACCCGATGTGCTGGTTGAACGTGCGAACAGTAGCTGGCGCGCCCGCCTGAACCCTGAAGCCATGCCCAGGCTGCGCATCAACCAGGTCTACGCCAACCTGATGCAAAGCCGTAACGAAAGCAGCTCACAGGAAATGTCGGGAAAGCTGATGGAAGCCCGATGGTATATCAAGAACCTGCAACAGCGCTTCGACACCATCTTGCGCGTGTCTCAGGCCATCGTGGAACGCCAGCAACAGTTCTTCCAGCATGGCAAGATCGCCATGCGTCCCCTGGTGTTGCGCGAGATCGCCGACCAGCTGGAACTCCACGAGTCCACGGTGTCTCGGGTCACCACACAGAAATTCATGCTGACACCCAGCGGCATCCATGAACTCAAATATTTTTTCGGCAGCGGACTTGCCACCAAAAACGGCGGTTCCTGCTCTTCCACTGCCATCCGCGAGATCATCAAACGCATGATCGATGAAGAAAATACCCGCGATCCGCTGAACGACAGCCGCATCGCAGAAATCCTGGCACAGCAGGGCATCATTGTTGCCCGGCGTACCGTGGCAAAATACCGGGAATCGATGCAGATACTCCCGGTGAATCTTCGTAAAACCCTCTAACAACAAAGGAGAAGACTATGAACCTCAACATTACCGGCCGTCACATGGACATTACGCCAGCCATACGCGATCACGTCCTCTCCAAACTGGACAAGGTCAAGCGTCATTTCGACCAGGTTATCGACATCAACGTGATCCTGGGGGTGGACAAACTGGTGCAGAAGGCCGAGGCCACCGTACACTTGAGCGGAAAAACCGTTTTTGCCGAGTCCAGCGACGAAAACCTGTATGTTGCCATCGACAAGCTGGTTGACTCCCTGGACCGCCAGGTTCTCAAGCACAAGGACAAGCACTCGGCCCGCCGTCATGACGATTCCGGCAATGTCGCCGCAGCAGAGTAAAATACCGGGCGGCCGTATTGCCGCCCAGACAGATGCCACCTTCTCTCCATGAATGAAACAAAAAACCTGATCAGCAAACTCCTGCTTCCGGAAAACATCCTGCTGGACATCGACTCCACCAGCAAGAAACGCGTGTTTGAAAGAGTAGGCCTGCTGTTTGAAAACTCCCACCAGATCGCGCGCAGCCAGGTGTTTGAAAGCCTGTTTGCACGCGAAAAGCTGGGCTCGACCGGTCTCGGCCAGGGCGTTGCAATTCCCCATGGACGGGTCAAAAACCTGCGCGAAGGCATCGCGGCCTTCGTCAAGACGCAGCACCCGATCCCGTTTGACGCCCCGGACGGGCTACCGGTCAACCTCATTTTCGTATTGCTGGTGCCGGAACGCGCCACCGACATGCACCTGCAGCTGCTGGCCGAGCTGGCACAGATGTTCAGCGACAAGGCCTTCCGCGAACAACTGATGAATGCCAGTGAGCCGGACGCGATTTACCAGCTGTTCTGCAACTGGCAAACCTAACAAACCTCACTCGAGACATCTCACATGGCCCAGGTCAACATCCGCAAGTTGTTCGAAGACAAACGTGAGCGACTTGCCCTCACCTGGGTTGCCGGTGCCGATGGCGCCCATAACATGCTCGACAGTGAACAGGTCAATGGCTCCAGCCGCGGCCTGATCGGCCACCTGAACCTGATCCACTCCAACTGGGTACAGGTATTCAGTACCATCGAACTGGACTACCTGCGCAGGCTGGACCCTGAAGCTTTGACCGAAGCCTTCCGGCAACTGGAATACAGCGGCACCCTGTGCCTGATTGTCGCAGGTACAACTGAAGTCCCGCAGTCCCTCATCGACTATGCCAACCGCACACAGACCCCGCTGTTCTGCTCGCCACAAGGCAGCGTGCACCTGATGTGGCTGGTGCGACACTACATCGTCAAGGAGCTGGCCGAATCCACCACACGCCACGGCGTATTCCTCGATGTGCTGGGCGTGGGCGTGCTGATCACCGGCGACAGCGGTGTCGGCAAGAGCGAGCTGGGTCTGGAACTGATTACCCGCGGCAATGGCCTGGTGGCAGATGATGTCACCGAACTGTTCCGCATCTCGCCGGAAACACTGGAAGGCCGCTGCCCTGAATTGCTGCGCGATTTTCTTGAGGTGCGCGGCCTGGGCATGCTGAACATCCGCACCATGTTTGGCGAAACCGCCGTACGCCGGAAGAAAAGCCTGAAACTGATCGTGCACCTGCATCGGCCCCAAGGCGGCGATGTTTCCAAGCTGGAGCGCCTGCCGCTTGATGCAAGCTACCAGGAAGTTCTCGGCATCCGGATCCGCACCGTCAACATTCCGGTGGTGGCAGGCCGCAACCTTGCTGTGCTGGTGGAAGCTGCTGCCCGCAACTTCGTGCTGCAACAGCGCGGCATCGACACGATGCAGGAATTCCTCACCCGCCATGAGCAATCCATGCTGGACCAATAGGAGCTTTCGGCCATGCAACTTTTCCTGATCAGCGGCCTCTCCGGTTCCGGCAAAAGCGTGGTACTCAAGGTGCTTGAGGATAGCGGCTACTATTGCGTGGACAACCTGCCGGTGGAAATCCTGCCGACGCTGATGTCCCATCTCGGCCAGGCAGGCTACAAGCGCATGGCCGTCAGCATCGATGTACGCAGCGGCAAGAGCGTACAGCAATTGCCACTGCAGATTTCCCAACTGAAGCAACAGGGCATGGATGTACACTTGCTGTTTCTCGATTCGCAAACGGATACCCTGGTCAAGCGCTTTTCGGAAACCCGGCGCCGGCATCCGCTGAGCGATGCGACGGCCACACCAGGCAGCACTGAGGCACTCACCCTGACTGAATGCGTGCAGCTGGAACGCGAGCTGCTTGCCGACATTGCCAATATCGGCCATCGCATCGACACCAGCAACCTGCGCGCCTCCGCGCTGCAGTCCTGGATCAAGGATTTCATCAAGATAGACCGAGCAGGCCTTACCCTGCTGTTCCAGTCATTCGGTTTCAAGCATGGCATCCCGCTGGATGCCGACCTGGTATTCGATGTACGCTGCCTGCCCAACCCGCATTACGACCCTGAGTTGCGACCGCTCACCGGGCGCGACAGGCCCGTGATCGATTTTATCGAAAACACCGAAGGTGCACGCAAGATGTATGGAGACATTTCGAAGTTTGTCGAAGACTGGCTGCCCTGCTTCATTGCCGACAACCGCAGCTACCTGACGGTAGCCATTGGCTGCACTGGCGGCCAGCACCGCTCTGTCTACTTCGCTGAAAAGCTCGCACGCCATTTCGAGGACAGACAGCAGACCCTGCTGCGCCATCGCGAACTGGCCGGTCAGCGTTGAGCTCGTGAACTTCGGCCAATTAAAGCCCGGATGGCAGGACTTCAGGCCCGGCGACTGGATGGTATTGCTCAGCGGTTTCTCTTTCACCTGCTGGCTTGTCCTGTCATTCTGGTTTGGCGGTGCACCGGAAAAAGTCATCGTTCGCAGTGGCGGCAAAATTTTCCGCGAGCTGCCTTTGACCAAAGACATCGATATTCAGGTCCCCGGCCCGCTGGGATTCAGCACCATCAGCATCCATGACCACCGGGCGCGCATCAAGGCCGACCCCAGCCCCCGCCAGTACTGCGTCAAGCAGGGATGGCTGAAACAGGCTGGGGAAATCGCGATCTGCCTGCCCAACCAGGTCAGCCTGGAACTGGTTGGCACCCGGAAACGCTATGACAGCCTCACCTACTGAAAATCCGCATACGAGCCCTGAACAGGCAGCACACCCGCACGCCCCCGCCGCCAACCCGCAACGCAGCCGCATCCTGATCCATGCCAATGCGGAAGACCAGATGGTGGCCTATATGGCGGCAATTGCCATCGGCCTGACGCTGCTGGAAGCGGCCATTCCATCACCGCTACCCGGCGTCAAGCCCGGCCTCGCCAATATCGTCACCCTGTTCGTATTGTTGCGTTTTGGATGGCGCATTGCCGCATGGGTCAGCCTGCTGCGGGTCATTGCCGGCAGCCTCGTACTGGGCAGCTTCCTGACCCCCGGATTTTTCCTGAGCCTCAGCGGCGCCATTTGCAGCCTGTTCATACTCGGCATCAGCCAGGCATTGCCACCACGCTGGTTCGGCGCTGTGACCCACAGCATATTCGCCGCATTTGCACATATCGCAGGCCAGCTGCTGCTGGTGTATTTCTGGCTGATTCCTTCCAGCAACATCGCCTACCTGCTCCCCGTATTTGCCACTGCAGCGCTGATTTTTGGCACGGTAAACGGACTGCTCGCCAGCCGGCTGCTGGCGCTGGGCCCCGTCGATACGCAGCATGCCAGCAAAATAAAACAGGAAGCGGCACGTTTTGAATAATCCCTGCGCTATGGCAAACTGACGCCATGAAAACCATCACTCTTGCACTGACCGGCGCCTCAGGCATGCCTTATGGCATGCGGCTGCTGGAAGTGCTGCTGAAAAGCGGCATTCACGTCAACCTGGTGTATTCACAGGCGGCGCAGATCGTATCCAGACAGGAAATGGATCTTGCCTTGCCCGCACGCCCGCAGGATGCCGAACGTGCACTCGACGACTATTTCGGCGTCTATAACGGCAAGCTCAAGGTGTATGGCATCCAGGACTGGAATGCCCCGATGGCGTCGGGCAGCAATCCCGGCCATGCCATGGTGATCTGCCCTTGCACCATGGGCACGCTGGGCAAGATCGCCGCGGGCATCGGGGACGACCTGATTTCACGCGCAGCCGATGTGATGCTGAAGGAAAAGCGCCCGCTGATCCTGCTGCCGCGTGAAATGCCGTTTTCCGCGATCCATCTCGAAAACATGCTGAAACTGTCGCATGCCGGCGCCACCATCATGCCGCCCAATCCCGGCTTTTATCACCAGCCTGAAACCATCAGGGACCTGGTTGATTTTGTCGTGGCGCGCATCCTCGACCATCTCGACATCGAACAGAGCCTGATACCCAAATGGGGCAGTGCCTGATCCAGGTCCGTACTGACTTTCAGCGAGCATGGGTAACGTATTGTTCAAACACATACAGCAAGACCCATCCATTTCCGTTTGATGCCGTTTTGCCTGCATGCACACTTGCGACTCCCCACTGCAGCATTGCATGAAAATGTCTTTGAACTTATTGTCAGGCAACCGCACTAATCCCCTTTTCACTCCCCTCCTCGAATTCCATGTTACATAATAAATTCAAATACTTGATAAATATCCTCGGTTTCGCATTGCTGCTCCCGTGCGGCCTCACCCAGGCCGAAACCATGCCTAAACCGATCCAGGAAATGCTGGATAACGGCGCGACCCTCATCAAAAAATTTGCCGCCCCGTCGCAACTCAACGGCTGGGTCATCGGCAAGAATGGGCGCTACACGATCATTTACTCCACACCCGACAACAAAACCCTGCTTGCCGGAGACCTGATCGATGAAGACGGCAATAACCTGACCGAAACCTATGCCGACAAGTACCTGCCCAAGCCTGATCTTGCACCCCTGTATGAAAAGCTGGAAAAGTCGACCTATATCAGTGAAGGCACGCAAGGCGCACCCAAATCCGTGATCTATGTCTTCTTTGATCCCAATTGCCCGTTCTGCCATTTTGCGTGGAAGGCACTGCAACCGTATGAAGCCGTCGGCCTGCAAGTACGCTGGATACCCGTGGCCTACCTGATGGAAACCTCCACCGGCAAGGCGGCAGCCATCCTGCAATCACAAGACAAGCTGGCGACCTTCCGTGAAAACGAAACTCAATACAACCTGCCGAAACATGAAGGCGGTATCAAGCCGGTGAAACCCAACGCAGCCAGCAGCAAGCAGCTACAGGCCAACAGTGCGCTGATGCATGAATTCGGCATCACCGGCACCCCAGCCCTGGTATGGAAAGATGCGAACGGGAAAGTGCAAATGAAAAGTGGCTTGCCAAAGCTGAAAGAATTGCCGGGCATGACCGGCCTGCCTGAACAGCAGATCGACGATCCCGAACTGGCGCGTTTCCAGTAACCGTACGCACGACTAAAAACCATCACGTACACAGCCCCTGCATTTTCCGCGATAATCTGTCCCGCCCGCAAAACCAACAACAATCGAGCGGGCTATATACAAGGGAGAAATCATGCACACAGAGGGGCTCAATATCCGTTTCACCGGCAAGGGCGGTGAATATTTCCGCATCTGGATCGTCAACCTGCTGCTGACCGTCCTTACGCTAGGCATCTACTCTGCCTGGGCCAAAGTGCGGCGCATGCAGTATTTCCATCGCAATACCTGGCTCAATGAATCAAACTTTGACTATCACGGCACGCCCATCGCCATCCTCAAAGGCAGGCTGATCGCCATCGGCATGTTTGCGGCATACAACGTGATGATCAATTTCAAGCCGCTCATCGGCCTGGCCATCCTGCTGGTGATCGCGATCGTGATGCCCTTCCTGCTGGTGAAATCCTTCCGCTTCCGCCTCTACAACACCAGCTACCGCGGCTTGCGCTTCGGCTTTACCGGCTCCTTCAAGGGCGCCTACCTGAATTTCCTGCTGTTGCCGGTTGCCTCGCTGTTCACCCTCTACCTGCTGGCGCCCTTCACGCACCGTCAGATCAAGGCCTACCAGCACAACAACAGCCGCTTTGGCCAGACGGCATTCTCATTTGATGCAGGCGCAGGACAGTTTTACCTGATCTACTTCCTCACCTTCCTGTGGTTCCTGCTCGCCGGTGCGCTGCTGGGTGTTGGAGCGTATTTCATATTCAACCATGCCATAGTTGAAGCCGCACAGGAAAACAACCGGCAGATGTTCATGTACATCGGCATCGGTGTTTACCTTCTGTTCATCATTGCCATGCTGCTGCTTGTGCCCTATTTCACTTCCCGCATCCAGAACCTGGTATGGAATAACACGCGACTGGGCATGCATGAGTTCGAAAGCAATCTGGGCGCAATGAAACTTTTCTGGATCAGCATCAGCAATTTCCTGCTGATCATTTTCACCCTGGGCCTGTTCAAGCCCTTTGCCGACGTTCGCATGGCACGTTACCGCCTGCAAAGCATCCGCATGATGCCCGCAGGCGACATGGATACCTTCCTCGCCGCCAGCAAACAGGATGATGGCGCAATGGGCAGCGAAACCGCCGAAATGTTCGATATCGACATCGCCCTGTAATGACCAGCGTAAGCGCGCAATATTACGATGGCAACAACACCCGCCGGCACGCCGTCACGCTGACGTTTGCCCAGGGCTGGTTGCAGGTGCGCGGTGAAGAGATCTCGCGCGACGAAAGCCTCAACACCGCCAGCATCTCGGAAAAGCTCGGCAGCGCACCCAGGCTGATACATTTCAACGATGGTGCGCATTGCGAGATCAGCGACCATGCCAGCCTCGAAACCCTGCTCACTGAAGCCGGCCATCAGCCGCTTTCGCTGGTATCACGCATGGAAAGCCACTGGCGTGTAGCCCTTGCGTCGCTGCTATTGCTGCTGGCAGGCGCCGTAGCCGCCTATCTCTGGGGCTTGCCCCGGGTTGCCGAGCTGGCGGCTCAGCGCATCCCCTACAGCACCGCCCACCAGATAGACGAACAGGCGCTGCAAACCTTCGACCATGGCCTGATGCAGCCCAGCAAATTACCGATAACACGGCAGCAGCAACTGCAACAGGAATTCGAAAAATTACGCCGGGGATACAGCCTGCCGGAGTATCCGCTGCAATTCCGTGCCAGCCCGGAAATCGGCGCCAACGCATTTGCCTTGCCCGGCGGCACCATCGTCATCACCGATGAAATCATCCTGCTGGCAAAGAGTGACGAGGAGATACTGGCAGTGCTGGCGCATGAACTTGGGCATGTCAGTGAACGCCATGCACTCAGAAACCTGCTGCAAGGTTCGATCGTGGCACTGGCTCTGACATGGTATGTAGGCGACATCAGCAATTTGCTTGCAACTGCCCCTACCCTGTTGTTGCAGGCACGCTATACCCGGAACTTCGAACGCAGCGCCGATGCCTTTGCCGCGCACATGCTGCAGGCCAAAGGCATGGATGCAGCAAAACTTGCCACCCTACTCGACCGCCTGGAAACAAGCCATCGCGGCAAAAACCGCAAGGGCAGCAAGCTCGATGAATGGCTGGAATTGCTCTCCAGTCACCCCGCGACGGAAGAGCGCGTGAAGAACATCCGGCAGATCAAGCCAGAATGAATTATCTGGATATCAGACGGGATTGCAATGGCCGCTTACGGGAATTCTAATTGAAGCAGATTCCAACATCAGGTTGCCCGTAGCAGCAACTTCACATCGATCATCAATCCGATATAAGTGGTCATTAGAGTGAACAATAGAGAAGCCGATAGTCCCGACACTCAGATGCAGGATACCCTTCAAAATCATAAGTGACTCTGGCTTCAGAATTTTTACAATGATTGCAGACAGAAATCGTTCCAGAATATCTGCCATCCGACCTAATTTCATTGCTCCAGTATTGGATTAAGCGACCACCACATAGTTTGCAATATGCAGGTGCTTTGAAGGAGAGGGCAAACCCAATAATTCCAGTTGGCAATTATATCAACATAGAAATAAAACCATATTTTATGTTGCCCGTGGCTACGCCCCAGATCAGGGAAAAGACCGGGAATACTTCACTCATAATGAAACCGCCGACACGGAAAACGTAAAACCATTTGGAGTGAAGGATAATTTCATCTTCAGAAAATCCGATTAATTACGATCTAACTGCGCTCTTCATCAAACGATTTATCCGCAAAAAATTCGTTATGAACCAACTATAAAATTCGTGCAGAAAAATACATATTCCAGCACAACAGAAGCAAACAAATTTTCAAGATTTCAGTAAAGCTGACTTCCTGCCATATCTGCACCTGCGACAATACAGCATGAAGTGCATCACCGCTTGTAGCGCAATTTTTTTCTGTACATTCCTGGCATCAACTGGTTTATCAAATGAATTCTTGCACGTCCACTGCATAGCTGGACTGCATCCTGCAAATATACAACTTACAGGTGCGAGATGCGAAATGAATGACAGGAAATAACTGAGGCAGCGTCTTGCGACACTAGTGCAACGGTTCGGGATGATGGATGCCATAGCCTTGCACAAAGTCCACGCCGACATCGACCAGCATGTCTATCATCGCCTGGTTCTTCACATATTCGGCGATGGTCTTGATGCCCATGCCCTGTGCAATGTGGTTGATGGCTTCCACCATGCGCAGGTCATCGCGGTTGACGTCGATGTTCTTGACCAGTGAGCCGTCGATCTTGAGGAAATCCACCGGCAACGAGCGCAGGTAGGCAAACGAGGACATGCCCTTGCCGAAGTCATCCAACGCAAAGCGGAACCCTTCTTCGCGCAAACGGCTGATCAGCCGTGAAGCTTTCTGCAGGTCCTTTACCGCCACTGTTTCGGTGATTTCGAAACAAACGGCTTGCGCCGGTACGTTGTGCAATGTCACCTGGTCATGCAGGAATTCAGGGAAATAATCGTCATTGAGGCTGGCACCGGAAAGGTTGATGCAGCACAAGGTTTGCGGATGCTCTGGATTATGTTCCCTGCGTCTTTGCGCGATGCGCCAGCTTGCAGCATGTCGCGTGAATAACGTGCGTATCACCCAGCGGTCTATCAGCGGCATCAGGTTGTATTTTTCCGCTGGCGGAATAAATGCCTCCGGTGAAATGTGCTGTCCATCTTCGCCTACCATGCGTAACAGGATTTCCCGGTGATTGCCGGCAGACTCGCCGCCTTCGGCCTGCTTGATTTTCTGGAAAAACAGGCGGAAACGACCATCCTCAAATGCAGTGGCAATGCGGGAAATCCACTCCGACTCCTGCTGCCGGTAACTGTTGTTGCTGTTGGGTGTATATGTATGGATGCGGTTGGTGCCCTGGCTGCGCGCATACTGGCTTGCGGCATCCGCCTCGCTGACCGCCTCGACACAGTCTGCTTCATGCGAGATCGTGGAGATGCCGATGCTCACGCCAATATCATGCCTGCTGCCATTGCATACACCGCCCAGCGCGGCGATGCGGTCGCGCAATGTCCATGCACGACTGTAGGCCTGGTCCAGCGTGCAGTCGTTGCATAACAGCAGGAATTTCTTGCCCCCCATGCGCGCTGCAAGATCGCGCTTGTGCATGCCCTCCCGGATGATACCCGCCACCTGCATCAGGATTTCATCGCCCGCCGCAAGGCCGCAAATGTCATTGATGATATTGAAATGCTGCAGCTCGATGATCACCAAGGCCCGCTCGCGACCATTCAGCGCGCGCGGCATGTCGTGCAGCACGCGCATGATTGCGGTGCGGTTGGGCAGGCCTGTGAGTTCATCATGGGATGCCCGGTAATGCAGCAGTTTGATTTCATCGCGGTGATTGCCGATGTCCCGTGCAATGCACAGATAGTGGCGGTTATCGACCCACTGCAGGGAGATTTCCAGCCAGCGCGGGGCAACACCGGCAGGATGAAACAGGCTGGAGAATTTGCATGGAGTGCCGGAACCCGCAAGATTGCATTGACTGACGAAGGTATCGCGTCCGGCGCCCGGCGCCACGACGTCATACAGATTGATGCCTGTTGAAGAATTGCTGTCTATGCCCAACCACCCCAGCATGGTGTGGTTGGCATGACGCAGTTCGAAGTTTTCATTCATCAGGAAGAAACCATCGCAGGAGCAAGCAAATAGCTCCATCAAGGTTTCAGCAGTCAATGAACGGAATATTCCGTTCTCCTCCATATACCTCTTTCCATTAAAATTATTTTTTCTGAATTCTATACCAGATCAACAGGATACAAAGTATTTTTTTAGTATTTTCTAGGATATTTTTTCTGTTTTGCGGTAGCAATTTCACTCGCACGGGAGGTCAGCCTCTTTATGCACCATCAATGCGCAATTTCACTCCGAATGCACTGCCTGATGCACAATATTGCAACCTGTTCCTGACATTGTATTGGCTCCTCATTCATATAATGTAACAAGATGTTACAGTGCGGCCAGCCACGATTCCTGCCAATCTCGCGCGGATCTGCCTGCGCACCGTCCATCGGCATGGAGTAAACTCTGCATAAATGATTACGGCACATGCATTCTCCCGAACCATGAACCCGTTGCTACCTGACATGCAGCAAACCCTGGCCTTGCTGGACAACATGCAGCCAGATACCCATCTGCTGCATGTACTGCATGCGCTGCAAGAGGCACTGCAATGCATACCACCAGCTGCCGTTCCCGCCATCGCCGGCAAACTGGGTTTGCCTATCAGCCAGGTGCAGGCTGTCATCGAGTTCCATGCCTTTTTCCATCAATCTCCACGCGGGCAATATCGAATTCTGTTCAGCAACTGCCCACAGTGCGGCTTTCAGGTGGCTGGCGGCAATCTGTTGCAGCACTTGCGGTCGTTATTGCATGTGAAGGGGGATGCAACGCGGGAGGACGGACGGGTCAGCATCGCTGAAACTTCCTTTATCGGCATGTGTGACCATGGGCCTTCCCTGCTGGTGAATGGCCTGCCGGTCAGCGGCATGGACATGGAAAAGCTGGATTTGCTTGCCATCCTGATAGAAAGACAGACGCCTGTCAGCAGCTGGCCGGCAGAATGGATGAGGATTTCTGAACGGATACGCCTGCCCGGCCTGTTGTTGCAAGCAGCTCAACTCAAGGGGGAAGCAGTGCAAACAGGCCTGCGGCTGGGCGCAGCGGGCATCCTGCATGAATTGCAGCAATCCGGCTTGCGCGGGCGTGGGGGCGCCGGTTTCGGCACTGCGCAGAAATGGCTGATGACCCGAGACGCACAGGCGGCCAAACATTATGTCGTATGCAATGCGGATGAAGGGGAGCCCGGCACCTTCAAGGACAGGGCACTGCTGCACCTGCATGCTGATACGCTGTTTGAAGGCATGACCTTAAGTGCACTATGCCTCAATGCGCAACACGGCTTCTTATACCTGCGCGGCGAATACCGATACCTGCTGCCACACCTGCTTGATGTTCTGGCACAACGCCGCCAGCAGGGCCTGCTGGGCAAGAACATACTCGGCCATGCCGATTTCGCATTTGATATCGAAATTGTTGTCGGCGCGGGCGCCTACATCTGTGGCGAGGAGTCCGCGCTGATCGAATCACTGGAGGGCAAGCGCGGCATCCCGCGTGTACGTCCGCCATTTCCGGTGACGCATGGTTATCTGGGCTATCCCACCGCAGTAAACAATGTTGAAACCTTCCTGGCCGCCGCGCAGATTCTCCGCCATGGCAGCGAGTGGTTCCGCAACTGTGGTACCGCGCAATCTTCCGGCAGCAAACTGCTCAGCATCAGTGGCGATTGCGCAAGGCCCGGGATATACGAGTATCCATATGGCACCCGCCTCGCGCAGATCCTGCAGGACTGCGGGGCCGACCAACCTCAGGCAGTACAACTGGGGGGGGGCTGCAGGCACCCTGCTTGATCCCGGCCAGTTCTCACGCACGCTCAGTTTTGAAGACCTCAGCAGCAGCGGCTCGCTGATGGTGATCGGGCAACAACGCAACCTGCTGGCACTGGCGCAGAACTTTGCACATTTCTTCGCGCATGAAAGCTGCGGCTTCTGTACGCCATGCCGTGTCGGCAGCAAGCTGCTCAGCCAGTATCTGGACAAACTTGCGGCAGGTCATGCCACCTGCATCGATATGGAACTGGCCTTGCAGGTATGCAACACGGCAAGCCTTTATTCACATTGCGGTCTCGGCAAAAGCATCGGCAATCCGTTGCTGTCATTGCAACAATACTTCCCGCAATTGATGGCACAATGCCTGCAGCCTGACAGTTACACGCCACAATTCGACCTGGACGCTGCACTGTTTGAGGCGCGCAGGATCACGCAGCGCGATGATGCGGCAGCACATCTTGCTAACGATTACAGGCATGCGCATTCATGAGTATTGCAAGCACTTTGCCTCCCGGGGCAGGAAACACGATTACGATTGACGGCATTTCAGTGCCGTTCCAACCCGGCCAAACCATCATCGACGCCGCGCTGGCGGCCAATCTCTACATCCCCCACCTGTGCCACTTCCCTGGTCTCAAACCACACGGCAGCTGCAGGCTGTGCACGGTGGAATGCAACGGTCGGCCCGTTTCATCCTGCACGCAACCGGCTGGCAGCGGTCAGGTCATCCTTAACAATACACCGGCACTGAATGACGCGCGCAGGGTAATCACCGAAATGCTGTTTACCGAAGGCAATCACATCTGCCCGTCATGCAGCAAATCCGGCGACTGCACCTTGCAGGCGATGGCCTATCACCTCGGCATGCTGCACGGCAATTTCGCGCCGTTTTTCCCGCGCCGCGAACTGGATGCTTCCCATCCCGCACTGGTGCTGGATCGCGACCGCTGCATCCTGTGCGAGCTGTGCGTGCGCGCCAGCCAAGAAATGGATGGCAAGGATGTGTTTGCGATTGCCGGCCGCGGCACGCAGGCACGACTCATCGTCAATACCGAAAGCGGCAAGCTCTGCGACAGCAATCTCGACATGAATGATCTTGCCGCCCATATCTGCCCGGTAGGCGCCATCATGCCCAAGGCGCATATCAACGAAATTGCGCCGGGCAAGCGTACCTTCGACCTGCACCGCATTGCCGACATCGGTACCCTGTGTATGC
>JAJXUI010000010.1 GCA_021782995.1 Pseudomonadota bacterium | reverse complement strand
GATCTCACCATCGAATTGAAGTATTTTGGTGGCGGCCACACGCCGGGCGATGCCATCGTTTGGCTGCCGCAAAAGAAGATCGTCTTCAGCGGCGACCTGGTATTTACCGACCGCCTGCTCGGCGTGTTGCCATTCAGCAACAGCAAGGACTGGCTGGCATCTTTCGAGGCCATCGCCAGACTCAAGCCGCGCACCATCATTCCCGGTCATGGCCTGCCCTGCAATCTGGCCAAGGCGCAACACGACACCGGCGGCTATCTGAAGCTGCTGCGCACACATATGCACAAGGCAATCGAAAAAGGTATAGATCTGCAGACGGCAATCAACACGCTGGACCAGTCGGCGTTTTCCAGTCTCGCCAACTATGAACTGCTGAAGGGCGGCAATGCAAACCGCGTTTACCTTGAAATGGAGGCTGAATAATGAAGTTTAATAACATGCTTGCAGCTGCCGCACTCAGCCTGCTGGCGGTTTCTGCGCAGGCAGGCGACAACCGCATCATGGTGAAAATGCCGGAAATGATGGTGGAGCACATGCTGGGCAATATGCGTGACCATCTGCAGGCGATCCACGAAATCCAGGATGCGCTGGCGCAGGATAAATTTGACGAGGCGGCCGACATCGCCGAAAGCCGTATCGGCATGAGCTCGCTGGAAGCACACCACGCCGCGATGATGGCACCTTACATGCCACAGACCATGCAGGACATCGGCACCGAAATGCACCATGCAGCCAGCCGCTTTGCACTGGCGGCGAAGGAAAATGACTTGAAGAAATCGCTGCGTGAATTAGGCAACATTTCGCGGCAGTGCGTGGCCTGCCATGCCGGATACCGTGCACGATAAAACCCCAAGGCGGGTATGTCAGTGCAATTGACCAGAATATTCTGCGCAGATGAAAAAAATCACCAGGCGGTATACAGGTAGGTCAGGCCGATGATGGCCCGCGTGTCATTGTTTTTTTCGCCGGGCAGTGGCGCACTGTTGGTGCGGTAATCCACCTCTACATTGACGGCCAGATTGTCGCGCATGGGGATGCGTATCCCCTGGTCGGATTTCATCACATAGCTGTTATCGTCATTGTTGTAATAGCCCTCCTGATGATGATATAGCCAGACTTTCTTCGGGATGAACTCCCAGTCAAACCCGATCGCCCAGCGCACTGCAGCTGTGCGCTTGTCTTCGCCGACAATGACATCCTCATTGAAGAAAGAAACACCAAGCTCGGCGAACATAATCAGTTTCCGGGTATCGGAAAACTGGTAACCCATGCCCAGGCCATCGGTATTGCGCAGGTTGAGATTGGCAAATGCATCTTCTTCATTGAGGGACTGCGCGTATGAATACAGCTTTTCGCCGGAAAAGAAATCATATTTCAGGCTGCCGGAGGAGTTGCGGATGATGGTGACGCCACTCGCTTCCCCGTAATTGTGGGTAATATCCACCGTGAAGCGATGCTTGTGCGTTCTCACCTGGAATTTTGTGGCCACGTTCACCGTGCTGGTGTTGGAATTACCGCTATTCAGGTCACCGCCCACATTGAGCTGCCACTTGTAATTCGCCGGATTGATCGCCTGCAGGCTGCCCAGGGGCAAGGCAGGCAATGCGCCCAGGCTTTCACTGTTGATGGCAACCTTGCCATCCTCCGGGCAACTCAGGGTGCCGATCACGACTTCGTCATTCTGAAAAACTGCCGGCAGATTCCGTGGCGAAATGATGCAATCGATATCATTCATTTCGATGCTGATTTTGTCTGCCACCAGGTCTGCGCGGATGACGAGCAGTTCTTTTTCCATGCTGATGATTTCGCCACTGATATGGTCACCGTTTTTTAGCCGCACTTCGTCAGCCAGTGCCAGGCGCGGCAGCAACAGCGTCAGTAAAGCAACGCAGCAGACCGAGATACGACGCCCCTTCAGCATGTCACTCCTTGTTTCCTGACGATAAAGTTTTGCGACCCACCAGCAAAGCTCCGGTAATATGAAGATTGGGCGGAAACGAAATTATCATAATTAATTCAATATATTGCAATATCATTCCGCACTGCCGCGCTCGGCCTCGAACAGCATCGTCTCACGCAGTTTCTTCAACTCGTCACGTAATGCCGCCGCTTTCTCGAATTCGAGATTTTTTGCTGCCTGCAACATCTCCTTCTCGATGCGACGGATCTCCTTGGAGATTTCCTTCTCGCTCATCGCCAGATACTTCGCTTCGCTCTGTGCCGCCTTCAGCTGTTTGCGCGCTTCTTCCGGCTCATAGATGCCATCGATGATGTCCTTGATGCGCTTGTTCACGCTGGCTGGCGTGATGCCATGCGCTTCATTATGGGCAATCTGCTTTGCGCGACGGCGCTCGGTTTCGTCGATCGCATATTTCATCGATTCGGTAATGCGGTCCGCATACAGGATCGCGGTGCCATGCAGGTGTCGCGCGGCGCGGCCTATGGTCTGGATCAGCGATCTTTTTGAGCGCAGGAAGCCTTCCTTGTCAGCGTCGAGGATCGCCACCAGCGATACCTCTGGAATATCCAGCCCTTCGCGCAACAGGTTGATACCGACCAGCACATCGAACACACCGAGCCGTAAATCACGAATGATCTCGACGCGCTCCACCGTTTCGATATCCGAATGCAGGTAGCGCACCTTGATGCCGTGCTCGGAAAAATAGGTCGTGAGGTCTTCCGACATGCGCTTGGTCAGCGTGGTGACCAGCACACGCTCGCCCACCTTGACCCGTTCGGTGACTTCCGACATCAGGTCGTCCACCTGGGAAG
The DNA here is from genome assembly GCA_021782995.1 of Pseudomonadota bacterium. Taxonomy (GTDB): domain Bacteria; phylum Pseudomonadota; class Gammaproteobacteria; order Burkholderiales; family Gallionellaceae; genus 39-52-133. The sequence goes on along the minus strand of JAJXUI010000010.1, from coordinate 70,382 downwards.
TCGCTGGACGCACAATGATGATCGGATCCACCAGGCCGGTGGGACGCACCACCTGCTCCACCACCTGCCCGGCATGCTGCTCTTCGTATTCGGCAGGTGTCGCAGAGACAAAGATGCTCTGGCGCATGCACTTTTCGAATTCATCAAAGCGCAGCGGACGGTTGTCCAGCGCGGATGGCAGGCGGAAACCATAATTCACCAGGTTTTCCTTGCGCGCGCGGTCGCCCTTGTACATGCCGCCCACTTGCGGGATGGTGACATGGCTTTCATCGAGGAACATGAGCGCATCCGGTGGCAGGTAATCCAGCAAGGTGGGCGGCGGGTCCCCGGCATTGCGCCCGGAAAGGTGGCGCGAGTAGTTTTCAATGCCCTTGCAAAAACCAATCTCAATCAGCATTTCCAGGTCGTGACGTGTGCGCTGCTCGATGCGCTGGGCTTCAACGAGCTTGTTTTCCTTCTGGAAGAACTTCACCCGGTCAGCCAGTTCGATCTTGATATTCTCCACCGCGCGCAGGGTGGTACTGCGCGGCGTGACATAGTGGCTGGAAGGATACACGGTGTAGCGTGGAACTTTCTGCAAAATCTGCCCGGTGAGCGGATCAAACAGCGCCATGCTTTCCACTTCATCGTCGAACAGGGTCACGCGCAATGCATGTTCACTGTTTTCCGCCGGGAAGATGTCGATCACATCGCCGCGCACACGGAAATGCCCGCGCGAAAATTCAATGTCGTTGCGCTCGTACTGCATTTCGGTGAGGCGCTTGATGATGCTGCGATGTTCGATCGCTTCGTTCTGCCTAAGGTGCAGGATCATGCCATGGTAATCCACCGGATCACCGATACCGTAGATGGCCGATACGGTCGCCACGATGACCGAGTCTGGCCGTTCCAGCAGCGACTTGGTGGCGGACAGGCGCAATTGTTCAATCTGCTCGTTGATGCTGGAGTCTTTCTCGATGAACATGTCACGCGCCGGCACATAGGCTTCGGGCTGGTAGTAATCGTAATACGATACGAAATATTCCACCGCATTTTCGGGAAAAAATTCCCGCATCTCGGCATACAGTTGCGCGGCCAGGGTCTTGTTCGGTGCCATCACAATCGCAGGCCTCCCCAGGCGCGCGATGACATTCGCCATGGTGTAGGTTTTACCGGAACCGGTTACCCCCAGCAGCGTCTGATAAGACAGGCCGTCCTGGATACCCTCGACCAGCTTGGCAATCGCATTGGGCTGATCACCTGCCGGTTCAAATGGCTGGTGCAGGCGGTAGGGACTATCGGGAAAAGTGACGATATTCATAATGGCTTTTTCAGGATCAACGGATGATTCTACCGCAAGTTGCCGCTACAGCCACGCGGCACCCCTGACACCACTGGAATCACCATATCTGTTTTGCACCAGCCTGGTATCCACGCGGTCGGAAAACACCCATTGTCCCCACAACCTGGGCACGTTTTCATAGAGACGATCGATATTCGACATGCCGCCGCCCAAGACAATCACATCCGGGTCGAGAATGTTGATGACATGCGCCAATGCGCGCGCCAGGCGATTTTCATAAAGACTCATGGAATGCTCGCAGGCTGTATCGCCTTGCTCAGCATGGGACACAATTTCTGCACTCGCAAGCGCTGACCCTGTTGCCTGATGATGGAGTTTCACCAGACCAGGACCGGAAAGAAAGGTTTCGATACAGCCCTGCTTGCCGCAATAACAGGCAGGACCCGGCAGTTCATCAGGCCGCGGCCAGGGCAGCGGGTTATGCCCCCACTCGCCAGCAATGCTGTTGGGGCCATTCAAGGCCTTGCCATGCACCACGATGCCCCCTCCCACGCCCGTGCCGAGAATCACGCCGAATACCACTTCAGCACCGGCTGCCGCACCATCAATGGCTTCGGAAAGCGCAAAGCAGTTGGCATCATTGCTGATCCGTATTTTCCGCTGCAACAGCGCTTCAAGGTCTTGCACGACAGATTGTCCATTCAACGCGACCGAATTGGAATTTTTCAGCTTGCCCGTAACCTTTGACAGCGCCCCAGGCGTACCGATGCCGATCGATCCTGCCTGTCCGAGGGAAGCTTCCGCCTGGACTACCAGGCCGGCAATCGCCTGCAAGGTTTCATGATAATTGCCTTGCGGCGTAGGCACACGTCGGCGCAGGCACTCATTTCCCCTCGCATCCAGTGCGATGATTTCAATCTTGGTACCACCCAGATCAATTCCCAGCCTCACACCACCCGAATTATCCATATGAATAAATTAATATTTTTAAATTTTCAACATCAGCCCGACTAACATATTACTGTTACATGCCGGTTAACGAAACGGTATAATCGCGCGTCTCATACCTCAAGGAATTATCTTGGAACTGTCCCGCCGCGTACAAGCCATCAAACCCTCCCCCACCTTAGCCGTTGCTGCGCGTGCTGCGAAGCTGAAAGCGGAAGGCAAGGACATTATCGGTCTGGGTACGGGTGAACCGGATTTTGACACGCCACAGCACATCAAGGATGCGGCGATTGAGGCAATCAACAAGGGCTTTACCAAATACACCGCTGTTGGCGGCATTCCCAGCCTGAAGCAGGCGGTCATCAACAAATTCAAGCGCGAAAACGGACTGGATTACACCGCCAAACAGGTGCTGGTTTCCGTCGGTGGCAAGCAGAGCTTCTTCAACATGGTGCTCGCCACCATCAATGCCGGCGACGAAGTCATCATTCCCGCACCATACTGGGTGTCCTATCCCGATATCGTGATCATCGCCGAAGGCAAGCCGGTGATCGTGCAGGCAGACATCGCGCAAGGCTTCAAGCTGACACCTAAACAACTGGAAGCAGCGATTACCCCGAAAACAAAAATGCTGGTAATCAATAGCCCCAGCAATCCTTCCGGCGCCATGTACACGCTGGACGACCTGAAGGCGCTGGGCGAAGTGCTGCGCAAGTACCCGAACATCCTGATCGCCACCGATGACATGTATGAACACATCACGTTGGGCGATGACAAATTCTGCAACATCCTCAATGCCTGCCCTGACCTGTATCCGCGCACAATCGTGCTGAATGGCGTATCCAAGGCCTACGCGATGACAGGCTGGCGTATCGGCTATGCTGCCGGCCCGGAAAACATCATTACCGCGATGGAAAACGTGCAGTCGCAAAGCACGTCCAATCCCGCCTCAATCTCACAAGTGGCAGCCGAAGCTGCGCTGAATGGCGACCAGAATTGCCTGGCACCGATGATCAAGGCCTTCCGCGAGCGGCATGAGTTTGTCGTGGCTGAATTCAATAAGATGCCTGGCCTGAAGTGCATCAAGGCAGGCGGCGCTTTCTACGCCTTCCCCGATGCGCGGGAGGCCATCGCCAGGTTGCATAAACAGGGAAAAATCAAGGAAACCACGGATATCGCGCTTTCCGAATATCTGCTGGCCGAAGCCGGCGTGGCCGTGGTTCCCGGCTCAGCCTTCGGTTCAGAAGGCTATTTCCGCATTTCCTTTGCCACTTCGATGGAAAACCTCAAGAATGCACTGGGCCGCATCGCCAAAACTTTGGCCTGATCAGCGATTCACCAGACAGCAAGGCATTGGGTTCTGATTACTATTGTTCGCGCAACCATGTCTGACTGCGACCAAGCAAGGGAATGCCGATATAACCTCTAACATCCAGGGTTGAACCATCTTCACCCAGCTTCATCCGGCTTTTATAAACTTTGCCATTATCCGGATCCAGGATGGTTCCACCGTTATACATTTCACCATCAAACCTGAATCCGTTCAGTATTTGCATGCCGAGCACAGGCTGATCATGCAAACTCCCTTCACATTTGCTGCACACAGGGTTTGGCTCCTGACCTGGTGTCGGCAGAATGGTTTCAATTTTCCCTTCAAAAACGCCATCATGCTCGCTGATTCGGATAAGTGCCTTGGCTTTTCCGGTATGGTCATCAATGGATTTCCACAGGCCTGCTGCAGTTTGCGGCTGCGCATAGGCGCACGGCAAAAACACGCCATATGCCAGCCATAACAGGCAAAACAATTTCATTTTCATTTCAACTCCCCTGTTTGTTATCGCTATCCGGTTATTCAGTTTCCACGATTTCCATGTATTCCGGCACGCGTGCCGGCCAATGCAAGGTCTTTTCTATATGCTCCACCATCGCGTTGGCTGCGGATATTTCACCATGTGTTACAAAGACCTGCCTGGGCGCTCTCTTCATCAGCTTCATCCAGTCGAGTATCTGCGCATAATCGGCATGGGCAGACAGGCTCTGGATTGAGGAAACTTCTGCACGCACAGGTACATCTTCACCGTGTATGCGTATGGTCTGGGCGCCATTCAGCATCGCGGCACCGCGTGTACCTTCAGCCTGGAAACCGACAAAAAGAATGGTATTCCTGGCATCCGGCGCAAACGCCTTCAGATGGTGTACAACCCTGCCGCCGGTTGCCATGCCGCTGCCGGCCAGGACGATCATCGGTCCATGACGCCGGTTCAATTCCATCGACTCATCGGCAGACTCAACAACCATCGCCACACTGCAGGCAGCCTCGCATTGTTGCAGCGACAGGCGATGTTCCTGGTAATGGCGATAGAAAATTTCAGTTGCATGAACGGCCATCGGGCTATTGAGATAGACCGGTATATCCGGAATGGTGCCATCATCCTTCAGTTGCCTGATGTAATGCAGCAGCAACTGAGTACGACCGACAGCGAAAGCAGGGACAATGACAGCGCCCTTACGCGCAATGGTCTTGTTGATGATATTTCCGAGCATCTGCCGAGGATCCTCTTCGGGATGTCTTCGATTACCATAGGTGGACTCCACCACCAGATAGTCTGCCTCCTGTACCACCACAGGCGGCTTCATGATGGGATCATCTGGCCGCCCCACATCCCCCGAAAATGCGATCCGGGTGTTGCCATTACCAATCCTGACACTGGCCGCACCCGGTATATGACCAGACGGGTAAAGCACGAATCTCAAGCCGCCGTGTACGTTTTCCTGTTCGAACTCAACGGGAACGAAAAACGACAGTGAGTGCCGGGCATCCTGTTCGGTATAAAGCGGCAAGGCGGGTTTGTGTTTGGAAAAACCATGCCTGTTGGCATAATCAGCCTGCTCTTCCTGCAGGCGTCCACTATCAGGCAACAGAATGGAGCAAAGCTCATGAGTCGCAGCACTGCAATATATCCTGCCGCGAAATCCCTGTTTGACCAGAATGGGCAAATATCCGCTATGGTCAATATGGGCGTGAGTAAGTATCACTGCATTAATTGATGCAATATCGACAGGTAGCCGGTCCCAGTTTCTGAGTCGCAATGCCTTCAGACCCTGGAACAGTCCGCAATCGATGAGGATTTTCGTTTCATTACTGCTAACCAGATACTTCGAACCGGTTACAGTGCCCGTCGCCCCCAGAAATGTGATTTGCATCTGCCGCCGCGAATGGATCAGCGACCGTATTGCAACACCGGCTCGACAGGCGTACCGGAGAGCTTCAGCGGCACCTTGGCAGAACCCAACGCACCCTTTAAGTCCACTTCAAGTTTTCCGCTTAACTGCTGCCCACCATCAACCGTTACTACACCGGAAGTCTTGCCATTTACCGTCGCCAGGTTGTTGATATACAGGTGAACTGCATTGCGATCAGCCTTGAAAGTCCCGACTACCTCCGTAAAATTGGTATGACCGGCTACCCCCTGACGTGCGCCAAACCTGGCTATGGTCTCAACATCAATTTTCGCAATCTCACCGTTTTTAAGGTTGAACTCGCCTTCAAATCGAGGTTCATTATCAAGCTGTGCAAAGGTGCTTCCCGACATCAGGACACTCATGTCGCCTGCCAGCTCGCCATTGATTGCAGTATTTGGCAACATACTTGCGATATCGATATTTCTGGCATTGATTTGCGCCTGAAGTTTCCAGCCATTGCCACGCTCAATTGTGCCCTTACCTGTCAACGCGCCACCATGAATATGCGCAAAAAAATCCGACAGGACAATATCCCGATTGGCAACTGTCGCAGTAAAGCTCAGATCATTGAATTTGATGCTCGGAAATACTGGAAGTGTTCCTGAATGCAGGTTGAATTCCATCTTCAGGAACTTGTCTTGCGGCTCCATTTCAAGACTCGCCTTGTCATCAGCCGTAGTGAAAAGCGCGTGCACAAATTTCCCCATCTCGTTGAATTCTGCACGCCCACTGACAGCGGGCAAAGTGACACCGGGTATATTAAGACTGGCTTTAGCAAAATTCATTTTAGCAACAGGATATTTCTCGAGCCCTCCTGCCGCTTGCAACCAGCCAGCAACCTGTTCCAGCGCATCACCTTTCAGGTTGACATCCTGCAAATTCAGTTCGCGAATGGATTTGACCGGTGCAAATAAAGCAGAAATGTCAAAATTCAAATCAACATTACCAGCTTTGATTTCCTCTGACTTGCCCACAGAGACAGCATGCAGGCTCAGCCTTGGCAACGGGATCAATGCAACATTCATGCTGCCAATATGCACCGGCTGCTTCAATTGCTGCGAAAGTTCTTGCTCTACCTGATTTACATAGCTTTCCATTGGCCAGATATATGGCAACCCAACAATTGCCATAATGAGCAACAGTACAAGTCCGCCCATCATTTTTCCAAGCGGCAACTTTCTGCGCGGGCCTCTCGGTTTCTGCTTGGCGAGTCTCGCAGCATCTTCCGCTTCCTTCACCATTCGCTCCTGCTCGGAAATGGCAAGCGCCTGCGCACGTTGCTGCGCCTCTTCCCATTGCTTTGCCTGTTGCTCTGCCAGCTTCCCGGCTTCTTCGGCTTCCTTTGCCGCGGCCTCTTCTTGCCTGACTTTTTCAAGATAGGCTTCATGCTCGGCCTTCAAACGCTTCGCGTCCGCTTCACGCTTGGCATTTTCAGCTTCTTCCTGCGCCTTCCTGGTGCGGACAGCCTCATCCTTTTCACGCTGCGCTTTGGCTGACTCCTGACTTGTCCGGGCTTGTGCAGCCTGCTCAGCCTGGAGTCGCTCCTCTTCAGCCTTTTTGCGCGCACGCTCTTCAACCGCCGCTTTTACCCTTGAAACACCACCCTGAGCCGGGGCAGAAGATTTAAGGGGTACTGCATTTTTGGCAGCCGCCATCTTGTTTGTATCAACAAGGGAAAAAGCATCCAGCTTGAAACTTCCTGTTGTGTAACCCTGGGAACGGAAATCCTTTCCTTCTGTTTGCGCAAACGATGCGCGCAATTTATCACCGGGATCCATTTCAGAATGCGTTGGGTGGTGATATTTCACATTACCCTCTGCTTCACGCCTAAACTTCGCTTCCATTTCGGCTTTGACTTTTGCTTCAGCCTCACGCTTAAGCTGGGCTTCAGCTTCAGCCCTGATTTTGGCTTCTGCCTCGGATTTCAGTCGAGCGTCCAATGCAGCACGCACCCTCGCTTCTGCCTCTTCTTTCATCCTGAGATCCGCTTCAGCCTTGATCCTGGCCGCCTCCAGCTCTGCCCGTTCCTTTTCAAGTCGCAAGCGCTCAGCTTCTGCTTCACGTTTGAGTCTCGCTTCCTGCTCAGCTTTCGCCCTGGCTTCAGCTTCAAGGCGATTTCGCAACTCGATTTCAGCCTTGATTTTGGCTTCTTCCAGTTCGCGCTTCAGCCGTTCAGCTTCCTGCTCGGCCTTCAAACGCATGGCTTCTGCTTCACGTTTGATTTTGGCTTCCGCCTCCATGCGCGCCCGCATTTCCGCTTCTATCTTGGCTTTGGCAGCTTCCGACTCCAAACGAGCCTTCATTGCCTCCTGTTCAGCCTTCTGACGTGCCGCCTCAGCCTCCTTCTTTGCGCGAGCTTCAGCTTCTATCTGCGCACGCGCCGCAACCTCTATTTGTGCCTTGATTTTGGCCGCTTCATAAGCCTGTTTCTTCGCCGCATCCCTCGCAGCAGCCTCTTGTGCCGCTTTTGCCTGAGCAGCAGCACGAGCCAGCGACTCGGCATTTGCTTTCGCCTCAGCCTCTGCTTTTGCACGAACCTCTGCAGCTGATTGTTCACTTGAAGGACTGGCAGGCGCAGCGCTGACGCCAGGCATGATGAATGAAAAATCCAGGTCATTTTTTCCACTTGCAGGAGCAGATTCCTGGCGCTGGGGCGATGCTGCCGCTTTTGGTGCAGACATATCCGGCATTGCAAATGACCGTCGATCGGGTGTTTCTTTAACAGCAGAAGGAGGAGGTACCTGCGGTGCCGGGGCCGTTGCCTTGGGCGTGGCCATTTTGAATGCAGGGGCGGCAATCTTGACTGAAGGATTACTTGCTTTGCTGATCTCCGGTTCATTGATATCCCGGATATATCCCCCATCTACCAGCTCCTGCAAAGAAGACTCAAGTCCAGAACGCAAGCTCGGCGGGGCTCGCTTGGTGATTTCCGCCACGGTAGATTCATCATCTACAAGATTGAAAATTCGCTTTAAATCACCAAAAAGTCCATCCGTCAGCCCTTGGGCTTCACTCTCGCCTCTATCAGTTCTGACAAATACTGTTTTTTTGTCCATAATCCGTAAGATTATCAATCAACATCAATCTGCAAAAGTACCCAATTTTCTCGCGTACTCCGCCCACCCTACACACAACCAAATTCTGCAAAGTCAGAATTTTTCAAATAAATTTCCACTCGCACTATACGAGTTCCGCAGTTGCCATTCTAGCATCGGCTTCCCCATGCAAATGCATAAAATACAATCCAGGCACAGTTACATTCATGTACCCCGGCGAATAAATTTCTTCGAGGTTATTGACCAACCAATTCCGACCAAGTATGATGCCGGTCTTTCCATTCCCTGATAGCTCAGTCGGTAGAGCGACGGACTGTTAATCCGCAGGTCGCTGGTTCGAGTCCAGCTCGGGGAGCCAGAATCAGAAAAGGCTGACTTTATCGTCAGCCTTTTTCATTTCCGCAAAACATTTCTCATCACAGCTGTAACCCGGGTTTCGATCAAGGTAAAATTGATCCTGTTAAACCTCATCCAATGCAGCTCAAGTATCTTCCATGGCTCCCACACTGAATCCCGCACAACGAGAAGCAATACACTATCTGGACGGCCCTCTCCTGGTCCTTGCTGGTGCAGGCAGCGGCAAAACACGCGTGATTGTACAAAAACTTGCATATCTCGTTGAAAAATGTGGTTATTCTCCGAAAAATATTGCCGCAATTACATTTACCAACAAAGCAGCCAACGAAATGCGCGAACGTGTTGGCAAATTACTGTCAGGCAAAGATGCCAAGGGTATGACCATCTGCACCTTTCATGCACTGGGGATGCAGATAATGCGCGAAGAAGCCCCGCTTCTGGGCTATAAAAAGCAATTTTCCATTTTCGATACGGCAGATACCGGCAAAATCATCAGCGAGCTTCTGGGAGCCCCGGACAGGCAGGATATACGCCAGGCTCAAACCATGATTTCTAACTGGAAAGCAGCATTTATTTCACCAGAGACAGCGCTTGATAATGCACAGAGCGACACAGACAGGCGATTTGCACAGCTATACAAACGCTACGAGGAGACCTTGCGCGCATATCAGGCGGTGGATTTTGATGACCTGATCAAGCTTCCAGTTGAACTGTTTCAGAAGTTCCCGGATGCATTGGCCCGCTGGCAGCACCGATTGCTCTACATCCTTGTGGATGAATATCAGGATACCAATGTCTGCCAGTATCAGCTGATGAAACTGCTGAGTGGCACTCGTGCCGGACTGACTGTGGTAGGTGATGACGACCAGTCCATTTATGCCTGGCGCGGCGCAAGCTCGGAAAACATCAATAACCTGCAAAAAGACTATCCCAACCTGAAAGTCGTCAAGCTTGAGCAGAATTACCGCTCCTCCCAACGCATCCTGCAGAGCGCAAATATTCTGATCAAGAACAATACAAAATTGTTTGACAAAAATCTCTGGAGTGAACACGGTCTGGGTGACCAGGTGCGCATTTTTGCCGCTCGCGATGAAGACCATGAAGCAGAAGCAGTTGTCATGAAACTGCTTGCACACAAATATGAATATGGCACCAAGTTCTCGGACTATGCCATCCTGTATCGCAGCAATCATTTATCCAGGGTGTTCGAAGAGCAACTACGCTCGCAGAATGTGCCCTACACCGTGAGTGGCGGCACTTCGTTTTTCGAAAAAGCAGAAATCAAGGATGTCGTTGCCTACTTGCGCCTGATTGCAAACCCGGATGATGACCCAGCCTTCATCCGTGCCATCACCACACCCAAACGCGGCGTAGGCAACTCGACCCTGGAAAAACTGGCCAGTTACGCCGGATTGCGCAATGTCAGCCTGTTTGAAGCCGCATTCGAAAGTACGATGGCGCACCAGCTGCTCCCCCGGCAACATGAAGAACTGCTGACATTTTGCAACTTCATCAGCCGCATGCAGGAAAGGGCTGGCAAGGAAGAATGCACGCCTGTCATAACGGATCTCATGGCGGCAATCGACTATGAGGCCTGGCTGTTTGATACCCACGAGCCACGGCAGGCAGAAACCAAATGGGAAAATGTTTCCGATTTCGTAGGCTGGATCAAGCGCAAATCAGAAGCTGACAGTAAAACATTGCTTGAAATAACCCAGACCATTGCATTGATGAATTTGCTTGAATCCAGGCAAGAGGAATTTGACGCTGTTTCGCTGTCCACTTTGCATGCCGCCAAAGGACTGGAATATGGGCATGTGTTCATGGTGGGTGTGGAGGAAGGAATCCTGCCTCATGAGCGCAGCGAACTGCCTGAGCAGATTGAAGAGGAGCGCCGGCTGATGTATGTCGGGATTACCCGTGCGCAACGGTCATTGCAGATCAGCTACTGCATCAAGCGCAAACAGGGCAAGGAATGGAAAACATGCGAGGCCAGCCGCTTCCTGAAGGAACTACCAACGGATGATCTGGTTTACGCGGGCTCCCAACCCGCCGGCACTGCTCCGGAAATAACAAAGGATGAAGGCAAAGCCAGGCTGGCCCGGCTGAAATCCATGCTGGGCCAGCCAGTCAACCCAGATAATCATCCTTCAACTTGACGTAATGTCTGGCTGAGTATTCGAACCATTTCAATTCCTGCTCGGTCAGCTCTCTCATTCTCTTTGCCGGCCTTCCCAGCCACAAATATCCGCCCTCAAGCTCCTTGCCTTCAGGTACCAGTGAGCCGGCCCCCAGCAACACGCGTGAATGCACGACAGATCCATCAAGCAAAGTCGATCCCATCCCGATCAGGCACATGTCTTCCACAGTGCAGCCATGCAATATGACCTTGTGGCCTACTGTGACATCATTGCCAATGTGCGTTGCATATCCATCCGGGTTATCAGCGTAGCGATGCGTCACATGGATGACTGAGCCATCCTGGATATTGGTACGCTCGCCGATTCGAATCAGGTTTACATCTCCGCGCACAGAACACATGGGCCAGATTGAAGAATCACGGCCTATTTCCACATCCCCTATTACAGCTGCTGTTTCATCTACATATGCGGTCTTATCCACTTTGGGATAAAAATTCCTGAATTTGCGTAATGACATGAAGACTCCCGTAAACCAATAATTATTTGACTGCACTTTCAACTATGAGTGCTTTGCGCAGTTCAACAAGCTTTTTCTGGATTTCTACTGCATCTCCATATTCCAGAAATTCCTTGCTGCGAATATGAACACCTTTCAGTTTGCGAGCATGCTTTATTGGGCAAAAAAACTGTTCGGTTCGGGCAACAACCTCTGATGCAAATGCCATCAAGCCATTGGCATATGAACAATACATGCAGTTGAATTTCTCTATCATGTTCAGATAGGCAAGATGCCTGTGGTCAAATGAGAAATATTCTGATCTTTTAACGAGCGGGATGTGGTAAATCGGAAAGCAGCTAAACTGATAAAACATGATGAAGAAATCGAATGCGACCAGTGGAATAAACATGCCATAGATTACCGGAGCTGTCAGGAGATTTAACGGACTGACCGTAGTCAACCAGCGAAAAATTCCGGTTTTCAATTGCCTGTGACGATCCTTTACCGTGCGCTCAAACTCAATTTTCTTGCCTTTTATCTGGTATACAAACTTTTCACTATGCTTGCTTAATTCAGCCTGCATCTCATCTTCCAGTTCTCTGATCTGACCCAGAAGGTGACGAATTTTCTCATTCATGTAGCTGCCTTATAACTATTTGTTTTTATAATATATTATCAAAATATTAACGTTTAACAATAACATGAAACATACTATTTACATAGCGATTTTTCACTTGTTATAGTATATTGAAATCTATTAATATAATTTTTTTCTGATTTTTAAAATACGCCATGACTGCTTCATCAGATACCATTGAAAATTCCCAGCTGGAAATTTCGGTCCCTACCGCACTTGAGCTGATACGCCTGAAGCTAGTCTGCCTGGTTGATGTAAGACAGAAATTCGAACTCGAACTTGAAGGTGAAATACCCGGAGCCTGTTCATTGCCACTTTTCCGCTTCAAACAGCTACTCGGTCACCAGATGACGGAAGATGAGCATGAAGTGCTGGATGGCGATACTCCAGACACACTGGATGTGCAACATTTCATCTCGAACATCAACCGCATGCATTACACCAAAGACTGCATCCTGCTCTGCTATTGCAATACCGGTCGACGCAGCCTGCATGCCGCGCGTTTGTTGCGCTCCCTTGGATATGAAAGAGGCTTCTCTCTCGCCGGTGGGTATCGCGCCTTGGTCAAAGCCATTACTGAAACGGAAATTGAAGCACTAAAGAACCTGAAGACTCCAGCAATGTCCTGAAAAAGATTCAAATAGCCCAATAAAAAACCCGCTGTACGCGGGTTTTTTATTGGGCTATTACCAGAATGGCTTATTGAATTGCCTCGTCAATTTGCAGTTTCAAACCCCTGGTGCCCGGTTTGATAACTGCGCTGTTACCCTGCAGATCTCCTGGTTGAGTCATGGCATTCCCGGACTTGGAAATTCGCGCAACAACCACTACCTGGGAAAAATTCGACAAACGCATTTGTGGTGACATCGCCATACTGTCATCCAGTGTAAATTTGATAGGCAAATCCTTTACCTGCTTGCGTACAATTGCCAGCGGCATCCGCGGTCCCTCTGCCGCCCTGGCGAGGACAAACACAGTATCATCCGGCGAAGTTTTCGACCGAAGCTTGCTGCTAAGGCTGACAATCCCAGAAATTGCTTCCTTGCCAGCAAAGGATCGAGCCTCACCATGTGTACTTCCGCCATTTTGTGCCTGCAATTCCTGCGCTTTCTGTATACCCATTGCGATGATGCCGTGATAACTGCTTTCTGGCGGTATCATCTTCAGCAAACGTTCCCAGTGCTTGGCTGCCTCAGCATAATCCTTACGCTCCATTGCAGCAGAGCCAGACAAAGCCAAGGCCTTGAAATTATCAGGATCAATCTGCAGTGACTTTTCCAGCATACGGGTCGGCTTGCCCATCAGTGAACGACCTGCCGTCATGGCAAGGGCATCAGCATAATCTGCCCACAATTGCGATTCCTGCGGGTATTGACTGGTCAAACCTTCATATACTTTTACAGCCTGCTCATAGTGTTCGAGTGCAGAATATGAACGAGCCAGTCTATACTGAGCCTCTCCATCATCTGGTTTGCTATTGACCTCTGCTTCAAGTGCATGCAGTTCACTTTCAGTATGGGCCAGCTGATCACCATCACCAGCTGTAGCCTGCATGGCCTTGATCGCGTCCGGGTTGCCAACTTTTGAATACAATCCCAATGCTACGAGTGGAATCAGTACAACCAACATCGCCGCCAATCCCCTGTAGGGATGTCTGCTCTGATTGTCCAATTCAGCATTGACTTGCTTCACCTCATCCAGCAATCGTAGCTGCAATTCCTGCTTACCCTGATCATACATATCCTGTGTCAGCAATCCACTGCGCAGATCAGCATCCATTTCTGCAACCTGATCCCTGAAAATTTCCAGGTTTGCTGCATCACGCAGCACGGCATTACTTTGTACGCGCCCTTTCCATAAAGGCAAGGCAATGATCAATAATGCCACCAGCAGCAGAATTGAAATAATGATCCAGTATATCGTCATATCTTTTCTTTCTCGTCACTCAACATTGCAGCAGCACGCTGCAATGCTTCTGCAGAAGGCGTTTCATCCTTGATGGCTGATTTCCGTTTTCTCAATTGCACGTAAAGGATTCCCATGCCTGCAAGTAGAAGGATAAACGGACCTGCCCACAGCAGGTATGTTGTACGCTTTACCGGAGGCTGATACAGCACGAAATCGCCATAACGCGCTACCAGATAATCCTTTATCTGCTGATCGGTCAAACCTTTCCTGATTTTCTCGCGAACTTCCTGTCGCAAATCGTCAGCCAGCTCCGCATGCGAACTGGCAAGTGACTCATTCTGGCAAACCAGGCAACGCAGCTCTTCAGCCAGCTTCACCATGCGCTTTTCGGTTACAGGATCATCGGAAAGATCACGGGCCTCTCCGGCATATGCAAGCAATGGAACGAGGCAAGCCAGAGCAAGCAGGAAACGTCTCATTTTTTCTCCAGTTCAGCCACCATTGGCAATATGGTTTCTTTCAGGTTTTTCGGATTTACCGGACCGATCAGCTTGTACTGAATAATGCCCTGCTTGTCGATGACATAGGTTTCAGGGACGCCATATACACCATAATCAATTCCAGTACGTCCATCACGGTCAGTAGCAACCAGCGAATACGGATTGCCACGCTGATTCAGCACTTGCATGGCAGCTTCTGGCTTATCCTTGTAATCCAGACCGATGATGGGTACCAGATTCAGTTTTGACAGCTCCATCAACACCGGATGTTCTGCTTCACAAGATACACACCAGGAAGCCCAAACATTCATCAACCAGACCTTTCCCTTCATATCAGCAGGGGAAAAAACTTTGCTCGCTTCGCCCAACTGAGGCTGAACAAAAACGGGGGCAGGTTTCCCAACCAGGGGAGAAGGCACTTCACGCGGATCCAGACGCAACCCGATGAACAGGAAAATAACCAGAACAACAAATACGATAAAGGGCAATATGAATCTTGTCATGCTGATTTTCCTTTCAGCGGAATGCCTGATTCACGATCCAGGCCAGGAGTTTTTTCCTTGCGTGAATGAATGCGGTAACGCCTGTCGCTGACAGCGAGCACACCCCCCAATGCCATCATAAGGCACCCAGCCCAAATCCAGTCCACAAAGGGTTTGTGATAGATACGTACTGCCCATGCACCATTGCTGTCAGGAATGGGTTCGCCTAACGATACATAAAGGTCGCGAAACAGACCAGTATCAATAGAAGCCTCGGTCATCGGCATTCCACCTGCATTGTAATTGCGCTTTTCCGGATGCAGCACTGTTACAGGTTTACCATCCTTTGTAATGCTGACCTTGCCTTGAAACGCCTGATAATTCGGACCCGCTACTTCCTTGACTCCATCAAAGCTGAACTCATAGGATGCTATCTTTACTGTATCACCCACATCCATCCGCAGATCACGCTCTGTTTCATATCCCTTGACCATGGTGACACCAATCACAAATGTTGCCACACCAAGATGCGCAAGCTGCATTGCATAGTAACTGCGCGACTGGCTCCTGATCGCCTCAATAAATGGCTGATTACGCGCAGAAAGGCGCTTGTACAAATCCGAAAATACAGTTGCAATTACCCATAAAGCCAGCATCAATCCTAATGCAATCATCGGTGTCCATTTGCCTGCAATGACAGGCAGGATCAAGGCAATCACAACACTTGAAATCAACGCCCAGCGTACTCGAATCCAAATTTCAGGAACGGAGGCCTGTTTCCAGCGTGCAATTGGCCCCAAACCCAGCATCAATACCATGGGCACCATAATCGGAACAAATACCGTATTGAAATAAGGTGGACCGACGGAAATCTTGCCGAAACCCAGTGCATCCACAAATAATGGATATAGCGTACCCAGAAAAACCGATGCCGCCGCCACAGACAGCAAAACATTGTTCGAGAGCAAGAGCGCCTCTCTTGAGATCAGCCCGAATTTTCCGCCCAAACCGATTGCAGGAGCGCGCCAGGCAAACAGTAGCAAGGATGAGCCGATCACGAATACCAGGAAAGACAGGATGAACACCCCGCGTTGCGGATCGGTAGCAAAAGAATGGACGGATGTCAGCACACCAGAACGCACGAGGAATGTGCCCAGCAAGCTAAGAGAAAATGCAGAAATGGCCAGCAATACCGTCCAGCTTTTGAAAGCTCCCCGCTTTTCAGTAACCGCCAGTGAATGTATCAGCGCAGTTCCCACCAGCCATGGCATGAAGGAAGCGTTCTCAACTGGATCCCAGAACCACCAGCCACCCCAGCCCAGCTCATAATAAGCCCAGCCGCTCCCAAGTGCGACGCCTATTGTCAGGAATACCCAGGCAACTATTGTCCATGGGCGTGACCACCGCGCCCAGGTTGCATCCAGCTTGCCAGACAACAAGGCAGATAGTGCAAATGCAAAGGCGACAGAAAATCCGACATAACCCATATACAGCATGGGAGGATGCACTACCAGACCGATATCCTGCAATAAAGGATTGAGATCACGACCTTCTGCCGCAGCAGGTATCAGTCGATCAAATGGATTGGAAGTGAATAGCATGAACAGCAGAAACCCAACTGACACCAAACCCATCACACCAAGAACTCGCGCCACCATTTCATCCGGCAAATGCCGGCTGAACGTTGCCACCGCCATCATCCACAGGGATAGTATAAATACCCACAGCAGCATTGAACCTTCATGCCCCCCCCAGATTGCCGCAAAACGGAAATATCCCGGCAATTGGGAATTGGAATGTTCAGCTACATAAAGCACTGAAAAATCGTTTGTCAGGAAAGCCTGAGCCAGACAGGCAAATGCGATCAGCACGAAAACAAACTGGCCATAAGCCAGGGATCTCGCCATACCCATGAATACCATGTTAGACCGAACCGCACCCCAAATGGGCAGCACGCCCTGCATAATGGCCAGCATGAGTGCGATGACAAGTGAGAAATTACCAATTTCTGGGATCATATGACTTCCGTTCTACCTGGATGATTTGTTGTATTCAGATGAGCCCTGAACTGGACTGGCCGGAACAGAGGACTGGGCCCCATTGGCCATTTTCAACGCATTTACCACTTCAGATGCATTGTAATTTTCATCATGTTTGGCCAGAACTTCATCCGCAATGAATATATTGCTTTCGTTGATCTTGCCATGTGCAACCACACCTTTGCCCTCCTTGAACAAGTCCGGAAGTATGCCTTTGTATATCACATGCATGGTTTTTGCGGTATCTGTTACATCGAAATTCACAGTCAAGCCATCACCTTCACGCTTCACACTATGTTCTACCACCAGGCCGCCAATCCGGAAATTACGGCCCTGCGGTGCTTCCTTGTTGAATACCTGGGTCGGCGTGAAATACAGGCTGACGTTATTCTGCAATGCATAAAGGATAAGGCCTATCGCCACACCAAGTATGGCAACGCCTGCAATGATGAAAATAAATCTTTTCTGACGGGGTTTCATCAAGTCTCCTCAGCTTCAACAAGTTTCGCAATGCGCACCTGATCCAGCGCCAGCTTCTTCCGGCGACGAACAAGTATCACCTCCATCAGGACTACAATGGCCGACACACCATAGGATCCCCAGATATACAAGGCATACCCTTTCATCGCAAAAAATTCCGACCAGCTCATTGACCCACCTCCTTCAATTCCGCTACCCATTGGCTATTTTTTTCACGCTCCAGGATGATGCTGCGGACGCGTGACAATGCAATCGCAATCACATACATCCACAACGCAAAAAACATAGTAAACATGGCTTGTTGCATGGCTATATGCATGCTGGTACCCGTAAGCTTCATGGTTGCGCCCTGATGCAGGGTATTCCACCACTGTACGGAAAAATAGATGATTGGTACATTGACCGACCCGACAATTGCCAGCAGAGCCCCAGCACGGTCCGCCCTGCGAGGATCTTCAATGGAGGCCTGCAGGGAAATGAATCCCAGATAAAGAAACAGCAAAATCAGCTCGGAAGTCAGCCTGGCATCCCACACCCACCAGGTTCCCCACATTGGTTTGCCCCACAAGGCACCGGTCCACAGAGAAATAAAAGCCATTAGCGCACCCGATGGCGCCAATGCTGTCGCCATCATGGATGATAAACGGGTATTGAATATCAATCCCAGAGCAGCATAACCAGCCATGACAAGATAAATAAACATGGAAAGTATGGATGCTGGTACATGGATGAAAATAATCCGGTAGGCTTCACTTTGTACAGCATCGGTTGGTGCAACAAAGAATCCGATATACAGACCCGCCAGCGTAAGCACTCCAGCAGGCCAGGCAAACCATGGAATAAGCTTACCAGCCAGTGCATAAAATGAACTGGGAGCTGAATATTTGAACCAATTGATAGCCAATCTTTACTCCATCGAAATTTTTAAAGCCTGCGCCGCAACCCAGGGAGAAAACACCACCGAGCCAAGCAAAATAGCACCCAACAAAGCCAGATTGGGAAGCGGATTTGTACCTTCGGTAATTGCGGAAACCGCACTCGTGCCGAAGATCAGTACAGGTATGCACAATGGCAATACCAGCAGAGATACCAGCACACCACCACCTCGCAAACCAAGCGTCAATGCAGCACCAACTGCACCAATCATGCTCAGAACCGGAGTGCCAAGCAAAAGCGCAACAACCAGAACGAGCAGTGATTCCACTGGCATGTCAAACTGCAAACCCAGTATCGGAGCAATCAGCACCAAAGGCACACCGGACATTAGCCAGTGCGCTGCAATCTTGCTTAATACCAGCATGGAAAATGATTGTGGCACCAGCAACATCTGCTCCAGGGTACCATCCAGATAATCTGCAGAAAACATCCGCCCCAAAGACAACATGGAAGACAAGAGTGCTGCGACCCATACCACGCCAGGTGCCATTTTTCGCAACAGATCCACCTCAGAACCCACCGCCAATGGAAACAGACTGACTATCATTACGAAAAAAATGAGTATCGTCAGCACATCTGCGCGCCTGCGCATGGCAAGCTTCACATCCCTGCCAATAACGAGACGAACCAGTCCAAAAATTGTCATGGAGTTCATGTCAGCACCAGGCTCCTGGCATCCACTCCTTCAACATTAAGTGACTGATGCGTTGTATAAATTACCATTCCGCCCTTAACAAGATGCTCATGAATGATATCCTGAATCAGTCTGACGGCACCCGTATCCAGCGCAGCGAGCGGCTCATCAAGTATCCACAACCTAGCATTGCTCAAAAGCAATCGTGACAGTGCAACTCGCCTGCGCTGCCCTTGTGACAGTGATTTGACAGGAAAAGTTTCACGTCCTTTCAAGCCTATCCTGCGAATGGCAGCAACCAGTTCCGCATCGTTAGCAGGCATACCGGCCAGTGAACAGGAAATTTGCATGTTTTCCAAGGCATTCAATTCATCCTTGATTGCATTCAAATGCCCGAGATACAGCAGATCACGGCAATAAGCTTCAGCCAATTCGGATATATCCTTGCCCTGCCATTTCACCGAACCAGAAACGGGCATCATGATTCCACAAAGCGCTCGCAGCAAGGTAGTTTTACCTCGACCATTGGCCCCTTCGACTCTCAAGAGTTCTCCCGGCTTTACGGTAAAACTCAAACCTGAAAACAGCTGATGTTCCCCCCTGCTACATGCAAGGTTAACAACCTCGAGCATCAGTCATTACCCCCGTTGGATAAAATCATCAATTGCACGTGTATTGATCATTTGGAGTGCACTTGCCACCTCAACTGCTTTCTGACAACTTCAATTCCATGAAAAAAGCAAATATCAACATTGAAAACCCACGCATTTCATGCAATTATAATTTGGATCCTCAGTTTGTCTTGGCATCACCAGCAGATTGTGCAACCTTGATAGACGCATGTGATTTCGCATCTTCGACATAAGCTTGCAACAACTCTTCACCTGTCAATTTACGCAATTGCTGCTGGTAAACAGCGCGCTTCTGGTCATCGATCTTTTCCACATTTTTAACAGAGTCGATTCGCGCAAGCAAATAACCGCCTTGTTCACTCTGCATGCCTATATATACTGGGAATTTGACAGAGCCAGACCTGAAAATCTGGCGTACAAAGTCGTTTTCCAAGCCTGGATGCTGATTTCGAGTTATGGTTAGAGGTTTTTTCCATTCCATAACGACACCTGCGCCCTGCTGCAACTTGTCCAAACTGGCCTTACCTTCTTCAACTGCAAGATCTTGTGCCTTCTGACTCTGCAATTTCTGACGAATCGTCGAAGTCACCTCGGCGAGTGGCGAGGTACTTTCCGGTTTATATTCAACTACACGAGCAGATATCAGTGTATTGGGTGCAATTTCGATTGCAGCTGTATTTCGCTTGTTTTTGATGACCTCGTCAGAAAATACAGCCTGGATGGCTTTGTCTGTCCAGGGCGCAACACCAATCTGCCCCTTGCTTAACCAGGCAACAGTCTGTACTGGCATCTTGATAAGATCAGCGGCAGGCTTAAGACTATCGCTTTGTTCGTACACTGTATCGCTGAATTTTTCAGCAAGCTCAGCATATTTGTCATTAGCCTTTTGAGTTTTAAGCTTTTGTGCAATCGTGCTTTTTACCTCAGCAAAACTTTGTGCCTTACCACCTTTGACTGCAAGAAGCTTGATAATATGGTAACCAAAATCTGTTTGAACCAGATCACTGACTTCACCCACAAGCATTTTGTAGACAGCATCGTCAAAAGGCTTGACCATCATGCCCCGGCCAAACATTCCCAGATCCCCTCCATTTGAGGCAGAACCGGGATCCTGAGAATATTTCTTTGCAAGCTCTGCAAATTTCGAAGGCTCGGCTTTGACTTCTTTCAGTACCTGTTCCGCTTTGACCCTGGCAGCCTGCTTTTCGGCATCAGATGCATTATGTGCAACTGCTATCAATATATGTGCAGCCTTCCTCAACTCGGGTGTACTGAATTCAGCGAGATGTTCGTCATAGTATTTACGAATTTCCGCATCCGACACAGACACCTGAGATTGCAGAGCAGAGGCAGACAATACCAGATACTCAACCTTTGCACGCTCAGGAACCTTGAATTCAGACTGATTTCGATCGTAATAGTCTTTGACCGCAGCATCATCAACACTGACTCGCTTCAAAAATGCATCAGGAGAAATCTGTGCAATACTGACTGTACGTTGCTGTTCATTCATGTGCATCAGATTGTCTGCAGCTACTGCTGACCCATAGCCATTTCTCAGGTAAGCATCCATCAGGTTTCTGGTCGCCAGTTCATCCTGCAACCTTGATTCAAAAATTGCGGGGGTCATGTTCTGGCTTCTCAGAACCTCTTCGTATTGCTGTTTGTCAAACTTTCCGTCTTTCCTGAATGCCTCAATGCCAGCAATCATCTGGGCAAGCTGCTGGTCACCCAACAATAATCCCGCAGCCTTTGCCTGCTGACTCAAAAGATGCTGATTAATAAGCCCATCCAGAATCATGCGCTTGATTGCAGGCTTGTCAAACAATGAGGGATCATAATTTGCCCCCGCCTGCTCACGCAGCCGCTCCTGTTGCTGGCGAATGGCATTCGTGAATTCCTGCTGAGAAATTTTTTCACCGTTTACAGTGGCTGGCACGTCACCAGACCCATACTTCCTGTATGAATCAATGCCAAAGAAACCAAAAGTAATGATGATGAGGAACAGAACTATCTGCACAATACGTTTATTGGTTTCAACAAAATCAAACATAATGCTCCCGACCCAGTGGCTTAAAAAATGAAAAAGGCGAACCTGCGTTCACCTTTATTTTGATTGATATGGCTAGTAAAGATTCAATCGTATTATTTTATCATGCCGCGTGCCGCAAAGCCATTGACGACTCGGGATGTATTTGAAGGTAAATCGAAGCGACGAAATGTATGCCGAAATGAAAAAAGGATTCAGCAATCTAGCCGAATCCTTTCATAGGAAGTTGTCAATGAGATATGACCTACTTCAGAGTTGGCGGAGTGGACGGGACTCGAACCCGCGACCCCCGGCGTGACAGGCCGGTATTCTAACCAACTGAACTACCACTCCTATATTCTTTGGTGGGTGATGACGGGATCGAACCGCCGACAATCGCCTTGTAAGGGCGGTGCTCTACCAGCTGAGCTAATCACCCAAAGAAGCCGCGCATTCTACAAGAGTTTTTCCAAGCTGACCAGCCCTATTTAAATTTTTTTTCGAACTCTTAATCTAAATAGAAAGGCCGGCAACGAATTGACTCCAACAAGAAAGCCAAAGAACATGTCTTTGGCTTTCTTTTGCCCGACAACAACAGGAAGGTCGCTATTCTAATGCTTTATTGAATTACTTACATCACTTTTTACTATGCTAGTAATAGGAGGTGCCTCCGGAGCCGGATCAGGCAATGCTTCCGGCTTGCGTTCAAGGGCTAATTCCAATACCTGATCTATCCATTTGACCGGATGCACATCAAGTTTGTTCTTGATGCTATCCGGAATTTCAATCAGATCCTTGACATTCTCCTGCGGTATAAGCACAGTCTTGATGCCACCACGATGAGCTGCAAGCAACTTTTCTTTCAGACCTCCGATAGGCAGCACCTCTCCACGCAGCGTTATTTCGCCAGTCATTGCAACATCCGCCCTGACCGGTATACCCGACAACGCAGATACCATTGCAGTACAAATACCTGCGCCAGCACTTGGACCATCCTTCGGTGTCGCCCCTTCAGGCAAGTGAATATGGATATCAGATTTTTCATAAAAACTGTCATTGATGCCCAGACTTCTTGCACGACTACGAACGACACTCAGTGCTGCCTGTATAGACTCCTGCATCACTTCCCCAAGTTTGCCGGTCGTTGTAATCTTGCCTTTGCCTGGCAATACAGCAGCCTCTATCGTCAGCAATTCTCCACCCACCTCTGTCCATGCCAAACCGGTTACCTGCCCGACTTGATTGGACTTTTCGGCAATTCCATAGGTATATTTGCGAACCCCCAGATATTTGTCCAGGTTTCTCGAGTTGATCTGTACCTTGTGCGACTTCCCTTTCAAGGCCTGAGCCTTGACCACTTTACGACATATCTTCGACAACTCCCGATCCAGCCCACGCACGCCGGCCTCACGCACGTAATAACGCAATACATCACGAATTGCCGATTCGGAAATGCCTATTTCATCTTCCTTCAGGCCATTATTCTTGATGGACTTCGGAATCAGATATCGCATTGCGATATTGACTTTCTCATCTTCGGTATAGCTGGAAACATGGATAATTTCCATACGATCCAGCAAAGGTCCAGGAATGTTCAGGCTATTTGCAGTCGCGACAAACATCACATCCGACAGATCATATTCGACTTCGACATAATGATCGACAAACGTATGATTCTGCTCAGGATCCAGTACTTCCAGCAGTGCTGAAGAAGGGTCACCGCGAAAATCCATGCCCATCTTGTCAACTTCATCAAGCAGGAACAAAGGATTTTTTACACCAACTTTGGACATGTTCTGCAAAATCTTGCCGGGCATGGAGCCGATATAAGTCCGGCGATGTCCGCGAATTTCAGATTCATCGCGAACCCCGCCAAGCGACATCCTCATGAATTTGCGGCCCGTTGCACGCGCTATCGATTGCCCAAGTGAAGTTTTACCCACGCCAGGAGGCCCCACCAGGCACAGAATGGGCGCCTTCATCTTGTCTACACGTTGCTGAACTGCCAGGTACTCGACAATACGTTCCTTTACTTTCTCCAGACCATAATGATCGGCCTCAAGCACCTCCTCTGCATGTTTGAGATCACTATTGATTTTGGATTTTTTCTTCCATGGCAAACCCACCAGCACATCGATATAGTTCCTTACCACGGTCGCTTCCGCAGACATGGGCGACATCAGGCGCAGTTTCTTGAGCTCGCTTTCAGCTTTTGCGCGAGCCTCTTTCGGCATATGAGCTGACTTGATTTTCTTTTCCAGCTCTTCAATATCCGCGCCTTCTTCGCCATCACCCAGCTCTTTCTGGATCGCCTTGACCTGCTCATTCAGGTAATACTCGCGCTGACTCTTTTCCATCTGGCGTTTCACTCGCCCACGGATACGCTTCTCAACCTGCAGAATATCCAGCTCAGCTTCCAGCAATCCCAGCAGATGCTCAAGTCGTTTTTTGACATCAAAAATTTCCAGCACTTCCTGTTTTTGCTCAAGCTTCAGCGGCAGGTGCGCTGCAATGGTATCCGCGAGGCGTCCCGCATCATCTATTCCGGCAAGCGAGGTCAGGATTTCCGGGGGGATTTTCTTGTTGAGCTTCACATATTGATCAAACTGGTTGATCAAAGCACGGCGCATGGCTTCCACTTCCGGGCCAGCGCTTTCATCGATCGGAATCAGCTCTACATCAGCATCAAAATGTACTTTGTCATCGATGATGCTCTTTACCCTGGCACGCTGCGTACCTTCTACCAGCACTTTTACAGTACCGTCTGGCAATTTAAGCATCTGCAGGATATTGGCAATACTGCCAATCCGGTACATATCCTCCATGGATGGCTCATCCTTGGCAGCAGATTTTTGCGCAACCAGAACAATGCTTTTTCCTGCCTCCATGGCAGATTCAAGCGCCTTGATGGATTTTACACGTCCGACGAACAGCGGGATAACCATATGCGGGAAGACGACGACATCCCGCAATGGCAAGAGAGGAGACAAGTCCTGTGAAGTTGTATCGAGATCAGACATGGCAATTATTCTTCTTCAGTAAATGGTTTGAAATTGAATATGGGGATAAAGCACCCCAATTCAAGCCCCTGACAACCTCAATAAAAATATAATAAAATCAAGCAGCTATAGGCGTATCCGTATAAATGACGATGGGTTTGATCTCACCATTGCTACCACTTGCATCAAGCACTACCTTGCTGACATTTTCCATTGACGGCAATTCATACATGATGTCCAGCAACGCCTGTTCAAGAATTGATCGCAAACCGCGAGCACCGGCCTTTCTGGAAAGCGCCTTTTGCGCGATGGTATGCAAGACTCCATCCTTGAACTCCAGCTCAACACCTTCCATCGCAAAGAGTTTCTGGTATTGCTTGGTCAATGCATTCTTCGGCTCTGTCAGGATTTTGATCAAAGCTGCCTCGTCAAGCTCTTCCAGCGTAGCCACAACTGGTAACCGGCCGACAAATTCAGGTATCAATCCGAACTTGATCAAATCCTCGGGCTCAACATCACGCATCAGTTCGCCCACGCCTTTTTTGTCATCCTTGGCCACGACTCTGGCACCAAATCCTATCCCTGCCTTTTCAGAACGATTACGGATGACCTTATCCAATCCATCAAAAGCTCCACCACATATAAACAGGATATTGGTGGTATCAACTTGCAGAAACTCGCTATTGGGATGCTTGCGTCCTCCCTGAGGAGGAATGGATGCCTTGGTGCCCTCTATCAGCTTGAGCAATGCCTGCTGGACCCCCTCACCCGATACATCACGAGTAATGGAGGGATTGTCGGATTTACGGGAAATCTTGTCGATTTCATCAATATACACAATACCGCGCTGCGCCTTTTCAACATCATAGTCACAGTTCATCAACAGCTTCTGGATGATGTTTTCCACGTCCTCACCCACATAGCCAGCCTCAGTCAGGGTAGTGGCATCCGCCATGACGAAAGGCACATTCAACAAACGCGCCATGGTTTGTGCAAGCAGCGTCTTGCCGGAACCCGTCGGGCCGAGCAGCAGGATATTACTTTTGGTCAGCTCCACCCCATCCGCAGTGCCACTGCTCTTAAGTCGCTTGTAGTGATTGTAAACCGCAACCGACAGGATTTTTTTGGCCTGATCCTGTCCAATCACGTACTCGTCAAGCTTGGAGCGGATTTCACGGGGAACTGGCAAGTCGGAACGATCCAGCTTACCTGTTTCATCATCTCCCTGCGCTTCTTCCCTGATTATGTCGTTACAAAGTGCAATACATTCATCACACACAAAGACAGATGGTCCCGCGATCAGCTTGCGGACTTCATGCTGATTCTTGCCGCAAAACGAGCAATACAGCAATTTGTCATTTTTGCCTTTATCAGATGACATTTAATTGATCCTCACAAATAAATACCAGTTGCAGATCTTACAACCGCTTTTCAAGAACCTGGTCTATCAGGCCATACTCCTGCGCCTCGGCTGCATTCAGGAAGTTGTCCCTTTCGCTATCTCTGGCAATTTCCTCAACTGTCCTGCCAGTATGCCCAGCCATCAGCTTGTACAAGCGCTCACGCAAGGTCAGGATATATTTGGCATGTATCTCGATATCGGACGCCTGCCCCTGGAAGCCGCCCAGAGGCTGGTGGATCATTACAGTCGAGTTCGGCAATGCAAAACGCTTGCCTTTCGCCCCCGCCTGCAATAAAAATGCGCCCATTGATGCAGCCATGCCAATACACAATGTCGAAATATTCGGCTTGATGAACTGCATGGTGTCATAGATGGCCATGCCAGCAGAGATTGACCCGCCAGGCGAGTTGATATACAGGGAAATATCCTTTTCCGGATTTTCCGACTCCAGAAACAGCAACTGGGCAACAACCAGGTTGGCCACCGCATCGTTGATCGGCCCCACCAGGAATATCACACGCTCTTTCAGCAGCCGAGAATAGATATCGTAAGCCCGCTCTCCCCGGCCGCTGGTTTCTATCACCATCGGTACCATGCCGAGATTTTGCGGATCTGTAGCCTGTTGCGACCAGTTACTTTGGATCATTTAAGCATTCCCCATCAACTCATTAAACTCAACTGCCTTGTCAACGACCTTGGCATTACTCATCAGCCAGCCGACAACATTATCCTCAAGCACCAGATTTTCAACATCGCGCATGCGGGATGGGTCAGCCTTATACCAGTTTATGATTTCCTCAGGCTTCTCATAACCCTGTGCATGCTGATCGATCAAGCTCTTGACTTGCTCGGGCTTGGCGTGAAGATTATGCTGCTTGACGATTGCTTCAAGTATCAATCCGAGCTTGACTCGTTTGACCGCACGATCAGCAAACAGGTTCGCCGACAGATCCACTCCCTGAGGAATCTTGATACCACGACTTTGCATGTCCTGCATGGTCTGGCGCATGATGCGCTCAGACTCCATGTCCACCAGGGATTTAGGCGCCTCTACCTGAACAGCGTTCAGCAAAGCGTCCATGGCATTATCCTTGTTGCGCACATTGATGCGACGCTCAGCTTCAGCCTGCAGATTCTGGCGAATTTCGGATTTCAATGCATCCAGCGTACCTTCAGCAACGCCCAAACCCTTGATGAACGCCTCATCCAGATCAGGCAGTTTGGGTGCTTCGACCTCGTGCATGGTGATGGTAAAAGTGACACTTTTGCCTGCCACATCCTTACCATGGTAGGTTTCAGGGAATGTCATATCGAAAGCATGGGTATCACCCGCTTTCATCCCGGTCACGCCCTTCTCGAAATCAGCCAGCATGCGTCCAGCGCCCAGCTGCAGTTTGAAGTTTTTAGCCTCTCCGCCCTCGAATACTTCGCCATTGAGCGTCCCCGTAAAATCGATTGTAACCTGGTCATCTTTTTGAGCAGCGCGATCCACTTTCTGAAACACACTACGCTGCTTACGCAACGTACTGACTGTGTTATCAATATCAGCGTCAGCCAAAGTGAAAGTTACCCGCTCCACCTCCTGCTTGCTGACATCCCCAACCACAACTTCAGGAAATACTTCAAAAGTAGCCGTGTATTCAATCTGCGGCGCATTCAAATCCTGTGTTTTCAGCTCAAAATTGGGATAACCCGCCACATTCAGATTGTTAGCTTTTGCAGCCTCATAAAATGAACGCTGCATTTCTTCACCGAGCACTTCACGGTGTGCCTGAGCACCATATTGCTGCTCAAGAATCTTGTATGGAACCTTACCAGGGCGGAAACCCGCCACTTTCGCATTACGGCCCATACGCTTGATACGAGCACTAACCTCTCCGAGTATTTGTTGTTGTGAAATGGAGGCATTCAGGCGACGCTCCAAAGCACCCAGGGTTTCAACGCTCGACATACTAAACTTCCTTGATAATGAATGAAGATTTATAAACAGAAGGGCAAGATACCCCTCAAGGACGCCTCAATCATACCTTAAACGTAGGGCAAAGGCATCCAATTCCCCCCTCCATAACACCTATGTACATTATTCAGTTAGTGCTTCCCTCTATATCCTTTGACCTATGAGTGGAATTTACTGAAAAAAGGCCATAAACTGTCTTAAAATTTAATAAAACCAATTGAAAAAGTATGGAATTGAGGACAATTATTTTGCAAGTGGGGAATAGTGAAATCGTCGCCATCCCGTGCAAGCAACCAAATTATATTTCGACTGAACTCTAATCCAAATAAATAATTTACATAAAATAAACATAATGTTATGAATCCCCTCACCAAACTGAATTCCTGGCAAGCCCTGCAAACACACCAAGCCGAGATGAGCGGAACGCATATGCGCGACCTGTTTGCCGACAACCCTCATCGATTCCATGAATTTTCATATCTATTTAATGACATACTGTTCGACTTCTCCAAAAACCGGCTCACCAAGGAAACCATCAGATTACTGATCAATCTGGCGGAAGAGCGAGATGTCAAAGGCTGGACAGAAAAGATGTTTTCTGGGGAAACCATCAACAACACCGAAAATCGACCAGTACTGCACACCGCGCTTCGCAATCGCAGCAACCGCCCCATTTATGTCAAAGGTGAAGACGTCATGCCCGGCGTCAATCACGTCCTTGAGCGTATGCGGAAATTTTCAGAAGCGGTCAGAAGTGGTGCCTGGAAAGGGTTCAGCGGCAAGCCGATCACAGATGTCGTGAACATCGGCATCGGCGGTTCCGATCTGGGGCCGGCAATGGTGACAGAAGCATTGCTTGACTACCAGCGTCCGAATATCAAGATGCATTTTGTTTCCAACATTGACAGCACACAACTGTTTGAAACGAACCGCTACCTGAACCCTGAAACGACGCTGTTCATCATTTCCTCCAAGACATTTACAACTGTTGAAACAATGACTAACGCGAGATCCGCCCGCGAATGGTTCCTGAATGTAGCCAAGGACGAAAGCGCAATCGAACGACACTTTGTCGCAATATCCACCAATGCGGAAGAAGTGCGTAAATTCGGCATCGACCTCGGACTGATGTTTGAGTTCTGGGAATGGGTAGGCGGTCGCTATTCCGTCTGGTCTGCCATCGGACTGCCGATAGCGATCGCCATAGGTTTCAAGCGATTTGAAGAATTTCTGCAAGGCGCTTTCGAAATGGATGAGCACTTTCGCAAGGCACCGCTGGAAATCAATCTGCCTGTAATCATGGCCATGATCGGTATCTGGTATAACAATTTTTTTGGCGCTGATACCCATGCCATCATTCCGTATGACCAGTATCTCAAACGGCTGCCTTCCTACATCCGCCAGATGGACATGGAAAGCAATGGCAAACGTGTAGATCGCGATGGCAATCCGGTAGATTATGCAACCGGCCCCATCATCTGGGGAGAGCTGGGCTCAAATGGCCAGCACGCTTTCTTCCAGTTGATACACCAGAGCGAAAGACTGATTCCCGCAGACTATATCGCCATGCATGAAAACAAACACCCCATAGGTGAACATCACACGATACTGCTGGCGAATTTCTTCGCACAGACAGAGGCCCTGATGAAAGGCAAGAATGCCCAGGAAGCCGCAGCGGAAATGAAAGCAGAAGGCTTGTCAGACGAGCAGATCGCCAAGCTGCTCCCACACAAGATTTTCACTGGCAACAAGCCCAGCAACTCCATCCTCATCCAGAAACTGGACCCGAAAACACTAGGCTCACTGATGGCGTTTTATGAGCACAAAGTCTTTGTTCAAGGGCTCATCTGGAATGTGAACTCATTTGATCAATGGGGTGTGGAGCTGGGCAAACAGCTTGCAAAGGCGATCCAGCCAGAACTGTCAGACAATCAGCCGATACACAGCCATGACAGTTCTACCAACAGCCTGATCAATTACTACAAGAGCCACCCGCACTCCCGCTAGCATCGGTAACATGGCAGCGCGCCAGAAATAATCGCGAGCATCCGATAAATGAAATAATCAGCCATCTCGGCTGCTTGATTGGCGAGCGCATGTTTCGAATTGAGGCTGGGCATCAGGGGATTTCAGCAACTATATTGCCATCAAGCCTTGTTGGCGATTGCAAGCTCGCCTACAATGCAAAAACTGAAATCCATTCATACCCGACCATTTCAAGTTGAGCAAGCGCTATATCAATCGTGGGGCCCACGTCTGGCTCACCATACGCCACTGGCAACGCCAAATCCTGTTCTGGACTGGCGCAATCTGCATCGGCGTAGCCGCAGTGCAATTCGCTCGAGGCAGTGAAGCTGCCAACAGCCTGTTTCACCGTTTGCTTGAATACTCACCATACCTCCCCCTCGTCATCACACCGGCCGGACTTGCCCTGGTTGCCTGGGTTACTCGACGCTATTTTCCAGGTTCCCAAGGCAGCGGCATTCCGCAAACCATCGCTGCCCTGAAAATGCATGACAGCGACTCACGTGATACCGTCTTATCGCTCAAACTGGCATTAGCCAAGATTCCGCTCACACTTGTCGGCCTGATGGCAGGCGCCTCTGTCGGCCGCGAAGGACCGACTGTACAGATTGGCGCATCATTCATGCATTACCTGGGCAAGCTTGCACGCTTTTCCAAGGTCGAACTCGATCGCGGCCTGATTCTTGCCGGCGGCGCTGCAGGTGTTGCTGCAGCTTTCAATACGCCGCTTGCGGGCGTTGTCTTTGCCATAGAAGAAATGAGTCGATCATTTGAGGAAAAAACCAGCGGCGTCGTGCTGACAGCCGTGATCCTTGCCGGCGTGACTTCAGTAGCGATGCTGGGCAACTATACCTATTTCGGTTATACCTCTGCCTCACTCGATATCGACAACGGCTGGCTTGCTGTACTTGCATGCGGCGTGATGGGAGGTGTAATGGGCGGAATATTCAGCCGCGTCCTGATTGCATCTGCCAAAGGCCTTCCCGGCAAATTCGGTACTTTCATCAAACAGCACCCCATCTCGTTTGCTGCAATCTGCGGTTTCACGCTGGCAATCATCGGCCTGCTTTCAAACAGCACCACATATGGAACTGGCTACCAGGAAGCACAAAGAATCATTTCAGGAACGGCAACACTGCCAGACAGCTACGGCATCCTCAAGATGCTTGCTTCGATCATTTCCTATATCAGCGGCATACCGGGCGGCATTTTCGCACCTTCCCTGGCAATCGGTGCAGGCCTGGGTTCCAATATTGCCTCCATCTTCCCCGCCACACCAGGAGGCGCCATCATCCTGCTGGGCATGGTCGCCTATTTTTCCGGCGTGGTACAGGCGCCCATCACTGCATTCGTGATCGTGATGGAAATGACTGACAACCACGAAATGGTCATTCCACTGATGGCCTCTGCCATCATTGCTACCGTGACTTCCCGCATGATTTGTCACACACCGCTGTATAAAACCCTGGCTGACAATTTCATGCTTCGCTCGACCGCAGCCGATTTGTCGCCCATACAGAAACCGCATGAAATGCCGGAAGCCAAACATGCTAAAGAAGCAAACGCCCAGCAGCAATCATGACCAGAGGTGTTTGAAGCCTGCCCTCATTTGAGTTTGGCTGAGAAATATTCCCGGAACTTGGCAACCTTGGGTGCTACAACAAACTGGCAATAACCCTGATACGGATTTCTTTCGAAATAGTGCTGGTGATACTCCTCTGCAGGAAAAAATTCGGTAGCAGCAACCAGTTCAGTCACGACAGGACTTGCAAACACTTCCTGTTTCTTTAGCTCATCAAAAAATTCCAGTGCCTGTTTGTGCTGTTCATTGTCATGATAATAAATGGCTGAACGGTACTGGGTGCCTTTGTCATTTCCCTGACGGTTCAATGTTGTCGGGTCATGAATGCTGAAAAAAACTGCAAGCAGCTCGCCATAACTCACGACATTCGGATCGAAAGTGATCTGTACGGCCTCGGCATGGCCCGTGTTTCCCGTACACACCATTTCATAAGTTGGATTGGGCATAGCGCCTGCGATATACCCGGAAACTACCTTTTCAATGCCGCGCATCTGCTCGAAAACGGCCTCCAGACACCAGAAACATCCCCCAGCCAATGTAGCAACCTGTCGTACACTCATTTCATCTCCCGCCATCAAATTCAGGATGTCACCGACTGTAGCACAGGATTGAATGCCTTGGACATCAGCATCACCCTGTCACCCGGTTTCAGATGCCTGACTTCCTCAGCGCTAGCGATGACTCGAAAAACCTGATTGCCTACCAGCAAAGTCACCGCGTAAACCACATCAGCCGTTTCAATTTGCAGCACCTCCCCGGCAAAGCTCAACTTGCCATTACCCAGGCCGGCACTGGCACGGAATACATCAGCCGGTGCACCCAGCCTGGCAACCCTGCCTTCCTCAAGCACAGCAACTCTATGGGACAATCTGTACACCTCACCCATGTCATGGCTGACCATGATGCTGGTAATGCCGAAGTGTTGCTGCAATCGCAACACCTCTGCTTGCAGGCGAATACTTGTATCATGGTCAAGTGCAGAAAAAGGCTCATCCAGCAAAAGCAATCCCGGCTCTGAAGCCATGGCACGCGCCAGCGCCACTCGCTGCTTTTGCCCGCCTGAAAGGGTTGCAGGTTTGCGATGTTGCAACTCCCCCAGCCCCATCAGTTCGATCAGCTCATCAACGCGCTTCCTGTCAGCCTTCTTGCGCAGGGCAAACTCCAGATTGCCACGTACACTCATGTTCGGAAACAGCGCATACTCCTGGAACATATAGCCTACCCTGCGCAGTCTGGCCGGCAACATGATGCCATTCTTGCTGTCATACCAGCTTGCGCCATTGACCCGGATGAACCCGGCATCAGGCGCTTCGAGTCCGGACA
Organism: Pseudomonadota bacterium; assembly: GCA_021782995.1. GTDB lineage: Bacteria > Pseudomonadota > Gammaproteobacteria > Burkholderiales > Gallionellaceae > 39-52-133. The sequence goes on along the minus strand of JAJXUI010000010.1, from coordinate 37,291 downwards.
GGCAACGTAACAATGTAGATTTTCCTGCGCCCGACTGGCCAAACAGGGTAACAAATTCAGAAGGATGAATAGACAGCTGGATTTCCAGCATGAACTCACCCCGGGCGGATTGAAGTTTTTTCCGGATATCGATTTCTATCATTCAACCCACCTTCATCAGCATCTTGCGATTCAGCAGGTATACGGAAAGCAGAATGACAAAACAGACCGCAAACAGCACCAGCGCATAAAAATTCGCCGCATCGAAATTAAGCGACTCCACTTCGTCAAAAATCGCTATGGAAGCGACCCTGGTTGCGCCCGGCAAGTTACCACCTATCATCATGACCACGCCAAATTCACCGATGGTATGTGCAAATGAAAGTACAATGCCAGCCAGCAGGGAATGCTTGATATTGGGCAATAGCACATGCAGAAAAATCTGCCAACGACTCTTGCCCAATGTACAGGCAGCTTCACGCAAGGTAACAGGCAAGGCCTGAAACCCTGACTGCACAGGATGTACCATGAACGGAAAACTGAAGATTACCGACGCAACGATCAATCCCTCAAAGCTGAAAGCCAGTTTCAGTCCCATCCAGTGTTCAAGAAATTGGCCAATGAAATTTTGCGGGCTGAATGCCAGCAACAGGTAGAAACCCAGCACGGATGGTGGCAATACCAGCGGCATGCTGACCAGCGCTTCCACAACAGGTTTGAACCGGGTTCTGGAGTACGCCATCCAGTAAGCAAATGGTATGCCGATCACACATAGTATCAGCGTAGTCACAGCTGCGAGCCGGAACGTCAGGAACAGGGGTTGCAAGTCGTAGTTCATAGTATTCGTATATTGCCGGAAGCGCTGTCATTCATCCATGATTCCAGAACGCACGCAATTAAGTCACCCGCTGATTGTGCAGTTAAATAACGCCAGCCCCGGACGCTCATCGCTGATCATGCCTCCACTGCCAACAAAGTCATTTCATTCGCCTTTACCAGCGCCTCAAGTTTTTCGCCAACCCTGATCGCCATGCGCTGGATGGAGCGGGTAGTGATAATGCTGCAAATTTCCACGCCTTGATAATCCAGCACAACCTCGCCAAGTATCTTGCCGCAACGCACCTCCTTCACAATCGCGTGAAAACGGTTACGCAGGCTGATCATGCCTTCAAGATCCTTTGCCAGTGACACTTCAGTTTCCTTGAACCACACTTGCACCGGATTGCCCACACACAGGTAAGCAGCCTCTGCCGGGGTTTCCAGCAGCGTGGCGGTAAACATGTCACCATTCACCACTACATCCACCAGGGAAACATGATCATTCGACTCTATGGCTGTAATGCGCCCTTGTAATTTGTTCATGGCATCAGGAAGCGGATCAAGCCGCATACAAATTAAAATAAATTAATATATTCAATGTATTACAAAATAATACATTTTTCAAGCAACGCCAGTCGCAAACCATCAGTTTTGGGAATGCCAAATCGGATGTCCATCGGAAACGGCATGAAACTTCCGGTCTGCATATACCCACGTCGACGGTAAAAAGCCATCAGTTCTGTACGCAGACTGATCACATACATTCTCAATTTGCTGACACCCCAATCACCGATCACAGTTTGCTCAGCAGTTTCCAACAATTTCTTGCCGTATCCCCTGCCCTGCAAATCCGGCCGTATCACCAGCATGCCGATATTCGCTGCATCACCCTCATGCAACAAATGGACCGTACCCATCAGCATCCCCTGCAACTCGGCAAGCAAAATCAGTGAACCCGGATTGCTAATGAGTTTTTCCACCTCATTCATGTCTGTGCGTTGGCCATCCAGCAGATCAGCCTCTGTCGTCCAGCCTGAGCGGCTGCTTTCTCCCCGATACGCCGAATTCACCAGTCTGACAATTTCCGGCAGATCCGACAGTCCGGCATTGCGGTAAGTCAGCTCTTGCAATGTCATCGCCGTTTACGCCAGGACCAGTGCAGGATTACCCAGAGTCGCCAGCCCAAGCGTACCATCAGGTAACTGCCAGTAGACAACAGCACAGCAAGCAAGGGCAAACCAATGGCAAACGGCTTGCCCAATGGCATGATCCATGCCATCAATTGCTCTGACCAACTGCTCCAGGTCAAGTCTGGCACTGAAAATTGGGTAAACGAAAGTGCATCCGATTCACCGGTTACCAGCAAGCCCAGCTGATATGCCAGCCAGTAAAGCGGCACTATGGTCAAGGGATTCGTATACAGCGTGACAAACATGGCAACAGGTAAATTGACCCGGAACAGCATGGCCATTAATGCTGCACTCAGCATCTGCAATGGCCCGGGCACCAGGCCGCAAAACATGCCGACCGCCACCCCCCCGGCTACCGATCGCCGATGCAGATGCCAAAGGTTGGGATGTTTCAGGAATGCTGAAAATGGCCGTAACCAGCGATTCTCATGAATCGATTCATGGCTAGGCAACATTTTGCGGAAATACTTTCTTGGCACGCTCGCTAACGCTTTCAAATTGATGCAGAATCATGCAAATTGTAGCTTACCAGTTAAAACCATGGCGACGGAAAAAACCTTACAGCATGCTATGCAAGGATTGACCCGGGCAGAAGCTTCAGCCCGGCTGAAACACGATGGTTACAACGCGCTGCCGGGTAGCGACAAACGCCAGTTTGGCCGAATTGTTCTGGATGTCTTGCGCGAACCCATGCTGCTGATGCTGGTAGCTGCAGGCGGCATCTATCTTCTGCTGGGAGACATCAACGATGCCTTGATGCTGCTTGGATTCGTCTGCCTTGTCCTCGGTATGACACTTTTCCAGGAATACCGCACGGAAAAAGTACTCGAATCCCTGCGCAACCTCACCAGTCCACGCGCCCTTGTTGTGCGTGAGGGCGCAGCTACTCGAATTGCCGGACGCGAAGTGGTATTCGGCGACCTGCTCATCCTCAATGAGGGTGACATCATTCCGGCGGATGCCATCGTTATCGAATGCAGCAATTTGTCCGCAGATGAATCCCTGCTCAGCGGAGAGTCGGCTCCCGTTGACAAGCGGGCCTGTCTCCATGAGCAATTTCACGCCCATACCCTCTCCCCACAACCACCTGGAGACAATGACTACACACATATTTACTCCGGCACACTGGTAGTCCAGGGGCGAGGCAAAGCCATCGTATATGCAACCGGAAGCCGGAGTGAAATTGGCAAAATTGGAAAAAGCCTGAAAGCGCTGGAAACGGAAAATACTCCCTTGCAGAAGGAAATCAACAGGCTGATACGATGGATGGCCATGATCGGTGCAATTTTCTGCCTGCTGCTGACCATACTCTATGCAGTCAATCACAGCAGCTGGTTACAAGGCCTGCTGGCCGGCATCACCCTGGCAATGAGCATTCTGCCTGAGGAATACACGGTAGTCCTGATATTTTTCATGGCGATGGGCGCATGGCGGATTTCCCGGCACCATGTGCTGGCGCGACGCATCAATACTGTAGAAACCCTGGGATCCGCAACCGTACTCTGCGTAGACAAGACTGGCACGCTTACGCAAAATCACATGCAGATTCAGTTGCTGGGCACAGCAGACAGCATGCTCGAAGTCACCGACTTACAAAACGGGCTTCCGGAAAAATATCATGAGCTGCTTGAATTTGCCGTACTTTCCAGCGATACCGACGCATTTGACCCTATGGAAAAGGCCATACATGCCCTGGCCAGCAATTTTCTGAAGGACACCGAACACATACATCAAGACTGGATCAAGGTACATGAATATGCATTGAGCCCGCAGCAGCTTGCTCTGTCACGCGTCTGGAAGGCCCGCGAACGAGAAGAGTTCGTCGTTGCCAGCAAAGGGGCGCCTGAAGCCATTGCCGATCTTTGCCATCTGCATGCTGATGCCACCGCCAGGCTGGAACAGCAGGTCAGGCTGATGGCAGAGCGAGGCTTGCGCGTCCTGGGCGTTGCCCGCGCACTTTACCGCGGACCGCAGTGGCCAGACATCCAGCATGATTTTGAATTCAGTTTTGTCGGGCTGATCGGACTTGCCGATCCGCTCAGGCCAACCGTCAAACAGGCCATTGCCGAATGCATGACTGCCGGCATCCGCACAGTCATGATTACCGGAGACTACACCGCAACGGCAAGCGCCATCGCACGACAGATCGGGCTGCCTAACAGTGAAACCGTCATTACCGGTGCCGAGCTTGACCGAATGGACGAGGAAACGCTGCGCAAGCGTATCCGTGAATGCAACATCTTTGCCCGTATAGTGCCTCAGCAGAAGTTGAGACTGGTCAATGCACTGAAAGACAATGCCGAAATCGTGGCCATGACGGGTGACGGCGTAAATGATGCACCTGCCCTGAAAGCGGCCCATATCGGCATCGCCATGGGAGACCGCGGCACCGATGTCGCACGTGAAGCCGCCTCCCTGGTGCTGCTGCATGATGATTTTTCTTCCATCGTTCAGGCCGTAAAGCTGGGACGCATCATCTTCGACAACATGCGCAAGGCAATGTCCTACATTTTTGCCGTGCATATCCCGATCGCCGGACTTGCCATGATGCCGGCCATTTCAGGCTGGCCTGTCCTGCTATTTCCAATTCACATTGTATTTCTGGAAATGATCATCAATCCTGCCTGTTCCATCGTGTTTGAAAATGAACCGGCAGAATCAGGCATCATGCACCGTCCGCCACGCAACCCGAAGGAACCGCTCTTCGGGCGCAAGATGATCCTTGCCAGCCTGATGCAAGGCAGCCTTCTGTTCCTGGCGTGTCTGGCAGTCGTTTACTTTTCATTCTTGCAAGGAGCATCAGAAAATACCGCAAGGACACTTGCCTTTGCAACCATTGTGACAGGTAATCTCGCATTAATACTGGTCAATCGTTCATGGCACGAAAGCATGCTTGCAACCTTGAAGAGGCATAATATTGCCTTATGGGCAGTCATCCTTGGCGCCGGCATTTTTCTCGGCCTTGCCATATGGCTGCCTTTGTTCCATACCCTGTTCCATTTCACCATAGTGACGGCAAGCCAGCTGGTATTGTGCATCACGGCGGGTCTTGCAAGTGTCTTGTGGATAGAGTTGCTGAAAGGAAAATGACCTGCTGCAAATCCCAGCAGATAATTGCCGACCCGCCCTATTTATCCGGAATAATATGGCATAATTGGACTGTAGCTTGTATTGCCATTCCCAAGTTCTGTGCCCAACCTGATGATCGAATATTCCATGGACATGAAGGAGCATGCAGACGAAATTCAGTCCGCCCAGCTGGAACAGATCCTGAAATCCATCAAGTATTACCTGCCTGTCAGCATGATACTTGCGACATTGCTGGCCGCCGTACAGTACTCCGCAGGCAATCACCCAATCATCATCAGCTGGCTTGCGACACTCTACGGCATAGCCCTCCTGCGCAGCCTGATCTTCAGGCACTTCCTGAAATCACCGCTCGACAACCCTGCCGGCATCCGGAAGCGATTGCTGATCTTGCGTCTTTGCGTTTTTGCCGGGGGGATCACATGGGGAGCTGCAGGATATCTGCTGTTTCCTCACGGAGATCCACAGCACCAGATCTTCCTGATATTCATGCTGGCCGGGCTTTCTGCAGGCGGCCTGATTTCCTATTCGGCAGATTTTGGCAGCGCTGCCATATATGCCGTTACTGCAATTTTCCCTCTGAGTATCAGCCTTTACCAGATGGAGGGCAACCTGTCTGAGGTAATGAGCCTGTCATTGCTCCTGTACCTGATCTTTATCATCATGTTTCTCCGCCAGCTGAGCCGCAATATCACAAATAACATCCAGATGCGGATTGAAACCAGACTGGCCAAAGATGAAATCATTGCCGGAGCGGAACGATACCGCCTGTTGCTCAAGCACTCCCCGGTAGGCATATTTCACTTTGACAAGGATATGCAAATCACCTACTGCAACGAAATTATCGTCACCATATTGCATAGCTCAACCGACATCATTGAAGGTCTGGATATGCATATTCTCAAGGATCAATCTCTTGTCGCACCTGCACAAGCCGCACTGGCTGGGAATATCGGACGTTTCGAGGGAAAATATGAGGCCACCTTTTCCAATTTAAGCTTGTGGATCTCCCTAATATGCGCTCCCTCACGCAACAGTGCCGGCGACATTATCGGGGGGATCGGCATTGTGCAGGACCTGACCGAGCGCAAGGAAGCTGCTGATGAAATACGGAAACTCGCCTTTTTTGACCCGCTTACCAGCCTGCCCAACCGCCGGCAATTGATGGACTGGCTGAAACAAGCCATGCTGGGCAGCAGCCGCAATGGAAAATCCGGCGCACTCCTGTTCATCAATCTCGACAATTTCAACAACGTCAATGAAACCTGTGGTCACGATACAGGTGACCTGTTATTGCAGCAATCCGCCACACGCATCGTTTCCTGTGTACGCGAAAGCGACACTGTGTCGCGTACTGGTGGAGATGAATTTCTCGTCATCCTGGAATCGCTCAATGAGGACAAGCTGATAGCAGCAGGACAGGCGGAAACGATAGCTGAAAAAATCAGGCTTTCCCTCAACCAGCCTTTCCGCATTTCGCCACACGTACTTCATATCACAAGCAGCATTGGTGTAACCCTGTTCAGGGGTAGCGAACAAAAACTGGATGACATCCTGAAACAGTCTGACATCGCAATGCACGAAGCCAAATATACCGGGCGCAATTCGATCCGTTTTTTCGACCCTGTCATGCAGGATGCCGTCAATAACCGGGCATTGCTGCTTATCGAGCTTAACAAGGCCCTGGAAAATAACGAGCTCGAACTGTATTACCAGGTCCAGGTAGACAACCATCAACAGCCTGTCGGCGCAGAGACGTTATTACGCTGGATCCATCCCCGGCTGGGAATGATCTCACCCGTCACCTTCATTCCGCTCGCTGAAGAAACCGGTCTGATCATCAGAATCGGGCAATGGGTGATTGAAACCGCGTGCGAACAGGTCAAACGCTGGCAAACCAGCGATGCGACACAACATCTGGTGCTTGCAGTCAATATCAGTGCCAAGCAGTTCCGACAGCCTGACTTTACCAAGCAATTACGATCTACCCTGAACAGGCACGCGATCCACCCGGGCAAGCTTAAACTGGAAATAACGGAAAGCGTGGTTCTGGACAATATCGAGCGCATTATCCACACGATGAGCGATCTTAAGGAAATCGGCATCCAGTTTTCGCTGGACGATTTCGGTACAGGCTATTCCTCCCTGCAGTACCTCAAACGCCTGCCGCTTGACCAATTGAAAATCGACAAGTCATTTGTGCGCGACCTCGTGGTGGACACAAACGACCAGGCTATAGTCAGCACCATCATTGCAATGGCGCACAGCCTGCATCTGGACGTCATCGCCGAAGGTGTTGAATCTGCAGAACAGGCACAGTTCCTGTTACAGATGAATTGCTGTCATTTCCAGGGCTATCTGTTCGGCAAACCGGTTGCACTCGGGGAATTTGAAAAGCAGCTCGCACAGTTTCAGGTCAAATCTTTATCCGGTGACGGCAGCATTGCGTCCGTGAAGAATTGAAATTTCTCGCAGCCGGTCTGCATACCGGCTGTCCACCTGATCCCAGCTGAAGCGCCACTCCCAGTAGCCCTCGGATTTTCCTGGCAGGTTCATGCGATGCTCACTGCCCAATCCCAGCACATCCTGCATCGCATAAATTGCCTGATCGGCCACTGACAGCGAGGCCGCATGAATCAAATCCCAGTTGATTTCGGCGCCCTCAGTACGCAGATACTTGCGGACATGCTCCCGCACATGTTGTGGGGCACTCTCGAACCAGCCCACCGTAGTATCGTTATCATGGGTACCAACATACACCACACAATTCCTTTCCAGGTTATGCGGAAGATAGGGATTGACATTATTGCCACCAAAAGCGAACTGCAACACCCGCATACCCGGAAACTCGAACTGGTTCAGCAGCGCATTCACATCAGGCGTAATTACACCCAGATCTTCTGCAATGATCGGCATCTTTCCAAGCGCATTCTGTATGGCATTAAACAGCCTTTCGCCAGGCCCTGGCATCCAGTGACCATTGATTGCCGTCTGCTCAGCTGCCGGAATTTCCCAATAGCCGGCAAAACCGCGGAAATGGTCTATACGTACAATATCTACCAGTTCGAATTTCTTGCGCAAGCGCATGATCCACCATTGATAACCATCCTGTTCATGCTCGTCCCAGCGATACAGCGGATTTCCCCAGCGCTGGCCGGTAGCACTGAAATAATCCGGCGGCACACCCGCCACAACAGCAGGCCGCAGATCCTCTCCCAGCTCAAACAGTCTCTGGTTTGCCCAGACCTCTGCGCTCTGGCATGCGATGAATATCGGGATATCCCCTATGATGCGCACACCCTTCAGGTTGGCATAGTTTTTCAGCCTGTGCCACTGCCGGAAAAAACACCACTGGCAGAACTTCCAGAAACTGATTTCATTTAATAGCTGTTTTTGCATCTCATCCAGTGCTGCCGCATGGCGTTTTGCAATTGCTTCCGGCCAGGCATACCAGCATTGCCAGGAAAATTTGTCAGCCAACGCCATGAAAAACGCATAATCATCCAGCCAATCCTTTTCTGCATCGCAGAATGCCAGATATTCCTCAAAGTAAGACTCTGGTCCGGCAAAAAAGCGGTTGGCTGCCATACGCAGCTTTTCCATGCGAAACCGGGTTACTTCACCATACGCAACACGATGCGTTTCAAACGCTTCCGAGGGTTTCAGATCACCCGCCAGAAGCCAGCCCCTTGCGGCGACTTCGTCCAGATCAATCAATAACGGATTGCCTGCAAACGCGGAACTGCTCATATAGGGCGAATTGCCTGGACCGAGCCCACCCAGCGGAAGGATTTGCCACAAGGTCTGTCCTGAAAGTGCCAGCCAATCAACAAAATGATAGGCTGCAGCCCCGAAATCACCCGACCCATAAGGGCCTGGTAATGAGGTTGGGTGTAACAGAATGCCGCTACTGCGCGGAAAATGCATGAATACACCTTTCAATAGTGGAAGCAGCAAAGTTTGGACTTTGCTTCCTCATAACTTCAGGAACCGCGTCGCATTGTGCCACCAGCTTCAGCCTGTCCGCCGCCCTGACTGATGGGGATATGCAGATTGTCGGGTATGGGCAATTTGAGCAACTGGTAAAGATGCATCAGGTTATGTCGGTACAGACGATCGAAACTGGCCACTGCGAAGGAAGGATTGTAATCTCCAAACCACCAGAACCAGTCCGAACTCTCGCAAGAGGAGAGCTGACGCTCCGCAGCCTTCCTTTCTTCTTCATTCAACAGGCCTGCAGCCATCACCATGTCATACTTCATTTTTGCTGCACACAGCAGGTCCCAGGCATGATCCTTGTCAGTCGAACCTATCCAGGTGGAAAACGTGCCGTATACCCAGCTGCCAGCCACCAGCCCGGTCAACTCGCCTGGCTTGATCATGCCCTCACCATCAGTTGCCGAATACTGATCAAGGTAATCCCGGTAACAGGTAGTGCGGATATCCTGGTGTGACTCCAGCATGCCATAAAGATCATTCAGGAAGTGATATCCATTATAGGGGTAGTATTCCCAGGCATTTTCTCCATCCAGTATGACACTCACCAGCGGACGCACACCCTCGTCAGCTGCGTCTGCAATAGCCTCAAGCTGAGAAACAAAATGATGTGCCGCATCGCTGCCGTTCCAGGTGGAATATTCAAAACCAATCAGGTCAGCAAGCCTGTCATCCCTGAAAAAGCAGCGCATGCCTTCAGCTGTACCCTGCAGATGGTATGGTCGGTAAAGATACTGATGTCGCTCTGCTGGCTGCATTCCGGCATGAATCAGGCTATTGAATAATACATTTTCACCGCTAGCTACCCAATGGCAATCCTGCTCTGAAAACAGCCTGAGCAGTTCAGTAGAAACGGCACCTTCCGCCGGCCAGACACCATGCGGCCTGGCACCAAAACGGTGCTGGTGACTGTCGATGGCATGGCGTAAATGTGCAACGACTCGCTCGCTTCCTCCAGGATATAGCGGCGACTGTGGCAGGCTGCACTGGGGCAGGCTCTCACGCGCGCTGTGCAAATCCAATAGCAATGGTGCCAAGGGATGATAATGCGGCGTTGTGGAAATCTCGATCTGTCCACTTTCCTCCAGTCTCCTGTAGCGCGGTACAATTTCCTGTATGGTCTTGCCTATCAGCTCAAAAAGCTGAAGCCTGTCCGCATGGGTAAAATTCTCATCCTTGCTCATCAGCTGGATGACCAGTTCATGCTCGCGCCGCACACTCTCTCCGCACCAGCTCAGGTGATACCAGGTCAACAGGTCGGAAAGATATTGCCCGGAAAGATAGGCAGTGGCTATGTCGCCTCCCGGTTCAACATGCTTGTAAAGGTCATGCAACCGCTTGTAGAAAGGATACGGTGCAATCATCTTGTTATGATCGCTGCGGAAACAGCTGTCCAGAATGAGCTTGCGCTCAGCTTCAGAAACATCGTTAAGGCTCTCGCGTGCCAGCAAGCGCAATAACGGATCCCGCATTGTTCCGCTTGCGAACTGCTGAGCATAGTCTTCAATCTGATCCAGTAATACCGGCACAAAGTTGACCACAGCCTTGACCCCGGGATGCTGCTCCAGATGATATGCCATATCGGTATAGTCCTTGATTGCATGCAGGTATACCCATGGCAGCAGGAAATCGCCACTGGCGTAATCGCGGTAATCCGGCTGATGCATATGCCAGAGAAAAACCAGATCAACAGGCTTGCCCATAATTTATCGCAATCCAGATACAGAATTAATCAAGTCCTGAACTGGCAGCCTAGCGCTGCCAGCATACCCTTCAGCGCACCCGGTGCACTTTCTGCCCCAGCATATCAGGCGTTACCAGTACTATGCCGTTTTCACTGACATAAAAGCGCTTGTTGTCTTCTGCCAGGTTGACACCGATCTGCATGCCATCGGGAATTTCACAGCGCTTGTCTATCACAGCCCTGCGGATGGTGACATCCTTGCCAACCTCGACACTCGGCAATATCACAGAGTCCTCCACAGCCGAACGGCTCCTCACCACAACATTGGAAAACAGCAGTGAGTTATGAATGGAGGCGCCACTGATAATGCAACCACCGGATACCAGCGAATCCACTGCCATTCCACGCCGGTCATCATCATTGAAGACGAATTTCGCCGGTGGCAGCTGCTCCTGATAGGTCCAGATCGGCCAGTCCAGATCGTACATATTCAAGTCCGGCACTACCTTGGTCAGGTCCATATTGGCCTCCCAGTATGCGTCTACCGTCCCCACGTCACGCCAATATGGCTTGCCACCTTCGGTCCGTATGCAACTACTATTGAAGTTCTGTGCAAAGACCCTGTATTTGGTTGCAATCAGGTGCGGAATGATGTCCTTGCCGAAATCATGGCTGGAGTGGGAGTCATCCGCATCACGCAACAGCTGCTCATACAGGAAGTTGGCGTTGAAAACATATACCCCCATGCTGGCCAGTGCATAACCCGGCTTGTCCGGTATTGGTGTCGGGTCAGCTGGCTTTTCAATGAATTTCACCACACGCGACTCGGCATCCACTTCCATCACACCAAACGACCTGGCATCCGCCACAGGTACTTCGATGCAGGCAACAGTCATGTCGGCTTTATGTTCTACGTGAAATGCAACCAGCTCGCCATAATCCATCTTGTAAACATGATCGCCGGCCAGAATCAGTACATAGTCAGGATTATTCTCGCGCAATATGTCCAGGTTCTGGAATACGGCATCTGCCGTACCCTGATACCATTTTGCCTCCACCCTTTGCTGTGCTGGCAGCACATCGATGAATTCGCCAAATTGACCATTGAGGAATTGCCAGCCGCGCTGGATGTGCTGGATCAGGCTATGCGCCTTGTATTGGGTCGCGATGCCAACACGGCGTATGCCTGAATTGACACAGTTAGAGAGCACAAAATCAATGATGCGGAACTTGCCCGCAATCGGCACTGCCGGTTTGGCGCGCCAGTCCGTCAGCTGGTGCAGCCTGCTTCCCCGTCCTCCAGCCAGCACCATCGCATAAGTACTTTTTGTCATTTGACTGACAAACCTGAATCTTTCACGTAAACGCATCTGCCACCCCTGAATTATTAGTTTTAATGTTATTGCAAGTTGTTAAGGTAATCGCTAAGGTAATACACAACAAATAGTCGTCCTGGAGAAATATTCAATCATGCATTCCGACCCCCGCACCGAAGCCTTGATCAAAGGCCACCTTGAAGATCCCTTCGCATTCCTGGGACCGCATCTGGATGGCGATGTTCATGTTATACGCGTCTTCCTTCCACATGCAAGCGAGGTCTGGTTAGAGAACAAGCAAGAAAAGAGCCAGCTAAAGCAATCCCACATAAACGGCCTGTATGTATGGCGCGGCAAAAAGGCCCCGCAACATCCCTATCGCCTGCTGGTTACCGAAAATGGTACTGAACGTATATTGCATGATTGTTATGCCTTCCAGAAGCAGATTTCCGGACATGACCTGCACTTGTTCAACGAAGGTACGATGCATCAGGCATACCACATGCTAGGCTCCCATACAGCCGAAATGCAAGGCGTCAAGGGAATACGTTTTGCGGTTTGGGCACCCAATGCCAGGAGGGTCAGCGTGGTGGGTGATTTCAATCACTGGGATGGACGCATGCACCTGATGGGTGCACACGGCAGCAGTGGTGTCTGGGAAATTTTCATTCCTGACCTGCAACAGGGCGCACTCTACAAATTTGAAATCCTCAACAACAATGGTTCCCTGCTGGTCAAAACCGACCCTTATGCCAATGCATTCGAGGAGAGGCCTCGTACGGCAGCCCTTGCCGGAATCAACATTACCCACCCGTGGCATGACCAGCAATGGATGACACAGCGCCATGACTGGGAATGGATGCACAAGCCGCTCAATATCTATGAAGTCCACCTGGGTTCCTGGAAAAGGCATCCGGACGGCCGCTTCTACAGTTACCGTGAGCTGGCTGACAGCCTGGTGCCGTATGTCGCAGAAATGCACTATACGCATATCGAACTTCTGCCGGTTTCCGAACATCCACTGGATGAATCCTGGGGTTACCAGACGACCGGCTATTTCGCTGCATCCAGCCGTTACGGCACACCGGATGACCTGTGTTATCTGATTGACCGTTGCCACCAGGCTGGCATAGGCGTATTCATCGACTGGGTCCCCGCGCATTTCCCGGAAGATGGTTTTGCCCTTGCCCACTTCGACGGCACGGCACTATACGAGCACGAAGATCCCAGGCTGGGGAAACATCAGGACTGGGGTACCCATATATTCAATTATGGCCGCAACGAAGTAAAAAGCTTCCTGCTTTCCAGCGCGCATTACTGGCTGTCCCAATTCCACTTTGATGGCCTGCGTGTCGATGCTGTAGCATCCATGCTATATCTGGACTACTCACGCAAACCCGGTGAATGGATACCCAACAAGTTTGGTGGCCGCGAAAACCTTGAAGCCGTCGATTTTCTGCATGAGTTGAACATCATGGTGCATGAGGCATTTCCTGGTGCCTTGACGCTGGCCGAGGAATCCACCGCATGGGCAGGCGTCTCCCGACCTGTTTATCTGGGCGGACTCGGATTTTCCATCAAATGGAACATGGGCTGGATGAACGACACCCTGAGTTTTTTCCACAAGGATCCGGTACATCGCCGCTATGAACTCAACAGGCTGACCTTTAGCCAGCTGTATGCGTATTCGGAAAATTTCATGCTGCCTTTATCCCATGACGAAGTCGTGCATGGCAAAGGTTCGCTACTCGACAAGATGCCCGGTGATGCCTGGCAGAAATTTGCCAATCTGCGACTGTTGCTTTCCTATCAGATGAGCAGCCCCGGCAAAAAACTGAGTTTCATGGGAAATGAAATTGCACAGGGCCGTGAGTGGCGTGCCAGCTGGGAACTTGACTGGTGGCAACTGGGCATTTCGCAGCATCAAGGCATACAGAACATGGTGCGCGACCTCAATCGGATCTATCGCAACACACCAGCCCTTTACCAGTATGATTTCGAGCAGGCAGGCTTCCAGTGGCTGGACTGTCAGGATACTGAAAATACCGTGCTTTCATTCCTGCGCTGGGGCAAGGATGGGCAAGTTGCCGTGGTCCTGCTTAACCTTACCCCTGTGCCACGCCACCCATATCGTATCGGCTTGCCATATGATTGCAATTATCGGGAAATCTTCAACAGCGACGCCTCGAGCTATGGCGGAGGCAATCTGGGTAACAGTGGAAACGTACGGGCTCAGGCACACCCCTGGATGAATCAGCCCTATTCTGCCGACTTCATGCTGCCACCACTGTCCTGCATCATCCTATTACCCGAGTAAACCACTGGCACATTCATCAATAATTTACTCTAATAATCATTATATTAGTCACAATCAAAGCAAACACCATGCTAAATCCCCTAAAAATTTAAAAGCCCCTTTCAATTTCAGTTAAAGTTTGCAAAAAAACTGTCGCTAACCATTCCATGCATCCATGAGGAACTCGAATTTAGCTTCATGAGATGTCCATTTAATGACTGACTCAGGAGAATGAAATGAAAGCCCTCAAACTGATCTTTGTATCGCTCATCATGGTAATGGTTGCAACACCTGCCCTTGCCGCCCGGCACCGTATGGTAACGCGCACATACAGTGAATCCAGCATGCAACCCAACTTCTATATCGGCGTTGCTGGCGGTATGGTCGGCACCGATGTGCCGACTCAGGATGCTGCAGCTGTCAGCACGCCCGCAACCAATGCAAATTCCGTATTTATCGGTTATGCCTTCAACAAGTACATCGCTGCTGAAGTCGGTTACACCAGCTTCAACAACCTGGAACTTGGCGCAGACACGCTACTGAAAACCACCGCCCCCAGCATCAGCGTAGTTGGCATGCTGCCGATGGCCGACGTTGCCTCCCTGTTTGTGAAGGGTGGATATGCATCCACCTCCACCACCGTCACGACTGGTGGCGTGGATGGAACCGCACAGGCACTGGGCGGTGCAACTTATGGCGGTGGTCTGCAGTTCAACATGGGGCGCCACGCCAACCTGCGACTGGCTTATGATGTGTACAAGCTCACAACGGATGGCACAAACAGCTATACCCACAATGTGTCCAGCCTCGGTGTCATGTTCCGCTTCTAATCCAGGTGACTGCTGCCGGTGCCGCCTGCACAAGCTCGCTGCACCGATAACTTCCTGCATGAATAGCCACCTTCCGGCATGAATGGCGGCTAATGATGTTAAATATTTACTGTGTTCTGCCGATAATCTTCCATAAAGCAGACATACTCTTCTCAATAAACGGGAGCAAAAAATGAAATTCGCAAAATTACTGATCGTTCTGATGCTGGCAACTGCCGCCGCCCCTTCCTTTGCAGCACGTGCCCGCACCTATGATACTTATGGTTCCAGCGCCTCCAGGTTTTACGCCGGTCTGGGCGTGGGTTACATGAAAAATGACATCCCTGGCAACAGCAACACATCCATTCCGTGGAACCTGGTTGCAGGGACATCCATCAACCAGTTCCTCGCTGCTGAAATTGCTTACACCAACCTCGGCACGACAGATCTGGGTAGCGGCATCAACCTGAAAGGCGCTGCCTACAGCCTGAATCTGGTGGGTACGATTCCCGTCACCCAGGCAGTATCGATGTATGCCAAGTTTGGCTTTGCCAATACCGGCGTTTACTCAGAATCGGGCAGCTCAACAGGCGCAACGATATCCTATGCTGCACCCACCATCGGGCTGGGCGTCCGTTTCCCGCTCAGCGCAAAAACCGACATGCGCATTGCCTATGACAACTACAAGTTCCAGACCACCAACACGAATCCTGTCACTTATAACGCGGATGTCACCAGCGTGGCTGTTTTGTTCAAGTTCTGATACACACACGCAACAAAAAATTTCACTCTCCATTCAGGCACATCTGCATACGGATTTGCCTGTTTTTTTGTATTGAAGCAATCGCCGCCTGAATCTCCAGGCCGTCCCAAACCCGCCAACCTCTCCCGCCTGCTTTTATTGAAATAGTATTAATATATTCAATATGTTATCTATAGTATTTTTTGTCAGGCAAATTACTTGTGATAAAAAGCAGGCACGCTCATGGATGCCCCTGTCGGAAATGTGCGGCATAATGGGGCGGACCAAGGCGAGCCGTTACCGCCAAAAATCATACTAAGATATTGTTTTATTTATATTATTTAAATTAATGGCAAAAAATACCTACGACGAATCCAGTTTCAAGGTTCTGCGCGGCCTTGAACCAGTGCGCCAACGCCCGGGGATGTACACCAACCTCGAATCCCCCAACCACCTGATTGCCGAAGTGGTTGATAACGCTTGCGATGAAGCTCTCGGTGGTTACGCGCGCAATATATATGTCACTGCCCATACCGATGGCTCCATTTCGGTGCTGGATGATGGCCGCGGCATTCCCACCGGCATCCACCCGGAAGAAAAAGTCTCGGTGGTGGAAGTGGCCTTCACCGTACTGCACTCTGGCGGCAAGTTCGACAAGGACTCCGGCGGAGCCTACAAATTTGCCGGCGGCTTGCATGGCGTCGGTGTCGCGGTAACCAATGCGCTGTCCGATAAAGTGGAAGTCACGGTATATCGCGATGGCTTCATGCATTTCGTGCGTTTTGTAAAAGGTGTTGCTGAAAAGCCGCTGGCGAAAGTCGGCGAATGCCCGAAGAAGCAGACCGGCACCATGGTGCGCTCCTGGCCGACTGCCAAATATTTCGATGTCCCCAGCGTGATCCTGCCGCAACTGGAAAAGTCACTGCGCTCGAAGGCCGTGTTGCTGCCCGGCGTCAGCGTTACGCTGCATTATGAAAAATCCGGCGAAACCAAGTCCTGGACTTATCCGGAAGGCCTGAAAGGCTATCTCGCCGAAACGCTGGAAAACGAAGAACTCGCGGTACCGATCTTTGCTGAAGAACAGTTTATTACTGGCGCCACCGACAGCGGCTTCTCCGAAGGCGAAGGTGCGGCATGGGCAATGGTGTGGACTGCTGAAGGCCAGATCATGCGCGAATCCTATGTAAACCTGATTCCCACGCAGCATGGCGGCACGCATGATTCCGGCCTGCGCGATGGTATCTTCAACGCAGTGAAAAATTTTGCCGAGCTGCACAGCCTGCTGCCCAAGGGGGTGAAACTGGTGCCGGAAGATGTGTTTTCACGTACAAGTTATGTGCTCTCGTCCAAAGTGCTCGACCCGCAATTCCAGGGCCAGACCAAGGACAAGCTGGTGTCGCGCGATGCATTGCGCCTGGTGTCGATGATGGTGAAAGACCCGCTGGAGCTGTGGCTGAACGAACATGTGGATTACGGCAAGCGCATCACCGAGCTTGCCATCCAGCAGGCGCAAAGCCGCTTGCGTTCCGCACAGAAAGTGGAAAAGAAAAAGGGATCTTCCGTTGCCGTGCTGCCGGGCAAGCTCACCGACTGCAGCTCGAACGATACCAGCCGCACCGAACTCTTCCTGGTTGAGGGTGACTCTGCCGGCGGCTCCGCCAAGCAGGGTCGCAACAAGGAATTCCAGGCAGTGCTGCCATTGCGCGGCAAGGTACTCAACACGTTTGAAGTGGAAAGGGATCGCCTGTTTGCGAACAACGAAATTCACGACATTTCCGTGGCCATCGGCGTGGACCCTCACGACCCGAGTGAACAGGTCGACCTCTCCAACCTGCGCTACAACGGCATCTACATCATGGCCGATGCGGATGTGGACGGCGCGCACATTTCCACGCTGCTGCTGACATTGTTCTTCCGCCATTTCTACCGCGTGGTCGAAGCCGGCAAAATCTATCTTGCACAACCGCCGCTGTTCCGTATCGATGTACCTGCTCAGGGCAAGAAACCCATCCGCAAACTGTATGCGCTGAACGAAGGCGAACTGCAAGCCATTGAAGACCGGCTGCGCCAGGAAAAAGTGCGTGAAGGTGCATGGTCCATCTCCCGCTTCAAAGGCTTGGGCGAAATGAATGCCGAACAACTTTGGGATACCACCCTCAACCCCGATACCCGCCGCGCATTGCGTGTCAGCGTGAACGACCTGCCGATGGCGAAGAACATGGACATGTTCCGCATGCTGATGGGCAAGCAGGAAGCCTCCACCCGCCGCGCCTGGCTGGAGTATCACGGCAATGAAGTTACGGGAGACGTTTGACACCCTGTAAAACACCAACCTACAATCAGATCACGCCCCATGCCAACCATACTGCGTTTACTGAACTGGCGATTCCATTTCTATTCAAACGAAGGAACCGAACCGCCTCATATCCATGTGGATACTGGCAATGGAGAATGCAAGTTCTGGCTGGAAACTGTACGTCTTGCACGGGCACGCAACATTACACCAGCCGAGCTAAGGCGTATTGAGGTTGCAGTATTTGAACATCAACACTTTTTCCTGGAGAAATGGCATGAGTTCTTCCAACGTTGAACTGGAACATTACGCCACTCGTGCGTGGGTACAAGGGCGAATTATATTCATAGAGTTGACAGATGGCCGCCAGATCGGCTTCCCGGCTGCACGCTTCAAACTCTTGAGCCAGGCAAGTGACCAGCAACTCAAACAGGTCAGCCTGCGTGCGAACGGCACTGCATTGCGCTGGGAAGAACTGGATGAAGATATTTCCATAGATGGAATAGTCGAGGGGCGTTTCCAGTTGCCTTTGCCACTTGCAGCCTGATAGCCAATCAATAATCCACTAACAATTAGAACTTAGAATTTCAGAAAAAATAATGAGCAAGGATTTCAAGAAAGACGGCCAGCCCGTTTTGTTCAACGAAGATGAAAACACTGCGGTGATGGAACAGGAACCGCTTGCGGATTCCGATGGCGGCAAGGGCGGCAATCGCCAGTTTGCGCCACTACCCGCATTGCCTGATGGCGATGAAGTGCCGATCGGCCTGTATGCAGAACGTGCCTACCTCGAATATGCGGTCTCCGTGGTCAAGGGCCGTGCGCTGCCGGATGTGTGCGACGGCCAGAAACCGGTGCAGCGCCGTATCCTGTATGCGATGCGGCAGATGGGCCTGGCCAGCAACAGCAAGCATGTGAAATCCGCACGCGTGGTCGGTGATGTGCTGGGTAAATACCACCCGCATGGCGACTCTTCCGCCTATGAAGCGATGGTACGCATGGCACAGGATTTCTCGCTGCGCTATCCATTAATCGACGGCCAGGGCAATTTCGGTACGCGCGATGGCGACAATGCCGCCGCGATGCGATACACCGAAGCGCGCCTGACCCAGCTGGCAGAAGTGTTGTTATCGGAAATCGACATGGGCACAGTCGATTTCGTGCCGAACTATGATGGCGCCTTCCAGGAACCGGCGATGCTGCCGGCAAGACTGCCAATGGTGCTCCTGAATGGCGCATCCGGCATTGCCGTGGGTATGGCCACCGAAATACCCTCGCACAACCTGAAGGAAGTGGCAAATGCCTGCATCAAGCTGGTGCAGGACCCTGACATCAAGGACAAGACCCTGCTCGACTGCATCAAGGGCCCGGATTTCCCCGCCGGCGGCCAGATCATCTCGTCCCCTGCCGAATTGCGCGAAAGTTATAACACCGGACGCGGCTCGATCAAGATGCGCGCGCGCTGGGAAATCGAAGAACTCGCGCGCGGCCAGTGGCAGGTAGTGGTGTATGAATTGCCGCACGGGGTGTCCACCAGAAAAGTACTGGAGGAGATCGACGAACTGACCAATCCCAAAGTCAAGGCCAACAAGAAAAGTCTTTCCGCCGAACAGACGCAGAACAAGCAACTGGTGCTGTCGGTGCTGGATTCCGTAATCGACGAGTCAGACAAGAATAATGCAGTGCGCCTGGTATTCCAGCCCAAGACTTCGCGCATCAACGAAGACGAAATGATGAACGTGCTGCTGGCGCACACCAGTCTGGAAACCTCGACCCCGCTCAACCTGACGATGATCGGTCTCGACGGCCGCCCGCAGCAGAAATCATTGCCGATGATTTTGCGCGAATGGGTGGATTTCCGCCTTGCCACTGTGCGCCGCCGCACCGCGCACCGCCTGGACCAGGTGAACGACCGCCTGCATATCCTCGCCGGCCGCATGATCGTCTACCTCAACATCGATGAGGTGATCGCACTGATCCGCGAATCGGACGAACCCAAGGCCGCCTTGATGGAACGCTTTGAACTGTCCGAGCGTCAGGCCGAAGACATCCTGGAAATCCGCCTGCGCCAGCTGGCGAAAATGGAAGGCATCCGCATCGAGAAGGAAATCAAGGCACTGGAAAAGGAGAAGAAGGAACTCAGCCGCATTCTCGCCAGGGAAGATGTGCTGCGCGAACTGGTGGCCGGCGAAATCGAAGCCGATGCAAAAGCTTTTGGCGACGAGCGCCGCACCCTGATCCGCGAAGCGCAGCGTGCCGTATTCGAGAAACCGGTAATCGACGACCCGATCACCGTGATCCTGTCGAAAAAATTCTGGGCGCGTACGCGCCAGGGCCACGGGCTGGACCTTTCCAACCTCACCTTCAAGGAAGGCGATGGCCTGTATGCGATAGTCGAGTGCCGCACCACGGACAACCTCATCATCCTGTGCGACAACGGCCGCGTATGCAGCGTGGCCACCACGCAACTGCCTTCCGGCAAGGGCGATGGCATTCCGCTCACCACCTTGATCGAACTCGCTCCGGGCGCCAAGATCGCGCATGTGATCTACCACAAGCCGGAACAGCACTTGCTGATCAGCACCACAGCCGGCTATGGCTTCACCTGCCTTGCCGGTGACATGATAGGGCGCACCAAGGCAGGCAAGCAATTCATCACGGTAGACAAGGAAGCCATCCTGCCACCTGCACCGTTCACGCCCGGCCCGCATTCCGTGGTGGCCTCCGTCTCGGCCAATGGCCGCTTGCTGCTGTTCCTGCTGTCGGAGATGAAGCAGCTCTCCGGTGGTGGCAAGGGCGTGATCCTGATGGGTCTGGCAGAAGGCGATACGCTGGTATCCGCCAAAGTCATCGACCAGCCGGACATTACCATTACGGGCCTGGCTGGCACCAAACAGCAGCAAGTCCACCTGCATGGAAATGGCCTGCAAGAGTATTTCGGGGCACGCGCTAGAGGTGGAAAAATGTTGCCGGTAAAGATTAAACCTGCTGCAATCGAGTAAGCTGGCAACACGCAAGATCAGTCTGAATTGAGGCAGATCACGATATGAAGTGCTGAACCGTTATGTCGACTTGGCAAAAATGATACGGTACAAACCGGAAAGTGAAGCTGGAGTGGAAATGACAGAAAAGCGCAGGAGAACCATACTGCTGGTGGATGACGATCCGGTCAATATAGATTATCTGAGGCTTTTCCTTGACGAACACTACAATGTCCAGGTTGCTTCAAGCGGACACGAAGCCATCCGTCTTGCAGCGGACCAGCCCGACCTGATCCTGCTGGACATCATGATGCCGGATATGGATGGTTATGAGGTCTGCAAAAGACTGAAAAGCGCACCTGCAATCAGTGGCATCCCGATTATTTTCATGACCGGGCTGAACAGCCCCGAAGATGAAATCAAGGGATTGTCGCTAGGCGCTGTCGATTACTTCATCAAACCCATGCATTCAGCAATTACTATAGCCCGCATCAATACCCATCTGGCATTAAGACAATACCGTGACGAGCTGCATGAACTCAATCGACTGTTGAAACAGCAAATCAGGATGAACAGGCTGGAAGACCAGTAATTGCACCCGTTATAAAGCGGCCAGCAACCAGGCTATCCCCCGATTTCAGGATGCAGAAAACTCAAACAGGCAGGGCTCTGCGCTGCAGCAGATCACGCTTCATTCAGGCATTCATTTATTGATTGCCTGCATGTAGCTCCTGAACAATGAACCCGGCTTCTGGATGGTATCTGCAAGCGTGTATTGATCCAGGGTAGCGATGAAACTGTTCCTGGCTTCGCTGAGGATGCCTTTCAGGGAGCAGACTGGCGTAATGATGCAAGTATTGTTTTGATGATTGAAACACTCGGCCATCTCAAAATTGGGTTCCGTACTGCGTACGACCTCACCTATGCCAATCTGGGCCGCAGGTTTTGCAAGACGTATGCCGCCATTTTTACCTCGTGTCGTTTCCAGAAATCCGTTTATGGCCAGGCTATGCACTACCTTGACCAGGTGATTGCGGGATATGCCGTAGAAATCCGAAATTTCCGTGATCGTGGCCAGCGTCTGAGCCGGCTTCTGGCTCAGGTAAATCAACACCCGCAAGGAATAATCGGTATATTGGGTTAATTGCATTTATCTGATTAAATTAGTAATTTGATTTTGCATTATAAATGCACTCATCATTATTTTGACTGTGATCTGCATTTTATATAAAATGTATTTAATATACATTTTATATATCCCATGGGGCATTCAAGCCCCTTTTATTGGCTCATATATATGTATATTAAATACATCTTTAAAACTTCGAGGAATCTCAGAAATGAACCAGAATTTGTACCATAAGCTAGGCGGTGAAGCCGCTGTCAATGCAGCTGTCGATATCTTTTACCGCAAGGTATTAAGCGATGACCGCATCAGCGAATTCTTCGATGATGTAGACATGGAAAGTCAGGCTGCAAAACAGAAGGCGTTCCTGACCATGGCTTTCGGCGGTCCCAACAACTATAACGGTATGGATATGCGCCGCGGCCATGCCCACCTGGTCAAGCGTGGTTTGAATGACAGCCATTTCGATGCCGTTGTGGAAAATCTGGCAGCAACCCTGAAGGAGCTGAATGTCGGAGGTGATCTGATTTCAGAAGTTGCAGCCTTGTGTGAAACCACCAGAAATGACGTGCTGGGCAAATAATTCCGCCAACCAACCAGGAAATGGGCCCGCAAGGGCTCATCTGCAAACATGCCAAAAATCCGCTATCAGGGAACCCATTACGACTGCACTGAACACCAGAGCGTGCTTGATGTGCTGCTTGCGAATCAGCTCGCCATTCCCTCTTCCTGCCGCAGCGGGCAATGCCAGACCTGCCTGATGCAAGCCATCAGTGGCAAGCCGCCTGCAGCGGCGCAACAGGGATTAAAAGACACCCTGAAGACACAAAACTATTTTCTTGCCTGCAGCTGCATACCGCAGGAAGACATGGAAATCACACTGCCTGATGCCAGCGATTTGCGCATGAAAGCCATCGTCAAGCATATCGAAAAACTGAGCAATGAAGTAGTATCCATCTGCCTGCAGAGTGATGTGCCGATTGCGTACCGGCCCGGACAATTCATCAACCTGTTCAGGGATGAAAATACCGCCAGAAGCTACTCCCTCGCCAGTTTGCCGGATCAGGATGACTGTATGCAGCTGCATGTGCGCAAGGTTCCAGGCGGACGCATGACCGGCTGGCTGCATGAAGAAATTGCCTGTGGAACCCAGGTAGAAATCAGCCAGGCTGCAGGCACCTGCTTCTATGCTCCCGGCAACATGGAACAACCGATGCTGCTCATCGGGACAGGTACCGGCCTCGCCCCGCTGTATGGCATTGCGCGTGATGCGCTGTCACATGGGCACAAGGGGGAAATACGCCTGTTCCATGGCAGCATGAACCGCGATGGACTATACCTGCATGGCGCCCTGCAGGCGTTAGCGACCGAGTTCGCCAATTTCCGCTATTTTCCGTGCATTTCAAATGAGGCCGTAAATGACCCACTGATCACAAGCGGTCATGTGCTGGATATTGCCATGCAACAGCATGGCAATCTGTCTGGTTGGCGGGTATATCTGTGCGGAAATCCGGATATGGTCAAGGCAGCACGCAAGAAAACCTTTCTCGGAGGTGCAGCGATGAACGACATCTATTCGGATGCATTTATACCGGCGCAGGCATGATAACGCTGCCTCGGGCATGGCGATCATGCTTCAGCCCTTGGACTGCTGCCTGATCGCCTCCACCGCCTGATTCCGCAGATTACGCAGAATGGCCATTTCACCCGCGGAAATCTTGAGTTTTTTCGCCTCTTCCATATCGGCATAGATCATGCCGATCGGGTTCGGGCCCATCATCATGGGTAGCAGCATGAAATAACGCGAAGTCACAGCCTTGGCATGCCAGGCCGGAATCTTGTTGGCGATATTGGGTGCTCCAACATCCTCAATCACGATATCCACTCCTTTTTCCAGTGCCAGGTGGAATACATCATTTTCATGCTTCATTGAAAAATGGAAATCCGGCAGGATATTCACGATCTGATCGCCAAAGCCGAAGCGGGCAACCATCATGTTGCGCTTTGCATCCCGGCTCAGCACCATCACTCGTGCAAAGCCCAGGCCGCGGTACATTGTTTCCAGCACCATCTGCAGCACATCATTGAGCTTGTAGGTACCGGACATGGTATTGATCACATCCTGCAACCCGCCCGACAGGAAGGCCTCGGTATTCACCTTGTCCTCGCTGGTTTCCACACTGCCTCCGGCTTTTACCAGATCGTCCAGCGCCTTGTTCTCTGCCGCATCACCACGCTCTGCCTTCACTTTCTCTACGGTGCTGACCAGCAGTTTCTTCGCACTGTCCATCACCGGACTCCTGGACGTTTCCACCCCCAATGCACTGGCGCGCTGATTAAGATCCTGCAGGCTATTGGAAAGTACCGTGGCAATTTTTTCGTTAGATGCATCCGCCACTGCGGCATAGCGGGTCTGTATGCTCTGCATCGCCATTTCCCGCGCACCCGGATCACTCACCTGTGATGCCATGCAGATATCATTTGCCATATTCACCGCGACATTCAGCCTGCCATAATTGTCTGCCTCGCTCAGCACCCTGTTTGCAGCAATCTTGTGCATGCCGGCTATCAGTGTTTCCGGAAAATTCCAGGTTCTGGCAATGCCCAGACCCAGCTCGTTGTAGGAAATGCCGAGTATTTCAAGCGCAGCCTGGTCTTCGCTGATGTTGCGCTTTTCCACCAGATTTGCGATTTCCTCGCTTTCATCATAGAAATAGAATTTCGTCAGCATGCGCCCCAGGTTGAAAAACAGCGAACATACCATCGCCTCTTCCACTTCCTGCGCGCTCTTCCAGCCACTGAGCTTGATTGCCATGATGCCCGAGAAGAATGACGAAACCACAGCATCTTTCATGCCCTGTGACTGCGCCTTGTTCGACAGGAAATCCATCAGCACCAGCGTGGATGCGATATTGCGCACGGTTTCGAATCCGAGTATCGAAACTGCCTTGGACACCGTGCTGATCTTTCCGCCGAACTGGGAGTAGGAAGTGCTGTTCACCAGTTTCAGCAACTTGTTGGTCAGCGAGAAATCCTGCAGGATGATCTGCGCCAGCTTGGCGGAATCATCGGTATCTGAAGCCACCGTCCGGTTGATCTGGTTGATCACCCCGGAAATTGCCGGAAAATCGCTTTTGCTCTTGATGCGCCACAACAGGAATTTGAGTGTACTGGCCACATCCGCCTCGTGCGAACCCGCCTTGACTTCCTTCAAGGCTTCCAGATAATCCACCAGAGCCTGGCGCATATCCACCGCACTGGCATAGCGATCTCCGGGTCGTTTCTCAGTTGACTTCAGTACGATTTTCTCCAGGCGCGGATCCAGGTTTCCCTCACCCGAGCCGGACTGGTTCAGCATTTCATACAACACCATGCCCACGGAATAGATATCCGACCTGGCCTGGCCTGGCTCGCCCTCAATTACCTCAGGTGCCATATAGACTGCCAATTCCTTCTTTGGTGGCGTTTGGGGATGCCGCATCACCTGCGCCATGCCAAAATCCATCAGGAAATGCTGGCCGGAAGCAGATACCAGAATATTGGCAGGCTTGATGTCCAGATGCAGCACATCCTGGCCATGTGCGCTGGCCAGCGCATCCAGCACATCGATCACCAGCTTGACGGAATCATTAGTACGAATACCATCGTTCCGCTTCAGGTATTGCTGCAAAGATTCACCCTGCACCCAGGTCTGCACCAGATACACTGCGCCATCAGAAGAGCCAAGGTCATTCAGCGGCAGGATATTGGGGTGATGCAGCACACTGGCATCGCGCGCATTACGCAGCAGCTCTTCGGTCTGCGACATTGAAACAGGCGCAATTTTCTTGGCCAGTACCGGGCGCATCATGCGCGTATCAGTTGCCTGGTAGACGACACCGTAAGGGCCTTTTCCCAACTCCTTTACAACGTCATAACGTGCCAGAATTTTGATCGACATAAACCTTTGCGGAATAGATTGCAGGATAACGATATAGTAACAAGAAGCAGGAAATTAATGTTCCCGATCAGGGTACAGGCTACAACCTGAATTTCTCCGCCTCTTCATGCAGCAATCCCGCCAGGCGACCGACATTGGCCGATGCCCGGTCATTTTCCGCCACCGCATGTTCATTGCGCTCCGCCATCTGTGCGATCCGCTCCACATTGCGCGCAATTTCATTCGAAGCTTCCTTCTGCTCCTTCATCGACTGTGTGATGGTGTCGATACCCTGAGTCGCTTTCTCCACGATGTTTTTGGCTTCGGTCAGCGCCATGGCAACCTCCTCCATATAACTTTCACCCACGCGGAGCGACTCCTTGCCCTTCTCGATACAGGACTCCACCTGGGTCGACTTCTGCCCCAGGTTATTTGCCACCAGGTCGATCTGGTTCGCGGAATGAGATGACTTCTCCGCCAGCTTGCGCACCTCATCCGCCACCACCGCAAACCCGCGCCCCAATTCCCCGGCGCGCGCTGCCTCAATCGCCGCATTCAAGGCCAGCAGGTTGGTCTGGTCGGCAATGTCCTTCACTTCCTTGGTCAGATTGGTGATCGCCATCGTACTTTGCAGGAATTCGGATACCGAAACCGAAATTTCGCTGACAGACGTTTCCACCTTGCCCATTTCCTCGAGCAGGACTGCCAGCTTGCGATTGCCCTGCAGCGTGCTTTCCATGCTCTCCTGTGCTAGATGATTGACCGAGTCGGCATTTTCCGCGACCGATGAAATGCTGACCACGATCTGCTCTACCGAGGCCGCAGCAGATTGCGCATAATCATTCTGCTGGTGCGAACCTTCCACCACACGGCTGGAGTTTTCCGCAAGGCTGCGGGAAGACTGGTTCAGTTCGACAGTAATCTCTTCCACTTTATTCAGCACCCTGCCCAGGTCACGCCGCACCCGCTCGGCGGAAGCGGCCAGGTGGCCGATTTCGTCTTCAGTGGTATGTTCCACCGGCACACTGAAATCCCCCACTGCCAGGCGGTCGAGATCCTGCACCAGCCTTGCGGCAGGTTTCAGGATGCTGCGTTCTACCAGCATCTGGAACAGCACAAATGCAAGAATCACCGTCACCGCCATCAATCCCAGGCTGATCCAGGTGCCGTTGCGCGCACTGCGATAAGTCTCTTCCGACAGACTCCGGGAAAGCCCATGCACCAGGTCAGCCGCCCTGGTCAGCAACTCCGTGGGCTCGCGATCCATTCCTTTCACTGCCGCATCCCCCGCCTGGTAACCACCATCCTTGTATGCCTGCAATCCCTTGCGATAGGCCTCCCCCATGGCCTGATGTGCCTTGGCGAATTGCTCGATCAGTTTGCGTACCTCATCGTTATCCTCTTCAGCCAGCAAGGACTTTACCAGCACCTGCACCTTGCCTTCCTGGGACTCGAAATTGCCCCAGTATTTGTCCAGCAGAGCCCGGTCTGTTCCCCGCAACAGCACATCCTTCCACTCCTGCACCTGCTTCTTGAATTCGCGTTGCGCCTGCAGCAACACGATTTCATCCTGATGCCTGGCTTCGACCCCAATCGAAAATTCATGAATCGCATGCCAGGAACTCCACATGCTGAAAAGAACCACAACACCAAACAACGAAGTGCCCGTGCCGGTGATCACCAGCAGTTTGTTGCGTATGCTATGCGTAATCCAGTTCATCTGTGCCTCCATGGGCGCGAGTGTTGCGGAAAAGGGTATTTCAACGACTTAGATAACGGACAAATTCCGGGAAAGTTGAGATGGCTTGCATTTCACGCTTCACCAGCAGACATGAAACCAGTACTGGTAAATTAACCATAATTGCAACATTTTGATTATATTATATTATTTTCCTTGCCGCAGGTTCAGTCCGCCACAAACACCCGGCTCTTGGGCAGGCCCATGCCAAGAAATATCTGCTCGGCAAAAGCACTCGCCGCATGAGGTCCTGCGATATAAATATCGCTGTCCACAATCTCCGGATGCGCTTGCGTGATCTCATCAAACATGTCGAGCATCTTCAAAGCCCTGTTGTCCGGCAAGTGGTCCAGTTCATAATTCGCGACAATGGTTTTGAAATGGAAATTGTCCAGTGCATCAGCCCAGGCGCGACCCACATTCGGCATATACAGGCTGTTCTCATGCGCACCTATCCAGTACAGGTGTATCGCCGAAAATGTCTCCAGCGACATCGCATGTTCGATCAGGCTCTTGATCGGCGCAAACCCGGTATCGAAGGCAAAGAAAAACAGCGCACGTTCTGACTTTTCATGCAGGATGAATTCACCCTGCGGCCCTTCGATATCCACCACCTCGTTTTTCCGCAGGCGCTCGAACACATAATCCGAGAAGAGATTTCCCGGCATGCGCTTTACATGGAACAGGATATTGCGGTCATCGCAGGGACAGCTGGCAATCGGCAACTCGGCCTTCAGCGATTTGCTCAAAATCAGCGTGGCCGACTGACCAGCCAGAAAACGCAAGCGGTTGGTGCGCGGCGTCTGCAAGTGCAGCAACGTCATATCCTCGTTCAATGGCGTAATCACTTTCACCGTGGCGGCAATCTGCTGGAACGGGATGTCCTGTACGCCACCGGCCACCGAAGCCTCGATCACGATATCGGTCACCGCGGTATTCGAGCACATCAGGAACATGTTGTCGCGCTTGTCCGCCTCGGTGCGCACATAATCATGAAAGCGCGTTTTCCTGATCTCGCCGGAAACCAGCTTGGCGCGGCACAAGCCGCAATTGCCGCCACTGCAGCCATAATTGAGCGGAATACCGGCACGCAACGCGGCTTCCAGTATCGTATCCGGTCCATCGATAAAGAAATCCTGGCCACTAGGCTGTACGGTCACAAGGGCAGAAAGAACACGCAACATCTGGTTGCGCACCGCGAGGGGGTTAGGGTAATCAGGTTCCAAGACTGCGACAACCTCCACATCAAGCCAGCATTTCAGCGCATCCAGCGCCTGCTTCACTTCGATGGATGCCTCGCGCCCATAAGTCACGATCTGCTCACGCAGGCGATCCACCATCATTTTGTAATGCTCATTTTGCGACTTGCTCAACATCAGCTCGGTGCCGAGCTCCTTCAGGCGCACTGCCAGTGTTTCCACATCCGGCATCACCCGTTCAAACACGCGCTTGCCGAAGGCACGTTCCTTGATGAACTGCACGCGACTGTATTCTGTATTGTCTTCCAGCTGGGCGCCGGGAAAGGCTGACAGCAGACTGTCTATCGACACCATGCCATCGAAAGAATCAAGCTCGCCAACCTGGATCTTCCGCTGCAGATCATGGCGGTTTACCCCGACCAGCCGGGCTGCTCTCGACAAACTGAGTAATTGCGACATTGCGATACCTCAGCTCTTTTTGGATGATGGCATCTTGCAGTAAAAGGGGGACTGATACAAGCACCCGGCATGACAGCCGGATTGCAGTTTGGAGGCACATTCATGCAGGCGACGCCACACAAATGGAATCAGGCTCAGGATTGCGGCTTGCGCATGAAATTGATCACACTCACACCGCCCGGCGTACCGGCCTTGGGTGCGACCGAACAAGGTGATTTGCCTTCCATGCTGTTGATGTCATGCATATGCAGCAGGTTGACCACTTCCACGTAATCCTTGGTTTCGGCCATCACCCGCGCAGTGCGTCCACCTTCGTTCTGCGCGCTGACATCCACCCCGGCCGCCAGCAGCACTTCCACCACGCGTGCTTCGCCATAACCTGCCGCGATCATCAGTGGGCGCGTGCCATACACGATTGTGTGCTCGATATCCGCACCAGCATCAATCAGCGTCTGCACGATATCGGGGAAGCCCTTGTTCTGCTCGTAGTTGAAAATGGCCTTCATCAAGGCAGTCCAGCCGCGAATGTCCGCCGCATCCACCTCGGCACCGGATTTCAGCAGCAGCTCCACCAATTCGGCATTGCCATTGCCGGCCGCAATCATCAAGGGCGTTGCCCCCTCTTCATTGCGGGTATTCACGTCAGCACCACCCTTCAGCAGTGTTTCGGTTTGAGCCAGCCCACCGGCCTGCACGGCATTCAACAATTCTGTATTCATGGTCAAGTTACCTTTTGAGATATGTCCGGATTGTAATAATTTCCGAGGGAAATGGTCAACTATAGAACAGCCTGCTGCAATCAGCTTCTCGACTCCAGCCACATTTTTTCAATCAAATCAGGCATTCCCTCTTGCCTGCCGCGCCTTGTGCGCCCACTCATAAACGTATTGCCCGCCTGAAAGCAGCGTCGTCGTCAACATCAAGACGATCAAACCTTCACGCCAGATGCCGCCCGGAATCCACCCCGCCTCTATCGCCTGCACCGCCACCAGCAGCACAAATGCCAGTGCGGTATTCCATTTGGATATCCGGCTGGGGTCCATCTCCACATGACCAATCAAAAAGTGGAAAGCCAAGGCACCCGTCACAATCACCACATCGCGCGAAATCACCGCAGCAGTCAGCCACCAGGGCAAGTGATGCTGGCAGGTCAGTATCAGCGTAACAGTCAGCATCGTCAGCTTGTCCGCCAGCGGATCGGCTATCGCGCCGAAGCGCGTGCGCTGGTTCCAGCGGCGCGCAATCACGCCATCGGCCCAGTCCGAAATCGCGGTGATGATGAAAAGACCACAAGCCACGCCATATGCTCCTGCCAGCAGCTGCTGGGCAATGAAGGGCAGCAGTACAAAGCGCAACATCGTTATCGCGTTGGGAACATTCACCATGATCAGGGGCTGTAAACTCGCCCTAGCTTAACATAGGCGACTGTATTTATGAGAAGATTGCAGCCAATCTTACAAAACACATTTCCGTCTCCGAATTGACCCGCAGACTCCTCTCCAAATCCAGACTCATCAGCTACAAACAATGCCCCAAGCGCATGTGGCTGGAGCTCAATGCCCGCATCGAGCCGCAACACTCCACCGCTGCGCAGTCGCGCATCGACACAGGCCACCAGGTCGGTGACATTGCACGCCAGCTGGCCGACCCCGAGCACAAGGGCGTGCTGCTGGATGCACAGCGCGATGGCTTTGAAAATGTATTCAAACGCACCGCCGAACTGCTGCAAACCCCACAACCCATTTTCGAGGCCGGCTTCAAAACCGACAACGCGCTGGCCTTTGCCGACATCATGTTGCCCGATGCCCAAAGCGGCGCCAATGAGTGGCACATGGTGGAGGTGAAATCTTCCGGCTCGGTCAAGGCCTATCACCTGGACGACATCGCCATCCAGTCGCATATCGCCAGGCAAGCCGGCGTGCCGCTGAAAACCGTGGCCCTTGCGCATATCGACACCAGCTTTGTTTACCCCGGCAACGGAAAGTATTTTGGCCTGCTCAAGGCGAGCGACCTCACCGAAGCCACTTTTGCGCGCAGCGAAGAAATCGCCACACTCATCACAGAAGCGCAACACGTGGCCGAGCTGCCTGAAGCGCCGGACATTGCAATCGGCCCGCAATGCCACAAACCCTTTGAATGCGGCTTCCTGTTTTATTGCGCGGAAGGCCTGGCAATTGGCGAAACGGAAGGCGCAGCAGATGCCGGATTCGACATCAACGTCATCCCCGGCCCCTACACCAAAGACTTTCGCCTGTTCAAGGAAGCCCATCCCGATGCCGCGCTGGCAGACATCCCGGAAGCGCTGCTCAACGACATGCAAAAGCGCGTGCGCGATTGCTCATTAACAGGGGAAATCTATTTCGATGCGGATGCAGCGAAGAAATCCACCCATCCCAACAAGCGCCCGGCATATTTTGTGGACTTTGAAACCATCAACCTCGCCGTGCCCATATGGGCGGGCACCAAGCCCTATCAGCAGATCCCCTTCCAGTACAGCCTGCATGTGCTGGATGAAAACAACCAGCTGCAGCATTGCGAATTTCTCGACTTGAGCGGCGAAGACCCCTCGCGCCAGTTTGCCGAAACACTCATCCAGCATATGGGTGAACATGGCCCCGTGTATGTGTATAACGCCGCATTCGAAGGCGGTAAGCTGGCAGAGCTGGCAAACCGCTATGCCGACCTCTCACCTGCACTGCTCGCCATCAGGAAACGTCTGGTCGATCTGCAGCCCATCACCAAACACAACTACTACCACCCCGATCAATACGGCAGCTGGAGCATCAAGAACGTGCTGCCCACGGTCGCGCCGGAGCTGAGCTACCAGCAATTGAACGGCGTGCAGGATGGGCAAATGGCAATCGATGCCTATTACGAAGCTATCCAGCCCGAAACAACTCCTGCGCGCAAAGCAGAAATCCACAATCAACTGCTGGCCTATTGCAAGCTCGATACCCTGGCGATGGTCAAGCTGTGGGAATATCTGGCGGGTGTATCGCTTCCAGATTTTGAAAACTAAAGACTGAAATCTTTCTTCAATCAATTCGCCTTCACTCTGCACACAGGGTTCCCTCCCCTTTATCCGCCACCTAGTAGCACAGGCAGCTCAGGGGATTTCGGCGAGGACTGTTTGAGCACGTGGCCGCATAGCGGATCGTGCGAGTTCCGCAGCCGCCTGTGCTGGCGAGCAACGCAGGGTATCCCGCAGGGATGGCGGATCAGGGTCGCCTTTTTTGGGTGACCTTTTCTGGCGAGACAAAAAAGGTTACCAGCCGCCGGGCTGCCCCCGGCAATTACCGCATGTGAATCTCATGCTCAGATTACAAAGGAATTTTTGCCATACGAAATAATCTACGCATAATTTGCATAGATTAGTGCCATTAATCTCCGCAAACCTTACCCCGCCACAACCCTGTAAAATAGCGTTTTCGCTATTCGCAAACAACGAATATTCAATATAATCAAATGGCTACAATATCACCCGAAGGCTGGCGCGAACTCAAGGCAACCGGTGCCGCCGCACGTGAACTGGAGACGCTTTCCCTGCTCGCCGACACGCTGCCCGATGACTACCGCATCTACCACGGCGTACACTGGACGCGCGTCAACCACGGTTACCAGATCTGGGGAGAGATCGACTTTGCCATCTTGAGCCCCTCAGGCAAATTGCTGCTGATCGAGCAAAAGAGCGGCTTCTTGAGTGAAACCGCAGATGGTCTTTACAAGCTATACAACAAACAGCAGAAATCCGTACCTGCGCAAATGGCGCGCTCGCTCACCGAGCTGGTCACCCGCCTCAAGCCTTACACCAAAGAAGAACACATCGACATCAGCACCCTGCTCTATTGCCCGGACTACACCGTGCAAAACCCCGGCACCGCAGGCATTGCGCCAGAGCGCATCGTGGATAGCAGCAAACGCGAACACCTGCCGCAGATCATCCAGGGCATCTTGCCGCTGGAAGCCGCACAGCCCATCGCCGAACAACTGCACAACTTTTTATGTGACATCTTGCAGCTCACCCCCGATGCCAATGCCTATGCCGGGCAGGCGCGCCTGCTCTACACCCGCCTTTCCGGCGGCCTGGCAGAATGGGCGCGCAAGGTGGAATGCAATCCGTTTCGTTTAAGGGTGATCGGCACCGCCGGCTCCGGCAAAACCCAACTCGCAATCAATATTTTTCGCGATGCCATCGCGCAATACAAACACCCGCTGTATGTGTGCTACAACCGGCCGCTGGCCGATCATTTCTCGCGCGCCGTGCCCGCAGGCGGGCTGGTCACCAGCTATCACCAGCTGTGCAACCGCATCTTTCAGCAGGCCGGCCATACGCCGGATTTCAGCAAGGATGCCTTTGCGCAGATGACCGCCTTCATGGATGCCTATGCCCCCACTGATGCTGAAAAATTTGATGAAGTCATCATCGACGAAGGGCAGGATTTTCATCCGCAATGGAAAGACAACCTGCTCAAGTTTTTAAAGCCCGATGGCAAATTCTGGTGGCTGGAGGACCCACTGCAAAAACTTTACCAGAACGAAAATGCAGACCTCAGTGATTGGGTCACCCTCCGTTCTGAAACCAACTACCGCACCCCGCGCGATGTGATGCAGGGCATACGCGAAATCCTCACCCTGCCCGAAAGCGTGCAAATTAAAAATTTGCAATCGGGCAGCCCGCTAGTCGGTGCCAGCCCGGAAATTTACCAATACAAGGACGACAAAGACCTGCTCGAAAAAACCAAAAAGGCCATTACCGAATGCCTGAAACAGGGCTACACGCGAGACATGATCGCCGTGATCTCCTTCCGTGGCATGGAAAAATCGCTGCTCTCCAAATTCGACAAACTGGGAAATTTTTCACTGCGCAAATTCACCGGCCAATACGACCTGCTGAGCAACCCGGTGTTTACCGAAGGCGATGTGCTGTTTGACACCGTTTACCGCTTCAAGGGGCAATCTGCCCCGTGCATCATCTTCACCGAAATCGATTTTGATGAACTGGATGAACAAACCATGCGCAAACTGTTTGTGGGGATGACGCGGGCGACGATGAGCCTGGGGCTGGTGGTGTCGGGGAAGAGTGCGATCACACTTACAAACCAAGGCTAACTTGACATACAACAGGTCAAATTGCATCGTATTTCGCACACTTTCAGTTAATGATAAGTGTTTTGTGGCGCCCCGCAACAAACTTTATATTTCTTACCTGAGCCGCAAGGGCAAGGATCATTTCTACCAATTTTCGGCTCGCTCCGCCGAAGCGTTTTTGCCTTGTCCCTGAAAGACAAGTTATAAGAATAAATTTCACGTATCGCACTGGGGATAGCCTGCTGATGCGATTCAGTCAGCTCGCCGCTCATTTGCTTCAACTCATCCCAGCCAGTTTCAGTTCCAAACAAGTGTATGGGCGACAAAAGCGGCACCAGGGATTCGTCATCCCACCCTTCTTTATCAAGCGACATGCCACGCTCAAAACCCACACACCATTCATCCACAATCAGAATAGTCCTGCCCTCAACCTCGCGCTCCAAAAACAGTGGCTCAAACTTATCAGGATCATTGAGCAGCAGCCCAGCTATTTCATTCATGTGGCGCATCAAAAGGTTCAGTACTTTTTCAAACTCTGCCTCATTTGCCCATTCCGGCTTGTAATCACCCCATAGTGCGGGTAACCAAGTCGAAGGCATCACAAGGTTTTTGCTGCAGATGATTGCGGTGAAAAATCCATCCAGACCGGATATTTCAAAAATACCTTCATCTGTTTCGCCAGATGCAGCCTCTTCCTCGTCAATGCGATTCAGCAGGTATTCTTCCAGCCACGCTATTTCTTCGTCATTAAGCGGCATATACAAGTTATTCATGCTTTTCCTTTTTGCCTGGCCTGCATCATCGTTGTAAACGCACTACAAAAAATTGCATGACCAGCTCATACTCTTACTATTGAGCATTCCATAAAACATGACAGAAGTTTACTTAACGTGAGTTCCCTCACCTTCTGTCCCTCTCCCGGAGGGAGAGGGATGTAAGGCCCTTCTCCCTCCGGGAGAAGGGTGGGGATGAGGGAGCGCCCTGTCGTGATTTTTGAAAATAACAATAATGGAATAATGACAATCTTAAGGTTTGGTTCATGTCGAAATCGCTATGTCTGCAATTTGAATTCAGGCAACTGCATGGCATCGGCTGGCGAAACAATGCGCACACCGGATGCCGACAAGGAATCTGCCAACACCAGCAAATCCCTGTCACCTGAAATTAACCAATCCGCATTCGAAGCCAGCGCTGCATGAATAAATTTATCGTCATCAGCATCGCGGCAGAATTTCTGCCCTGCGATCTGCGGTGGAACATCAAACCAGAACGCTGCTGTATCAACTTCATGCAACAGCCGCCTCCGGTCTTCTATTGAAATGTAGCGATCGAACTTGGGCAACCACATACGCTGCTTGAGTTCAGCGAAAGTTTCCGTAGTAAGCACCGGGCGCCCCTGGCGCACAACCTGACGGATCAGTTGGGCCGGCACGCCTGAGCGGGTCAGCATACCGCTGATCCAGACATTGGTGTCAATCACAACCACAGGCCCGCGTGGACTCATGCAAACTCAGCTTTCATCTGCCAGCAACTGCTCAAGCTTCTCGGGAGTCAACCCGGCCTTCTCTGCGGTGACTGCCGTTTCATCCAATGTTTTCAACAGACGATCTGCATAAAAAACCCGCATCGCTTCATAATCTTCCGCACTCACCATCACACCCACCACGCGATCATGGCGCATCACGCGCACCGGCTCACGTTGCACCTTGTCCAAAAATTCGCCAAACCGTGTCTTGGCTTCATTCGCTGTATAAGTTTGCATAGTCAACCTCCTATATCTTTCACAATATGGTTTTAAAGTAACCAAATCGTTCGATTCAGTCAAATAAAACGATTCGAGCGAATTGGAAATATTATAATATTTTGTTTATATTGAATATTTTATTCTGCTCAAGCTGTTTATGGGGATGACGCGGGCAATGATGAGCCTAGGACTGATGGTGTCGGGGAAGAGTACGAAGCTGTTGG
Source organism: Pseudomonadota bacterium (assembly GCA_021782995.1). Lineage (GTDB taxonomy): Bacteria > Pseudomonadota > Gammaproteobacteria > Burkholderiales > Gallionellaceae > 39-52-133. The sequence continues at coordinate 602 of JAJXUI010000010.1, read as the reverse complement.
CAAGTTGAGTATTTCAAAAACAGCCACTGCCATTCAAACTGATTTCAGATTGGCGATCAGTTTTAAACGCGCTTGCACATTTCTTAGCCTTTCATCGTACAGCTCGTCATACACCACCAGGCCCGGCAAGGCTTTATCAAAATTCTGCCCGCCCAATATAACGCTGAAGCTCGCGGCAAGATAATGCAACAACGTTTTATCTGATCCGATCACCTCCTGAACAATGTCAGGCCGCCCATCAATCACGGTAATGATGTCTTCGAAATCGTGACTGGACATCAGGTCATTGTTGCCGCGAGTAGAAAATGCTTCCAGCTTTGTCGCCAGAAAAGCCGGTGCGGAAATCAATTGTAAATTTCATCCGCTTGGCAAAGTGATTCTGGATGCAGTTGCTATAGCCAGCGGATACCAGCGATTTGCAAAACCCAGAATGCGTTCTTCAGCCGGCATCAAATCAACCATCACCTCCCCAAGCCGCCATCGGCAAATAGGTGCTCGGGTGAAACCTCCCTCACAAAACCACGCTTGGCAAACTGCTTCTCCAGCGCATGATAGGCAGATAAGGCAGCCACCTCGGCCACCACATCCACATCATATGTCAC
>JAJXUI010000051.1 GCA_021782995.1 Pseudomonadota bacterium | reverse complement strand
TCCGTTGAAGGTGAACTTGTACGCACCGTGGGAGGTACCGATGGCGATTGCCAATGCGTCAACCTGGGTTTTCTTCACGAAGTCTGCTGCTTCGTTCGGGTCGGTCAGCAGCTGGTCGTGGCTCAGCACGCCTTCCGCACCGTGGCCGTCTTCTGCTTCGCCGTGGCCGGATTCCAGTGAACCCAGGCAGCCCAGTTCGCCTTCAACGGATACGCCGATTGCGTGGGACATTTCAACCACCTGGCGTGTAACGTCCACGTTGTATTCGTATGAAGAAGGTGTCTTGCCGTCGGTCATCAGGGAACCGTCCATCATCACGGATGAGAAGCCGGAACGGATTGCGTTGATGCAGACAGCAGGCGATGCGCCGTGATCCTGGTGCATGACCACCGGAATGTGCGGGTACATTTCTACCGCTGCTTCGATCAGGTGACGCAGGAAGGGCTCGCCGGCGTACTTGCGTGCGCCTGCGGAACCTTGCATGATCACGGGGCTGTTGCATTCATCTGCAGCTTCCATGATCGCTTTAACCTGCTCGAGGTTGTTAACGTTGAATGCGGGAAGACCGTAGTTGTTTTCTGCGGCGTGATCCAGCAACTGTCGCAATGATACGAGTGCCATGTTTATCTCCTAACTAAAAAAATTGTTTCAAATCCTTTGATGTCCTGTTAACTTTCGATAATGAGTCAAAACTATAACATTTTGATTTTATTATCAATTTAAGACATCCGGCAATCTTTACAGTTGCCGTTACAGCTTGTTATTCCTTGCTATGATCACCGACACGCACGATTTTCATCGTATTGGTATGACCGGATTTGCCTATCGCTTCACCGATGGTCATCACCATCATGTCGCCTTCCTGTACCAGTCCCAGCTCCACCAGCTTGTCTTCTGCGGCACGCAACACAACTGAAGGAAACTTGGAATCAATATTGAAGAAGATCGGATGCACGCCACTGAAGAGCGTAACCTTGCTCAAGGTCGACTCCATAGGCGTCAATGCAAATATCGGTACACCGGCATTCATCCTGGACATCCACAGTGTCGTGGAACCGGACTGGGTCAGGCACACGATGGCTTTGACCTTGAAGTGTGATGCCGCAAACAGCGATGCCATGGCAATTGACTGGTCAATGCGCGTGAACTTGCTCTGAGGCATGCGACGGTCAATTTCACTATCTTCAATCTCGCGCTCAGCCTGCATGCAGATACGCACCATGGCCTGGATGGTTTCCACAGGGTAATCACCTACAGCCGTTTCTGCTGATAGCATGACCGCATCCGTGCCATCCAGCACGGCATTCGCCACATCCGAAACTTCCGCACGGGTCGGTATGGGTGCGGTGATCATCGATTCCATCATTTGCGTTGCGGTGATGACCAGCTTGTTGTGCTGACGCGCCATACGGATCATGCGCTTCTGCAGACCCGGAACCGCCGCATCGCCCACCTCAACCGAGAGATCACCACGTGCCACCATGATGGCATCTGAAGCTTCTATGATCGATGCCAGTACAGGAATGGCTTCTGCACGCTCGATTTTCGCCACCAGCTGGCTTTTACCGCCTGCATCATGGCTTAACTGGCGTGCCAGTTTCATGTCGTCGGCTGAACGCGGGAAGGAAACCGCGATATAGTCCGCCTTGATCAGCGCGGCTGTCTTGATGTCTTCCTTGTCCTTGTCGGTCAGTGCCGGTGCAGTCAATCCACCGCCTTTACGATTGATGCCCTTGTTATTGGAGAGCACACCACCGCGCACCACCTTGCACACGACTTCCAGTCCGCGCACTTCAAGCACGTCGAATTCCAGCATGCCGTCATTCAACAGCAAGACTGAACCCTTGCTTACATCCTTGGGCAGGTCCTTGTAATCCAGACCGACTCGCTCCTGATTTCCAAGCTTGTTCCAGTCTGCATCGAGGATGAAGGTGTCACCTGGATTCAGTACGATCTTGTCGTTCTCGAATTTGCGTACCCGGATTTTCGGGCCCTGCAAATCGGCGAGAATACCAACGGTACGACCACATGCCTTGGCCGCCGCACGGACGGTCTCGGCGCGTTTCATATGGTCTTCCGCGGTACCATGCGAAAAGTTCATGCGCACCAGGTCTACACCTGCTGCAATCATTTTTTCCAGCACTTGCTGGCTGCTGCTGGCCGGTCCCAGCGTTGCTACTATTTTTGTTCTGCGTAACATGTTTTTCTTGTTGTATTTCCCGCAACCATCGCTGCGGGATGCGAGTTACTTCTTGGCACGCTGTTCCAGGATTTCCACGGCAGGCAGGGTTTTGCCTTCCAGGTATTCGAGGAATGCACCGCCAGCTGTGGAGATATAGGACACCTTGTCATAGATGTCATATTTCTGGATTGCTGCGATGGTGTCGCCACCACCCGCCAGTGTGAATGCCTTGGTGCTGGCGATGGCTTCGGCAATTTTCTTGGTACCGTCACCAAACTGGTCGAATTCAAACACGCCAACCGGTCCGTTCCATACCACGGTGCCGGCTTTCATGATGATGTCCACCAGGTCCTGTGCGCTCTTAGGACCAATGTCGAAGATCATGTCGTCGTCTGCAACGGAACCTGCATCTTTCAGCACGGCGGGTTCATTGGCGTCGAATTTCTTGCCGCACACTACGTCCTTTGCGATAGGGATCATCGCGCCGCGTTTGGCCATGGTATCCATCAGCTTCTTGGCTGTCGGTACCAGATCTTCTTCACACAGGGATTTACCTACATTGTTTCCCACTGCCTTGAGGAAGGTATTGGCAATACCGCCACCCACGACCAGCTGGTCGCATTTTTCGGCGAGGGACTCCAGTACGGTCAGCTTGGTCGAAACCTTGGAGCCGCCGACAATTGCCACCATAGGACGTGCCGGGTTCGCAAGTGCCTTGCCCAACGCATCCAGTTCTTCAGTCAGCAGAATACCGGCACAGGCTACTGGTGCGAATTTCGCCACGCCGTGAGTAGATGCTTCCGCACGGTGCGCAGTACCGAATGCATCCATCACGAATACATCGCACAGGGCGGCATATTTCCTGGAGGTTTCATCTACGCTTTTCTTTTCGCCCTTGTTGAAGCGGCAGTTTTCAAGCAGAACCAGCTCGCCATCGGCCACTGTAAATCCTCCATCCACCCAATCCTTGATCAGGCGCACTGGCTTGCCCAGTTTGGCGGAGATGGTGTCAGCAACCGGTTTCAGTGAATTCTCTTCAGAATAAACACCTTCTTCAGGACGACCCAGATGGGATGTCACCATCACTTTTGAACCGGCTTTCAGCGCGTGATTAATGGTGGCCATGGATGCAGTAATACGCGCATCAGAGGTAACTTTTCCGTCTTTGACGGGCACATTGAGATCTGCACGGATCAGGACACGCTTGCCCTTCAGATCCAGATCGGTCATTTTGATAACGGACATGTAAATTCCTTAATACTGAAATAAAGCAAAAGGCTGGCAATTGCCAGCCTGATTTAAGTCTTTTGTTTACTTGGCTACGTGCTGAACCATACGCAGCATGTTGCAGGTATAGCCATACTCGTTGTCGTACCAGGACACAACTTTAACAAATGTCTTGTCCAGTGCAATTCCTGCGTCAACGTCAAATGTTGAGGGCGCGCTGTTACCTACGAAGTCTGTCGAAACAACTTTCTCTTCTGTATATCCAAGCACACCTTTCAGTGCGCCTTCGGAAGCCGCTTTCATCGCCTTGCAGATATCGTCGTAAGTAGCTTCCTTGTTCAGTTCTACAGTCAAGTCAACTACAGACACGTCTGATGTAGGTACGCGGAATGCCATACCAGTCAGCTTGCCTTTCAATGCTGGCAATACAACGCCAACAGCTTTTGCAGCGCCTGTGGAAGAAGGAATGATGTTTTCCAGGATGCCACGACCACCGCGCCAGTCTTTGCTGGAAGGACCGTCAACTGTTTTCTGGGTTGCAGTAGCAGCGTGTACTGTTGTCATCAGGCCGCGCTTGATGCCGAAGTTGTCATTAAGCACCTTGGCTACCGGTGCCAGGCAGTTTGTAGTGCAGGAAGCTGCGGAAATGATTTCTTCGCCTTTGTAGGTGTCGTGGTTTACGCCGTACACGAACATCGGTGTGTCGTCTTTGGAGGGTGCAGACTGAACCACTTTTTTCGCACCCGCCTTGATGTGTGCCTGGCAAGATTCTTTGGTCAGGAAGAAACCTGTGCAATCGATAACGATGTCGGCCCCCACTTCATTCCACTTCAGGTTGGCAGGATCCTTTTCTGCAGTCAGACGGATTTTCTTGCCGTTCACGATCATGGCGCCGCCTTCAACCTTGACGTCACCGTTGAAACGACCGTGTACGGAGTCAAATTTCAACATATATGCCAGATACTCAGGCTCGAGCAGGTCATTGATCGCAACGATTTCCAGATCCTTGAAATCCTTTGCTACAGCGCGGAATACCATACGACCGATTCGACCGAAGCCATTGATACCAACTTTGATTGCCATGTTGTTTTCTCCCGAAAGTTAAAAAATTCTGATTGTTGTAACTGCAAATTCTGTTGATGCGGCATCGCAGGAAAGCGATGCTGCAAAAGTTATTTAGCCCAGTACTTTCTTCACATTGGCCACTACATTCTCTACTGTGAAGCCAAAGTGTTTGAACAGTTCGCCGGCTGGTGCTGATTCACCGAAGCAATCCATGCCTACCACGGCGCCTTCCAGTCCCACGTACTTGTACCAGAAGCCAGTTACACCAGCTTCGATCGCCACACGCTTCACGCCCTTGATCAGTACGCTGTCCTTGTAAGCCTGATCCTGACGATCAAACACGTTGGTGCATGGCATGGAAACTACGCGAGCCTTGATGCCATCAGCGGCAAGTGCTTTCTGCGCATCCATTGCCAGTGCCACTTCGGAACCTGTTGCGATCAGGATTACCTGAGGCTTGCCGCCTTCCGCTTCTGACAATACATAGCCACCTTTGCTGATGTTGGCGATCTGCGCATCGTCACGCTTCTGGAATGGCAGGTTCTGGCGGCTGAAGATCAGCGAAGAAGGGCCATCCTTGCGGGATACGGCGCTTACCCAGGAAACCGCAGATTCAACGGTGTCGCAAGGACGCCAAGTTTCCATGTTGGGAATATAGCGCAGGGTGGTTGTCTGTTCGACCGGCTGGTGGGTCGGGCCGTCTTCACCGAGGCCGATGGAGTCATGTGTAAACACAAACACCACGCGCTGCTTCATCAGCGCAGACATGCGCAATGCGTTACGCGCATATTCGGAGAACATCAGGAAGGTGCCACCAAAAGGCAGGAAGCCGCCGTGCAGCGCCATACCATTCATGATGTGGGACATGCCGAATTCACGTACACCATAGCTGATGTAGTTGCCAGGCTTCTTTGCGCTGACATGCTTGGCGCCTGTCCAGTTGGTCAGGTTGGACCCAGTGAGGTCGGCAGAGCCGCCGAGGAATTCAGGTACGAAAGGCACCAAAGCGTTGATCGCATTTTGCGAAGCCTTGCGGGTGGCAACTGTTTCAGCCTTGGCATTGATCTGCTTGATGACTTCGGCAGCCTGTTTGGAGAAATCGGGCAGCAGCTCACCTTTCATGCGGCGCTCGAATTCTGAGGCCAGTTCCGGGAACTTGGCCTTGTATTCGGCAAAGGTGTTGTTCCACAGTTTTTCGAGGCCTGCACCCTTGGTGCGTGCGTCCCAGGCTTCATATACATGCTTGGGGATTTCAAACGGCGGGTAGTTCCAGCCGATATGTGCACGGGTGGCGGCGACTTCTGCATCTCCCAGTGCTGCACCGTGCACATCGTGTGTGCCTTCCTTGTTTGGAGAACCTGCACCGATTACGGTTTTGCAGCAAATCAGGGTTGGCTTGTCTGTTACAGCCTTGGCCGCCTTGATCGCATCGTCGATCGCCTTGGGATCATGACCTTCCACGTTTGCAACGACATGCCAGCCATAGGCTTCGAAACGCTTGGGTGTGTCATCGGTATACCAGCCATCAATGTGGCCGTCGATGGAAATGTTGTTGTCGTCCCAGAACGCGATCAGCTTGCCCAGCCCCCAAGTACCAGCCAGCGCACAGGCTTCGTGTGAAATACCTTCCATCATGCAACCGTCGCCCATGAAAACATAGGTGTAGTGGTTAACGATGTCAAATCCGGGACGGTTGAATTCGTTGGCCAGCAGTTTTTCTGCCATCGCCATCCCGACGGCGTTGGTGATGCCCTGACCCAGAGGACCGGTTGTGGTTTCCACGCCTACGGTATAGCCATATTCCGGGTGGCCTGGTGTCTTGGAGTGCATCTGGCGGAAGCGCTTGATCTCTTCCATCGGCAAGTCATAACCAGACAGGTGCAGCAACGCATAGATCAGCATTGAACCATGGCCGTTGGACTGCACGAAACGGTCACGGTCAGCCCACTTGGGATTGGCCGGGTTATGACGCAAGTGATGATTCCACAGGACTTCGGCGATTTCTGCCATGCCCATGGGGGCACCAGGATGTCCTGAGTTTGCCTTTTGAACGGCATCCATCGCCAAGGCACGGATCGCACCTGTCGTATCATTATATTTAGGGGGTTTAACACTACGCGCCACGGTCATAATCAACTGCCTCCTGAAAACTGCAAAATATGTAAAAACTGGATAGAATTTTTATAGCACCAATCGTCGATTATGCCGCAGCAGGGGGTTTTGGGCAACTGCCCACAAGGGGGATTACTGTTCTACTTCAGGGGTCTTTTTCTGCATTTTAATGCCAAGTTGTTTCAGTTTACGGTACAAATGCGTGCGCTCTATGCCCATGTTTTCGGCAACCCGAGTGACATTGCCATTTTCCTTTTCCATCTGATAGTTAAAGTAAATCCGGTCAAAATGTTCGCGTGCTTCGCGTAACGTAAGATCCAGCGGTAATGCGTATTGTTTGTTGATACGCCGCTCTGGCCTGACATTCGTATCGACTTTGGCTTTCTCAACTTTTACCGACTGTTGCATGATATTTGATACTGTTTTCAGCAATTTTTGGAGCGCGATTGGTTTTTCAAGAAAATCAGATGCCCCTATCCGGGTCGCTTCCAACGCAGTTTCAATTGTTCCGTGACCAGACATCATCACCACAGGCATATCCAGGCTTCCTTCGGTTACCCACTCTTTCAACAGGGTCAGACCATCCGTATCCGGCATCCAGATATCCAGCAGCACCAGGTCTGGGGTATGGTGCTTGCGAAACTCCCGTGCTTGCTGGGCATTTTCTGCCAGATGGACCATGTATCCTTCGTCATACAGAATTTCAGACAAGAGTTCGCGTATGCCGACTTCATCATCCACCACAAGTATCTCTTTGCTAGACATTATTCCACCATTTCTTCTTCAATCAGCAGCGGCAAATCAATGCTGACACTACTGCCACCGGCGGACCGGTTTTCTATCGTGATCGTTCCGCCATGTTCTTCCACTATTTTCTTCACAATCGGCAAACCCAGACCCGTACCTTTTTCCTTGGTTGTCATATAGGGTTCAAATACCCTGCCCATCAGGTGCTCTGGAAAACCGCATCCATTGTCCAGCACGCTCAGACGGATTGAATTCTGGACATTTTCCGTGCGCAGTATGATCTGACGCTCAACAACATTTTTCAGTGCATCATGCGCGTTATGCAAGAGGTTATGCACGACCTGACGCAACCTTGTCGCATCTCCATATATCTCTGCGTCTTCCGCCTCCAGCTGCATGGTAATCGGGCTGCTGTTGGCTTCATACAATCCCATCACTTCGTACAACAACTGATGCAAATTCAGCGGCACCAGCTGGTTCGCAGGCGTGCGTGCATAATCGGCAAATTCCATTACCATGCGTTTCATGGCAGCCACCTGGCTGACAATGGTTTGTGTGGCGCGTTGCAGCAGACCCGCATCTTCTGCACCCAGTTTTTCATGCAGCTTGTATTGCAGCCGCTCCGCGGATAATTGTATCGGCGTCAGGGGGTTTTTGATTTCATGTGCCAGCCTTCGTGCGACCTCGCCCCATGCTGCTTGTCGTTCGGCCTGCAACAGGTGAGTGATGTCATCAAACACCACGACATATCCGGTTTCTTCAAAAGTTGCCAGTCGTGTGCCGCGCATCAGCAACATCTGGTTGCCATTCTTGCTCATGCGCTCCATTTGCAAACGCCATTCGTTTTCGGTTGAATCGGCAAATGCCTTGGTGATTGCTTCGGTGAACGTACGCAGCAATCTGTATTGCATGCTGATCGCCATCAGCGGCACACCGCGCATTTCCAGCAGTGATACACCCAAAATCTGTTCGGCGCTGGTATTGGCCGAACGAAGTCGGAATTGCTCGTCCACCACCAGCACACCCGAGGAAAGATGGGTCAGCACGCTTTCCAGATAGGCCCTGGATTTATTGACCAGACGCTGCTGGCGTTCGTTCAGTTTCTGCGCATCTGAAAGCTGGGCGATCATCTGGTTGAACAAGCCGGTCAATGCACCCAGTTCATCCCGGCTTTGCACCGGGTAATTGCCGCTGAAATCCCCCTGCGCAACGGCACGTGTTCCTTCTGCCAGTGCCTGTAGCGGGGCGCTCAGGCGAGAGCTGAGGAAAAAGGCGGCCGATACCGCTGAGAGCAATACAATCAGCAACGACAACGTCAAGGTGATGCTGTACAGGCGTTTCAGACCCAGCCGGGACAGCGATAACTCCTGGTAATCCCGATATACCGATTGCACGGTTTCCGCGTCTTCCGCGAGCTGGTTGGATACAGCCTGCACCAGCTGCAACACCTGGATGTCACTGGCGGTCGCGGACAATTTCACAGGCACCAGCACTTTCAGTATCAGCGAATTATCAGGCAGGCTGTCCACCATGCTGTATTTACCCTGGGCAACAGCCGACTTCAGGATTTTTCGTTCAGGTACTTCCACTCTGCCATTCTTGCTTGATACATGCATCAGCACCTTGCCCCGCAAGCTGAAAAGGGATGCTTCCTGCGCAGTTCCTTCATCGATCAGCCGCTTCAGGATGTCTTCATGCCGATCTACCGTTTGCTCGGCAAGAATGATGGAAATGAATTTGCTTTTCTTCACCAGGTCCTGCAGGCTGTTTTCCAGTGAGCGACGCCCAAGATTGAGTCCACCTTCCAGCGCTTTTTCCACCCGTACATCAAACCAGGACTCGATGCTCTTCCCAAGAAACTGCACGGATACCGCATATACCAGCAATCCGGGCAGTATTGCGATCAGCGTGAAAAACAAGGCCAGCCGCAACGTCAGCTTGGCGCCGAAAACATGCGCTTTGAGCTTTTCCCTCAATTGATAGAGCTGATATCCCACCAGCAGCACAAGGCATAGTGACAACAAGCCTGCTAATGCCAACAGTGAATAGTAATTGCGGGAGAACAGGTCGGTATTTGCACTGGCACTGGAGAGCAGGTACAGCAACAAGGCACCCAGCATTCCACTGATGTAGATCAGGTATTTCATTGCGCCGCCTTTGCCGCCTGATTCAATTCTTCAGGACCCAGCAACCAGCTGTAACCTTCGGAATCCATTTTCCATTCATCACTGGTCAATGCGTTTACCTGCAGCGGTTTCGGCAATTGGCTGACATCCAGGCGCATGCGTGTATAGGCAGTGTATTTTGGATTGATTTTCAGCAACGAACCGATATATCCATTGCTCTTGTTGAACAGGCTGGCGGGAAAGGGCTCCGAAGACTGGTTGCCCAGATTTTTCAAAACCTCATCGAGACTGTCGAAACTCTGGAAAATATCACCCCGTTTCAGGCGATATTGCTGTGTCAAGGCGTTGTAACTGAGCTTGATCGTCTGTTCGCTTTTGGCTGACACTTCATCAAACCAGTACCAGCGCGAACGGGTCAATGTGAATTCACTATTGAAGCTGAGGGAAATGCCATGGGTCAGCGCCTGCTCCACCAGCAGCGTCAAACGAATGTCAAAACTGGCAGCCAGCTGGTATCCACCCTCAGTCGCACGGATTTCCGCCTTGCGTACCACAATACCATCTGCAGCGGCAGGCAAAGGCAGGGCGGTTATAAATAATAATAAAATCAGTAACTTGCGCATTTATTTGGCGGGAAGTTTCTGAATCAGCGCGTAAAAGAATCCATCGTGTTGATCATTTGGCAGTATTTGACCATCTATCATATCCGATATGTGCAACGGCAATTGTAGTGCATTGTCATGCCCACGCATGAACGCCTGAACAACATCCTGGTTTTCTTCACGGAATACCGAACAGGTTGCATACAGAATCTTGCCGCCCTCCTCCAGCAATTGCCACAAGGTCTCCAGAATTTGCAGCTGCTGTAGTGCAAAGCCGGATACATCCTGTTCACGTCTTAGCCACTTGATATCCGGATGTCTTTTAACTACCCCCGAAGCCGAGCACGGCACATCGGCCAGGATACGCTGATAACGTTTGCCATCCCACCATCCTTCAGGGACTGCAGCATCGCCCTGCAGGATGTTCGCGTGCAAACCAAGACGCTTTACATTTTCCCTTACACGCAGCAAGCGCAAATCATCCTTGTCCAGCGCCTGCAAATCGATATCCGCCAACTCCAGCATATGCGTGGTTTTTCCGCCGGGTGCTGCGCAGGCATCCAGTACACGCATGCCATCTTCAAGATCCAGCAAAAGGGCGGCATATTGTGCCCCCGCATCCTGCACTGAAAATAAACCTTCGCTGAATCCCGGCAATTTTTCCACCGCAATGGCAGACTCAAGCTGCACCGCGCCAGGCTCGATCAATCTTGCCTGAATTGCCTCTGCTTGCAGCAATTGCAGATATTGCTCCGTCGTCATTTTTTTGCGGTTCACACGCAACGTCATCGGCGGATGCTGATTGCCGGCCGCGAGGACAGTTTCGGCCATATCACCATATTGTGCGCGCACCTTGGCGATCCACCACCGCGGGAATGAATAGCGCCCGTCGTCTGTCTGCGCTGCGCGTTCCAGCAACGATTGCTGTTGCCGCAAAAAATTGCGCAGGATGGCATTTACCAGCCCGCCGGTCGCAGCGTTGAGGTTACGTGCCGTTTTGACCGCATGATCCACCACCGCATGCGGTGCCGCGCGCGTATATTGCAGCTGATACAGCGCAAGCAACAGCAGCTGCCGAATGCGCTGGTCTTTCAACGACTTTTGCAGCAAGGCTTGCAGAATATACTCGAGTTGACCCAGATGGCGCAGCGTGCCATAACTGATGTCCTGAATTGCACCGCGTTGTTGCGGGGTCAAACCTCTGTCTCCGGCCAGCGCCTCGCTCAACACCTGGTTCAGGTTGCGCCCGCCCAGCACCTGACCCAATACTGAAATGGCGACCCGCTGGATCCTGTCCATATCAGGCGGAAGTAAAGCGGTCACCCGCGTTGATGGCGAATCCCTGAATGAATTGCGCTGCCAACATGGCTTTTCCATTCGGTCGTTGCAATACCTGCAACTGCAATGCTCCCTGACCGCAAGCTACGGTGATGCCATGCTTGTCGACAGACAATACAGTACCTGCTTCAGCAGATCCGGCTTGCACTAATGCTGCCTGCCAGATTTTGATTTGCGTACCATGCAGAAATGTATAAGCTCCCGGAAATGGGTTATATGCACGGATCGCATTTGATAGCTGATCTGCATTCAAAGACCAATCCAGCAAGGCTTCAGCTTTGGTGATTTTTGCAGCATAAGTGGCAAGGCCATTGTCCTGGGGCTCTGGTTGCAGTGCACCTTTTTCCAGCTTATCCAGCGCTTCCACAATCGCGTGTGCGCCAAGCTCTGCCAGCTTGTCATGCAACAATTGTGTGGTATCTGCAGGCGTAATCGCACAGCTTGACTTCAGCAGCATGTCTCCCGTGTCCAGACCCACATCCATCTGCATGATGGTAATGCCGGTTTCCGCATCGCCTGCCTGAATGGCGCGCTGGATAGGGGCTGCGCCGCGCCAGCGTGGCAACAAGGAGGCATGGATATTGAGACAACCCAGTTTGGGCATATCCAGAACCGCTTTGGGCAGAATCAAGCCATAAGCTGCCACCACCATCACGTCTGCATCCAGCGCTGCCAATTCTTGCTGGGCCTCCAGCGCTTTCAGGGTTTGCGGCTGAAAAACCGGAATGCCATGCTGCAATGCAAGTTGCTTGACCGGGCTCGGCGTCAGCTGCATGCCCCGGCCGGAAGGACGATCCGGCTGGGTATACACTGCGATGATGTCATGCGAAGTGGAAAGTAAGGCCTGTAACGCACTTGCGGCAAACTGCGGGGTACCTGCAAAAATGATTTTCAATGGAATTCCAGTTACATCGTTTCGCGACGGCGTTTTTTCAATTTGTTCTTGATTCGCGTTTGCTTGAGCGGTGACAGGTAATCGACAAACACCTTGCCCAGCAAATGATCCATTTCATGCTGGATGCACACGGAAAGCAGGCCGCTCGCATCCAGCATGAAACACTCTCCCCTGTCATTCAGGGCCTTTACCGTAATGTTTTCAAAACGTTGTACTTTTTCATATATGCCGGGGACAGACAGGCATCCCTCTTCTAAATCGCTTTCCCCGCTTTTGCTGATGATTTCCGGATTGATGAACACCATCAGTTTGTTGCCTTCTTCCGAGGTGTCTGCAACAAGGATGCGCTGATGGACATCGACCTGGGTTGCCGCCAGACCCACGCCTGGCGCGGCATACATGGTCTCAGCCATATCGCTGATCAGTTTACGGATTGTTTCCGTGACCTCGGTTACAGGGGCCGCAACCTTGTGGAGTCGATCATCCGGATATTGGAGAATTTTCAGGATAGCCATGCTTTGGGAGACAAAATTACTTGCTAATTTAATAGACTAGATGCACAATTTAAACAGTTGTGCGAAGATCGCACGGCATTCTGTTACTTTGCTGGGGTTTTTTCATGCGCAAGATTATATCGCTGATTTGCATTCTTTTGCCGATTCTCGCCAGTGCGGATGAATTAACCATACGCGATAATGCGCCTGACCGCTACACCGTTGTCAAAGGTGATACGCTGTGGGACATCTCGAACAAGTTTTTCAAGGACCCGTGGAAATGGCCCGAAATCTGGGGCATGAACAAGGATGACATCAAGGATCCGCACTGGATCTATCCTGGCGATATCATTGTACTGGACCGTAACGCCAAGACCATCCATATTGGTGAGTTGCCTCCGCCACAAGCTGAAGCCGCCGCTACCTCTGCTCCCGCTGCAGCTGAAACTGCCGATAAACCTGTTATTGCAAATATCCCGCTCAATGGTGATACCAACACTGTCAAACTGCAACCCAAAATCCGTGTGCTTGAACGCAACGATGCTGTTTCCAGCATCCCAGCAAAAATTATTGCTCCCTTCCTGAATCGCCCCCTGGTAGTTGAAGAAGACTACCTCAAGCATGCCCCCGTAATTGTAGGTTCAGTTGAAAACCGCAATCTGCTGAGTTTTGGAGATACGGCATTCGTGGATGGACTTCCCACCGACCAGGGAAACAACTGGCAGATTTTCAGACCCGGTCAAGAACTGGTCGATCCTGAAACAGGCGACACGCTGGGATATGAAGCGGTTTATCTGGGCGATGCCAATGTCATCAAGTTTGACAAGGTTTCCACAGTGACCATTTCCAAATCCGTATTGGAGATCTACAAGGGCGATTACCTGGTTCAATCCAGTTCAGCCTTGCCGCCAAATATTGTTCCCCGTTCTCCACCGGTACAAATCAAGGCCAAGGTCATGTCCGTCTTTGGTGGTATGGATCAGGCAGGACAATACTCCGTGATCACCATCAACAAAGGGCACAGTGACGGACTGGATGTAGGCCATGTGCTGGCGCTGTACAAGGAAAGCGAAATTTCAAAATTTCAGGGTGATGAATACAAGTTACCGGCCTTGCGATATGGCCTGGTCTTTATCTTCCGCACTTTCGATAAAATTTCCTACGCTTTGGTGATGGAAGTCAAACTTCCCGTCAAAGTGAATGATGATGTCGAAACACCCTGATCATGCGACTGGATGCTGAGCTCTCGTCCTGGTTGACCTTGAGCCAGGTTCGCGGACTTGGCAACGAAAGCTACCGCAAACTTTTACAAACACTCGGCTCACCTGCAACCATCCTTTCTTCCCCCGCTTCCACTCTCCAGCAATACGTAAAGCCTGCCATTGCCAATGCCATTCTGTCAGACCCTGACGCAACCTTTCTGGCACAGGTCGAGGCCTGGCTTGAGGACAGCAATAATCACATACTTACTCTTGCGGATGACGACTATCCACAAGCCCTGTTAAATATTCCAGACCCACCTTTTCTCCTGTATGTAAAAGGGAGGCTGGAACTGCTCAATCACGATGCCCTGGCAGTTGTCGGCAGTCGCAATGCATCGCTCCAAGGCGCACGAAATGCTGAAAATTTTGCCGAGGCCATCAGCGCTGCCGGTTTTTGCATCGTCAGCGGAATGGCTCAGGGCATTGATACGGCCGCGCATGTTGGCGGCCTGAAGGGCCAAGGCTCCAGCCTGGCAGTGGTAGGTACCGGATTGGACAAGGTCTATCCCTCGGCCAATCATGATCTGGCACACCTGCTGGCAACACAAGGTTGCCTGATTTCCGAGTTTCCGCTCGGCACCCCACCCTTGCCGGCCAACTTTCCGCGCCGCAATCGCATCATCAGTGGCTTATCCCGAGGATGCCTCGTTGTGGAAGCCTCTTTGCAGAGCGGCTCGCTGATCACCGCCCGACTGGCGCTGGAGCAGGACAGGGAAGTCTTTGCAATTCCTGGCTCGATTCATGCTCCGCAGAGCAAGGGCTGCCACGCCTTGATAAAACAAGGTGCCAAGCTGGTGGAAACACCCCAGGAGATACTTGAAGACCTGGATATGGTTGTACCTGCTAAATCGGCATATGCCGTTACCGAGAACACTCACCCGCTGCTCGAACAAATGGGATTTGAGCCCATAGACCTCAATACCTTGAGTCAGGAGAGTAACTTGACGATTGAAAATCTATCGGCCATCCTATTGCAACTCGAGCTGGCAGGACTTGTGGCAAGTGTCGATGGAGGAAAGTATCAAAGAATCGTTTAGAGGCACCCTTTAAACACTATTATAAATGAGGCGCCATGTTTGATATCTTGATGTATTTATTCGAAAGTTACTTTAATGCGGGCAGTTATCCCGATGCTGACAAGCTATCGATCAAATTAAGCGCCGCCGGATTCGAAGAAGACGATATCTCCAGAGCGTTGTCATGGTTATCCGGATTGGACCAGTTATCCCAGGCAGACTATCCTGCCGAAATCAATCACAGCGGTATCCGTCATTATGCGCAATATGAACAGCAATGCATCAGTGAAGATGCCTTGAATTTCCTGTCTTTCTGGGAACATTGCAAACTGGTCACGCCAATTGAGCGCGAGATGATCATTGATCGCGCTGTGGCATTTGGCCGTGATGAAATGCCGCTGAACCAGGTTAAATTGATCACATTGATGGTGCTGTGGAACCAGCGTCAAGATGTTGACCCGCTGCTGATAGAAGAGCTGATCAGCCAGAACCACTCCACCCAATTCCACTAACTTATACGTGCGCCTGACATCCTTACATGGCCTCCAACCTACTCATTGTCGAATCTCCGGCAAAAGCAAAGACACTGCAAAAATATCTGGGCAAGGATTTTGAAATCCTAGCCACCTTTGGCCATGTGCGGGACCTGATCCCCAAGACCGGCGCCATCGACACCGACAACAACTATGCAATGCAATATGAAGTCATTGCACGCAACAGCAAGCATGTCGATGCCATCGCCAAGGCCGCAGCCGCTGCAGACCATATCTATCTCGCAACCGACCCGGACCGCGAAGGCGAGGCGATTGCCTGGCATGTTTCCGAGTTGCTGAAAGCCAAGCGCGGCATGAAGAACAAGCACATGGAACGCGTAGTGTTCTATGAGATCACCGAAAGCGCGGTAAAAGACGCAGTGGCGCACCCGCGCAACATCGCGGTCGAACTGGTCAATGCACAGCAGGCACGCCGCGCGCTGGATTACCTGGTGGGTTTCAATTTATCGCCGCTGTTGTGGCGCAAGATCCGCCCCGGCCTTTCCGCCGGCCGCGTACAAAGTCCCGCGCTGCGTCTGATCGTGGAACGCGAACTGGAAATCGAAGCCTTCAAGCCGCAGGAATACTGGACCATCCATCTCGATACGCAGAAGAACACCATCCCGTTCAGCGCCAAGTTGTTCCAGTACCAGGGCAAAAAACTGGAACAGCTTTCCATCGGCAGTGAAGTGGAATACCAGAAAATTTTCGACATGCTGAACAACGCCAAGCTGCCGCCCAAGGTATCACGCGTCGAAAAGAAAGCTAAACAGCGTTTTGCTGCTGCACCTTTTACCACGTCGACTATGCAACAGGAGGGTGTGCGAAAACTCGGCATGTCAGCCGACCGTGTGATGCGTATCGCGCAGCAGTTGTATGAAGGTATCGATATTGGCGGTACTGCCACCGGTTTGATCACCTATATGCGTACCGACTCGATCAACCTGGCAAATGAAGCTGTCGCGGAGATCCGTGACTACATCGGCAAGAATTACAGTACCGACTACCTGCCACGCACCCAGCCTGTGTACAAGAGCAAGTCCAAGAATGCGCAGGAAGCGCACGAAGCGATCCGCCCCACCTCCATTTTGCGCTCGCCTGACGCTATTCGCGATTACCTGACCGTCGATCAGGCACGCCTGTACGAATTGATCTGGAAGCGTACGCTTGCCTGCCAGATGACCCCTGCACGCTTTGATACTGTCAGCGTCGATATCCGACTCGGCGGTGACGATACGTTGTTCCGCGCATCCGGCCAGACGCTGGTGTTCCCCGGCTTTATTGCGGTGTATCAGGAAGATACTGACGACAGCGAAGAAGAAGAAAGCAAGAAGCTGCCGCCGCTGGCTGAAGGCGACCAGCTGCCAATCGACAAACTGTATGGCGAACAGCACTTCACCCAGCCGCCGCCACGCTACACCGAAGCCAGCCTGGTAAAAACGCTGGAGGAGCACGGTATCGGTCGCCCTTCCACCTATGCCAGCATCATCTCCACGCTGCAGGACCGCGAATACGTGTTGCTGGATAAAAAGCGCTTCACCCCCACCGATGTCGGCCGCGTGGTGAACCGCTTCCTGTCGCAACACTTCACGCGCTATGTCGATTACGGTTTTACCGCGCAGATGGAAGACGAGCTCGACGAAATTTCCGAAGGCAAGCGTGACTGGATACCGGTGCTGGATGCCTTCTGGAAGGATTTCGAAGGCCTGGTAGAAGAAAAGAAAAACATCGAACGCAAGGACGTCACCCAGGAACTGCTGGACGAAGCCTGTCCCAAGTGTGGCAAACCCTTGTCCGCCCGTCTGGGCAAGCGTGGTACCTTTGTCGGCTGCACCGGTTACCCGGAGTGCGACTACACCCGCAGCGCGGTGAACGAAGGCGATCCAGCAGAAGCGCGCAAAGAGCTGGGCAACGACCCCGCCACCAACATGCAAGTATTGTTGCTGCGCGGCCCTTATGGCTATTACGTACAGCTTGGAGAGGTCATTGAAGGCGAAAAGAAAAAGCCCAAGCGCATGTCCTGGCCGAAGGAAATCCCCACCGACCAGGCTGATCTCGCCACTGCTTTGAAACTGCTGGCCCTGCCGCGCGAACTGGGCGACCACCCGGAAACCGGCAAGAAAGTCATCGTCAATATTGGCCGCTTCGGTCCTTATATCGGCCACGATGGCAAATTCAAATCCATCCCGCGTTCCGATAGCGTCTTCACCATCGAGCTTGATCGCGCCGTGCAACTGCTGGCCGAAGCCCGCTCTTCAAATACCGTGATGCGCCTGCTAGGCGAACATCCCGACGACAAAAAGCCGGTAGAAGTCTGCAACGGCCGCTATGGCCCCTATGTGCGGCACCTCAAAGTGAACGCCACCCTGCCCAAGGATGTGTCGCCGGAAGAAATCACCCTGCAAGAAGCCTTGCAACTGATCGCGGCCAAGGCGGCCAAAGGCCCGGCGACCAAGAAAAAAGCCCCGGCGAAGAAAGCTGCCAAGGCCAAGGAAGAAGGCGCCATCACCACCAAGAAATCGGCAAAGAAAGTCGTTGAGGTTGAGGACGTCAAACCCAAGACCAAGAAGACCACGGCCAAGAAACCTGCCGTGAAGAAAGCCGCTACGACCAAAACGACAGCGAAAAAGCCTGCAACCAAGAAGGTAGTAACAACCAAAAAAACTGCAGCCAGTACGAAAAAATCGACTACGGCGAGAAAGACCACCAAGAAATAATTAAAATATTTCAAGTGGTTAATTTAAGTCGAGTCTGACCCTATTTTCTTTGTCTATTTGTGGCTGAACGAATGAATTCCAGTTCATGAAGAAATGGGGTCAGACTCGATTTATTTTAGTATATCTATTTAATTATATTCAATAAATCCTCAAAACTCGGGTTTTCCGGTAATCGCCTCGGCCTGCCCTTGGGCAACGGATTCAAGCGCCGTGCCGTTTTCAGCGCCATCTTTTCCTTGAACGCCCCATCGCCCAGCACCCAGCCCTTGTTGGTGGCGGAGCGGATTGCCTCTACATCAGACTCTTCCATCACCGCATCAAACAGCGCACGATAGGCGCTTTGCCTTTCTTCCTTGTTGCGGCCCAGGCTGATATACAAGCCATGCTCGCTTATCAATGTGTCAGTCTCGCCTTCGGCATGGCACAGGTAGCTCGACCAGGGATATTCCCCCGGCCTGGTTACCATGCTGGCGCGAACCGGGTTCATTTCGATATAGCGCATGCATGTAAGTAGATAGCGCTCGCTATCAATCAAGGTGGCCTTGTAGCGGCCCTCCCACAAGGTGCCGGTGCGGTTCTGCCGGTAGTTGAAATATTGCACATAGCGCCGGCCGACCGACTGCATCATCTTGCTGATGCTGTTTTCCAGCTGCGGCGTCAGCAGCAAATGAATGTGATTGGTCATCAGCGCATAGGCGTGAATATCACAGCCGTTTTCCTGCGCAGCCTTGCCCAGGCATTCCTTGAAAAAGTGGTAATCTTCCTCGGCGGCAAAGATGTCATTGCGGTTGTTGCCGCGCAGGATGACATGCTGCGGCTGGCCGGGCAGGGTAAAGCGGGGGAGTCGCGCCATGGTTATCCTGTTGAAAATGAACAATATGAATGTAGCACCAATGTTCCAATAAATCGAGTCTGACCCCATTTAATGCCATTTAATGACCCCATTTAAAGGAGGTGAGCATGAATCCCCTTGCGCAGTGGCATGAGCTGGTGAAGAAACGCAGCATGGCAGGGCTGGCAAATATCCTGGCGGATGACGCTGTGTTTCTCTCTCCCGTTGCCTTCACACCAAAACCCGGTAAACAAACAGTTATTCAATTTCTTACTGCCGCCATGGCCTTGCTGGGAAATGACAGCTTCCATTATGTGCGTGAGATCATCGGGCCCAATGACGCTGCGCTGAAATTCGAGGTGGTACTGGATGCTATGCAGATGAAAAAATGGGGTCAGACTCGATTTTCCTGTTTAGCTCGCGCTACTCGAAATTCAATTATTTCAGTATATTGCCGATATCATTGCATCCCTCTCACATCACTTAGGAGTCGCACATGAATAAGGCAATGTTGGCATCCCTGATTCTTCTGGCTGGCTGTGCCAGCGCCACCCAGGTTAAAGGACCGAATGGTGAGCCCGCCTATCTGGTGAAATGCGGCAATGCAGTGAAATCCAAATGCGCTTCCAAGGCACATGATCTTTGTCCGCATGGCTATCGCACTCTGGAAAGGCAGGCAGATACTTATGGCGACAGCACTAAGGTGGGCAATATGGGTGCGCTGGAAATTCGCGCGGATACCACAACCACGATGCTTGTGCAGTGCAAATGATGACATGCAATTAAATTGAGTCTGACTTTATTTAATCCGCGGATTCAAATTTGAAGTGCAACGCTTATTTGAAGAATACCTGATTAGGCGTCAAGTAACCAAGCCTCTTTCTGGGACGATTGTTTAAGCGTTTCATCACTTCATTTATCTCCTGTTGTGT
>JAJXUI010000009.1 GCA_021782995.1 Pseudomonadota bacterium | reverse complement strand
CTCCCGCAAATATTCATTCTTGTTCAACGGAGGCCCTAACCGAATCTAGCGTTAAATAGGCGACATCGCCTTGATTCGATAATGTCGCCTAAATCCTATTGGCCAGTCAAGATTTCTTTGTAAATTCATATTTATCAGTATATTAACTATAAATTGTTCTGGACAATAAATTTAGGGCGACCTAAAATTTTGCGGATGGAACTTAAAGTCGTTTCTCAAGAATTTCCCAAGCTGCTCGATAAAATGCAGGTAGAAATCTGCACTCGCCACTATAGCAATAATACGGAAGTGGCATTTTCTTTGCTACTTCCGGTTACTTCCCGCCACCATCTTGTATTCAAATAGCCGGCATTCCAGTGCGCCGTTGAATAACGGTGTGCGCTTGGAAACCGAGAGGCGTATGTGTTTCGGCATTTCCAGATCGGAGGTCAGCAGGTAGGCATGCCAGCCCTTGAATTTCTGCTTCAGCACATCGCCCAGCTTGGGGTAGAGCTCGCGCATTTCGTCGAGTTCGCCCATGCGTTCGCCATAGGGCAGGTTGGCGACGAGGATGCCTTGGTCGACGGGGGCGGAGATTTCGAGGAAGTTGGCCTGTTTCAGTTTGACAGCTTCCAGCAAGCCGGCGTGTTCGAGGTTGAGTTCTGCCGTTTTCAGCGCATCACCATACAGGTCGCTGCCGAAGATCGGCAAGTCGACGACCGGCTTCTGTTTGCTGATGGCGGCTTCGCGCATGGCCTGCCATTTTGCTTCGTTGTAGGTGTGCAGCTTTTCAAAGGCGAAATGGCGGCCGCTGCCGGGCGCAATGTTCAGCGACATCTGTGCGGCTTCAATCAAAAACGTGCCGCTGCCGCACATTGGGTCGAGCAGCGGAGTGCCGGGCTTCCAGCCGGCCAGCATGAGGATGCCGGCGGCAAGGTTTTCGCGAATGGGGGCGATGTTGGTCTGCTGGCGGATGCCGCGTTTGAACAGTGCGTCACCGGAGGTGTCCACATACAGGGTGGCCATGGTTTCGGTAAGGAAGGCATGGATGCGGATGTCCGGGTTGAGGGTATCCACGCTGGGGCGTTCGCCGCATGCGTCGCGGAACACGTCGCAGATGGCATCCTTGATCTTGAGCGTGGTGAATTCCAGGCTTTTCAGCGGGCTCTTGATCGCGGTGACATTCACGCGGATGGTGCGGTCCACATCAAACCATTCGGCCCATGGCAGTGCACGCGCCATGTCATACACATGTTGTTCGCTGGCGTAACGGCCATGTGCAACCTGCCACAGCACGCGGCTGGCCAGCCGGCTATGCAGGTTGACGCTGTAACTCAGCGCACCGGGCCCGCTGAAGTTGACGCCGCCATCGGTGGCGCTGACATATTCGGCGCCGAGCGATTTCAGTTCATTGGCCAGCAGGGCTTCGAGGCCGCGCGGGCAGGGGGCAAAAAAGCGTTCGCTCATAGGGGTTTCACCGTGACGAGGATGACGACGGCCAGCAGGATGAGCACCGGAATTTCATTGAAAAAACGGTACCATATGTGGCTGTGCGTGTTCCTGCCCTGCTGGAACTGCTTCAGCAGGTAGCCGCAGTAGTGGTGGTAGCCCAGCAGCAATACGATGAGACCCAGCTTGATGTTGAGCCACATGCCGGAAAAGCCGTAACCCAGCCACAGCCAGATGCCGAACCCAAGCGCCAGCCAGGCAATGGGGGTGACGAATTTGTACAGCTTGCGCGACATCAGCAACAAGCGATCGATCTCGGCTTTTTCCGTGGCCATGGCCAGGTTGACGTAGATGCGCGGCAGGTAAAACAGGCCGGCGAACCAGCTGGTGACGAAGATGATGTGAAAAGCTTTGATCCAGAGCATATGCGTAGTGAATTGATGGCGAGTAGGAAGTTTATTTCGTGGTGCAAGGATATGCCATTTTACAGCATCTGCAGCCCGCCAAGCTTCAACCTGCCATCAGCCACATTTTTTATCCGACAGCCATTGCGTCAGTGTGTCGTATGGCATGGGCGGGGAAAACAGATAGCCCTGGGCAACATCGCAATGCATGGCAGATAAGCCCTGCAGGATGTCGGCGTTTTCCACTCCTTCGGCAGTGACGTACATGCCGAGGTTGTGGGCGAGATCGATGGTGGATTTCACGATGATGGCATCGTTTTCATCTTTCAGCATGTCAATCACAAAGGAGCGATCAATTTTCAGTTCCCTGACCGGCAATATTTTCAGGTAGGCAAGCGAAGAATATCCCGTGCCAAAATCATCCACTGACAGGGCAATGCCTTCGCTGGCAAGTGCCATGATGGTATGCATGACCGCATTGCGGTCTTCCATGATGGCGCTTTCGGTGATCTCCAGCATCAGGCAACTGGCGGATACGTCCACTTTGTCGAGGATTTTCTTTACCGAGGCCGAGAAGTTTGCATCCTTGAGATTTCGTGCGGAGATGTTGACGGAAATGACCAGGTTGCAACCGCTGCTGGCAAGCTGCTTCTGCTGCTGCATGGCATGTTCGATCGCCCATAATGTAAAGGGCTGGATCAGTTGGGTGCGTTCTACAAAGGGGATGAAGTCACTGGGCGGGACGAAGCCGTAGGTTGGGTGCGTCCAGCGGGCGAGTGCTTCCAGCCCGACCACGGCCTGTGTCGTCATGTCCATCTTGGGCTGGTAATACAGCATCAGCTGACTGGTATTGATGGCATTGCGGATGTCGGAGATCAGCGAAAGGCGTCGCTGGCTGTTCGGGTCGTTGGCGGGATCGTAAATCTGGTAGCCGACATGCTGCGATTTTGCCTGGTACATCGCAACATCTGCATAGCGCATCAGGGAGCTTACATCATGCGAGTGCTCAGGAAACAGTGAAATGCCGACACTGGCTTCGACCTGAACCTGCAGCTCCTCGAGATGCAGCGGGAGGGAGATGGCGTCCCGTATCCTGGCCACCATCTCCAGCGCAGCCTCCATGCCTGGAGGTGAGCACAGGATCAGTGCAAATTCGTCCCCTCCCAGCCGGGCAACGATGTCGCCCTCGCCGATAACCTGGGTGAGCCTGGGGTTCAGCTCCTGCAGCAGTTCGTCTCCGGCATGGTGGCCGATGGAGTCGTTGATGTCCTTGAAACCGTCGAGATCAATCAGCAGCATCATGAAGGGGCGATTGGCATCGATGGCTTGCTGTGCCTTTTCCTGGAACAGGGCGCGATTGGGCAGGCCGGTGAGGGCGTCATAATTGGCCATGATGCCCAGGCGCTGTTTCTGCAGGGTATCTGCGGTGATGTCCAGCCAGTTGCAGATCAGGATTGTGCCGGCTGTTTC
This sequence comes from Pseudomonadota bacterium, assembly GCA_021782995.1. GTDB lineage: Bacteria > Pseudomonadota > Gammaproteobacteria > Burkholderiales > Gallionellaceae > 39-52-133. Next base: position 73,933 of record JAJXUI010000009.1, on the reverse strand, counting down.
ATTTTGTACCCATTGCCGCGCCTGCAGTTCGATGTAACGGTGTTCGCCATCCTTGCGGATGATGCGAAATACCCCGCTGACGCTTTTGCAGTTATCCTTGGCATCCTGCAGCAAATTATCTGCAAGCGTACGGTCATCCGGATGGACAAAGGAAAGGATGCCGGGCAGGCTTTGCAGTTCTGCCTGATCCGGGGCAGCCCCCAGAACGAGGGCAAGCGATTCAAACGATTCGACCTTGCCGGTTTCGATGTTCCAGATGCAGCTGCCCATGTTGGCCATGTTCTGCGCGGTTTTCAGCACGTCCTGGTTCAGGGCCAGCTGGGCGTAGGTCTGGTGCAGGTTTGCATGCATGACATTGAATGAGGAAACCAGCTGGTCCAGCTCATCCTTGTGTGTCAGTGCATTTTCCTTGCGTTCAAGATGATAAGGGCGGAACGGTGCGCGGATGTTGAGGCGCTTCAGGTATTCGGTGAACTTTCCCAGGTGCCGGGTGATCAGTGTCTGGAAGATGACGATGGTAAATAGCGAGACCAGGAAAGTCTTGATTGCCTGGGTGATCAGGATGACGATGGCAGTGTCCAGCAAGCGCTGGTAGACATTCTCCAGCGAAGCAACCGCAACCAGCTTTCCCAGATTCTGCTTCTGGCCCAGATAGTCATATTCCAGCGGGAATTCGTGGGTAATGATGTTGCGGGTCTGATGGTCGCCGGACTTGGCGATGATGCGATTGTCGGGTGCGACGACCTCAAGGTACGCGATGTCCGGCAGGCGCTGCAGGCCTTTGAGCTGCAGGTTGAGTGTGGTTTCATTGAAGGTCCACACGCTTTCGTTGATGGACGCCAGGTTGCTGTCTGCTATCTGCTGGAATCTTCCATCGATCAGGTACAAGTCGTAACGGTAGTCTTTGTACAGCTGGGACAAGGTCAATACCAGGGTGATCACTGAACTGAACATCAGGATGTACATGATCAGGACGCGTGAAATCTTGCTGCCGAAAATGTTCAGGACTGCCTCCGTAATGACTTGGCGCCAAGCATGTCAGTCTTATCGGGATTTTCCATTGACGACCTCATCCGTGATGCGCTTTGCCGTGCCGTCTGCCTGCATGGCTTTCAGGGTGGCGGCAAATTTGGGCGCAAGCTTTTCATGACGCTTGTTGAACATGAGGTATAAGGTATTTGAAGCCAGGGGCGGAGTGAGCGTGCTGATATTTTTGATATTCAGCTTGTTGATGGCATCGATGCCGCTCAGCTCGCCGAGCAGTGCCACCTCCACGCGGCCATTATCCAGCATGCGGAATAGCGATTCCGGCTTATCCAGCACGAAACTCTGCTTTGGTTCTATCCGCTGCATGTTCTGCACCAGGATTTTCCAGCCAGTGACAGTGCCAACCGAATAGGGCTTCAGGTCTTCCCAGCGGCTGATCCTGATTTCGGGATTGCGTGCGAATGCAGAAAAGTTCACGACGAATACGCCTTCAGAAACGGGAATCAGGTTGTGATATTGGCGCAAGACAATTTCAGGGATGCGGCAGCATTCGGCGTCTGCTACGCCCTCGTCTGCCAGTGCGAGCGCGCGCTCGCCGGAAATTTCATGCAGCTCCAGCGTCATGCCGAGGCGCTTTGCGGCTTCCGTGAGCAATTTGTTGAATACGGTGGAAACGGGTGGCGTAAACCCGGTATTGACGACGAGATGTTCGCCGGACAGGGCGTTATTGGAAAAGAGCAGACATATGGCCAGCAAGACATTGCGCATGTTAAGCATGATACCTCCCCTGTGATTTGTAAGTACAAAACCGATCAGCCTGTGCTGCTTGAGTCATGCTTGTTTTTTTTCATGGAATTATCATGCAAAGTCAAAAACTTGCATATAGTTATTTATATTATATTATTCAACATGTTATATGTATATTAAGGGGAGGTAATATAGATCGGGACCGGCTTGACTGTCATTGCTGCCTGTACAGTCGCGCGGCCGATCACTTTGCAAGCCTGTGGCGGAACAGCACCAGCGAGATATAAAAGCCGAGCACGGTATAGGCGACCAGCACCATCAGGTGCAGGACGATTTCATTCGGCACGTCGCCGATCAGCAGCGGGCGCACCAGGTCGATGGCATGGGTGAGCGGCAGTACGGCGGAAACGAGCTGCAGTGCGGCGGGCAGTTGCTCAACCGGGAAGAATACGCCGCTCAGCATCATCATCGGCGTGATCACCAGCGTGAAGTAATACATGAAAAAATCATAGCTGGGCGCGAGTGCCGTCATGATCAGGCCAACCGCGGCAAAGCACAGGCCGATCAGCAACGCGAGCGGAATGGTCCACAGCGCCAGCCAGGTGTGCGCCATGCCGAGCAGCCAGATCACCAGCAGCACTGCCAGGCCGGACATCAGGCTTTTGGTGGCGCCCCACAGCACTTCGGAGAGCACGATGTCGTCCAGCGTCATCGGTGTGTTGAGGATGGCATCCCAGGTGCGCTGGTGGAACATGCGGGAGAACCCGGAATACAGCGCCTCGAACGAGGCGCTGTTCATCGTGCTGTAGCATAGCGTGCCGCCGGCAAGGAACAGCAGGTAGGAAGTGCCGCCCATCTCCGGAATGATCTTGCCGAGGCCGAAGCCCAGCCCCAGCATGTAGATCAGCGGGTCGGCGAGGTGGCCGAGAATGGAGGGAATGGCGACTTTCCACCACACGAAGAGATGCCTGCGCCAGATCGGCCAGAAGCGCAGCGTGAGTTCGGGAAGGGCGAAAAAACTGGCGTTCATGGGTTGTCCTCTGTGATGGCAGCCAATACTTGTTCCGGCGGGATCACGCCTTCGCGCGAACGAATGGCGCCCCTTGAAGTGCCGCTGGCGGCGATGCGGTCTTTTGTGCGGAAGGTGTGTGTCATATAAAAATACTTTTCATCATGGTGGGTGAGTTCCATCTCGGCGATATAGCGCTCAAACAGGTGCAGCGATTTCTTGTAGCTCATCGTGTGCTCGGCAATTACCGGGAACCAGCCGCGCTTGCGCATGGTTTTCACCAGTCCGCTGCGGATGAACATGTCGATGCGGTTGAGGTCGCAGATGGTGAGGTAGCGGCCATTGTTCATATGCAGATTGATGTCGAGATCGTTGGGCAGCACCCGCAATGGCAAACGGTTGGCCGCATTCTCCATGGTCATGCGTTCGCAACCCAGGGTGCGCAACCAGACAAACAGCATGCGGAAAATGAGATTCATTTGTAACTATATGAATATATTATATTAAATTCAAAATTTCCGGGCGAGACCAGGCGCGGGGAGTAAGCAGGCGCGCAGCATATATGCAATATGTCAGCGTCTGGTTTCGACTGGCCACACAGTATCGCAACGCGTTGGAATTTTCAGTCACGCATTTCCCGGCCAGTGAGTTTGATGAATACATCCTCCAGGTTGGCAGGACGGTGCATATAGCGCAGTTCAGCATGGCCGTGCAGGTGCTCAAGCAACGGTTGCGCATCGCGCACATAACAGAAAGCGGTTTCACCGCTCACTTCATGACGTTGTGAAAATTTTTGCGCATACTCCGCTGCCCAGGCTTCCACATTGTCGCCAAACACTTCGACTACCTGCGGTTCGATATGATTGCGGATCATGTCTTGCGGGGTGTCCTGGGCAATCATGCGCCCGTGGTCGAGGATGCCGAGGCGGTGGCACAGGCGCTCGGCTTCTTCCATGAAATGGGTGGTGAGCACCATGGTCTTGCCCTGCGAGGTGAGTTCGCGCAGGCGCTGCCAGATCAGGTGGCGCGCCTGCGGGTCGAGCCCGGTGGTGGGCTCGTCGAGGAAGATGACGTCCGGGTCATTCACCAGTGCGCGCGCAAGGCTGAGCCTGCGCTTCATGCCGCCGGAAAGTGTGGGTACCATCGCATCCTTCTTGCTGCTGAGGCTGGCGAATTCCAGCAGGCCGGGTATGCGGCGTTTGATTTCGGCATCGGGGATGTTGAAATAGCGCCCATACACCAGCAGGTTTTCCGCCACGGTGAAATCCGGGTCCAGCGTATCCATCTGCGGCACCACGCCGATGCGCACACGCGCTTCGCGCGCATGGCCCGGTACATTGTGGCCAAGCAGGCTCACCGTGCCGCCGTCGGGTGCGGTAAGGCCGAGAAGCAAGCGCAAGGTGGTGGATTTTCCGGCGCCGTTGGGGCCGAGCAGGCCATAACACTCGCCGCGCTGGATGGTGAGGCTGATGTCATCCACCACGCGCTGCCCGGCATAGGATTTGTGCAGGTTGTTGACGGTAATGATGGCGTTCATGGCGGTCATCTCTAACGGGCTGTTCATAACTGGCATCCGGTGAAATGCCGGGTGACGACGCTTTTGATCACGTGCAGCATGCCATGGAAATAATGCGTGGCTTCCGGCACGAGCACGATCGGCAGTTGCTGCGGTTGCGCCCAGGCGATGATGTCCGGCAATGCGACCACCTCATCCTTGTCGCCATGGATCACCAGGGTGCCTGCCGGCACCGGCGGCATTGCAAAGCGTCCCACGGCAGGGGCCACCAGCACCAAGTGCGACGGGAGCAGCTTTTCCGCGGCGCGCGCCTGCACATAGCCGCCAAACGAAAAGCCGGACAGGATCAGCGGCAGCTTGCCGAATTCGCCATAGGCATAGTCGGTGACGGCCAGCACATCCTGCATTTCGCCATTGCCTTCATCAAAGCTGCCGGAGCTCTCGCCGACGCCGCGGAAATTGAAGCGCACGGCAATGAAACCGAGTTCGGCAAAGGTTTTCACCAGGGTGGTGACAATCTTGTTGTCCATCGAGCCACCCATCGTGGGTAAGGGATGGGCGACGATGGCGAGCGCGCGCGGCTCGCTGTCCGGCATATGCACTACGCCGTGCAGGGTGCCGGCGGGTGCGGGGATGTTGAATTTGAACTGGGCCATGCTTGATGTGGAATGGAATTGAGGGGGTCAGATCTTGAGGCGATCTACGATGCGGCCGTGTTTGAGGTGCTCCTCGATGATTTCATCGAGATCGCTCTGGTCGACCCAGGTGTACCAGATGCCTTCCGGGTAAACCACCAGTACCGGGCCTTGCTCGCAGCGGTCCATGCAGCCGGCGGAATTGATGCGGATGCGGTTGGATTCGGTAGAAAGGCCAAGCTGCTTGACCTTCTTTTTTACGTAGTCGCGCATTTCCTGCGCGCGGAAGTCGTTGCAGCAGGCTTCACCGCCTTCGCGCTGGTTGGTGCAGAAAAACACATGCTTGTCGTAATAGCTCATGATCGTGAGGGGCTGGTTTGTGTGGCCCCCATTTTACTACTTCCGCTGCGCGCCCGTCCGCCACAGGTAGAGCAGCATGAGGAGCGGGAACAGCTGGATGGCAATCTGCGAAAAGCCGTTGTAGTTCAGCAGGTGGATGTAATGCCAGTGAAACAGGCGGCGCACGGTGGCGATGCGGCTGTCGGTCAGCAGGTCCTGCACCAGGGCGAGATAGGCCAGGGCCGTGGCTGCACCGGCAATCAATATGCCCTTCTGCGACAGATGTAACAGGAAGAGCAGGAGTATGATGCCGGCGATGATGCCGGACAGGGCTTCGCTGTCGAGCCAGATCAGCAGCGCCCAGGATTTCAGCAGCAGGATTGCGGCGACGAATTTGATCAGCGTGACGATGCCCAGCAGCAATACCAGTACACCAGGAGTATGTTTGCGTATGCGCAGCAGGGTGGAGAGCAGAATGCCCAGCAGTACCAGGTTGCTCGCGACTTCGGCACTTTCCAGCCAGCTGAAAGGCGTGGCGGGCACGATATCAAACGGCCAGCGCGCGACTTCGCGGATGAACACGCTGCCCAGCATCGGCAGGCTGGGGTTGGTCTGTGCAAACAGCCATAGCGCAAGCAGGGCCAGGCCAAAATCATAGAGCGAGCCATGTTTGAACAGGTGATTGTGCAGTTCATGGAATTTTGCATTCCAGGCGTTCCGGTAAATGAGGGCGGTAATGACTGACCCGCTCAATGCTCCCAGCATGTTGCTCAGCAGGTCGGTATTTGAACTGACACGGCCGGGGAGGTACATCTGCAGGTATTCCAGGCCGGCTGAAAGCAGTAGTCCGCATAACGTGCTGCCGAACAGCATCCTGTGATCCGGCATGCGGTGATGCAGCAGCGTGCCCGTCAGCAACCCCAGCAGCAGATAGGAGGTGAGATTAAGCACAAAATCAAATCCGGTAAATGTCTGTGCCAACGGTGCGGACAGGACATCGTAAAAAGACAGGCCCTGATCCTGCCAGTTGAAAGGGGTGAGGCTGACATAGATGATGAACAGCACATAGCCTGCGGTGAGATAGCCGCGCAGGTGGGGGCGTGAATCGGAAAGGGGCAGGGTACTCATGAAGTGAAGTTTAACTCCTGAAGCCGGATGTGGCACGTTTGCGATGCATGCCACCCTCGCGGAATTGCGTGCCGACCGCGGCGGGCTGGCAGGCTGAGGGTAATGGCATCGGGATGCGGGAATCCTGATGTGATGGCGGTCATTTCATGCGTGAAGCCAGCCTGATGTGTTCACCTGCGATCATGAATTTTCCGTTGCCGCAGTGGTGCAGGGTGCGTGGATTTTTGACAGATTTGTCCGCCCATGCTTCTACCACTTCCAGCACGAAAAAATTGTACTTGTTCACGAACCGGCTATCCTTGACTGTGCATTCCAGACTGGCATAGCACTCTGCGATCAGCGGCGGAGCAAGCTTGCTGGCAGGCAGGGGTGTCAGCCCGTATTCCGTGAATTTGTCGATTTTTCCGCCGCTGCAGTTGCCGATGCCCACTACTTGCCTTGCCAGTTCTGCGGTGGGGATGTTGATCACGCATTCGCGGTGTTTCAGCAAGGCTTCGAAACTGTAATTGTTGCCGCTGATCAGGCAGCCCACCAGTGGCGGCGAAAACTCCATCATCGTATGCCATGACTGCGTCATGATGTTGTGCCTGCCATTGTGCGAGGTGGTGATCAGCGTCACCGGGCCGGGTTCAAGCAGGGTGTAGGCTTTGGCAAGCGGGAAGGACTGTTTCTTCATGACCGGCCTCCGACAGCAAAGGGCAATGCAGATTCAGGTTCGAAAGCAAGGGGAATTTGTCAGGCCTTTTGCTGCTAACCGAGGCATACTTTATTCCGCCCCGAATTTTTTGCCCGATACAGGTTGTGGTCCGCGCGGTTGATAAAGGTGTCCTGATCATCGCCGTGCCGAAATTCGCTTGCGCCAAAACTGCAGGTTACCCTGCCGGCTTCCCCGAAAGCTGTGGATTCGATCATGCTGCGCAGCCTTTCTGCAAGCAGGTCTGGGCAGCTGGACTCGTTGCAGGGCGCGAGGATGATGAATTCTTCGCCGCCCCATCGCGCAAGGATGTCGGTGTCGCGCAAGGCAGAGGAAATCACCGTGGCCAGTTTTTGCAGCACCAGGTCGCCAATGTGGTGGCCGTGGGTGTCATTGATGGATTTGAAATGGTCGACATCGAACAGGATGACCGACAGCTTGGTGCCATAGCGTTTGGAACGGGCCAGCTCCATCTGCATTACCTCGCCAAACTTTCGCCTGTTGAATATGCCGGTCAGTTCATCGGTGCTGGCGAGCTGGTGCAGCTCGCTGGTGCGCTCCTGCACCAGCCTTTCGAGTTCATCCTTGCCGCGCTTCAGCACCATTTCGGCTGTCCAGGTCTTCTTCACGACATATGCTGAAATCATGATGCCCAGCAGGATGGCGATGGCGCTGATGACCAGCATCAGCATGAAGGACTGGTGATAGGCGGCTTGTGCGGACCGCGCGGCGTCTGCAACCAGTTGCTGACGCTCTTTCACCAGCATGTCGTAAAAATCGACAGACTCGTTCTGTGATGGCTGTACTTTGCTGACCATCACGCCGGCCGCGTCCTGATATTTTCCCTGTTCCAGCAAGGCGACGACTTCTTTCTGGAAATTGTATGTCTTGCCCGCCAGCGACATCAGTCTTGACAGTTTGTCGCGTTCTTCCTGGCTTGCGCTGCTCTGCATGAGGGATTCATAAATCTTCAGGAAATCACTGGCTATGGCTGAAGCTTTCTGGCCAAGTTCATCCAGGGTGAAAGGGTCACGTGCCAGCAGCATCTGGTAATACAGGACGGAAAGTTCGCGTGAATAGCTGCGCAGCTGGTTGACCTGATTTGCATGCACATTGTGCACGTTGACGATTTGTTCCATGCGGCTGTTGTTGGCAGCACTGTAACCCAGGCCCGTACCAATTATCAGCAGCATCAGCAGCAACAGCAGGGAAAAGCCGTAGACAAGAAGTGCGCGAGAGCTGGCCATCATCGGGATTCCTTCATCTGTCCGGAGTGGGGAGATGCTAACAGCAGTTTGCAATTTCGTACAGCGCATGCAAGAACGGGGCGAGCCTATCATGAATACCGTATTTCAGTTCGTGCGGTATGTCTCGCTTCCTGACCTTTGGGGGCTCCAGGGAGCCATTTCTGCGGGATGTTTGGGAATGTGAGGGGGTATATTTGCGGATGCCGGCTTATGTTTAGCCGATGACATACATATTGCGGCCATTGTCCTTTCCGCGATATAGCGCACGATCTGCACGGACTATTGCGCTTGCAAGATCTTCATGCAGGCCGGCTTGTGTGATGCCGAGGGTGATGGTGACGCCTATCCTTGTGGTGGGGTCAATTTCGATGATACGGGTGCGGGTTGTGATGATGGCCCGGCGCGCGGACTGTTCTGCTTCCCCTGCAGAGTTGCAGTGTATCAGCCAGAGGAATTCTTCACCGCCATAGCGATACAGGTAGTCCCCGGCGCGCATGTCATGCTTCAGGTTCAGTGCCAGCTGGCGAATCACCGCATCACCGGCAGTATGCCCATGCTGGTCATTGATGTGCTTGAAATGGTCGATATCGATGATGGCAATGTATAACTCGGTGTGGTTGCGCAGCGCTTCACGCTGGCATCGCTTGAAATCGGCTTCTATGCGATGGCGTAGCGGTAACTCGGTCAGAGGATCGATCTGCGAGGCGTGAGAGACTATCTGTGTTTTCAGCTGGGAAAGCCGGATCATCAGCTCGGATTGGCTGCTTTCGAGCTGATCGAGATCTTCAGCGTTGCCAGGCAGGTTTTTCATGGCATTCGCACAGATGTTGCGCATCGCTTCATGCATGGCGTGGTGTGCTGAATTGATGCTCTGCACTGCGTCGGCGTTGTATGAGTGCAGTATGGCATGCTGCCTGTCTATCCATTTTCCCAGGCTGCACATCTGGTGGGCATGGAGATGCATCACATCGGGCCCGGGGAATTCGTGCAAAACCGTGCAGCGCAGGATGCGCCGGTTCCAGTTCATGTGCGCTTCGATGGCCGCATCGAATTCGTCTATGAATGCTTGTTTGATGATGTATTGCTCTGACATGGGACAGGGATGACACAATACGGCAAGGTTGGCCATTGGTGCTTCCATGGCGCGATTTTAGCACTTGTGCAGTCGCGGCGATATGTCCCCTGGATGATGATTTACTGGTACTTCACCATGTTGATACGGGTATCTGTTTCATCCAGATGCCATGCACCAGGTGTGAAAATGCCGACTATGGGGATCAGGAAAATCATGGAACCGACAAAATCCATCACGCCGGTGGTGCTGATCGAATAGGACACTGCTTTTTGGGCGGGGTAATAACCGGGTTTGAGGCAGGCATAGGAAAACACCTTGTCGCGGCGCACATCCAGTTCTGCGCTCCCGGTGTAGATCTCGCCACCATTGATTTGCAATTTGGCATCCGGTTCGGAACAGGCGGCTTTCACCTGCTGGTTGGGCGGTACAAAGGCGGAGCAGCCGGAGACGGCAAGTATCAGGCTCAGGAGGATCAGAGTGAGTTTGTGCATGGGGTATTTATTGCAAATTAATGATTATATTAATATAAATATTTTTCGAGAGCAGGGCATGGCAGCATTATTGCAGGCGAAGCAAGCTCCGGTAAAGCGACTCGGCGAGCGCGGCCTGATTCAGTTCATGGCAGTACACGGTGTGGTTCAACTTCAACCCTGCAACCTGTGCGTCAAGCCGGATCGCGTGTCCATCAGCATGTCATGCAAGGCATGCATGCGCGGCCTGTGCCGGAGCTCGGCGATGAGGAAGGCTGTGAATGCCAATACCACGGACAGGCAGCCTGCGTGACTGTGTGCCCGGTATGCGGGCAGATGTTGCCTGAGGCGGGAAATCTGGCCGCATGGAGCCAGGCCAATTGTGCGCAAAATGTGTGGTGTAGCCGAATGCCGCGGCAGGGTGTTGTGCTAAAGGTATTCCGGCAGCCTGAAGCTGAATGTCGTACCCTGGCCAGGCTGGCTCTGGTAACCGATGGTGCCGCCATGGCGTTCGATGATGGCTTTGCTGATGCTGAGACCCAGGCCGAAACCGCCCTTTTCCCGGGTGTCGGAGCTGTTGGCCTGGGCGAATCGCTGGAAGATGCGGCTCCTGAAGCTTTCCGGAATGCCGGGCCCGTCATCGTGGACACTGAAGATGAAAGCATTTTGCTCACGGTGTACAGCAACACTGACCGTACCGGCTGGCGGGGAATACTTGGCGGCGTTGGAAATCAGGTTGGCCAGCACTTGCAGCAGCCGATTATGATCACCCAGGATGCTGCCCTGGGTCAGGTCTGTATCAAGCGCAAGACGGATGTTCAGCTTGCTGGCGTAACCTTCATTATCCTCTATTGCCCTGCGCGCCAGCCCGATGGGGTCGATTGAGGCATATTCAAAACGCATTTTCCCGGATTCGATTTTTTCGAGATCCAGCAGGTCGTTGATCAGGTGTGTGAGTCGGTCGCTGTTGCGCAGGGATATTTCCAGCAGCTTGCGCGCATCCTCCGGCAGGCTGTCGGAAAATTTGCCGGCAAGCAAACCGATCGACCCCCTGATTGAAGTCAATGGGGTGCGTAATTCGTGACTCACCGTGGAGATGAATTCGCTTTTCAGCTTCTCCAGTTGTTTGCGCTGGGTGATGTCCTCGGATATTCCCAGCAGATATCTGGGCTTGCCTTGCTCATCCCGAATGGCAACCTTGATCGTGTGCAGGATGACTTGATGGCCATCCTGTGTATTCATGACTTCTTCCGGAATATCCTCGAATCCGGTTTCGTTGAGCACCTTCCAGTCACTCCGGGAGGCATTATCAGCCTGCTCCTGCGGAAGGGCGTCAAGTACTGACTTTCCGATAACGTCCTCGCGTGAGTATCCCAGCATCTTTTCACCTGCCTTGTTGAATATCTGAACGCGCAGGTCGGAGGCGCGCTTGAGTATGAGCATGGCAGGCAGGTGTTCAATGATGGAATTCAGCAAAAGCGCGGTACTGCGTGTTTCCTCCAGTTGATGCGCGAGTGCAAGTTCCTGTTCAACGATGTCTGCAATATCCCTGAGCAGGAGACGTTCATCCTCTGTCATGTCGCGTGGCTTGTTGTCGATTACGCATAGCGTGCCGATTCTCGATCCTCCTGGCGCATGCAGTGGGGCGCCTGCATAAAAGCGGATGCTCAAATCGCCGGTCACCAGCGGGTTGTCAAAGAATCGGGGATCTTCAAGCGCATTCTGCACATGCATGATTTCTTCATGCAGGATGGCATGACCGCAAAAGGAAATATTGCGTGGTGTTTCGCTGGGCTCCAGTCCTTGCCTTGATTTGAACCACTGGCGATTGGAATCAATCAGGCTGACCAGGGCAATGGGAACATGAAACTGGGACTTCACCAGGCGAGTCAGTCGATCAAAGCGCACTTCAGGTGGCGTGTCCAGCACGCTCAGTGCATGAAGTGCCTGCAGTCTTTCGTCCTCGTTGTCAGGCAGGTCTGGTTCGATCATGAATAGGGATTCCCTTTGTGGCCTGCAGGTATTCGGTTTGGTGTCTTCAACATGGAATGAAGTGGCAGAACATGATACAGCAGTTGGCAGCCTGTTCAAGCCGGCCGGGCAAGCATGGTGGTGGCCTTTCCCGGATGATGGTGAAATCCGCTGTTTTCGCCATGTGGAAGCACAATTCTGCATACAGTGGCAGAACGAGTCCGCTGCTGTTGTGCCTGGCGCCAGATCGGAAAAGCCGGAAAAGCACTAGATGCTGCAAGGCGGGTATCGCAACCGTTGATGTCTGTGATGCTGCCATCCAGCCTGGTCCATCCCTTTTCTGCGGCAGGATGAATATTCAGGTCAAATTTGTCGGGTGGCATAACGATACGCTTGATGTGAGTTTTTACTTTTCGCTAGTGCAAACTCACACAAAAATCAGCAGGTACTTTCACAGCGCATCCAGCGTAATTTTTCGCGCAGTATTAATGCTTGAAGTCATTGAATTTGCTTTATTTTCTGCAATTCGATCGGCGATTGAATCCAGCATGGCTTCCATCATCTTCGGCGAAACAATATAGCCAGCCGGCTTATTGTGGCTAAGGATTGCAATTGCCTGGTCTTCTTCCTCAGCGCGTTTCAGGATGCGGGCAGGAGACTCACGTAGCTCGGTGATTCCTATTCTGATTTCGGCATGAATAGTGTTCATAATTCTGTACATTTTTCTGTATGAAATTTCACTATAGGCTTGGTATATATATCTGTCTAATCAGTGTGCCGCTTCCCAGTTTGCACCGGTACCTACACCCACTTCCAGCGGCACTTTCAGCTGTGCCACATTGCACATCAGGCCGGGCAGTTTTTCATTCACCAGCGCCAGCTCCTTGTCCGGCACTTCCAGCACCAGTTCATCGTGCACCTGCATGATGAGTTTGGTTTGCAAATTTGCTGACTCCAGCCAGTTCTGCACGGCGATCATGGCCAGCTTGATCAGGTCGGCGGCCGTACCCTGCATGGGTGCGTTGATCGCGGCGCGTTCTGCGGCCTGGCGGCGCATGCCGTTGCCGCCATTGATTTCCGGCAGCCATAACCTGCGGCCGAACACAGTTTCGACATAGCCTTGTTGTTTGGCGGCATCACGGGTGGTCTGCATGTAGTTGGCCACGCCGGGGTAACGCGCAAAGTAGCGTTCGATGTAGGCTTGTGCCGCGCTGCGCTCGATACCCAGCTGGCTGGCAAGGCCGAAGGCGGACATGCCGTAGATCAGGCCGAAGTTGATCACCTTGGCATAGCGGCGTTGCTCGCTGCTGACCGCATCCGGTTCCACGGCGAAAATTTCCGCGGCAGTGGCGCGATGGATGTCCTGCCCGTTGGCAAAGGCATTCAGCAAGCCGGTGTCGCCGGAGAGGTGTGCCATGATGCGCAACTCGATCTGCGAATAGTCGGCTGAGATGATATGGCTGCCATGCGGGGCGATGAAGGCTTCGCGGATGCGGCGGCCTTCCGCGGTGCGCACCGGGATGTTCTGCAGGTTGGGATCGTTCGACGCGAGACGGCCGGTGACCGCTACCGCCTGCGCATAGTTGGTGTGCACGCGGCCGGTAGCAGGGTTGACCATCTGCGGCAGCTTGTCGGTATAGGTGGATTTCAGCTTGGCCATGCCCCGGTATTCGAGGATCAGTTTGGGCAGCGGGTAATCCAGTGCCAGTTCCTGCAGCACTTCTTCATCGGTGGAGCGTGCGCCGGTGGCGGTTTTCTTTTTCGCCGGCATGCCCAGTTTGTCGAACAGGATTTCCTGCAGCTGCTTGGGCGAATTCATGTTGAAAGGCTGGCCGGCCAGTTCATAGGCCTGCTGTTCCAGTGCCAGCAGCTTTTCGCCCAGTTCATGGCTTTGCGTCATCAGCAGATGACTGTCCAGCAACACGCCGTTGCGCTCCATCCTGAACAGCACTTCACGTGCGGGCAGTTCGATGTCGCGATACACCTTTTCCAGCTGACCCTGCAGTTGCGGCAGCAGGGTGTGGTGGATTTGCAGCGTAATGTCGGAATCTTCAGCGGAATACTGAGTCGCCTTCTCCAGGTCAACCTGATCGAAGGTAATCTGCTTCGCGCCTTTGCCGGCGACATCTTCGTAGCTGATGGTGTTCAGCCCCAGGTGACGCAGCGCAAGATTGCCCAGTTCATGCGGGCGGTGGCTTTCCAGTACATAGGATTGCAGCAGGGTGTCTTCGGCGACACCGCGCAGTGCGATGCCGTGATTGGCGAAGATATGCTGGTCGTATTTGAGGTTCTGTCCCAGTTTCTTGTGCTGGGTGCTTTCCAGCCAGGATTTCAGTTTTGCCAGCACATGCTCGCGATTGAGCTGGGTTTGCGCGCCGGGGTAATGATGGGCAACGGGGATATAGCAGGCATGGTGCGGCTCAATGGCTAGCGAGATGCCGACCAGCTGTGCGGTCATGCTGTCGAGGCCGGTGGTTTCAGTGTCGATTGAAGTCAGCTCGGCTTTTTCAATGATATGCAGCCACTTGTCGAGATCGGCATCGGTCAGCACACACTCATAGGATTTTGTTGCCGGTGCAGCAGCAAACAGCACGGATTGTTGCGGGCTATCGGTCGAGGTGGAGACCGGTGCCGGAGCCTCATCCGGTATCAGTTCGCGCAGCAGGGTGCGGAAGCCGAAGCCCTTTAATAACTCCCGAAGAATTTCCGTGTCCTGAGGTGGTGCCGCGAGCTGGTCGTAATGCACGTCCAGCGGTACATCGCATTTCACGGTGATTAATGTTTTTCCGGTTGGCAGCCAGTTCAGCGCACTTCGCAGGTTTTCGCCGACCTTGCCGCTGACTTCATCGGCGTGCGCGATCACGTTATCCAGGCTGCCATACTGGGTCAGCCATTTCACGGCCGTCTTGGGGCCGCACTTTTCCACGCCGGGCACGTTGTCGACCGTGTCGCCGATCAAGGTCAGGTAATCGATGATGCGATCCGGCGGCACGCCGAATTTTTCCAGCACGCCATTTTCATCAAGCGTTTCGTTGCTCATCGTGTTGATCAGCGTGACCTGGTGATTGACCAGCTGTGCCAGGTCCTTGTCGCCGGTGGAGATGATGCAGCGGCCGCCGCCCTGTTTGACCTGTTCCGCCAGTGTGCCGATCACGTCGTCAGCCTCCACGCCGGAAATTTCGAGGATATTCCAGCCGGCAGCGGCGACGGCCTGGTGCAGCGGCGCTATCTGTGCAGCCAGGTCTGGCGGCATCGGCGGGCGCTGGGCCTTGTATTCTGGATAGATGTCGTCACGGAAAGTCTTGCCCTTGGCATCGAATACCACCGCGCTATAATCTGCCGGAAAGTCGGCGCGCAATTTGCGCAGCATGTTGAGCACGCCATGGATGGCGCCAGTCGGCAAGCCTGCGGGGCTGCGTAAATCGGGCATCGCATGATAGGCGCGATACAGGTAAGATGAGCCATCAACCAGCAACAAGGTTTTCATTTCAATATCATTTACTAAGTATGGGATTCCAAGATGAATAATCAGTCCAGCCTGCCCAATTCCCCCTTCCCCGAGTTGATGCATTCGAAGGAGGCCTGGCGCGTATTCGGCATTATGTCAGAGTTCGTGGCGGCGACCCAGCGTCTGGCCGACATCCACCCGGCGGTCAGCATCTTCGGCAGCGCGCGCACCCCGCATGACCACCCCTATTACCAGCTGACCGAGGAAATCTCCCGCCTGCTGTCCGATGCCGGCTTTTCGGTGATTTCCGGTGGCGGGCCCGGCATCATGGAAGCGGCCAACAAGGGGGCGTTCTACGGCAAGTCACCGAGCGTGGGGCTGAATATCCAGCTGCCGCACGAGCAGCACAACAATCCCTACCAGAACGTAAGCCAGACCTTCCAGCACTTTTTCACGCGCAAGGTGATGTTCGTGAAATTTGCCAGCGCCTATGTGGTGATGCCTGGCGGTTTCGGCACGCTGGACGAGCTGATGGAGGCGCTGACGCTGGTGCAGACCGGCAAGACCCGGCGCATCCCGATCATCCTGGTCGGCAGCAAGTTCTGGGGTGGCATGGTGGACTGGATACGCAATACGCTGCTGGTGGAGAAAATGATTTCGCCGGAAGACATGAACCTGCTGCATGTGATCGACGAGCCGCGTGAAGTGGTGAATGCGATCTTCAATCATTTCGAGACACGCGGCTTCCAGCCTTCCGAAGAAGAAATCGAAAAGCAGCTCAACCTTTGAACGTTGCCGGAATTGAGGAATTCAAATTGAACAAGACCCGTCTGGAAGCCTTCAGCGATGGCGTGCTGGCGATCATCATTACCATCATGGTGCTGGAGATGAAAGTGCCGCATGGTGAAGATTTTGCTGCATTGGCACCATTACTCCCGGTATTTCTCAGCTACGTGCTGAGTTTTGTCTATCTCGGAATCTACTGGAACAATCACCACCACATGCTGCATGCGGCACGCCAGGTGAGTGGACCGGTGCTGTGGGCCAACCTGCATCTGTTGTTCTGGTTGTCGCTGTTGCCGTTCGTGACCGGCTGGATGGGGGAGAACCACTTTGCACCGGTACCTGCCGCATTGTATGGCATGGTATTGCTGATGGCCTCGATTGCCTACTGGATACTGGCACATACGATCGTCTCCTGCGAAGGAAAGGATTCCGTGCTTGCGAGGGCCATAGGCAAAGATTTCAAAGGCAATATCTCCGTGGCACTTTATGTGGTCGCCATTCCGCTGGCGTTTTTCAACCAGTGGCTGGCCCAGCTCTTTTATGTGGCAGTGGCAATGATGTGGTTGGTGCCGGACCGTCGCATCGAAAAGCTGCTTGCAGGCGCAGACCACAAGCATTGACGGGAAACTGCCGCAATATTGCCGGTTTGATGCGTTTCCTGCGGCGATACTGGAATCAGGTCGATGAATCCCTGTTGTTTCCGGCTTATGCGTGTCCTGGCGGCATGAGAGAATGAAATTTTGAGAGTTGCCGGAGGAAAGTGAAAATGGCGCGTAAACCCAAAGGGCTTGGCAACGGGGTGGAAACAGATGCCATGCCAGATGAAGAACCCATGGATTTCCTGGTGACGAACGCGCTGCTGCATTCGCTGTATACGATTTTTTCGACCATGGTGATGCTGGAGATCAATCCCGGCGTTCCGGAGCTTAAACAGGGCACCGGTGCTGCCGGTGTGGTGAGCGGTTTGATTGCGATGAATGCGTCAGGCGTCAGCGGCAGCGTTGCGCTGACCCTGACCATGCCAGCGGTACGTGCCATATCCACCAGCATGCTGGGCGAGGAATTCCTCACGCTGAACAAGGAAGTGGAGGATCTCGCGGGTGAACTGACCAATATGCTGGTGGGCGGCGCCAAGCAAATCCTGTCTGAAAAGGGGCATGATTTTGACATGCAGCTGCCGCACATGCTGACCGGCGAGGGGCATGACATTGTCCACCCTGTTTCAGGCAAGACCATCATCCTGCCGATTGCCGCGGGCGGCGCGGAATTTTTCCTGGAGCTGAATTTTGCCTAGGGTGGTCAGGCGCACTGCAGTAGCGTGTCTGCATTCTGCATGGCGCTTTTAACTGCTTGATGCAAGTCTTGACCCCGCGCATTTCCGAAATCTGTCCGGGCGTGATCCATATTCCGGATTTTGAGTGATCAAAATGCAAATCTGCACGGCAAATGCCAGTTGTCATAAGGTGCATGCAGCAATTGCTTGCTGCAGCATGCTGCTGATTATGCTCAGTTTTTCCGGGTGTGGCCAGGTGCAAACGGTATCAGGTGTACAGACGATGCCGACTGCGTTTCACACGGGTGGGCAGCGCTATGTGATCGACAGCGCGCGCAGTGAAATCCGCCTGCTGGTCTATCGGGATGGTCCGTTGGCGCGGCTGGGACATAACCACGTGATCACCGGCAGTGCAACGGGTGATGTGTATGTGGCGGACAGCCTTGCTGACAGCGGCTTTCGCCTGCTGATCCCGCTGCAGTCTTTTGCTGTAGATCTGCCTGGTCCGCGCGCAGAGGAGGGGGCGGAATTTGCGGCGGCGGTGTCAGAGGCTGCACGCGCAGGCACACGCCACAACATGATGGGCGGGGGAATGCTCGATGCCGCGCAATTTCCGCAGATCATCGTCGAGTCAGTCAGCCTGCAAGGGGCGCGGGAGGCGCCACGGGTGTCGGCGCTGGTGATGCTGCACGGCAAAATCCAGCCGCTGCAATTCCCGGCGCAGGTTCAATACGATGCGGAACGGATCGTGATTACTTCCCGTTTCAGCGTATTGCAGTCGGCACTGGGCTTGCGGCCCTTTTCCATCCTGGGCGGTGCATTGCGCGTGCGTGATGAACTGGAGATCCATATACGAATCGTGGCACTGAAGCAGTAAAGCCTTTTTCAGGCGTATCGGCTAAAATACGCATCTATGAAATATTGGAGCCATGCTATGCGTTATATCAGCCCGATACTGGCAGCCAGCCTGGCAGCCAGCCTGGCTTTTCCAGCCTGGGCTGCAGACCAGGGCAAGTCGCAGCCAGATGAAGCGCCGCCGCCTCCGCCGGTCAGCAAGCCGGCGGCAGATGCAGACCTCGAGCCGCAAGTGACCATCGTGCAGAAGAAGGACATGGTGGTCGAGGAATACCGCGTCGCCGGCCGGCTGTTCAAGATCAAGGTAACCCCCAAGGTAGGTCCACCCTATTACCTGGTGGATGAGCGCGGCAATGGCCAGTTCACCCGCATGGATGGGCCTGATGCTGCCGATATGCGTCCGCCATTCTGGTTGCTGTTCCGTTTTTAACAAGAAAGTATTGCATGGCCGTTTTTACCAGCGTCACCGAGCAGGAATTTTCCGCATGGCTCGGCAACTATTCACTGGGCACGCTCCTTGAATTGCAGGGCATTGCATCAGGCATCGAGAACACCAATTATTTTGTCACGACCAGCAATGGCCGCTTTGTGCTGACGCTGTTTGAAAAACTCAAACCGCATGAATTGAAATATTACCTGAACCTGATGTCGCACCTGGCTCGCCATGGCATCCCTTGCCCCAGCCCGGTGGCGGACAAGCAGGACAGTTTCCTCGGTGAGCTGAAACACAAGCCGGCCTGCATCGTCAGCCGCCTCAGCGGCAAATCTCAAATGCAGCCTTCGGTGGCAAATTGTGCTGCAGTAGGCGCGATGCTCGCGCAGATGCATGTGGCAGGGCAGGGGTTTGATGGACGCATGGAAAATCCGCGTGGTGCCGCATGGCGGGCCGCGGCGGCACAGGCCGTCACGAAATTCATCGGTGCGGAGGATGCGGCATTGCTGCAGTCGGAAGTGGCATTTCACGAAAAGCATGCGCTGGCCGTGTTGCCGCAAGGCGTGGTGCATGCAGACCTGTTCCGCGACAATGTGCTGCTGGATGGCGAACGTGTGGGTGGTTTGATCGATTTCTATTTCGCCTGCAACGACAGCCTGCTGTATGACGTGGCGATTACGGTCAACGACTGGTGCATGGGGGCAAACTGGCAGCTGGATGCGGAGAAGACGCGCGCCCTGGTGGAGGCTTACCATGCGGTGCGGCCATTTACCCGGGAAGAGGCGGACATGTGGCAAGTGGCGCTGCGCGTTGCTGCACTGCGCTTCTGGATATCCCGAATGTATGACCTGCACCTGCCGCGCGATGGCGAACTGGTGAATGCGCACAACCCGGACCAGTTCCGCCAGATCCTGAAAAATCATATTGCAGCCAGGGGCAGCATCATCAATTTGATGGTGCCGGCATGATCGTGCGCCAGCTCGTCATCGAAAAACATCCCGCGAGCCATGGCTGGCTGTGGATTTCGCATGGGTATAAATTGATCACACGCAGCCCGTTGCATGCGATATCGCTGGCGATGGTGTTTGCAACGGGGGTGATGGCGGCGATGCTGATCCCGTTTGGCGGTATTTTCCTTGCCGTGCTGGCGATGCCGGCGCTGATTGCCGGCTATATGCAGGTATGCCGCGCGCTGGAATACAGCGAGAAAATCCAGCCGCTTGATATTTTTGCCGGTTTTACCACGCGTCCTTCCGCGCTGTTTTCGCTGGGTTCGATGATGTTGCTCGGGATGTTTGCGATATCCATTGTTTCGGCGGCATTGGGAGGGCGCGAGCTGAGCGCAATTCTGGAAAATTTCCAGGCCGACCATGATGCGATGATTTTGCTGAATGCGATGCTGGCGCCAGAGTCGGGATTGCGCTTCACGGTGCTGATCAGTTTTGCGCTGTTTTTCGTGCTGATGCTGTCGATGCAGTTTGCACCGATGCTGGTGTATTTCGATCGTGTTGCACCTTTCGATGCCTTGCGTGTCAGTCTGCGTGCGTCCCTGCGCAACTTCCTGCCGTTTACCGTTTACAGCCTGATCATGCAGGTCATCACGTTTGTGCTGAGTCTGGTGCCCTATGACCTCGGGCTGATTTTCCTGTTGCCACTGATGCTGACGTCAGTCTATGTCGCCTATCGCGATATTTTCAATGAAGTGAAGCCTGCGCAGGTTGATGAATTAATATAATTAAATCAGTTATTTAATTATATTTTCGGTAAATTCCTCATACGCACGCAACACATCTGCCGCATGCATCAGCGACGGGCCTCCGCCCATATACACTGCGACGGCCAGCATTTCATTCACCTGTTCGCGCGTGGCGCCGAGGCGCACCAGTGATTTCACATGAAAGCCGATACAGCCATCGCAACGCGCGGCGACCGCGATGCCGGTCGCGATCAGTTCCTTCTGCAGGCTGCTGAGAACTCCGTCGCTCATCGCCGCTTTGGCCATTGCATCGAAACCTGCCATCGGCTCTTTCGCTTCCTTGCGAAACGGCATCAGCCGGGTTTTGATGTCGTGGGTGATTTCGGTGAAAGATTTGCGCATGACATTTTCCTTGCTGTTTCAGACAGCAGTGAGTTTGGCATATTCCAGCGACAGGATTTTGGTGCCGGCCTTGTGGAATTTCACCTGTACCCTTGCCTCGTTGCCGCTGCCTTCAATATTGAGGATGACACCTTCGCCGAATTTGGCGTGCGCCACATTCTGTCCGATGCGCCAGCCAGTGCTTTCCTTTTTGCTGCTGCCCGAGGCGACGGCAGCGTAGTCATCGGCAAATGCGGTGCCTTGCATCCACGCCGGAATTGAACTTGCGCGCGGCACGATGCGCGGCGTGATCCAGTGCAGCAGTTCGTCCGGCAGCTCGCGCAGGAAGCTGGAAACCATAGCGTAGTGCGTTTGCCCGTGCAGCATGCGGCTCTGCGCAAAGGTGAGATAGAGGCGACGGCGCGCGCGGGTGATTGCCACATACATCAGGCGGCGTTCCTCGCCCAGACCGTCTTCCGCATTCTGGCTGTTCTGGTGCGGGAACAGGCCTTCCTCCAGCCCGGTGATGAACACGGTGTGAAACTCCAGACCCTTGGCGGCATGCACCGTCATCAGGTGCAGCGCATCTTCGCTGTCGCCGGCCTGGTGTTCGCCCGCTTCGAGCGAGGCATGGGTGAGAAAGGCAGTGAGGCTGTCGTCCTCGTTCTCATGCACAAACAATGTGGCCGCGTTCAGCAGTTCGTTGAGGTTTTCCAGGCGTTCTTCGGCTTCGCGCTTTTTGGCGCCGGTTTCGTTCTGGTAATGCGCAATCAGCCCGCTTTCATTCAGCACATGGTCGAGGATTTCCGGCAGCGGCAAATCGCGCGTGGCACTGCGCATGGCTTCGATCAGCCCGAGAAAGGCCGACACCTTGCCGCCGCTGCGCGCGGCAGCGTCGAACAGCGTGGTGTTGTTCATCTTCGCCGTTTCCTGCAGTTGCTCGATGCTGCGTGCGCCGATACCGCGCGTGGGGAAATTGATGATGCGCAACAGCGCGTTGTCGTCATCGCTGTTTTCCATCAGGCGCAGGTAGGCCAGCGCGTGCTTGATTTCCTGGCGCTCGAAGAAGCGCAGGCCGCCATAAACTCGATACGACAATCCGGCCGACACCAGCGCATGTTCCAGCACGCGCGACTGCGCATTGGAGCGGTACAGCAGGGCCATTTCCTTGAGGTGGACACCCTCTTCCTGCAGGCTGCGGATTTCGCTTACGATGAAATTGGCTTCCTCCACATCAGTGGGTGCTTCGTACACCCGCAGCGGTTCGCCCTTGTTTTCCGAAGTCCACAGGTTCTTGCCGAGTCGGTTGCGGTTATTGCTGATCAGCACGTTCGCCGCTTCGAGGATGTTGGCGTGCGAGCGGTAGTTCTGCTCCAGCTTGATCACCTGGTCGATATGGAAATCGCGCAGCAGTTCCTGCATGTTGCCGACATTTGCGCCACGGAAGGCATAAATCGACTGGTCGTCGTCGCCGACCGCGAAAATCGCATTGTCCTTGCCGGCCAGCAGTTTCAGCCAGCGGTACTGCAGCGGATTGGTGTCCTGGAATTCGTCCACCAGGATATGGCGGAAGCGCGCCTGGTAATGTTCGCGGATCTGCGCGTTGCGCGCCAGCAATTCGTAACTGCGCAGCAGTAATTCCGCAAAATCCACCACGCCTTCGCGCTGGCACTGGTTGTCATATTCGGCAAAGATTTCCACCTTGCGACGGGTATAGGGGTCGTAGGCCTCCACATCGCTGGCGCGCAGTCCCTGTTCCTTGTTGCCGCTGATGAAATATTGCACTTCTCGAGGCGGGTATTTTTCGTCATCTATCCCCATGCCTTTCATCACGCGCTTGATCGCTGCCAGCTGATCGGCGGAGTCAAGGATCTGGAAAGTCTGCGGCAGGCTCGCTTCACGGTAATGTGCGCGCAACATGCGGTTGCACAGGCCGTGGAAGGTGCCTATCCACATGCCGCGTGTGTTGATCGGCAGCATCGCGGAAAGCCGCGTCAGCATTTCCTTTGCGGCCTTGTTGGTGAAGGTCACGGCGAGGATGCCATGCGGGCTGACATGGCCATTGCTGATCAGCCAGGCGATGCGCGTGGTCAGTACGCGCGTCTTGCCGCTACCTGCGCCGGCGAGGATCAATGCGGACTGGTGGGGTAAGGTGACAGCTTGCTGTTGCGGGGGATTGAGGCCGGAAAGATACGTTGCATTCATGTTTGCATTATCCCATAGCGCGCGGTAACGTATCGACAAAACGATTGAGAAAATATATTATCTAATTGAATATATTGATTATTATTGAAATTCGCAAACGCGGAATTTTGAGAGGGTACTAGGTTGCTAATCGAGGACAACAAGGAAGTTCTGGCTTGGCAAGGTGAGCAGGTAAAGCAGCTTTATGACGGGCTGCTGCTGGCATTGATCCTTAACCTGCTGCTGTCCTTGCTGTTGCTGGTGCTGATGAATCATTCTATCAGCGAAGGTCATGCTGTAGTCTGGCTGGTCTCGCTGATCCTGTCCCTGCTTGCGCGGGGGATTATGTATTTCAGGCTGCAGCGAAAAGGCCATCCTCATCCGGCAAGATACTGGCTGAATGGCTATCGGGTCACCGCGCTGTTCACCGCTGCGGTCTGGGGGGCGGGTGCGTTGTATCTGTTTCCGGATGATGTCACGATGCAGGCCTATATGGCTTTTGTCTATGCGGGTATCAGTGCGGCTGCAATGTCCACGCTGTCTGCAGACAGGATCAGCGCGATGGGTTTCCTGCTGTTCATGCTGTTGCCGCTGATGGGCAGTTTCCTGCTGGTTGGCAGCAAGACCCAGCAAACCATGGCCGTGATGATCACCCTGTTCATATTTTACATGGCTGCGGCTTCAGCGCGCATGTTGCGTAATTTGCGCGAGAATTTCAGGCTGCGTACGCTTGAGCATGAACAGAACCAGGCCCTGGTGTCCAGCGAAGAGCGTTTCCGCAATATATTGGATACCTGTCCGACAGCAGCCCGGATTGCCCGCGCAGGCGGGCATGATGTGATTTTTTCCAACCGCCAGTATCATGTGCTGATCAACAGGACGCGGGAAAATGTGCAGGGCGTTGATCCCGCAGAATACTATGTCAACCGTCAGGACTATGAAGATATCCTGGAAAAGCTCGGCAAGGGGGAGGAGATTTTCGACAAGCTGGTGGAGCTGAAGGTGCCGGCAGATGGCCAGGAGGAGATCAAGTGGGTGCTGGCGTCCTACCTGCCCATCACCTATGAAGGCAGCAAGGCGGTGCTGGGGTGGTTCCATGACATCACTGAACGTATCCGCGTTGAACGCATGAAGAGTGAATTTGTGTCCGTCGTCAGCCATGAACTGCGCACGCCGCTGACGGCAATTGCCGGCGCGATGGGGCTGATCGAGGGCGGGGTTCTGGGGAGGATTCCGCAGCCGATGCAAGAGATGCTGTCCATGGTCAACCGTAACAGCCAGCGTTTGTCCCTGCTGATCAATGACCTGCTGGATATAGAAAAGCTGTCGGCTGGCAAGATGACTTTCGAGTTTCGCGATGAAAACATTGTTGCGCTGGTTGAGCAGGCAGTTGCGATGAACCAGTCTTATGGCAGTGAGCGGAAAGTCGGCATCACGGTTGCCGGAAACTTGCCGCAGATTGTCATCCATGTAGACCGGCAGCGTTTCATGCAGGTCATGTCCAACCTGCTGTCCAATGCAATCAAGTTTTCCCCGGACCAAGGCAATGTCGAAGTCGGTTTGAGCCTGGTCAACGGCATGGCGTGTGTCGAAGTAAAGGATAAAGGGCAGGGCATACCCGAAGCATTCCATGGCCGCATATTCGAGAAATTTGCGCAGGCAGATTCATCGGATAGCCGGCAGATAGGCGGTACTGGCCTGGGTCTGGCCATTACGCGTGAACTGGTGCAGGCGATGGGGGGCGAGATCGGCTTCACATCGCATGCCGGTGAGGGGGCAAATTTCCATTTCTGTTTCCCCGTCATCGGCTATGCTGCTGGCAGTGAAGGGGCAACGATCAATCATCGTATGGAGGACTGATGGGTACTTTGACGCGAATTTTGTACGTGGAAGACGAGCCGGATATCCAGGCTGTCGCCAAACTGGCGCTGGAAATGGTCGGTGGTTATACGGTAAAGATCTGTTCTTCAGGCGAGGAAGCCTTGCGGGAGGCCGTGGCTTTTGCGCCGGACATGATCCTGCTGGATGTGATGATGCCTGGCATGGATGGTCCGAGCACCCTGAAAGCCTTGCGTGAACTGTCCGCGCTGGCCAATACACCGGTAGCTTTCATGACCGCCAAGGTGCAGCCGCAGGAGGTGGCGCAGTACAAGGCCATTGGTGCGCGGGATGTCATCGCCAAGCCGTTTGACCCGATGAACCTGGCAAGTCAGGTCAGAGCCATCTGGGAGGCGTAAATAGGCAGCTCATGAAGGCATGCTTTTGAACAGGATGATGTCATGACAGAAAATGACGATACATTGCATGCCCTGCTGGATAAGCTCCGTCAGGATTTCATCAGCGAGATACCGGATCGCTGCAATGCGTTTGAAAGGCAAATATTCGAACTTGAAAAATCGCCGGGTAATGCTGAAATTTTCAATGAGCTGTATCGCGGTGTTCACAGCCTCAAGGGGTCAGGCGGGACACATGGCCTGAATATCGTCACAACCATTTGCCACCAGCTGGAAAACCTGCTGACAGATGCCAGGCAAAGAAAGGCATTTGGCCGCGATATGGTTTCCCTTGCGTTGGCCCATGTGGACCTGATTCTGAAAGTGGCGGACATACAGAAAATGGCCCAGTCTGACTACAGGGAAATCGAAAAGAGCCTGGACGGACTCAAAAAATCGGTACTGAAAAACCGGAAATCCATACTCATCGTCGAGTCCTCGCGGCTGATGACAGAGCTTTACCGTGAAGTGCTGGACAGGTTGCCGGTCCAGCTCGTCTTCATGGATAACGGCCTGGCAGCATTGGGGAGGTTGATGCATGAGCATTTCGACCTGGTCATAGTTGGCCGTGAACTGAAAGAGCTGGGCGGCATTGCGTTGATGGCGGCGGTAAGGGAATCTCATGTCCGGCACAGCAAGATGCCGGCCATCCTGGTCAGCAGCAATGAGGGCGGGGTGCCGGCGCAAGTGTCTTTCGCTGCGAATATCCTGCGCGATCAGAATCTGGCGCAGAACCTGCAGGCTGTTGTTAAAAAAGCGCTTGGACTGTAAGTGGCGGGTGCCAGGGCAGGAACTGAAAAAGAAAGAGCCCGCAGTGCGGGCTCTTTCTTTAGCGGCATCGTCCGGCCTTCCGGCTGAACGAATATGCTCCGTTTACTTCTTCTTGTTTTCGATCATATCGTGCATGATCGGCGCCAGGATGACTTCCATGGCGAAGCTCATCTTGCCGCCGGGTACCACCAGTGTGTTGGCGCGGGACATGAATGAATTAGGGATCATGTTGAGCAGGTAGGGGAAATCGACGCCTTTCGGATCGCGGAAGCGGATGATGACGAAGCTTTCATCCGGTGTCGGGATGTCGCGGGCGATGAAGGGATTGGAGGTGTCTACAGTCGGCACGCGCTGGAAGTTGATGTGGGTGCGTGAGAACTGGGGCGTGATGTATTTGATGTAATCCGGCATGCGGCGCAGGATGGTGTCCACGGTTGCTTCGGCGGAATAACCGCGTTCGGCCAGGTCGCGATGGATCTTCTGGATCCATTCCAGGTTGACGATAGGCACGACGCCGATGCCGAGGTCGACATATTTGCTGGCATCGTACTTGTCGTTGCTGGCCAGGCCGTGCAGGCCTTCATAAAACAGCAGGTCGGTATTGGCTTCGATATCTTCCCAGGGCGTGAATACACCGGGCTTGAGGTCGGTCATGTTGAAATGCTTGTTGTGATGTACGGCCTCTTCGTCGCTGTGGACATAGTAGCGACGCTTGCACATGCCGGACTCGCCGTACAGCTTGAATGTTTCTTCGATCTTGTCGAAATGGTTGGCTTCGGGGCCGAAATGGCTGAATGAATGATTGCCGGCCTTGGCGGCCTCTGCGGAAGCGGCGCGGAAAGCCATGCGGTCCAGGCTATGCAGGCTGTCGCCTTCTACCACTGCGGCCTTGATCTTTTCACGGCGGAAAATATTTTCAAATGCGCGCTTGACGGTGGTTGTACCAGCGCCGGAAGAACCGGTCACCGCGATAACTGGATGCTTGCGAGACATAAAAACCTCTTGAAAGTTTAGAAATAGGAAGAAATTTATCCAGCCATTCTAACAGAACGCCTTATCCCGGGCAAAATGGGCAAACTGCTATATGTCAAAGTAATAGCAGTTTGAGCGGGGTATCAGGATTTTCTGTTGATTTACTGATGTTTTTGCTGAATTTGGGTGAATTTAGCTTTTCGGAGGGACGTAACCGGCAGGCATCGCAGCGCCTTCACCAAAAAAATATTTTTCCATTTCGGTGGCTAAAAATTTGCGTGCCTGCGGGTCTGCCAGATTCAGGCGGTTCTCATTCACCAGCATGGTCTGCACGCGTATCCAGCCCTGCCAGGCTTCCTTGGATACGTTTTCATAGATGCGCTGTCCCAGGGGGCCGGGATAGGTCGGGCGATCCAGGCCTTCTGCTTCGCGGCCCAGTTTGATGCAATTAACCATTCTGTTCATATTGATGCTCCATGCGGAATTCCGAAAGCAGTCATTATGACAGTTTTGCCGGGCGAAACCCAAACCTATTGTTTGAGCTGCTTGATGAAGACCTTGGACATGCGCTGGTAGTTGTATAGCTGCTTTTTCTGTTCTGGCAGTTGTGACACATCGGCTTCAATGAAGCCGCGCTCGACAAACCAATGCGCCGTGCGTGTCGTCAGCACGACCAGTCTGTTCAGGTCGTGCGCACGCGCTTCATTGCTGATGTAACTGAGCAGCGTATCGCCGTAGCCGTGCCGACGGTATGCCGGCAGTATGGCCAGGCAGGCCAGTTCGGCGGTTTTTTCATCTGCAAAAGGATACAGTGCAGCACAGCCGATGATGATGTGGTCGTGTTCCAGCACGACGAAACGTTCGATCTCGCGTTCCAGCAGCTCGCGACCACGCCTTACCAGGATGCCCTCATCTTCCAGCGGCTGAAGGATCTGCAGGATGGCGCCTACATCGTCGATGCCGGCAGGTCGCAGGATGTTCAGGCTGCTTTCCACCACCATGCTGCCGATGCCGCTGTCGGAAAACAGTTCCTGCAGCACTGCGCCGTCCACATGCCGGCTGATCAGGTGGGTGCGCGCCACACCGGCCTCGCAGGCACGGATGGCGCAGGGCAGGAACAATGAGACATCATCAGGCAGAGACTGCTTGCCGGCTACGATGTTGCGCGCCATGTCGATGGTCAGCTCGTGCATCAGCCCGCCCTTCTCGTCCATGACGCCATCGGTATCCATCAGGAAAATCAGCTTGTCGGCATCCAGTGCAATGGCTGTTGCGGTGGCGACATCTTCCAGCGTGAGGTTGAAGATTTCCCCGGTAGGCGAAAAACCGAGTGTGGAAAGGAGTACCACTTCATTGAATGCCAACCTGTCTCTGATCGCGGAGATATCCACCTTGCGCACGCTACCGGTATGCAGCATGTCCACGCCATGGATCACGCCGATCGGTTGTGCGGTGATGAAGTTGCCACCGGCCACCCTGATGTCGGCATTGGCCATCGGTGAATTGATCAGCCCCATCGAAAGCAGCGCCTCGATTTCAAAGCGCACCCTGCCTACTGCTTCCTTGACGCAGCGCATGGTGGCTGTGTCGGTCAGGCGGATACCATGGTGATAACGGTCTTCGATCTGGTTATGCTGCAGGTGCTTTTCAATCTGCGGCCGTGCGCCGTGTACCAGCACCAGCCGTACACCGAGGCTGGCCAGCAGGTTCAGGTCATGCGTCAGTTCGACAAATTTGCCGTCTTCCACCACCTCGCCACCAAATGCCACGATGAAGGTCTTGCCGCGGAAAGCATTGATGTAGGGTGCGACCGAGCGGAACCATGCGACAAAATCCGGGGAGGACGGTGCGGGGACGGATTGCATGGATTCAGTGACCTTTCAGCAGATGGCAGGTGCCTGATTTTACTTGACGTCTGCAGCTTCTGCTGCACGTTTTTTGCGCTCGATTTCAGCCTGTGTTGCAACGATGATGGATTTGAGCGGACCGCCTATCTGCACGGCCTGGTGGATGATCCTGAGGGCCTCTTCGTATTGCCCCATGTCGCTGAGCGTTTGTGCAAGATTGTTGAAGGCGGCGGCTGAGTCAGGGTGGCTGGAGGTGGCGATGCGGAAAATCCGCTGCGCATTTGCAAAGTCATTACGGTTGTAAGCCTCGTTGCCGGCGGCAATTTGTACGGCAAGGTCGTCAGGCCAGCGTTGCAGCGCGGCCTCGAAGGCGGGTTGCAGGCTGGCCTGGGGTCTGCTGTGGCCAAGTGCCTGCAGGCTCTGGATGTAATTGCCGGGTGTTGCAGTTTGCGGGATGCGTGATAAGGGAAGTGCAAGCATTGCCCAGTACTGGCTGCGCGACCAGGTATGTTCGAATGTCGATAGCGTCATCACATCGCGCCTTTCAGCGCCGGAGCGCAGGATGATTTCCTGTTTGTCCAGGTCATAACCGATGACGACCGCATAGTGCCACATGGGAAACCACTGCAGGCTGAGATTTTCCAGCACGATCACCGGGTTGCCTGCCGCGACCTCGTTCAGTACATATTCCAGGTGTGGTTCCAGCTGATAGGCAAGCATCCCCTGGCGGCGTGCTGCCGCCAGCATTTCCACCTGCAGGCTGCCCTTGCGATCCGGAATGTAAAGCTCGTCTTTCAGTTGTTCCGGCTGGATGGGCAGGCCTGCCGTAGCGAGTACCATGGCCAGGGAGGCGGGTCCGCACTGGTTTTCCTCTTGCGGGAAGTAGGCAACCTCGGTGAGCTCCAGGTGCGGTGGCAAGGTGGAAGGCCGCTGCTGCAATAACAGGCTGGTCTGCGGGGTGCTGCATGCAGACAGGATGGCCAGATAGAAAACGCCCACCAGGAGGCGGGCGTTATTCAGGTGCTTCATTTTCAGCGCTTAGCGATGCCGTGTGAACGGGAACACGTGTGTCAGGCCGAGGATATCGGTAAACAGCAGGATGATGAATACGAGCAGGATGAAACCGAGAATATCGGTACCACCTGCTGGCAGGGTGTCGATCTGGCCGGCAATGCTGGCGACCTCATTGTCCGTCAGGGCATCCACACGTGCCTTGGCCGAGTCGGCGCTGACACCCTGGGCTTGCAGCTGGTTGCGTACGTCTTCACGGTCAAAGAAGGCGCGAACCTTGTCGCGGTTTTGTTCAGCAAGCTGCTGGTTCATGACCTGTTCGGTGGTGATCATGGCAGCCTGTGCACCAGGCATCCAGATGCTCATGCTCAACATGCTGGTGATCAGCAGGCTGCTGATGAAGCGGATTAGGCGTTGTTTCATTGTATCCTCACGAGATTTGCAATTGGTTGAACGGTTTTACCTGCAAACTTTAGCCAGTATCCGCGTTCTTTGCAAGTACCTGAATTATTTTTTGGTTGCCACGGTAAAGGATAACCGGCATGCAGGCTAATAATTTGCTTGTAAAAATCAAAGGTTCAAATAAAAAAACAACAAGGGTAAATGAAACATTTGACAGCGCCATGAAGCACACTATATAAATCAGGGGCGTTGGAAAATCCTCCAACAGTAATCCCGGGTAAACAGCAGCATCTTTTCGTAACGTTACATTTGGAGATGAACTATGATGAAAATGAAACATATTGTGTCAGTTGTGGCGTTGTCTGCCTTGATTCCAGTTTCGGCATTTGCTGCTGATGCATCAGGTGGCTGTGGTGTCGGCTCCATGCTGTGGAATGGCAAGAAGGGTGTTGCACCGCAGGTACTGGCGATGACAACCAACAGCACGTTCTACAATACTTTTGCCGTAACATCCGGCACGTCAGGCTGTTCGCAGGATGGCGTAGTTTCATCCAGCTGGAAAATGGCTGTTTATATCGACGGTAACAAATCCAAGCTGGCGATGGATATGTCCAGGGGTAGCGGCGAAACGCTGGATTCACTGGCATCGCTGATTGGTGTGAATGAAGCTGATCGCGCCACTTTCAATCGCGTAACCAAGGAAAATTTCGCAAAAATTTTCGTGGGTGACCAAGCTTCTGCCGATCAGATTGCATTCGGCCTGAAGCAGGTCATGGCTGCAGACAGCACGTTGTCCAAGTACGCTGAAGCCGTTTAATGGGCGATTAGGTGTATGAAAGCCCAGTGTGAAACACTGGGCTTTTTTATTTGTGCTTTTGATTGTCTGCTTAACTGATTTATTGCTCATATGGGAAATGAATGAAGTTTCTGAATTATGCAATGTTGACGGCTTGTCTGCTGGTAAACAGTTCACTCGCCCTGGCGGAGAATGCCAATCCCTATTTGCAGGAGCTGATCAGTCGGTCGCATGCGCTAGGCCTCGCGTCGCGACTTGAGTGGTTGAATCTGCTTCATTACAAACCCTACCCCTTCTGGCCTGGTTCAAGAAGCCTTGCGGATGATCCGGATTTTTTCAATTCGAAGAATGGCATGCATGATGCCGGCCAGGAGCTGGACGCTACACTCGCAGCATTTTTTTCCGATCAGGAAGAAACGGGCTCGCTGCAAAATCCACAGTGCAGGTTCATCGCCCGGTATTACTGGCTGAATGAGCAATTGCATTTTGATCCGGCCAGGCTCAGGCCGCATGAGTGCAAACGGTATGAGAAGTGGCATCAGGCGATCAACCCGCAAGAAGTCACCCTGGTGTTCCCGGCGGCCTATATCAATAGCCGGGCATCCATGTATGGTCATACCTTGTTGCGCATTGATGCAAAAGACCAGGACGAGCGTACGAGATTGCTCGCCTATACCGTCGGTTATACCGCAGGCACCAGCGAAACCAATGGATTGCTGTTTGCAGTTCAGGGGCTGACCGGGGGGTATCCGGGCATATTCCAGATCATGCCGTATTATCTGAAGGTGCGAGAATACAGCGATATGGAGAATCGTGATATCTGGGAATACCGGCTGAATCTTGATGAAGTGGAAGTCGAGCGCATGATGCGCCATGTGTGGGAGCTGGCGCCGACCTATTTTGATTACTACTTTTTTGATGAAAACTGCGCATACCATTTGTTGTCCTTGCTGGAAGTGGCGCGCCCCGGACTGGAGCTGACGGACAAGTTCCGCTGGTATGCCATTCCTTCCGAAACGGTACGGGCAGTGACTGAGCAGCCCGGGCTGGTCAAGCAGGTGGTATTTCGCCCTGCCAATGCGACGCAGATCAATCACCTCCTGAAGGTCATGAAGCCTGAAATGCGCAATTTGGCCTTGGGCCTGAGCAAAGGTGCGCGGGAGGCTGATGATGCGGAAATTGTCAGGCTTCCTCAGCAGGATCAGGCTGAGATCATGGAGCTGGGTGAAGATTATTTGACCTATATGCAAGCCGGGCAGGGCGAAAAACCTGAGCTTGCCAGTCGTATGCGGAAACTCCAGCTTGCACGCAGCAGTCTTCAGGCTGACTCGGGCATATCTCAAGTGCTTGAACCGGAAAGCCGGCCGGAACAGGGGCATCCATCATTGCGTGCAGGCCTGGGTGGGGGGAACCGGGACGGGGTTCCCTACCAGGAAATCGAGTGGCGTCCTGCATATCATGAATTGAATGATCCCGTTGCGGGTTATGTGCCAGGAGCGGAAATACAGTTTTTCAATCTGCGTCTCCGCCATTACGGAGAAGAGGGTGGGTTGCGCGTGGAGGAATTCACGCCTATCGATATTTTTTCGCTCGCATCGCGCAATGACTTTTTCCAGCCTGTTTCCTGGAAAGTGGACATGGGATGGCTGAGGAAGCGGATGTCTGCAGACAATGATCCGCTGATCATGCATCTCAATGCGGGCGTCGGGTATGCCTGGGATGCACCCTCAATGGATAACCGGCAGGCACAGACCTATGTCATGCTGGATTCATCGTTAGAAACGGCATCGCAATATCATGGAAGTTACGCACTGGGCGCGGGCCCGGAAATCGGCATCATGAAAGAGATAGGCGGGCGCTGGAATATCAATGTCAGGGCGCGCATGCAGCGATTCTTCCTGGGGGAACTGCATACCGTCGGCGAAGCAGGCATATTGCAGCGTTTCACGATCGGCAAAAATTCTGCGCTGAAAATCGAATTGCTGCGAAAAGCGGAATTTGATCAGGCCTGGACGGATGCCAATATCGTGTGGCAGGAATTTTTCGAATGAATAAATGGCTAGTGACTGCGCTGTGCCTGGCGCTGGCCGGATGTACTTCGTTATTTTTCCAGCCACATGCGAAGCAATATTCATCGCCGGATCAATTGGGACTGAAATACGAAGACGTGCAGATCACCAGTGGCGATGGCGTCAAGCTGTTTGCCTGGTTCCTGCCGGCAGCGGGAGAAGCAAAGGGCACGATCCTCTATCTGCACGGCAACGCAGAAAACATCAGCACGCATATCGGCAATGTGTACTGGCTGCCTGCGCAACATTACAACGTGCTGCTGCTGGATTACCGCGGCTATGGCGGTTCCGAGGGTACACCCTCGCTGGCGGGGGCTGAAAAGGACATCGATGCGGCGATGGCATACCTGTTGCAGCGGAAAGATATCGACCATAAACGCATCGCGATATTTGCGCAGAGCCTGGGCGGGGCGCTGGCGATTTATAACGTGGCGCACAGCCCTTACCGCGAATATATCCGTGCGCTGATCGAGGAAAGCGCATTTTCCGATTACCGAGCCATTGCGCGTGAGAAACTGGCGGCCTTCTGGCTGACCTGGCCCTTGCAGTGGCCGCTGTCATTCACGATCGACAACGATTACAGCCCCCTGAAGAACGTGGCAAAGGTCAGCCCGATTCCGCTGCTGATCATCCATGGCGACAGTGATCCTGTGGTGCCGCTGCATCATGGTGAGGCTTTGTTTGCAGCGGCCAGGGAGCCGAAGGAAATGTGGGTGGTGCAAGGCGGACAACATATTGCTGCACTGCGCAGCGAGGCTTACCGCAAGCGCTTTGTCGAATATCTGGAGCGGGGCTTTTTGGTGCCCGATAATCGATAAATATAATAATATAATAATATAATCAGTTATATACAAGTTTTATCATGTGTTGTCCTGCAGGATCATGTCGGAGGCTTTTTCTGCGATCATCACCGTTGGGGCATGAGTATTGCCGCCGACCAGGGTAGGCATGATGGAGGCATCGGCCACGCGCAAACCGGCGATGCCGTGCACCCGTAATCTGTCATCCACGACTGCCATTGCGTCATGCCCCATCTTGCAGGTGCCGACAGGATGGTAAATGGTGCCCGCCTTGCGACGGACGAATGCAGCGATCTCATCGTCGTTCTGCACCTGGCTGCCGGGAAAGATTTCTGTGCCGCGATAGGGGGAGAATGCAGGTTGTGCCAAGATGCTGCGAGCCATTTTCACTGCAGAGATCATCGCCAGCCTGTCTGCAGGATGTGACAGGTAATTGGGTTCGATCAACGCATCGGCGCAAGGGTCGGCATTTTTCAGCCCGATATGGCCGCGGCTTTGCGGGCGCAATGGGCAGATGTGCAGTGCATAGCCGTGGCCGAGCAGGGTGTCGGCGGCATGTTTCGGCGTGTGTGCGTGCTCGTCGAGATGGGCGGGCGTGAAATGCAGTTGCAGGTCGGGGCAGGACTGTGCGGCATCGCTGCGGATGAAACCGCCGCCTTCTGCAGAATTGGTGGTCCACGGTCCGCGGCGGAACATGGCGTAATTGAGCATGTGCCAGGGCTGTGCTGCAAGGTTGCGCGGCGAGATGCCCAGCGAGACGGGTTGCGTGCAGTGCTGCACGATCATCACGTCAAGATGGTCCTGCAGGTTTTGCCCCACGCCTGGCAGCGCATGCTGGATGGCGATGCCGTGCCGGCTGAGCATGGCTGCCGGCCCTATGCCCGACAGCATCAGCAATTGCGGGGAATTGACTGCGCCGCCACACAGGATGACTTCGCGCCTCGCACGCAGGGTGTGCAGCTTGCCGTTGCGCAAATATTGCACGCCGCAGGCGCGGCCGTTTTCCAGCAGGATGCGGGTGGTATGGGCGCCTGTGAATATCTGCAGGTTGCTGCGGCTGCGCACCGGATGCAGGTAGGCGCGAGCCGCACTCCAGCGCTCGCCGTTTTTCTGTGTGACATGATAGAGGCCGACGCCTTCCTGAGTTGCGCCATTGAAATCGTCATTGGCCTGTAAGCCCGCCTGCCTGGCCGCGGTGACGAAAATGCGGCTCAGCAGATTGGGACTGCGCTGGCGGGCCACATTGAGCGGGCCACCCGTGCCGTGAAACGCATCGCTGCCGGGCTCGAAGTTCTCCGCACGTTTGAACAGCGGCAGCACATCCGCATAAGACCAGCCGCGATTGCCCAGCGCTGCCCAGTGGTCGTAGTCGGCAGGGTGACCGCGGGTGTAGATCATCGCATTGCTGGAACTGCTGCCGCCCAGTGTCTTGCCGCGCGGCCAGAACAGGCGGCGTTGATCAAGATGCTGCTGCGGTTCGGTGTAATAGCGCCAGTTGAGGGTTTTGCTCAGCATCATCCACAGCAATCCGAGCGGAATATGGATGAGGGGATTGCGGTCGGGCGGGCCGGCTTCCAGCAGGCAGACCCGACTGGCGGGATCTGCAGACAGGCGGTTGGCCAGCACGCAGCCGGCAGAGCCGGCGCCGACGATCAGGTAATCACACCCGGACGGGTCTGGCATGTGTGTCATGCGGCATCAGGTTACCGCAATGGGTCAGTGGCGGCCGCCGCATACCGTACAGTTTTTGTCCCTGGGCATTTTGATGGTACGGATACCGCTTAGCAGGGCATCGATCAGCAGCAGCTTGCCAT
Source organism: Pseudomonadota bacterium (assembly GCA_021782995.1). Classification (GTDB taxonomy): domain Bacteria; phylum Pseudomonadota; class Gammaproteobacteria; order Burkholderiales; family Gallionellaceae; genus 39-52-133. The sequence continues at coordinate 38,304 of JAJXUI010000009.1, read as the reverse complement.
TCAGGGTTTGTCCCGCACCCGTGATCAGCTTCAGTGTTTCGGCCGCTTGCATGCTGCCGACGATGCCGACCAGCGGTGCAAAGATGCCCATCTCGGCGCAACGCGTATCCTCGTTTTCCGCACTTTCCGGATACAGGCAGTGATAGCAAGGGCTCGCACTGTCGCGCATGTCAAATACCGAAACCTGTCCGGCAAAGCGGATGGCTGCGCCAGATACCAGGGGCTTGCGTAGTTTTACGCAAGCACGGTTGAGCGCATAACGGGTGTTGAAGTTGTCGCTGCAATCCAGCACCACATCGGCCGTTGCCACCAGTTCATCCATGCGTTGCGCGGAGATGCGTTCCTGCAGCGGGACAACTTTGATTTCCGGATTGATGTCGGCAATTGCACTTTTTGCCGAATCCACCTTGTGCTTGCCGATGCTGGTGGTGCGATGCAGGATCTGCCGTTGCAGGTTGGTCAGGTCCACCGTGTCGTTGTCGCAGATGGTCAGCGTGCCTACCCCACTGGCGGCCAGAAATAGCGCGGCAGGTGAGCCCAGGCCGCCCGCGCCGATGATCAGGGCATGTGCAGTATTGAGTTTTTCCTGACCTTCAATGCCGATTTCCGGCAACATGATGTGACGGCTATAGCGCAGCAGTTGCTGATCGTTCATTTGTAACTTATTGATTAAATTATATTATTTGTATTCGCGCAGTTCTTCTGGCGTGTCGTCATGATCACCATGCGGATGGTTTTCATAGACTTTTGCAAACACCACATGGGTTTGCGACTTGGTGAGATGTTCGGGTGTGCTCAGGTTGTGGTACTGCACATCTTCACAGTAATAGATCAGCCGGCGGCTGATCTTGTTGAGCAGGCTTTCCTTGAAGCAGAAGCCAGACTGTTTCAGCGCACTTTCCAGTCCTTCCAGGGAGTAATCGCGCAGGCTGTAGCTGATGCGCAGGCAGTTCGGTTCTGCGGTTTTTTCGGCGTGCATGCGGTCCAGCCCGGAAAGCAGCGCAAATGCCTTCTCAAGTTGCCCGGCCGGCTCCTCGGCAAAATACAGGTCTTGGTAAGTTAGCGGTTCTTCCGGTTTGGGCATGCTTACTTCCCTTTCAGGATATACATTCCTTTCAGCAGGTTGACCGCCTGGTTCATCTGGTAATCGCCCTTGGAGCCAAATTCCGTGATGGCGGGTTTGGCGTTGCCATCCTTGTCCTTGGGTGTTGCCGGTTTGGGGGCATCTATCACTTTGGCGGGTGCAGAAGGAGTTTGCTCTTTCTCGCTGTCATTCGTCAAATGGTGTTCAAGGTCTGCCTCGCGCAGTTGCAGGCCCTTGTCCTGGCCTGCGGTGGCCGGATCCTCCACGGTAATGTCAGGCACGATGCCGGTTGCCTGGATCGAACGGCCACTCGGGGTGTAGTAACGCGCTGTGGTCAGCTTGATCGCGGTATTGTTGCCCAGCGGCAGGATGGTTTGCACCGAGCCCTTGCCAAAGGACTGCGTTCCCATGATCACGGCACGCTTGTGGTCCTGCAATGCGCCGGCCACGATTTCGGAAGCGGACGCAGAGCCGCCGTTGATCAGTACCACCATCGGCACGGTCTTGAATGCGGGCGACAGGTCTTTCAGGTAGTCGCTCTTGCCGGTCCCCCGCAGATAGTCATCCGGAGACACGGTCAGGCGCATCTTGGCATCTTCAGTGCGGCCTTCGGTATACACCACCAGAGCATCCTTGGGCAGGAAGGCAGAAGCGACACCGACAGCGCCGGTGAGCAGGCCGCCGGGATCATTGCGCAGGTCGAGCACCAGGCCCTTCAGGCTGTTGTTGCTTTCTTTCAGCATTTTCTGCAGGTCAGCCGCCAGATTTTCGGCGGTATGTTCCTGGAACTGCGTGATGCGTGCATAGGCATAGCCGGGCTCTACCAGTTTGAATTTGACACTTTGCACCTTGATCACGGCGCGCGTGATGGTGAACTGCAGTGGCCTGGTTTCATTCTTGCGCAGTACTGTCAGCTGGATGTTGCTGCCGGGTTTGCCGCGCATCTTCTTGACCGCATCATTCAGCGTCAGGCCTTTCACCAGGGTGTCATCCAGTTTGATGATCAGGTCGCCGCTCTTGATGCCGGCCTGGAAAGCAGGCGTGTCTTCAATCGGCGAGATGACCTTGACCAGGCCATCTTCCATGCCGACCTCGATGCCCAGTCCACCAAACTCTCCCTGGGTGCCGACTTGCAGATCCCTGAAAGCTTCCGAGTCAAGATAGGTGGAGTGCGGATCCAGTCCGCTCAGCATGCCGGAGATGGCTTCGGTAATCAGCTTCTTGTCGCTGACCGGTTCGACATAATCACTCTTGATACGGCCAAATACCTCGGCGAAGCTGCGAAGCTCCTCGACTGGCAGGGCGGTGACGGCATCGTCCTTTTCTGCAACGGCCGCATAATGCAGGCTGACCAGTATGCCTGCGACCAAACCCAATCCGATCAAACCGATTTTTTCCAGATGACTGCGCATATCAATCCATTTCCAAGGTTAGCGTTTCCGGGTGGATTTCCTGCTGATCCATTTTTCAGGATCCAGCGGAATCCCCTCGTGACGAAGTTCAAAGTATAAACCGTAATTATCATTTCCGCCGCTGTTGCCTACCGACGCAATGACTTCACCGGCGGAGATTGCATCCCCTACCTGTTTGTATACGGCCTCATTGTTTCCATACAGGCTCATATAGCCTGAACCATGATCAATAATCAGCAGGTTACCAAAACCTCGCAACCAGTCAGAATAGATGACCCGGCCGCTGGCCACGGCATTCACCGGCTGGCTGGCTGCGGCCTGCAGGAACAGCCCTTTCCATAGTACGGGACTGTCGGGGCGCTTGTTGCCAAAGTGGTTCGTGATACGCCCCTTTACCGGCAGCGGCAGCTTGCCCTGCAATGAGACAAACGCGCCGGCCTTAGAGTTCAATGTTGGCGTGAAACCGTCGGCAGGCTTGCCGGGTTGTCGGGGTTCGGTGACGATATGCGCCAGTTTTCCCACCAGTCGTGACAGGCGGCTTTCATCGCGTTGCAGTTTGCCCATTTCCCTGCGTTGCTGGCGAAGCTGCTGGGAGATCACAGCCAGAACCTGTTTGCGTGAATTCTTTTCCTTCTGCAGCGCAAGGATTTGTGCGGCCTGCTCGTGTTTCAGTGCGGCCTGCTCGGCGTTTTTTTTCTGCAGCTGGAGCGTGGACTGGTTCAGTTGCATCACGCTGTTACGCATGTGGTTCAACCATGCAGCTCTTGTTTTGGCTATATATTCATAATATTGCAGGTTGCGGGCGGTCTGGTTCGGGTCTTTGTTGTCAAGCAGCAGGCGGAAATACTCGTTGCCGCCATTGATATATTGCTGTTGCAGTAATTTTGCCAGCAGGATTTGCTGTTGCTGGATTTCAGAATTGATAGTCGCCGATTGCTGCTTCAGGCGCGCCAGTTCCTGTGATGTGTTGCGCAAGCTGGCTTCGATCCTGTGCAGGGCGCGCTGGCTATTGCTGATGGCACGCTCGGATTCGCGCAATGCGTCGGCGGATTCTGAGCGGCTGTCGCCGGTCTTGTCCATGTCCTTTTGCAGCGCAGTAATGCGGTCGCGCAGTCTTTCCAGGTCAGCTTGCTGGTCGGCCTGCGCCGGTGGCAGGCAGGCTGGCAACAAACAGAGCAGGAAAACTGTGCGGGCAGTCAGGCTCACAGATGGACGAGGGATTTACCTGTCATTTCGGGGGGCAATTGCAGTCCCATCAGGGTCAGCATGGTGGGGGTGATATCCTGCAGCGCGCCCGTGGATGCCATTGTGGCCTTGCGCCCGATATACATGAACGGCACCAGGTTCAGCGTATGCGCGGTGTGTGCCTGGTTGGTATTGCGGTCCAGCATCTGTTCGGCATTGCCGTGGTCGGCGGTGATCAGTACTTCTCCGCCATGCGCGATCATCGTGTTGACGACGCGGCCGATGCAGGTGTCGAGTGTTTCGATGGCCTTGATCGCGGCCTCAAGGTTGCCGCTGTGGCCGACCATGTCGCCATTGGCATAGTTGCAGATGATGGCCTGGTATTTGCCGCTGCCGATGGCTGCTTCCAGCTTGTCAGTGACTTCAAACGCGCTCATTTCCGGTTTCAGGTCATAAGTGCTGACTTTGGGTGAGGGGACCAGGATGCGGTCTTCCCCGGGGAAGGGCTGTTCCCTGCCGCCATTCAGGAAGTAGGTGACATGGGCATATTTTTCGGTTTCGGCAATGCGCAGCTGGTTCAGGCCGAGGCTGGAAATGTATTCGCCGAAGCAGTTGCTGATTTTGGTTGGCTTGTAGGCCACCGGCAGGTAGGACAGCTCGTCGCCGTAACTGCTCAAGGTGGCGAAGTAGGCCAGCTTGGGGAAATATTCACGCTGGAAGCCGGGGAAGCCTTCTTTTTTGGTCAGTGCGCAAGTGAGCTCGCGCGCGCGGTCGGCGCGGAAGTTCATGAACACGCCCGTATCTCCGTCCTTTATGCCGGTGTAGTCGCCAATGCGGGTGGCATGTACGAATTCATCGGTTTCCTCGCGCGCGTAGGCTTCTTTAAGACCGGTAATGGCATCCGGTGCGTTGTTGCCCGCCTTGCCTTGAGTGATCAGGTCATATGCCTGTTGCACGCGCTCCCAGCGCTGGTCCCGGTCCAGTGCATAGAAGCGGCCGATGATGGTGGCAATCTGACCAACACCCAGGCTTGCAAGCCTGGTCTGCAATTTTTTCAGAGAGCCTTCTGCGCTCTTCGGCGGAGTGTCGCGCCCATCCAGCAGTGCATGCACGTAAACCTTTTTCAGGTCATTGCGTGCAGCCATTTCTACCATCGCCAGGATGTGCTCTTCATTGCTGTGCACGCCGCCGGGTGAAAGCAGGCCGATGATATGCAAGGCACTGTTGTTGGCCTTGGCTTTGGTAACGGCCTCCAGCAGGGCGGGGTTGCTGAAAAACCTGCCTTCCTCGATATCCACATCCACCTTGCCCAGTTCCATCTGTACGATGCGTCCGGCGCCGATATTCAGATGCCCGACCTCGGAATTGCCCATCTGGTGGCTGGGCAGGCCGACCGACTTTTCGGAGGCATGGATCAAGGTATGCGGGTACTCCTGCCACAGGCGGTCGAAATTCGGCTTGTTGGCCAAGGCGATGGCGTTGTGGTCCGGGTCTTCGCGATACCCGAAGCCGTCGAGGATGAGCAGGAGTACAGGCTTGATATTCATTAGTTAAAGCTTTCTGGCTGGCTTTTTGGATATAAAAGTATCAAAATATAATCAGTTGCTAAATTATTATGGTCTTTATCAGAGACCGCTGATATTTTAGCGTATTTTGTGGCATCAAACATTAAGATGCAGTTTTTGGAGAAGTAGATTGGAAGCGATAGCGACAAAGAAGTTGATAGACAGGGACGAAGACATACTGCAGGCTTCGATGGCGATCAAGTCGATTGCTCATCCATTGCGTCTGAAAATTCTGTGCGTACTGGGTGACCAGGAAGTCAGCGTGCAGGACATTGTGGATGATGTTGGGACATCTCAAAGCAATATTTCACAGCATCTGGCGATTTTGCGCGACAAAGGTGTGCTTTGTACGCGTAAAGATGCCAACCGGGTGTTTTACAGGATCAGCGATGAACGTACGCTGAAACTGGTTGAATTGATGCGGGACGTGTTCTGTACAGCATGAGTTGAGCGGTTGCACGTCTTGGTGTATTAGTGTATTCTAATATTAGATTTTGCTAATATTCAAAGGGGGTTCGCTATGAAATTCAAGATGTTGCTGGCTGCAGGGGCGGCTGTCGTCCCTGTTATTTTTGCCCATCCTGTATGGGCTGCTGATGCTTTGGCGACTGCCAAGGCGGAATATCGTGAAGTCGCACAGACATACAGTGTAGAAGGCGTGGTGGAAGCCGTACGCCAATCTACCGTTTCTGCACAGATTTCCGGTCGTATCAAGGAAATCAATTTTGATGTAGGGGATACGGTCAGCAAAGGCCAGGTCATCTTGCGTATCGATGAGCGTGAAACCTCGCAGGCGCTGGCAGGCAGCCAGGCTCAGGTGATGCAGGCACAGGCCGCATTGACCCAGGCCAAGGCCAATTACGAGCGCTCAGTCCAGTTATTCGAGCAGAAATATATCAGCCAGTCTGCACTGGACAAGGCCAAGGCAGATTACGACATGGCGCAGGCCCAGTCCGAAGCCAGCCAGGCCAGTGAAAGCCAGTCTGCACTTGCCCATGCCTATACCTCTGTCATTGCCCCATTCAGCGGGGTCGTGGCTTCCCGTCTGGTGGAGATTGGCGAGCTGGTTACCGTTGGCAAGCCGATGATGGTCGGCTTTGATCCCAGCCAGATGCGTGTCATCGTGAATGTTCCGCAATATGAGTTGGGCCAGATCGGCTCACGTCCCAAAGTGAAAGTCGAACTGACTTCCCTCAAGCGCTGGATATCGGCAGCATCCGTTACGGTGCAACCCTCTGCCGATATCCGCACGCATAGTACCCAGGTGCGCATCAACCTGCCGCCAAGAGAAAAGGGCGTCTATCCGGGCATGTTTGTGCGTGCGCATTTTGTTGTAGGTAAAGCCAAAAAACTGCTGATTCCCGCCACTTCGGTATTGCGCCGCAGCGAAGTTGTCGCGGTATATGTGGTTGATGACAAAGGGATGCCCAGATTGCGCCAGATCCGACTCGGCGAGGAAACCGGCGAGAATGAGATCGAGGTGCTGGGCGGCCTGAATTCAGGTGAAACCATTGCACTGGATCCTGTGAAGGCCGGCATGACGGTTGGCGTTCACTAGGCATCGGATCAATTTCTGCTGGCGATAACGGCGGGACATAAGTCCTGTCGTATAAGCTGTTGCGGGATAATCAAGATAATATAATTAAATCAAACAGTTCAGGAATAACGATCATGGGAATCTCCGGACGTATTGCCAAGGCTTTCTTGCGCTCGCAAATGACGCCACTCCTTGCACTGGTGGCGTTGTTGCTGGGCATCTTTTCCGTGCTGGTGACGCCGCGCGAAGAAGAGCCGCAAATCAATGTAACAATGGCCAATGTCATGATTGCCTATCCCGGCGCATCCAGCCAGGATGTGGCGCGCACCGTTGCAACACCTGCCGAGCAGGTGTTGTCGCAGATCGCCGGCGTTGAGCATGTATATTCTGTCTCCCAGCCTGGCATGGCTATCCTTACCATACAGTTCAAGGTGGGACAGCAGCATATCCCGTCGATGGTGAAGTTATATGACGTGATCAACTCGCATGCCGACTGGTTGCCCCCCACGCTGGGCGTGATGAAGCCGCTGATCAAGGCGCGTGGTATTGATGATGTGCCGATTGCAGCCTTTACGCTGTGGCGTAATCAGGAGGTGGGCGGCGGACTGGCGCTGACCCAGGTGGCGCATGCCATCGAGGCGGAACTGAAGCGTGTCAAGGGTACGCGCGAAGTCTATACCATCGGTGGTACCCAGCGCATGGCACGCGTGTTGCTGAATCCGGAAGCGTTGAATGCCTATCAGCTGTCGATTCAGGATGTGCGTGCTGCGTTGCAGGTGGTCAATGTATCCAACAATTCCGGCATGCTGACGCAGTCGAACCGTGAAGTGATGATCCAGACCGGCGAATTCCTCAGTACGGCCGATGAAGCCCGTCATCTGGTGGTGGGAGTGTTCAATGGAAAACCGGTTTACCTGCAGGATGTGGCCGATGTACAGGATGGGGCAGACCAGCCATCGAGCTATGTCTGGATGGGGACCGGCAAAGCGGCTTCTGACAAGGGAATTACGGCCCAGGGTGAGTTCAGTGCGGTGACCGTGACCGTAACCAAGAAGCCCGGTGAGAATGCAGTAGATGTGGCGGACAACCTGATCAGCCGCATGGAAGAGCTGAAGGGCACGGTGATACCTTCAGATGTGCAGGTGACTACAACACGCAACTATGGCGAAACTGCCAACGACAAGGCACAGAAGCTGATCCACAAGCTGATTTTCGCCACTTCCGCGGTGATTGCGCTGGTGTGGATTGCGCTGGGGCGGCGTGAAGCCCTGATTGTCGGTATTGCAGTGACACTGACATTGTTCGTCACCCTGTTCGCCTCCTGGGCGTATGGATTCACGCTGAACCGCGTGTCGCTGTTTGCGTTGATTTTCTCGATTGGTATCCTGGTGGATGATGCGATCGTGGTCGTGGAAAACATCCATCGTCGCCGGGCACTGGCCAGCCACCAGCCGCTGTCCGAGATCATACCCGAAGCGGTGGATGAAGTAGGCGGCCCCACCATTCTGGCCACCTTGACCGTCATTGCTGCCTTGTTGCCGATGGCATTCGTGTCGGGCCTGATGGGGCCATATATGAGTCCGATCCCGATCAATGCCAGCATGGGCATGGTGATTTCGCTGGCGATTGCCTTTGTCATCACGCCCTGGCTGGCTTACCGCTTCTCGCCGGCGCATCACGGTGAAGTGCATGACGAACGCGATTCGAAACTGGCGCATTTCTTCCGTGACCGCCTGTCGCCTTTCCTCAATGGTGAGCATGGCAAGGCAGCGCGCAAGAAATTGTGGCTGGGAATAGGTATAGGCCTGTTGCTGTCGGTAGGCCTGGCCGGCGTGAAGCTGGTGGTGCTCAAGATGCTGCCATTCGATAACAAATCAGAATTCCAGATCATCGTCGACATGCCTACCGGAACGGCATTGGAGCAGACATCTGCTGTTTTGCATGAAATCGGTGCCTATCTTTCCACGGTGCCGGAGGTGACGGATTACCAGGGCTATGCGGGCTCGGCTTCGCCGATCAATTTCAATGGCCTGGTACGTCAGTATTATTTGCGTTCGGCATCTGAACAGGGGGATCTGCAGGTCAATCTTCAGGACAAGCACAATCGCCATCGCACCAGCCATGAAGTGGCAAGCAGCGTGCGTGCGCCGATCGAGGAAATCGGCAAGAAGTGGGGCGCAAAGGTGAAGGTGGTGGAGGTTCCACCAGGCCCGCCGGTGATGTCGCCTATCGTGGCGGAAATATATGGCCCGGATTATGAGGGTGCGCGCAAGGTGGCAGGCAAGGTGAAAGCAAAGTTTGTCGCGACCAAGGATATTGTGGCGATCGATGACACGGTGACCGAAGCTGCGCCAAAAACGGTGCTGCATGTACTGCAGAGCAAGGCGGCGCTGCTCGGGGTTGCCCCGCAGGATATCGTGGATACCGTGCATGTTGCCCTGTCTGGCCAGGATGTGACCTCGCTGCATGACAGCACGGCGAAATATGCCCTGCCGTTGCGCATGCGTTTGCCGGAAAGGAGCCGCAGTTCACTGGGTGAGGTACTGAAACTGAAAGTGCGTGCACGGGATGGTGTGCTGGTGCCCTTGTCCGAGTTGGTGCAGATTTCGCAGGCGCAGCGTGATTACCCCATTTACCACAAGGACCTGATGCCGGTGGTGTATGTGGTGGGGGATATGGCCGGCAAGCTGGATAGCCCGCTGTATGGCATGTTTGACATCGACAGCAAACTGGATGGCATGAAGCTGGAAGAAGGTGGCAAGCTGCACAACTGGTATTTCACCATGCCAAGCAACCCGTATTCGGCATACTCGCTGAAATGGGATGGCGAATGGCAGGTGACCTTTGAAACTTTCAGGGACATGGGCATTGCCTATGCGGTCGGGCTGATATTGATCTACCTGCTGGTGGTGGCGCAGTTCAAGAGCTACCTGACCCCGCTGATCATCATGGCCCCGATTCCGCTGACCGTGATCGGCGTGATGCCGGGGCATGCGCTGCTGGGTTCGCAGTTCACCGCAACGTCGATGATAGGCATGATCGCGCTGGCAGGCATTATCGTGAGGAACTCCATCCTGCTGGTCGATTTCGTCAACCTGAAATTGTCCGAAGGGGTGGACTTGCAACATGCCGTGATCGATGCGGCAAGTGCACGTGCCAAGCCCATCCTGTTGACAGGATTGGCCGCGATGGCGGGAGCCTTCTTCATCCTGGATGACCCGATTTTCAATGGTCTGGCAATCGCGCTGATTTTCGGCATCCTGGTGTCGACCATCCTGACGCTGGTGGTGATTCCGGTGCTGTATTACGCGGCGCTGTACAAGAAGTACAAATAAGCGCCAAGTCTGTATAATATTACAGCCCTTGGCGGGGTTGTTTGTGATAATTATTTAATGTATTCAAGGAGATGTTTAAATGAACGCAGAACGAGTTGTAAGAATTGTGGCAGGTTTCATGGTGTTGCTGTCCCTGTCCCTGGGGGTTGAGTCCAGCCCTTTGTTTGTCAGTAAATACTTCCTGTTTTTCACCGCATTTGTTGGCCTTAACCTGTTCCAGAGCGGATTTACCCGTTTCTGCCCGCTGGTGAATATCCTCGGCAAATTTGGTATCAAGGGTAGCTGCTAATCAACATTCGATTGCGCCTGGCTTGACGGAGCTGCACAAATAGCGAATTGCTCATTTACTTTAGTGTAAATTTCGCATTTTCATAACTTGTGCGGCTAGTTCTGCCTACGCTTGTGACGTTTTTTAGATCACCCTCTTTCTTAAAAGCCGTTCATCAGCGGTTTTCTGCAGCCCACATCGGCCTGTTTGTTATCGGGTTGATGTGGGTTTTGCCGTTTCTGTATTATTACCATCAATATCCGCTTACCACGTTTTACCAGGAGTGGGGGGCAATGCTGCTGGGCGTGCTGGCGGCATGCTTTCTATTGCTCGGAAAATATTGGCTGGCTCCCCGGATTCCCCCTGTCGTGCTGTTGCCCGTCGGCCTCATTGTGGTCATTCTGGTCCAGTATGCCGTAGGGAAAATTTCCTATTTCGAGCAGGCCACGCTGTTCATCCTGTATATGTTGTGGATATTCCTGTTGATGGTAGTGGGAAAGCAGTTGCGCCAGATATTCGGCATGCAACGGCTCGCATTGGTCCTTTCCGTCTTCCTGCTTGCCGGAAGCGAGTTGAGTGCATTGTCGGGGGTCATTCAGCATTATCGCTGGCATACCCTGCTTGATCCGGTAATTACAGCGAAAACCGGCATCGCCGTATATGGCAACCTTGCGCAACCCAATCATTTTGCCGACTACCTGATGCTGGGGCTGATCTCGCTGGCTTACCTGCGACGGCATATGCAGACCTGGCAGGTTGTCGCATTTGCAGCGCCCTTGCTGTTTGTCATGGTGCTCAGTGGTTCGCGCAGCTCATGGTTATATATGGCCGCGCTGGCGCTGTTCGCCTGGAGCCAGGAAAGAAAGGCGGGTGGCAGTGCAGGATTGTTCCGTTACATGCTGTTGCTGGTGGTTGCCTTCTTTATGATGCACTGGGTAGTGCAACTTCAGGTGTTCCACGGTACGGCGGGCAGTGTGACCACCATGCAACGCATGATGTCCGGCGAAACCAGTGGCAGCATACGACTCTACCTGTGGAAAGAGGCATTGCTGATATTTGCACGCTTCCCCTTGCTTGGGGCTGGCTGGGAACAGTTTGCCTGGCAGCATTTCCTGCTTGGGCCTGAGCTGAAAAACATGCAGATCAGCGGGCTGTACAACAATGCGCATAACCTGCTGCTGCAGTTTGCAGCGGAAACGGGGTTGGCTGGCGTGCTGGTCATCGTGCTCGCGTTCCTCGGCTGGTTCCGCTCCATATGGACTGCCAGGCTGGATACCGAAATCTGGTGGGGAATGGGCATACTGCTGGTCATCGGCATCCATAGCATGCTCGAGTACCCGTTGTGGTATGCCTATTTCACCGGCATTGCGGCATTGCTGCTGGGGGCGCTGGATACCCGCGCATACACCCTGAAATTAAAGGTTGCCGGACGGTACGCCTTGGTGTTTTTGCTGCTGTTCGGGGCGGGCATGTTGTGGCAATCGATCTATGGATATCGACAGCTGGAAAGTCTCATTCTGCAACACGCTCATTCCGGCATAACGGCAGACAAGGAGCGGCAGTTTCGCGCACATTTGCGCGAAATGATTGATATGCCCCTGTTGCGCCCGATGACGGAGCTATATCTCAACAGCTATATCGAGATCAATCCTCAGGACCTGGTGGGCAAACTTGCCTGGAATGAGCGGGTTGCCATGAGTTATCCTGTAAATACAGCCATATACAATCGGTCATTATTGCTGGCGCAAGCTGGCAGGTTCAGTGAGGCCGAACAGATAATGAATTGTTCGATCTGGGCTTTTCCGAAAGATTTTCCCTATTACCAGAACGAGTTGTCCCTTCTGGCGCAGAAAGACCCAGCACATTTCGCTGGTCTGCTAAAATTCGCAATTCAGAGTAAACAGGAGTATGAACGTGCAACAGTATCTGATTAACAATTTCGGGATGGTCATGGTAACCATCCTGAGCGGTTTGATGTTGTTATGGTCTTTTTTTGGCAATCGCATTCGCGGCATCATGGATGTCGATACCCTCAAGGCGATCGAACTGATCAACCACAGGAATGCGCTGGTGCTGGATGTGCGCGAAGAATCCGAGTTTAAGTCCGGCCATCTCATCAATGCCAAATGGGTTCCGCTCGGCAAGCTTGCACAGCGCATCGGTGAGCTGGAACGTTACCGCGACCAGCCCATCGTCGTGGTCTGCCGCAGTGGCAACCGTTCTGCCATGGCCTGTTCCTTGCTTTCCAAGAACGGATTTACCCAGGCCCACAACCTGGTTGGCGGCGTGACGGGGTGGCAGAAATCGAATCTACCATTGGAGAAATGACATGGCAAAAGTAACGATGTACTGCACGGAGGTGTGCCCGTATTGTGTGCGTGCTGAAGCCTTGCTGAAGAAGCGCGGCGTCACTGAAATCGAGAAAATCCGCATTGACCTGAACCCTGAGCAACGCGACATCATGATTGCAAAAACTGGCCGCCGTACAGTGCCGCAAATCTATATTGGCGAACAGCATGTCGGTGGCTTTGACGATATGGCGGAACTGGACAGCCAGGGCGGTCTTGTGCCTTTGCTGAATGGCTGATTGATACTATTACAAGCATTACGGGGAAGATAATGAGCGAAGCAGCAACTGAGACGCAGGCGGTACCATCATTCAATATTGAAAAACTTTATGTCAAGGATCTGTCTGTGGAAGTGCCACATGCGCCCAGCATCTTTCTGGAGCGTGAGAGCCCGCAGGTGGATATAGACATCAATACCGAATATTCGGCGATAGACAAGGGCATCTATGAAGTGGTGCTGATGGTGACCATAACTGCAAAGTTGCCGGGCAAGGATAAGGTGGTGTTCGTCATCGAGGCGAAGCAGGCTGGAATATTCCGGGTGCAGAACATTCCGTCAGAAGAGCTGGAACCTGTGCTGGAGGTGGTCTGCACGAATATCGTGTATCCCTACCTGCGTGAACTGGTGACTGATGCTTCCGTGCGTGCAGGGTTTTCGCCGGTATTGATGACGCCAGTCAATTTCGATGCGATGTATCAGCAGAGAAAGGCTCAGGCTGAAGCTGCGACCAGGCATTGAGCTTTGCAGCGGATGGGGGTGAGAGTGCATTTGAATTCGAGACTGGCGTGCATGTTTTTGCTGCTGGCTGGAACGGTAGCGGCAAATGCTGCCGAGTATGTTTCCGTTTCTGACAGTACGGCGATCCTGTACGACGCCAACTCCACCAAGGCCAAAAAGCTATATGTCATTGGCAGGTTTACGCCGCTGGAAACAGTCGTCAACCTTCAGGGATGGATCAAGGTACGCGATAGCGCGGGCACGCTGGCCTGGATCGAGCGCCGCGCGGTAAGCGACAGGCATTTTGTTCTCGTAACGGTTCCGCTGGCCGCGGTACGCAAGGCACCTGACATGAATGCACCGGTGCTGTATCAGGTTGCCCACCATGTTTTGATGGAATCGCTGGGCGTGAATGGCGGTGGCTGGATCAAGGCGCGCCATCAGGATGGCTCGACAGGCTACATGCGGTCGGTGGATGTCTGGGGCGCCGAATGAAGCCTGCTTGCAGAGACATTTTTTTCCGGAACAACCTGTTTCACAGATTATGAAAATTACCGTTTTGGGCGCCGGTGCATGGGGCACCGCGATGGCGATCAGCCTCGCGCAACGCCACCAGGTTACCCTGTGGGCGAGAAATTCTCGGCAGATCGCTGAAATGCGCGAAAGCAGGCAGAATCAGCGTTACCTGCCCGACGTCAACCTGCCTGACAGCATTGCACTTGAATCCGGTTTTGCACAAGCGCTGCAGAACGTGGAAATGGTTGTGATTGCAACCCCCATATCCGCCTTGCGTGACACCGTGACACAGCTTGCAAAAATGGCCGGCCCGTTCCCTGTGGTCTGGTTGTGTAAAGGCTTTGAAGAAAAAACCGGCATGATGCCGCATCAGGTTGTGGCAGAAGTTCTGCCTGCCGAATTTCCGCGAGCCGTCCTGTCCGGGCCAAGTTTTGCACAGGAAGTGGCGCAAGGGTTGCCGACTGCGCTGGTGCTGGCTGCAAACGATATGGAATTTGCCAGGCAGGCGGCACTGGCACTGCATAATCCGCGGCTGCGCATCTATGCCAGCAATGATGTGATTGGTGTTGAGGTCGGTGGTGCAGTGAAAAATGTGCTTGCCATAGCTGCCGGGATTTCCGATGGCATGGGATTTGGTTACAACGCCAGGGCAGCCTTGCTGACACGCGGCCTTTCCGAAATGACGCGCCTCGGTATCCGGCTGGGCGGCAAGGCGGAAACCCTGGGCGGACTTTCCGGTGTGGGTGATCTCATCCTGACCTGTACGGGAGATCTGTCGCGTAATCGCAAGGTGGGCCTGATGCTTGCGAGGCGGCTTGCACTGCCTGACATTCTGCGTGAACTCGGTCATGTTGCTGAAGGTGTATACAGCGTGAAAGCGGTACATCAGCTTGTCAGCCAGGCGGGCGTCGACCTGCCTATCTGCGAAGCGGTCTACAGGTTGCTGTACGAGCATGCCGAAGTCGGCAATGTGGTAGAAGATCTGCTCAGCCGGGTGCCAGTCAGCGAGTTCCCCGGTTCAGTCTGACGCCAGCAGGTGTGACAGCAAGGTGCGCAGTTTTGCGGGCGCAAGCGGCTTGTGCAGCAGGTGGTAACCACTTTCCTTGGCTTCCCGCAGTCTTTCCGGTGCCGTATCGCCTGTAATGATGATCGCAGGAATATCGGGGTCGAAAATCTGGTGGATGGCGCTGATGGCTTCCGCTCCGGTGCGGTTGTTACGCAGGCGGTAATCCGCAATGATGGCGTGGGGATGGGTGCCGGTGTGCTGCAGCAGTTCCACTGCATCCTCTCCGGAGTCGGCCAGCATCACCTTGCATCCCCAGTTTTCCAGCATCAGCCTCGTGGCATCGCGAATTGCCATTTCATCATCTATCACGAGAATGATTGAATTGCTGAAATGCCTGTGGGCCGGGAAATTCGTGGAACCCTGCAACGGCATATCCTGTTTGCTGATCGATACCGAGAAGGCAAACATGGAGCCTTTGCCGGGTGCCGATTTCACTTCGATGTGAGTGCCCAGCAGGATCGCCAACCGCTGCGAGATGGCCAGTCCAAGGCCCAGCCCAAGATTGCGGTCCCGCTGCGGATTCCCCACCTGGTAAAATTCGTGAAAGATATTCTCCAGTTCGGCAGGTGAAATGCCGATCCCTGTATCCCATACTTCAAAGCGCAGCCGTTGGCCGCGTATGCGGCAGCCGAGAAGAACTCCGCCGTTGCGGGTGTACCGGATGGCATTGGAAAGCAGGTTTCTCAGGATCTGCTCCAGCAAGGAAGCATCGCTTTTAACCCAGTAAGGGTGAGTGGTGAAACGCAGTGAAATCTTCTTTTCTGTCGCTGCCGGAAAATAGTCGTGCGACAGTCGGTCAAAGATTTCCTGCACCGGGTACGAATCGTTTCTGGGCTGGACCACACCTGCATCCAGCCTGGAGATGTCCAGCAGCGAATTCAGCAGATCTCGTAATGCTTCAGTGGATGCTTCGAGTTGCTGAACAATCTTGCGTGTTTCAACATCTTGCACGCGTTCCTGCAATGCCGTGACAAAGAGTCCCATGGCATGCAATGGCTGGCGCAAGTCGTGGCTGGCAGCCGCCAGGAAGCGGGTCTTCGCTTTTTCCTTTTCCTGCAGCTGGTGGATTGAAAATTGCAGGCGTTCTTCAAACAGCAGGTTGTCAGTCACATCCGCGATGACACCAAGGCCGGATTTCTTTCCTTCCCAATCCAGCGTGCTTGCGTAAATTTTGCATAGTCTGGTATCCCCGGACTTTGTCACCAATGCAATCTGGTATGGGGAGATGACATTCTCTCCCTGCATGCGGCGCCGGTGATTCTCTGCAACTCTTGACTTGTCGTTATCATGGATATAATTCATGAATGAGCTGTTAAGGAACTCGCTTTTGCTGTAGCCCATCATGTCGGTCAATGCATTGTTCACGTATTTCAGCATGCCATCCTGGGTTATGACGATACCCAGAGGGAGTTCGTCGGCAAATTGCCGGTAGCGCGCCTCGGAATTGGCCAGTACGGATTCAATTTGCTTCCGTTCACTGATATCGCGGAGATGTGCGACGATGTAAGTTTTGCCATGCAGTGCAAATATGGCGCTTGAGGACAATACGGTCAGCAGGTTGCGCTGTTTTGTATACAGGATGAATTCCTGGTTGTATAAGTGCCCATATTGGCTGACCTTGTTGATATTGATTTCGCGGTCATGCCTGTTGAGCCAGAGGCCAAGCTCTACGGTAGTCTTGCCAATGGCCTCTTCGCGGCTGAAGCCGAAGAGTTTTGTAAAGCCCAAATTGATGTCGTTGATCCTGCCGTTTTCCAGTTCTGTAATCAGGATGGGATCGGGACTGCTGTGGAACACCCGGGAAAATTTTTCATC
Source organism: Pseudomonadota bacterium (assembly GCA_021782995.1). GTDB lineage: Bacteria > Pseudomonadota > Gammaproteobacteria > Burkholderiales > Gallionellaceae > 39-52-133. The sequence continues at coordinate 21,455 of JAJXUI010000009.1, read as the reverse complement.
CGACAGCATGAGTTGCGCGTGAGACGGTGTACTGTGGATTGTTTGGCGATATGTCCTGATGGATCCGGAAAAATTGCCAAGTGAAAAATGCCTGCTGCTGGCCTGTACGGAAAGTTGCTTGCCCGTTTTTTGGATGAGCATCACTTGCCGGGAGATGATTTCAGCGTGTCCTGAAGTTGTGTCCTTGGGTTCGCTCAAGGTGGCTGCGGGTTCCAGTACTGCGATATTTACGCCTGTTAGCTCCGGAAATGTATGGCCCGTCAGGTAATAAAATGCCGGATTTGCCCTGAATATGACGCCATCCGTATCAGTAATGATCGCGGGGTCTGGCAGCAGCATGAACAAGTCATCATCCATCTGTGACCCGGGATATTCATGCTGAAAATGCCGACCAGTCATGATCAGGCTCCGGAATTGGCAGGTAGTAAAACTTCAGGCGGCACCATTGAAACCACATTGCCTCCATATTTCGTATACGGCCACTGCGACAGAGTTGGACAGGTTGAGGCTGCGGCTCTGGGGAAGCATGGGTAGCCGCAGCCTGTGCTCTGCATCCATCGAGGAGAGTACTTCTGCCGGCAAGCCACGGCTCTCAGGTCCAAACAGCAATGCATCGCCCTTTTGAAAAGCCACGGTGTGGTAATGCAATGATGCTTTCGTGGTGAAAGCAAAGAATCGGCTGTCCGGTAATGCAAGCCTGCATGATGCGAGGTTGTCATGAACCCTGATGTTGGCATATTCATGGTAGTCCAGGCCGGCTCGGCGCAGCTGTTTGTCCTCAAGGTCAAATCCCAGTGGTTTGATCAGATGGAGCTGGGCGCCGGTATTGGCGCACAGGCGGATGATGTTGCCGGTATTCGGGGGGATCTCCGGTTCGTAGAGGATGACGTGCGCGAAGGTATCGCTCATCTTACCATTCTGAGCGGGCCATCAGGCCGAAACCGTCTAGACCTGCCATGGGTGCCACAGTGATGCCAGGTTTGCGCTTTGCGTTGTTTTCGAAAACGGTATCGACGGCTTCATATGCCATATACCAGCCCAGCACGACCTGTGAAGGGAAGTGGGCATCGTCATTGATACGCGACCAGCCGGCGGCCATTGAAGCCAGGTAGGCCGGATATTTGACCCAGCCATTGTCTGGATTCATATAAGCGATAGTGAGGAAAGGCACCGTTCCGACAAAAGAATGCCCGCTGACGCCATGGCCATCCTGGATGTTGATCGGCCGCCAGCTAGAACCTTCCGGCAGGTTTTCGCTGGGCCTGGCTGCACCGGTTACCCATTGCATGCCCCACATGGCCGGCAAGCCAACAATATAGGCGCGGCTGGCATAGGCGCCCCAGTTGCCAACCGCAGTATCCTCGTCCATCAGGTTCACACTGGCTGCCAGCAGGGCTACCGGTACCATGTATTTCCCTTCGCCAAACAGTTTGGCCTTGAAGGCGGCATTGCTGAATTCGTCGCTGGCCCAGGAATTGGTCTGGTCGTTGCGTACCTTGTCCTGATACCAGTTGCGCACATTCATGTCGATATTCGTGTTTGCGGCAACGGCGCCAAGACCAAATGCAATGCCCAACCGGGTCAGGCGATCCCTGGAAAAATATGCGCCATAGTCTTCTGAAATTACTGCCCCCAGTGTGGGCTTGCTTGCTGGAGTCGTGTCATCGGCGAATACCGAAAAAGCAGGAAGGAGGAGAGTGAGCAGGGTGTACAAAAGTCCTGCAGGCGTAAGCATGCGCCGGGAAATTCCGTATTTCAATTCATCACCTTCTGGTTGTGTGAGCAGGAAGCAGGGGAAAGCGGAAAGCCTTTCCAGTTCATTCGTATAGGATTATGATTCTGGAGAACAATTATACCCAAGAAGCGGGTATCCGATATTTCAATATTCATACAGGGAAAAGTGCGATGGCAAGACCGGAAAAAATTCGCCTGGGCGATCTGCTGGTGACACAGAAGCTGATCTCTAACGATCAACTTAATTTTGCACTTGATCAGCAGAAGCGAACCGGCCGCAAGCTCGGGCGCGTGCTGGTGGACAATGCGTTTGTCACCGAAGAGCAGATTTCCGAGGCGCTCGCCCGGCAGCTGAGCATTCCGTATATCAATCTCAAGTTTTACAACATCAACCTGGATATCGTACGGCGCATGCCGGAAAACCAGGCGCGCCGTTTCCGTGCCATTGCACTTGAAGAGCGCAATGGCGCATTGCTGGTCGGCATGACTGACCCGACGGATCTGGCATCATTCGACGAGATCAGCCGTCTGTTGAAGCGAGATATCGATCTTGCGGTGGTAACCGAAGGCCAGCTGCTGGAAGTGATCGATCGCGTCTATCGCCGCACGGAGGAAATCACCGGCCTGGCAAAAGAGCTGTCGGAGGATCTCGGTGATACCGTGATTGATTTCGGGCTGGTCACTGAAGCACCTGGATCTGAAGATGCGCCGGTAGTGAAACTCCTGCAAAGTGTGTTCGATGATGCTGTGCAAGTTCGCGCCTCCGATATTCATATCGAGCCACAGGAAGCCTCCCTGAAAATCCGCTTTCGTATTGATGGAGCCTTGCACCTGCAAACCGAAGCGGATCACAAAATTGCAACTGCGCTGGTGCTGCGGCTGAAGCTGATGGCCGGGCTGGATATTTCGGAAAAGCGCCTGCCACAGGACGGCCGCTTCAATATCCGGGTGAAGAACCAGCCGGTTGATGTGCGTATCTCGAGCATGCCGACCCAGCACGGGGAATCGGTCGTCATGCGGCTGCTGGCGCAGAGCGGCGGCTTCCTTGCGCTGGACAAGCTCGGTATGCCGTCAGCAATGCTCAAGCGTTTCCGTGAAATCATCAGGAGCAGCAGCGGGATGGTACTGGTCACAGGGCCGACGGGCAGCGGCAAGACTTCAACACTTTATGCGGCGCTGGGTGAAATCAATACGGTAGACCAGAAAATCATCACAGTGGAAGATCCGGTCGAATACCGCTTGCCCGGCATCAACCAGGTGCAAGTGAACGAAAAAATTGACCTTTCATTCTCGCGTGTGCTGCGTGCTGCATTGCGCCAGGATCCGGATGTCATCCTGGTGGGCGAGATGCGTGATAGTGAGACGGCGCAGATCGGCTTGCGTGCGGCGATGACGGGTCACCTGGTGATGTCCACCCTGCATACGCGGGATACGGCAGGTACGCTATTCCGCCTGGTGGATATGGGGGTGCCAAAATACATGGTGGCATCATCTGTTCAGGTTGTATTGGCACAGCGCCTGATCAGGCGCGTGTGTGAAAGCTGTGCCGAAAAATATGTACCGACGCCTCAGGAATCGGAATGGCTGGAACATGCAGGCGTGGATCGGCAGCACTGGGCCAGCTTCCGGCGCGGCCGTGGCTGCAGCAGCTGCAATGGAACGGGTTATCGGGGACGTACCGGCGTATATGAAATGCTGGAAATGAACCAGACCCTGGTGGATGCCGCATCACATCATGACGCCACACATTTCATGAAGGCGGCACGTGAATACATGAAAGGGCATACCCTGCTGGAGCAGGCCGTGCTCAGGCTTGTAGAGGGCGCGACGACCGTGTCTGAGGTGATGAGCCTGAGTGAGCAGAAGGAAGACTGATGGCGGTATTTGCTTATCAGGGGCGCACATCCAGTGGTGAACTGGAAAAAGGCACGCTGGAAGGGGATGACAGCAGTGCAGTCGCCGAGCAACTCCTGAAGCGGGGCATCACTCCGACCGACATCCGGGAAACGGGAAGTGTGATCGCTGTTGCTGCCAGTGGCATAAGCTGGTGGCAGCGCATCCAGGAACGGAATGTGAATACAGTGGAACTGATGCTGTTCAGCCGCCAGATGTTTACCCTGCTCAAGGCCGGTGTGCCCATCATGCGCGCGCTGGCAGGATTGCAGGAGTCTGCCGAAAATCCGGTCCTGGCCAGAACCCTGCAGGGCCTGCGCGAAAATCTGGATAGCGGTCGCGAGTTGAGCAATGCCATGCGCCAGCACCCAAAAGTGTTCTCGCCTTTCTATATCAGCATGGTGCAGGTCGGGGAAATGACCGGCACACTCGACCAGGTATTTCTGCAGCTGTATGAACACCTGGAATTTGAAAAGGACATGAACGAGCGCATCAAGGCTGCGTTGCGTTATCCGATGTTCGTGATGGTGGCGATGGGCATTGCACTGGTCATCGTCAATCTTTGGGTGATTCCTGCCTTTGCCAAGGTGTTTGCCGGCTTCCATACTGAATTGCCGCTGATGACCCGCATCCTGCTGGGTTTCTCCGGTTTCATGGTGCAATACTGGTACGGGATGTTGCTGGCAGCGGTAGGTGCTGCCTATGCATTTGTGCGTTACATCAATACCCGCGAAGGCCGGCTGAAGTGGGATCAATACAAGCTTGGGCTGCCAATAGCGGGAAAAATAATAATGAAATCAACGCTATCAAGATTTTCGCGCAGCCTGGCGCTGGCTTTCCGCAGCGGCATTCCGGTGCTGCAGGGATTGAATGTGGTGGCAATGGTGGTGGATAACGCCTTTATTGCGCAGCGCGTCGAGCAAATGCGCGAAGGTGTGGAGCGCGGCGAAAGCATCTTGCGTACGGCCATATTGGCCAAGGTGTTCAATCCCGTCGTGTTGCAGATGATTGCGGTGGGGGAAGAGACTGGCGACATGGACGGCCTGATGTTTGAGGTGGCCGGCATGTATGAGCGCGAGGTGGATTATGAAATCAAGACCCTTGCGCAGCAGATCGAACCTATCCTGATTGTTGGTCTCGGCATCCTGGTGCTGATCCTTGCGCTGGGCGTGTTCCTGCCGATCTGGGATCTCGGGCGTGCTGCATTACACAAATAGGAAACGGGATGAATGCCGGAAATTTTCACGGATGTATGGCTGCAACTTCAGAATTGCATAAACCGGTAGCAGTCCGTATTCGGCAGTGTGGATTCACGCTGCTGGAGTTGATCGTGGTTATCTGCATCGTTGCCGTGCTGGCGGGCATGTTCCTGAAGCGGGTTGCCGGCTATCAGGAAATGGCGGAGCGCGCGAACATGCAGCAGACCGTTTCCGCGCTGCAGACGGCATTGATCATGCAGATGGGGCACTATATGGCAGAAAGCAACACCCGCCAGATCAGGGAGCTGCCCAATCGGAACCCGATGGATTTGCTGATGCAGAAACCAGCCAACTATAGTGGCGAAATCAGGATGGGTCGCGCAGACCAGGTAAAGCCGGGTGACTGGGCATACGATGTCACCATGCGCGAGCTGGTATATGTGCCGCTGCATGATGAAAATTTCAGGCCAGCCAAACCAGCTGAAAAATGGATACGTTTCCGTGTCCGGCCACTGTATGACACCACTCCCGGACAAGGCGGTCAGGCAAGGCAATCCCTGGTCGGGATGACGGTTTCCGCTGTCGAGCCGTATGAATGGATGATCAAGCCATAGCCCTGATTTATGATTAAAATGCTTGAAAATAGGAGATTTTTCCTATTGTTAGGCAATGAAATTAATGTTTTACTTGCACTGTTGCAGGTGCGGGCTTTGCTCGCATTGTTTTGGCTTGCGAATGTTGCAGATGTGCGCTGAGATTTAATGCAGTGTGTAACGGATTCAATAATGGTATGAAATCTGGAGGAAAAAAATGAAACGTCAAAAAGGCTTTACGCTGATCGAGTTGATTGTAGTGATTGTGATTCTGGGCATACTGGCTGCGACAGCGTTGCCGAAGTTTGTAAATTTGCAGAATGATGCGCGCTGGGCTTCGGCAAAAGGCGCGCAAGGCGCTATGCAGGCTGCTGCAAGCTTGGCTCATGCGGCTGCTTTAGTGGCAAACCAAACAGGCGCAACTGGATCCATCACGATGGAAGGTTCTACAGTCAGTTTGATATATGGCTATCCTGATGCGAGTGCAACTGGAATTGTTTTGGCTGCAAATATCACAACGAATAGTTATCAAATTAGCGGTACTACCTCCCCGGTTACAGTAGCACCATTAGGAGTGGCAGCTGCAAACATTACTACTACGCCAAATACTGCTGCAGGTTGTAATGTGATCTATACCGTTGCTTCATCTGCAACAAGCCCGGCTACTGTGCAAATTGCAGGTACTGGAAGTACTAACTGCCAATAGTTTGCAAAATTAAGCAGCATATTCCATATATTGATGTGCTGCTTATTGTAAGGTTTGCCAACATGCATTCCTCTGGCAGATATAAGGATTCGGTTCGAATCAAGAAGCTTTCATTGATGACAGGTTTTACCATGACTGAGTTGATTACAGTAATGGTGATAATCGGCATCATAGCTGCCATTGCCATTCCCCGCTTTTTCGATCGCAGCACTTTCGATACCCGCGGTTTATATGACCAGGCAGTTTCCACGTTGCGCTATGCGCAGAAAACAGCAATAGCGCAACGCAGGCTGGTATGCGTCAGCTTTCCCACCGGCAACAGCATGCAGTTGGATATGGCTTCAGCATTCGGTGCGGCGGGATGTGATACCCCACTGGCAATCCCGGGCAATCCAAACTGGCCAAGTGGTGTCGGCATGAGTGGTGCGGCAGCCTTCAACTTCGATGCCCTTGGCCGTACTACAACGGCGGTCGCAACCATCACCATCGGCAGCTATAGCATCAATATCGACCAGGAGACGGGGTATGTGCGTTAAGCCGGGAAAACTTTCAGGTGCGACGCTGGTCGAGCTGGTGGTGTTCATCGTGATCGTCAGTGTCGCGGTGGTCGGCATATTGCAGGTAATGAATTTTGTTACCGGCCACAGCGCCGATGCGCTGGTGCAGAAGCAGGCGCAGGCGATTGCCGAATCGATGCTGGAAGAAATCGAGCTGCAGCACTTCACCGCCTCGGCTACCTGTACCGGCACGCTGGGGCTGAATGCTGCAAGAACCAGTGCCGCGAAGGTGTGTGACTACAATGGCTACAGCACCAACAATGGCATCCTGGATTTCACTTCCAACACTGTGATCGGCGGGCTGAATGCTTACAACCTGAATGTGGCCGTGGCCAATACGGCCTTTGCCGGCATACCGGCTGCAAGTGCAGTGCTGATCACGGTGACGGTGAACGGCCCTTCAAATTTCACCGCCGTCGCACAGGGTTACCGGACGAGCGAGTGATGGTGACGACGCGCATACAACGGGGTTTTACGCTGGTCGAGATGATCGTGGTGATTGTCATCACCGGCATCCTCGCGGGCATGGTGGCGGTGTTCATTCGTGCACCGGTGCAGGGCTATATGGATAGCTCGAATCGTGCACGCATGTCGGATATTGCCGATACAGCGTTGCGGCGCATCGGCCGTGATATTCGTGCGGCGGTGCCCAATAGTGTGCGCGTGCCCAATCCGGGCGGCACCAGTACCTATATCGAATTTCTGCCCACCCGCGATGGCGGGCGTTATCGGGCAAGCAATGCTGGTTCAAGCAATGTCTGTGGCGGCACGGCTAAGGGTGATGCCTTGTCGTTTGACGCGGTGGATACCTGTTTTTCCGTGATCGGGCCGGACATTGCGCTTGCAAGCGGAGATGCCATCATCATCGGCAGCACACAGTCTAATGGCAGCCTGCCCTACCTGGATGTCACCAGCATCAACAGTGTCAGGCGCATGGTGCCTGCAGCGGGTGCAGGCACCGGGCAGAAAGTGCAGTTTACTTCCACCGTAAAATGGCCTTACGCAGCGGAGCTGGCGGATCATCGATTTGCCGTGGTGCCCGCCGCGGAGCAGGCGGTGACATATGGGTGCATGAATCTTGGGACAAATGCCAATGGTGATGGCGCCGGCACGCTGACCCGGTACTGGGGATATGGATACAACCCGTCGCAACAGGCACCACCGTTGACGGGCGGTTCTAGCGCAATCCTTGCGGATAATGTAAGTGATTGCCGGATTGTCTATAACACGGCGGACCAGCGTAATGGCCTGGTGGAGATCTGGCTGGAGATTACAAGGCATAACGAGCGCATCCGCCTGTATCATGAAATTCATGTCAATAATATACCGTAATTACATGAATATATTAATAAAAAATCAAAATGGATTCGGTCTGGTGACGGCCATCTTTCTGCTGGTGGTGCTGGCGGCACTGGGCGGGGTGATGATGACTTTTTTCACTTCACAGCAGCAGTCGCTTGCCACAGATGTGCTGGGTTCGCGCGCTTATCAGGCGGCACGGGCGGGGATTGAATTGGGTGCTTATGATGTCGCTGCCGCAGCCTCTGGTGCGGGCTGCAGTGGCTATCCAAAATCGATCGCTGCAGGCAGCATGTCGGGCGGGCTTGCTCCATTTTCAGTGCAAGTATTGTGTACGCCATCCTCCGCCAGTGAAGGCGGTGCAACGGTCTATATCTATAAACTGACTTCTACAGCTGGCAATGGCGTGGCCACAGGCAGCCCGGATCGGGTGGAACGTTCTATCACTGCCTGGTATCGCCAGTAAAGTCATGGCACGGGTATGGAGGCAAAAATGAAAAAGACTTGCTGTTTCCGGTGGCTGCGTGTCGCGGCAATGCTGCTGACCGCTGCATTCTCAATACAGAATGCAATGGCTGCATGTTCTTCCTACAGCGGAAAAGTGGTGATCAATGAATACAACTATATAGATAACTGGATAGAGCTCAAGATACTTGATACTTCTGCCATCACTGCTTCCGGCAAGTTTGCCGACTGGAAGCTGTGGGTGTTCAAGCAAAGCAAACCTGGCTCGCCTGCATCACAGGACGTGGGCTCGATGTATACCAATATTGCCGACAACACCTGCGGTACTGCATCGACCCAGTATTACATCCGTATTCCGTTTGATCCCAAGGATCTTGATAACGATGTTAACGTGGTTCTGGCGGATGCCAACAAGGATATTGTGGACGTTTTCCGCCTGGATCAGACATCACCGCTCACGAGTTATTTTAGCGGTTTCAACAGCTGTTCAATTTCATATGGCAATCTGACTGATGGCCCGCCCACGGGGACTGCTTCCAACAAGGACATTGCGCGCATGCCGGATGGCACAGGTCCCTGGGTCATTTCGCCGGGTACGGGAAACAATAGCCAGAATACCTTGTGTGGAAGCAACGACGGCACGCTGGCCCTGACCAAAACACCCAGCTCTGCCTCGGTTGGCATCGGTGCTGGCAGTACGTTTACCTGGACTTTTACCGTCAAGAATGGGGGCGCAAAGGAAGATCTTACCAATGTCACTTTGACAGACACCCTGCCTGCAAACATGTATCTGGCGAGTTGTCCTGCAGGTGCGACATGTGGCGGTGCGGCCGGTGCCTACACCAGCCTGACGCAAAATGTCGGTACCTTGGCAGCAGGGGCATCTGCCAGCGTGGTTGCGACTGCGTATGTCACTGCCTCGGGTACCTATACCAATACCGTCAGAGCAACTGCGACTGAACTCAATCCCGGATATACCGAAGCAACCGGCACAGTTCAGACGCTGACCGTGGGCAGCTTCAATGCATTTGAAACCAGTACGGCAGCCAATGCCATCACCGGCGTCATCAGAACCAAAATTGCAGGAAGCGCATTCGACCTGGCTGTCGTGGCGATCAGCAATGGCGCGCAGGCCAGCAGTTTTAATGACAATGTGAAAGTGGAGCTATTGGCGAATACGGGCGCAGCGGGCAGCGGCTATGGTACGGATAACTGTCCGGCCAGCAACACAGTGTTACAAACCCTCGCCAGCGCAGCCATCAGCAATGGCCGCTCCACCGTGAGTTTTGGCGCGGTGGCAAACAGCTACCGCGATGTACGGGTACGCATCAGCTATCCGACAACATCGCCTACAGTGACTTCCTGTTCGACGGACAGCTTTGCCATTCGGCCGTCTGCATTGAGCATCAGCGCGACCGATCAGGACTGGCAGACTGCGGGCACGGCGAATACGCTGAATGTAATCACGGCTTCTGGTAGCCCGATACACAAGGCCGGGCAGCCGTTTACCGTCAGGGGATCTGCACTGAATGCCGCGACCACGCCCGTTGTAACAACAAATTATTCGGGCGCGCCGACTGCGTCGCTGAGTGCCTGCAGCGGCACTGCCTGCACATCGATACTGGGGACATTTACGCTGGGCGGAAGTTTTTCGACGGGCAGCCTGAGTACAATCACGGCCACATACAGCGAAGTGGGCAGTTTCAACCTGCAATTGCAGGATGCAACTTATGCGAATATTGATTCGGCAGATACGACCGGTGATTGCAGTGCTACAGGTTATTACGTGTGTTCGCCCATGCTGTCCGTGGGGCGTATTGTGCCGGACCATTTTGATACGGCGGTCGTGTTGAGTGGCGGTGTGCCGATGGCTTGCGCCAGCGGGGTGACCTGCCCGAGCGCATACAATGGCATGGTGTATTCCGGCCAGCCCTTCAGTGTGCAAGTCACGGCGCGCAATGCTGCAGGTAGCACGCTCGTCAATTACAACAGCACAACCGGACTTTCCAGGGATGTCACCTTGACTGCCTGGAATGCCCTGGGTGCAACGGGTACGTCGAATCAGAATCCAGCAGGCAATACGACCAGCCTGTCAAATGCAGGCATGACTGCCGGCAGTTTCAGTGCCGGTGTGGCGACCAGTGCGCTGCCCAGCTACGCTTTTGTCGCGGCACCGACCATACCTACCGCAATCTATCTGCGTGCCACCGATACGGATAATGTCAGTTCCTTGCGCAGCTCAGCATCCAGCTCGGTGGAGGGGGGCGTTGGGGTGGTCAGTGGCCGCATCAGGCTCAACAATGTATATGGCTCCGAGCTGTTGCCCTTGACGCTAACGGCAAGCGCCGAGTTTTACCAGGATGCAACGAGTGGATGGGTTGCCAGCAGTAATGACAATTCAAGCCAGTTCAGCAGCAAGCTGGTCAGTGCCGGCGGCAATGTGCAGCCCACGATATTGCAGGGGCCACTGGCCATTGCCGATATCAGTGTGCAGTCACCCGGCACATCGAAGCTGAGCGGCGGCGTGGCCAGTTTCACACTGGCTGCGCCTGGTGCAGGACACAATGGCAGGGCTGAACTGACGCTCTCGGCGCCGGATTATTTGATGACGGCGATTCCGGGAACGGCAACGTTTGGGGTGTATAACCCGGGCAACCGGCTGATCTATCGACGTGAGCAATATTGAAGCCGTAAATGCGGCAAGGTGTATTGCGCGGGTAGCCAACTAATGATTAACTCGCGTAGTCATAAAATACTATTGACAACAAAGGGTTATTGAATTAATTTCATGTGAAATATGATAATTCCACAATTAACCCGATTGATTCAAAAAAAGCGCGAGGACCATCCAGGGTTTGCGGTGACTTTGCATCATGACGCAATATGCTGCGCAAGGGCCGTATGGAATGACGGCAAACCAAAAATTATCAGCTTCTCCAGGCAGGTTGTACTGGACGATTCGAATTTTTCCGCTGAATTCAGCAAAACCAGCAAGATCATGGGAATTGGCCGGGAAGCTGTAGCGACCTTGCTTGAGCCGGGGGAATACCATTTGCTGCAAACCGATGCGCCTAACGTGCCGGATCAGGAAATCAGGTCGGCAGTGCGCTGGAGTGTGAAGGACATGTTGAATTACAAGGTGGAGGATGCCAACCTGGATGTCATTTACATTCCATCGCGTGACGGCAGCACGGAAAATAGCAAGTCAATTTATGTGGTGGCAGCGCGGAATGAGATGCTTCGCAGTCGAACAGAGAAGTTCAGGAATGCGCATCTGAACCTGCGTGTGATAGATGTTCCTGAGTTTGCACAGCGGAATATTGCCGCCTTGTTCGAGGAACCCGGGCGTGCCTTGGCGATGCTGGTGGTGGATGAAAATGGCAGTTACCTGACCTTTACCGCCGCTGCCGAGCTCTACCTGTCCCGCAGGATAGAAATCGGCATCAACCAGTTGCAGGATGCGGACGAGCTGGTCAGGCAGCAGCAAGTCGAAAGAATGGAGGTGGAGGTCAGACGCTCGCTCGATCATTTTGATCGCCAGTATGCCCATCTTGCAGTACAGAAGCTGTTGCTGGCTGCCCCGAAAGGGCTGGGTCTTGAAACTCCGCTTGAGCAAAACCTGGGATTGCCCGTGCAGCAGATGGACCTTGCCGGCGTAATTGACCTGCAGGCGGTGCCGGAGCTGAAGCAACACGAAATGCAGTTGCTTGCACTGCAGTCACTGGGGCTGGCCTTGCGTGACAAGGAGTGGGGCGCATGAGCCAGCAGATCAACCTCTATATCGAGGCAAAGCGCAGCCGCAATGCGGAATTTTCCTCGCGTAGCGTTCTGGTCTATCTCGTACTGGTGATGCTTGGTGCATTCGCCTATTACGGCATGGTGCAATACCAGACCAGCAAAATGGGCGTAATGCTGGAGGATGGTCGCAGGCAAATCAATGAAAACCAGAAAAAACTGCTGGCCATCATGGCCGAATTTTCCCGCATGCGCGGCGGCCTCACGCTTGAGCAGGAACTGAAGAATGTCAGTGATGAGGCCGCTGCGCAGCGGGAAATCATACAGGCGCTGAAAAGCGGGGCGCTTGGCAATGTATCCGGCTACTCGGCATACATGCAGGCATTCGCAAGACAGATCGTGCAAGGCATGTGGCTGACCGGAATTGCAATAGAAGGCGATGCCACGGAAATGCGGTTGCAGGGTGCGACCATGAATCCGCAGCTGGTACCGGAATATATCGTCCGCCTGAATCATGAGGAAGTGATGCGGGGGAAAATGCTGACAGCAATGGTGATGCGGCATCCTGCAGATGGAAACGGCAAGGCGCTTGAGGTGCCGTACCTGGAGTTTGACCTGCGATCCGATCCGCAAAAAGGGGAAAGTGAATGAAATTTCCCTGGATGGCCAAACTGGTGGAAAAATATGACGCGATGACCTTGCGCGAACGCATCCTGATCTTTGCCGCGCTGGCAGTTGCCATTTTCTCGTTGATCGACACCCTGTTGATCGAGCCGGTCGTGTTGAAGCAGCGCATCTTGGGTGACCAGCTGGTGCAGCAGGAAAAAACCTTGAACCAGATCAGTACGCAGATCGATGCGGTGATGCAGGATAATTCCCCCGATTCCAGATCGCCCATGCGTCTGGAAATCAACCGCCTCAAGCAGGAAATTGCCGAAGGCAACCTGTTGCTGAATGACAGCCGTTCACGCCTGGTCCAGCCAAAAAACATGGCGAAACATTTGCAGGGCATCCTGAAAAACCTGCCGGGTGTGAGACTGGTGGAGTTGAAATCCTTGCCGGTGACGGGTCTGGATGAAGCGCAGGAAAGCCGGGAAGGCAACGCGGAAGCCAGGCCCCGCATCTTCAGGCATGGTGTAAGCCTGACTTTGCGTGGAAGTTATGCGGAGCTGGAGCAGTACATGACGCGACTCGAGAATATGCACCAGATGATGTACTGGTCGAAAATGAATTTGAAAACGGTGAAATACCCGATATCAGAGTTGACGCTGGTACTGTATACATTAAGTCTGGACAGGACATGGCTGAAAATCTGAACAAGGCGATGCAATCTGCCGTGGCCGTGGCAATGCTGCTCCTGCCCTGTTTCTTGCCGGGATGGGCCGTCGCGGTTCAGGACCCGACACGACCGGCCTATGGCCCGGGAAGTTATGCGCGTGACGATACGCACCGATACCAGTCGAATACACGGGGCTTGAAGTCGGTAGTGATTTCTAGCAGGCGGTGTGCAGCCATCATTGATGGCAAAACGGTATTGCTGGGCGCGCAATTCGGACGTGAACGGCTGGTGGAGATTATGGCAGACAGGGTGGTACTGCAGGGTGCGGCTGGCACCAGGGTGATGTATCTGTACCCTGCGGTGGAGCTCAGGATCAAACAGGAAAAGGACAGGAAGGCACAACAGCCTGAATGCAGGATAGGAGCGGGTCAGCGGGATGTGCATGACGCTGACCGAGTAAAGGAGGTTGAATAATGCGCTTGTTCATTTTGGGTTTGCTGACTTTGCTGGTTTCGTGTTCCTCGACGACCAAAAGCAGGAACCAGACAGCCGATGCGATTCAGAAAGAGCTTGATGCGATGACGCGCAAGCAGGAAGCCGGCCAGCAGGAGGCAGTAAACAATGCCTTGTTGCCGCCGTTGAGTCAGCAGGCTGGCGCTGCAGAAGCGCAAAATCGCGAAACGCGCTTTGATCTGTCGGTCAACAACACGCCTGCCAGCCAGGTATTTGCAGCCATCGTATCCGGCACACGCTATAGCGTCGTGGTGCCACCCGACATGACTGGCAGCATTTCCATGAGCCTGAAGGATGTCACCGTATTTGAGGCGCTGGAAGCCATACGCAATACCTATGGTTACGATTACAAGGTGGATGGTTCGCGCATATATGTGCAGGGCATCAGCATGCAGACACGGATTTTCCAGGTCAACTACCTGACGGGTAAACGGGTGGGAACATCATCGCTGCGTGTCTCATCCAGCTCCATAGGGGATACTGCCTCGCCTGTGCCGGCAAGCGGTGGCCTGCCTGCGCCGAACCCGTCGGGCGGTTCTTCCGGCAAGTCGCTGGACAGCAGCCGGATCAATACGGAAATCGATACCAATTTCTGGTCAGAGCTGACGCAGGCATTGCAGGCCATTGTCGGCACGGACAAGGGCCGCAGTGTCGTGATCAGCCCGATGACCGGTGTCATTGTGGTAAGGGCCATGCCGGAAGAACTGAAGAACGTGGCGGCCTACCTGAAGGCATCCCAGGTTTCCCTGGAGCGGCAGGTCATGCTGGAAGCAAAAATCATCGAGGTGTCCTTGACTGATTCGATGCAGACAGGTGTGAACTGGGGTTCGTTCTCCTACAATGAAAATGGCAAGGCATTTACTTCTGTCGGCCAGGTTGCAGCCGGTACCACGCTGAGCCAGACCAGTGCGGCAGCAACCTCACTGACGGGGTCAGCGCTGACTTCGGTGCCAGGAACCAACCTGAGTGGCCTTTCGACGAATAATGGCAGTGTGTTCGGACTTGCCTTCCAGACCGGAAATTTTGCAGCATTGATGAATTTCCTGGAAACACAGGGCAGTGTGCACGTGCTTTCCAGCCCGAGGATTTCCACGCTGAACAACCAGAAGGCCGTGCTGAAAGTCGGCACTGACGAGTTTTTCGTGACCGGGGTCACCACCACAACAACTGCAGTCGGTTCGACAGCCACCACCACCCCATCAGTCACATTGCAGCCGTTCTTTTCGGGCATTGCACTGGACGTGACGCCGCGTATTGATGCCAACAATGAAATCATCCTGCATGTGCATCCATCCGTAGGTCAGGTGACGACGGTCAACAAGGTGCTGAATCTAGGTGCATCAGCAGGCACTTACACTTTGCCGATGGCTTCAAGCTCGATATCGGAAACCGATAGCATCGTGCGTGCGCGCGATGGGCAGATTGTGGCAATCGGCGGATTGATGCGCCAGGCAACTGTAGATGAGGATTCGGGATTGCCAGGTCTTTCCAAGCTGATTTTCGGCCAGTCCAGCAGACGTAATGAGAAGCGTGAGCTGGTCATCCTGATCAAGCCGACAGTGATCACGGGTGAGACGGACTGGTCGGATGACCTGATACGCAGCCGGGATCGTATCCAGTCCCTGACACGTTGAGCATGTATCTATCCCATTTCGGCCTGAGCGAACCGCCCTTTACCCTGACGCCGGATACCAGTTTCTATTTTGCCTGTTCAGCATACCAGGAGGCGATGAATACGCTGATGGTGGCCGCCATGCAGGGCGAGGGTTTCATCAAGATCACAGGTGAGGTGGGTAACGGCAAGACCATGCTGTGCAGGAAATTCCTGGCCAATCTTGCCGATGCAAACCAGAAGCAAGATAATCAGCACGGTTTTGTGACAGCCTTCCTGCCCAATCCCTACCTGGAGCCGCGCAGCCTTTTGCTGGCGCTCGCAGAAGAATTCCATGCCAGCGTCGACGCCCAGCAGGAACAACATGAAATTCTCAAGCAGCTCACCAGGGTGTTGCTGGAATTTGCACGTGAAGGCAAACGGGTGATAGTCTGCCTTGATGAAGCGCAGGCCATGCCGCTGGAAAGCCTGGAGGTGTTGCGCCTGCTGACCAACCTTGAAACCGAAAAGCGCAAATTGATGCAGGTGGTGCTATTTGGCCAGCCTGAGCTGGATGAAAGATTGAAACAGAATTCTGTTCGACAGTTACGCCAGCGCATCAGTTTCCAGTATCACCTGAAAGGCCTGCACAGGGATGAGCTGGACCGTTATCTGCGTTATCGCCTGGGGGTGTCCGGGTACACTGGGGAAACCCTGTTCAGTACCGGCGCCGTGGCACGGTTGCACAGGGTGACAGGCGGCACCCCTCGGCTGGTGAATATTATCGCCAGCAAGGCCATGATGCTGGCGTATGGCGAAGGCAGAAAGCAGGTGACATCGCGGCATATCGGCAAGGCAGCAGCCGATACGCCGGAATCGAGGACAGACTGGCATAAATGGTTATGGTCGGCATTTGCCCTGTTGCTGGGGGCGGAGCTGGTGATCAGTTGGATGGTGATGAAATGAGTGTGATCAATCAGGTGTTGAAAGATCTTGAAAAACGGGGGGCGACGGACGGTCTGGATGACCCCGCGGTCAGGGTGGTGTATTACCGTTCATCGCGGGAAATTCTGTTGTGGATCCTGACGGGTGCCATCGGCATGCTGTTCCTGGTCGGCATCGTGTGGCTGGTGTATTCAGCGCTTTATTTGCGCGCTGAAACTTCAGTACCGGCCGTGCATCCGGGCAAAGCCTCCAGTTTGCCTGAGCCAGTGGTCGCCCAGGTGTCTGTTGCCAATGCGCCAGCTGCCCGCAGCATCCCGGCGGTCGATCCGGTTCCGGAAATTTCATCCATCTCCCCGGCGATCATGCCGGCTACAGGACTGCCGCGCAAGCTGGTTGTTTATGGTGTGCATTTCAATCAGGTTGCCAGGGTGTCACTGCGTGACAACCACGGCGTCGAGTATGCAGACCGTGAAATCTTGAACCGTAACGACTCGATGCTGGAACTCAAGGTTAATGTGGGGAAAACGGCAGGTACATGGCAGGTGCTGTTGACCGACCGCAGTGCCCGCACAGGCAAGCCTTTCCCGTTTGAGGCACAACTGAATGTTGCGGTCGGGAACAGGGCAGCAGAGAAAGATAATGTGAGCAGGCCGGAGATGGTGGCGCCCCGGGAGGCGGCAGCCGCACAGAATGCGACTGATGGTCAGGTGGAAAAACACGCCACCCGCATCAGCCTGCAGCAGCAGGCTGAGAATGAATACCGGCGTTCGCTGCAGTTGCAGCATCAGGGGCTGGTGAGTGAGGCGCTGATCGGATATGAAAATGCCATCAAGCTGGACCCGTCCCATGAGCCGGCGAGGCTGGCAATGGCGTCGATGCTGATCGAAATGCAGCGGCTTGATGATGCAGAAAAACTGATGCATGAAGGTTTGCTTGCGAATGCACAGCAGACCCGGCTGGCATTGCTTCTTGCCAGGCTGCAGGTTGAGCGGAAGGAATCCGGTGCAGCACTGGAGACATTGCAGGTCAGCCAGCAATTCGCGTTCAGGGATGGCGAGTATCTGTCATTCCACGCGGCGTTGCTGCAAAAGATGGGACGCCATCAGGAGGCGATAGGCCTGTTCACGAAAGCGGTGCAGCTGAATCCGGGAAATGCGGTGTGGCAGATGGGACTGGGCATTTCCTTGCGCGCAGAAAACAGGAAGGAAGAGGCGCGCACCGCATTCCAGAGCGCGCTCGACAGCAACCGTTTGAGTGACGAATTGCGCAATTTTGTACAGCAGCAGCTCAAATCGCTGTAAATATCACACCTGTAGCCAACACCACCATACGCATAATCAGCAGGCAAAAAAATACCCTTGATACGGTGCGAGCGATCATCAAGGGCATGAAAAATCCCCAGGATTACCCGGGAATACACGCCAAGGGAAGCAAGGCGTGAGATGAAAATCAATCATCCGACTGTAAGACGCGGCACACAGGGCAAATATTCCTGAAATTTATAAATTTTATATCTTATTGATTATATTTAATTAAAATCAGGCATGCGAAGTCGGTCACGTTTGCCTGGGAGCGGATGGATGATGCTACATCAGATGAGGGAGTTTTGCGGGGAGAGATGGGTGCGGGCTATCGTTGATTTTGGGAGATTGGGCTGTTCGGTTTGCCATTTGCAATCGTGCTGAACTGGAAGAAACTCATGATTTGCTGCAGCTGTTCGGCATGATTGCTCATTTCTTCCGCAGTTGCCGCAAGTTCCTCCGAGCTGGAAGCGTTTTGCTGGGTGATCTGGCTCATCTGTCCCATGGCGGTATTGACCTGTGCGGCCCCTGCAGACTGCTCTTCGCTGGCTGCGCTGATTTCCTGTACCCTGTCTGAGGTATTGTTGATGGCCGGCACCATTTCGGTCAGCAACTGCCCTGCCTTCTGGGCAAGACCGACGCTATTCCGGGCGACTTCGCCAATTTCCTGTGCGGCTACCTGGCTGCGTTCCGCCAGTTTGCGCACCTCGGCGGCAACCACGGCAAAGCCCTTGCCATGATCGCCGGCGCGGGCGGCTTCGATAGCGGCATTCAATGCCAGCAAGTTGGTCTGGTAGGCGATGTCATCAATGATGCCGATCTTGTCTGCGATCTGGTGCATGGCATTGACAGTAGCCTGTACCGCCTGGCCCCCCTCGATTGCCTGCTTCGATGCCTGCGTTGCGATGCTGTCCGTGACCTTGGCGTTTTCCGTATTCTGGTTGATGCTGGCCGTCATCTGTTCGATCGAGGCGCTGGTTTGTTCCACCGAAGCCGCCTGTTCGCTGGATGCCTGCGACAGGGATTGTGCGGTAGCGGAGACTTCTTCCGATGATGAGGCAAGGCTGTTCGCGGCGTAGCGGACATCTCTCACGATACCGGAAAGGTTTTCCGCCATGCTGTTGAAACTGATGGCAACACGTGCCAGTTCGTCATTGCCCAGCACCTCTGCGCGAAGCGCCAGATTGCCATTGGACATGGCCTGGGTAGCCTTGTCCAGGCTGTTTACCACCCGCGTGACAGACTGGAAAAATGCACCATACAAATAAGCGACAAGCAGAAGCATCAATGCAACAAAGGTGAGTATCCAGAAACGCTTGCTGGAAAATCTGTCGATGCGCTGCAGCAGCAGGGTGTCCAGTTGTGGCGTCAGGGCATCATGCATGCCATATACGTTGTCGATGACCCTTGTGGCATTTGCAAAATACTGTTTCGGATCCATCTGGATTTTTTCTGCATGGATGAATTTATCCTTGAGCAGTGAAGAAAAGATTTCAATGGCTGCCTTGGCTTCTGCGGGGCGACTGCCCAGTTCCCTGGCGAGCTTAGGGTTGACCTTGAATGCCAGATTCAGTCCGTGAATAGTGGCGTCGAGCGCATTGTCAATTGATCCCTGCAGCATTGCCATGCGGGCGCGCTCTTCGGGGGTAATGGCTGACCTTGTGGCAATGATGGAACCAATCGCCCGAACCTGGCCCAGGCTTTCACTGATTTCAGGCAGCCTGTTGACGATGGCATCCATGACATAATAGCTGTCGAGATCCGGGTCGAGTGTCAGGTTTGAATTGTCTGCGGCATCGTTGATGAGTGTCATCAGCGAGTGGATGATTTCGGTGTGTTCCCGGGTACTGTCATTTGCACTCATGTTGCGGTTCTTGCTGCGCAAGCTTTCCCAACGCCTCTTGATGGCTGACCACTTTTCGCTGACCCTGAGTTCCTTGCCTGTGCTTGCATCAATGACATCAACTTTTGCAAGCAGAACAGTCAGCTGCTTCTCCTTGGCATCAAGCATTTCGGAAAATGAAGCATCGCCATTCAGCAGTGCGGCAGCCAATCCACGATGCTGCTGCATGGATTCAAGCACGCCGCGAACGGGAACGATGTAATGCACCCCCGAAATTTCCTTGCTTGCAAAATCGATGCCTTCGTTCACCTCAGTGATGAAGAAATAAATCAGCACAGTAATGGGCGCAACGAATATCAGGCTGATCATGCCGAACTTGTAAGCATATTTCATACGGCCCAAAAGCGTGATGCCTGGTGCGAGAAGGTTCATCGTAAGCGTACTCCTGTAAAGAATGTTCCCTGCACTAGAACCACCAGTATCGGCAGGTTCATGGCGTTTGGGTAAACAGTCATGCGGGCAGGAAGTTGGTTTTCCTGCATTAGTTCATAAAAATACAATTTGTTATCGTCAATATAGTGCAAGGCTTTAGAGAAGTTCAAATTTGTGAAACATCATCAAGCCCTTATGCAGGGCTGGATGCCTGATGTCATCGATCATCCGGCAGTGTGCGTGCGATTACCCAGACGCTGACTTCGGTCGCGCCGGCGGCACGCAATGATTTAGCCAGTTCATTGACCGAACTGCCGGAAGTCATCACATCATCCACGATGGCTACATGCTTGCCCGAAATTGCCGCCGAACAGCTGAAGGCGTCGCGCAGGTTTCTGTTGCGGTCTTTCCATTTCAGTGTGGACTGGGTGGAGGTATTGCGTGTCCGCATGCAGGCGGAAGAAAACAGGGGCAGCCTGAGTTGCCGGGCTAGCTCCCTGGCCAGCAGCTGTGACTGGTTATAGCCGCGTACTCGCAGCCGATGAGGATGTAGCGGCATGGCCACCAGGCAATCCGGCATACGCTGTATTTGCTGGGCCATTGCCTCAGCCAAGGGGCGAGCCAGCTGGAATTGGGCGCGAAATTTCAATGCCAGGATCAGTTTGTCCAGAGGAAATGAGTAAACGTAGGCAGCACATGTGCGGCTGAAGTGAGGCGGCTGCTGCTGGCAACGTCCGCATGTTTCGCCATGGGGCGTGGGTAGCGCACATACCGGGCATTTACTTGCCGAATAAGCGGGCAAAGTCGCATGACAGGCTGCGCACCAGCCTTGGCGTGTTGTAGCTGAACCGCACAACAGGCAAGGTTGCGGGGGAAGTATCTGCCTAATGATTAGGCAGATATTCAGGAAAATCTGATTTAAAATTGACATGTTTACGCGGACGCTGAGTTAACACCCTAATTTGACGTCGACATTATTAACATATTGATTATATTATTATATTTAACATAACATGCAAACCCAGACTGTCAAGCTCTACCGTCCAGCCCAGATAGAAACCTCCCGTGACACAGCACGCTGGAGTGTGGAAGAAATCGAGACCCTGTTCAAGCTGCCCTTCAATGACCTGATGTTCCGCGCACAACAGGTGCACCGTGAACATTTCGATCCCAACCAGGTACAGCTCTCCACGCTGATTTCGATCAAGACCGGCGGCTGCTCCGAGGATTGCGGCTACTGCCCGCAGTCAGCCTTCCATTCCACCGGCGTGGAAAACCGCAAGATGCTGGATGTCAGCGAGGTGGTGCGGGCTGCACAGGCGGCGAAGGACAACGGCGCCGGTCGTTTCTGCATGGGCGCTGCCTGGCGC